>CAZGVI010000035.1:0-42140 GCA_964529395.1 uncultured Acetatifactor sp.
AGAGAACAGAAAAGGATAGCATGTATGAACTGTCCGCAAAAAATGACCGACTGACGTCGATCAGGGCCGAGGCCAGATTGGAAGCCGCCAAAGCGTCCTCCACATAGGCCCCCGCCGTCATGACGGTGTATATCTTAAATTGGAACATCGCCACGATCAACACTGTCAGGAAAAAGAACATGGACACCACCACGTCCACCTGGCCCGCTCTGGCGCAGGGATACAATATGGCTCTGCCCGCGCCGTCAGTGCTTGGCGGTAGACATGCGCGTCTCTTCCACCGGAACCTCCCGGACCGTAAAAACCGAACGAAACAAATCATGTTCCTCCCCCCATATTCTTCCTCTCAGATTTCCCCGGATGCGCAGAATGACATTGTCGCCATACTGCACGGGTTCCATCGTACTCCCGGTCAGATCCGCGCCCTGGAGCCCGATGGCCTGCAATTCCTCCAGCATCCGGGTTTTGTCCGTCTCCGTCAGACATCCCACCGTCTCCATCTTCAGGATATAGCATCTGGACACCTGGCTGATCTGCCCCTTTCGCAGCAGCAGATCGCTGCAATAGAAATACGCCGTCACCACCACCGCCAACGCCAGTATGCAGATACAGACGGACAGCATATCCAGCACGGATCCCTCTCTCTTTCCTCTCACGGCAGCCTCCTAACCCAAGATCGCTGTCGCCTTCGCTGTCAGCGCGTCCACGATCGTACCGATAAACAACTCCAGCTTGTCCTTCATCACCACGCAGAGCAGCAGGGCGATGATACACAGTCCCACCGTCACCAACAGGCCGTCTATACCGCTGCTCTTAGCCGTGAAAGCCTTACGCACTCTGTTTTTAAACCCATATACTCTTCTCATATTTTTTTCGCTCCTTTTTATTTAGTAAGTCAAAAACATATTGTTCCCAAACATATACTCCACGCAGGCGTACAGCACCACCGCTATGACTGCGGAGAATATGCCCAACTGATAAAAGGTGATGCTCCGGTCCAACTTTTCCCTGCGCCTACCCTGGATCGTCAGTTCCATATCCCTGATCTGATCCGCGATGTCCCCAAGCAGCTCCACCGCCTGACCCGACTCCATGGCCTGCATGACGGTGATGCACAGGGAGTCGATATAGCGGTTATTGAACTGTCCCTGAAACCGCTCCAGCGCTTCATCCATATCCGCTTTCATCACTATGTCTCCCGACAGTGTCTGCAGCGCGTCCCGCAGCCGCGCCTGTTTTACGCTGCCGTACAGCTCCGCCAGGGCGTCCGTCACATGAACGCCCGCACGGATCTGTATGGACAGGGCATTGTAGACCAGATTCAGCTCCGTCAGCATATTTTCATTATCCCTGCGGTTCATGCGCTCCAGCAGGATCCCCGGCAAGCAGGCCGCCAGCGCCGCCCCGGCTATCCCCGGCAGCGGCCCCAGCGCAAAAAGCCCTATAAGCAGACCGGCCCCCGCCAACAGCAGGCACAGTGTGAGATAGCTCACGGGATTGATCCAGCTCCCATAGTGATAGGCCGCGCCGTTCACCCGCAAAAAGGCCTCCCATTTCTCATAGTCCCACCATCTTCCCTTTTTCTGCCGGGCATGCATGCAGACGGTGTCGTAAGCTTTCAGCACCACCTCCCCCGTCTGTCCCCGGCGGGCCAGGATGATCCATTCCAGACCTATCAGCAGCGCCGCCGTCAACTGTATGCCCTGAAGTATCCTATGTATCGTAATATATTCCATGTTTTCCGGTACCTCTCTCCTTTCCTCAGTCCAGCATTCTCACCTGTCGGTAAAACAGCAGCAGGATCACCGCGATCACCGTCAGGGCAGCCATGCCAGGCAGGGTGTGCAGCAGGATCTCCCCCAGCGGTATACCCACCAGAGATTCCAGCGCCTTTAAGATCACTACAGTCATTGCGCCCAGGATCAGCATATTGATCCATGCCTCTCTGGCCAGGGCTTTGCGTTCCTGCCGCATCCGGGTATATTCTCGAAGGGACCGCCTGCTCTGGGATACCAGCACTGTCAGATCCGCGGCATACCGCAGGCTGATCTCCAGATTGCGCGCCAGCTCCCTGAACTTGGGATGCTGGATCTTCTCCGCCATGGCCAGCAGGGCGATGCTGGTGTCTCCAGAAGTCTGGGCCTCATAATAGCAGGCGTCCAGTACTCCCCGCAGCGGCTCTCCCACATAGGGGCTGACCTGGCCGAGCACCGCCGTGATCTCACCGGAGGTAATGCTGTAGTTGCCCAGAAAATCCAATAATTTCAGCAGATTTTCATCTGTGGCGTTGTAATTGCGCTCCATCCCCCAGTTCACCGCCAGCCAGACCAACAGCCAAAATCCGCCTGCTGCCATAAGGGCCACTGGCCAGGCCGCTCCCGCAAGCAGCGCCAAAAAATAGGCTCCCGCTCCCGCGGCCAGATTGGCCACGACCCATATTTCCGCCGTCAAAAAGGGAAAACGGCTGCCGATCCCACTGTACAATAAGCGCTGTTCCATCCGCTGCCAAAAGCCTTTTTTACTGTGAAACAGCTGCAGACTGTGTCGGTTGTCCCGTACCCTTCTGGCGGCTGCCGCCTCCAGAGAGTCATAAGCCCTGTGCCACAGCAGCCGTAGGATGCTGCCCTGCCTGATCCACCAGAGCAGGGCCGTAAACCCCGCCGTCAGCTCCGCGAACAGCAGTATCTTCATATAGTCGTTCATACGTCATCTCCTTGGTCTCCGGGTTCCAGCCCCGGTTTGCGAACACCTGCTTTACCCTGTACTTCTCCATAAACACCAAAGTGGTAAAGCATTCCATCATCTTCATCAGCTCATCCCGGGAGTAGCGGCTGCCATACATGGCATAGTCCACCAGCTTGTCCACCGCCCGATCTGCGGAGGGCGCGTGCAGGGTAGCCGCGCAGAGCTGTCCCGTGTACGCCGCGTTGAGCAGATACAGCGCCTCGTCCCCTTTTACCTCACCGATAATAAAGAAATCCACGTCCATGGTGAGTCCCGCGATACTGATGTTTTTCAGATCATAGCTGACCTGGCTCTCTCCGCTGCCCGGCAGCGAGTGCAAAAACATCATATCCGGGTGCCGCTTGGTGGTCAGTTCATCCGCCTGCTGCGTCACCAGGATCGCCACGTCGTCCGGCAGAGTTTCTTTCAGGGCGTTCAGCAGCGTGGTCTTGCCGGAGGAATTGCCCCCGCAGATCAATGTGGAACCGCTGCGGAAACGGCAGATCAAAAGCTGTGCCAGTTCCCGGTCCAGCATTCCTCTGTCTATCAGCTCTTTCATCTCCGGGAAATCCCTGGGCACTTTGCGGATACACAGGTAAGGCTCGCTGTATGTGTTTACAAGGGGCATGGAAACTGTGAAACGCAAGATAAAATCGGGATGGCTGTCCGAGTCCGTAAACCGCTGAATAGCGTTGAGATTGGAGATATTGACCTGATTTTTCGTGGCGACATAGTCCACAAACTGCCTGTATTCCTTTTCCGACAAAAAGCTGATCCCGGCATCCATGCGCCGTCCGCTCTTCTTAACTCTGATATTGTCGTGACTGACAATGCGGATATCCGATATCTCCGCGTCATCAATCAGCGGCGATATCCTGGAATACCCGAAGATATACTGCTCAAACAGGGCTGTCAGTTCATCCGCCTGCTCCCGGGAGATCCCGTAGGTGAGCTGCGCGTACTGCGCCGCCTCCCCCAAAAAGCCCTCTCTGCTGAGCAGTCCCTTTTTCATCTGGATCAGAGAGGGCTGCTTTTTGGTGGAATAGTCATCGATCAGTCTGCCCAGCAGGCCCGATGGGTCCGCCGCCGACTGGGACTGCGCCGCCCGTATATTCTCTGTCATGTAAAAATATTCTCACCTGTCCTTTCTGTAGATCGTTCATTCCCCTCTGCGCGCTCAATAGGGAATCGGCCATACACCCATGCGTTCGTCAACGCATCCATGTACTCATCGCCGCCTAACAAGTTCTCTGTGTCATGGGTAACTTCCGAAACCGGAGATTCACCTGAAAAAAGATATACCTGGGGAGAAACAGATATTCGTCCCCGTCCTATATAGGGTATTTCATAAATTACTCCCTTTTCGGGGGTTTGTCAATAGAAAAAGCAAAAATTTTACAAAAAATACCGCAGCCCCTACAGACTGCGGTCCCCTTATCCTGTATCCTCAGAGCAGTGCCACAAAGTCCTGCCAGGGCATGGGTTTGTAGAACAGATACCCCTGGGCCTCCTTACAGCCGCAGTCCAGCAGGAATTTCTTCTGCTCTTCCGTCTCCACGCCCTCCACAATGATATCCGTCTCCAGTTCCTGAAGCATACGGATAGTATGGCGGATCACGACCCTGCTCTTTTCATTGGTCTCCAGATCCCTTATAAACGTCTGGTCGACTTTCACCTCGTCCATGGACTGATTTTTCAGCATATTCATGGAGGAATACCCGGTGCCGAAATCGTCCATAGACGCTATAAATCCTTTGCTCTGCAATATCTCCAACTGCCGATACATTCCCTGTTCGTCCCACAAAAACGCGCTCTCCGTCAACTCCAGAGGGACATAGGCCGGATCCACCTGATACTGCTGGCTGAGCCGGCACAGGGTGTCACAGAAATTTTTGTCAAAAGCATGTACCCGGGATACATTGACCGACACGGGCACCGGATGGCGTCCCTGGGACAGCAGGGCACTCTGCATCTTAAATACCTGCTCCCACATATAAATGTCCAAGTCGATCACAAAACCGTTTTTCTCCAGTACCGGTAAAAACTCTCCCGGCGATATCACGCCGTGATCCGGATCCACCCATCTGACCAGGGCCTCTCCGCCCACGATCCTGCCCGTCTCCATATCCACTTTGGGCTGTATGTATAACGCAAATTCACCGTTCTGCAGGGCCGCGACAATATTGTTCTCGATCTGTTTCTCCAGCATCTGCTGCTTGCGCATCTTCTCGTCAAAAAAGGCGTAACTGGCGTAAAACTTGCCCTTGATCGTATTGAGGGCCATGGTGGCGCAATCCTTGAGATAGCTGATAGCTGGCGGCTCTCCCTGGGAGGTGGCGATGCCAAACGCTGGCAGCACCTTGCAGTCGATGGGGAAATCGTCTATCACCTTTTTGATCTGCAGCACGATATCCACCAGCTCCTGCTCCTCCTTATAAGTGGTCAGCAGGGCAAATACATCCGCTCTGGCATGGGAGGATATGGTCAGAGGTCTCTCCGCGTCCAGTTTCCTGAACGCCCCGGCGATAGCGGCCAACAGCGCGTCCCCCGCATCCCTGCCGCAGAATTCATTCACAGCCTTAAACTGCGCGATATCCATGGCGATCAGCGCGTATTGCTCTGTGGGATGCTGCCGGATGATCTCTCCGCCCGTATAGAAAAAGGAGCGCAGATTCTGAAGCTGCGTCAAGGGACTCTTGTTTTTCTCCACATTGTCCTCAGCCATCTTGCGCAGGGAGTACATATACAGCTCCTGTTTCCCAGCCTCCGTATTCTGTTTGGAACGATCCACCACATCGGACTGACAATTCTGATTTCCCATAAACGCCTTCTTAAACTATACATAAATTTTTATTTCACAAAATATTCTGACATGTATTGCTCTTACTAGCATTATAACTTACTTTTTATAGAAAATCCATGTCTTTTTATGGTTTTTTTATCTGTTTTCAAACAATTTTTACAAAAAATTACAGGATTAACAGTTGTTTTTTGCAGCGGGACACGCTATACTGAAATATACAGGTAGTCTCCGGTCATACGGCGCTGTATAAAAAGCTCCGGCGGGCCGGTCAGGGAACTCTATATGCAGGAGGAGTCAGATATGTTCATATTGTTGGCAGGCGGATTACTGATTATCATTGTAGCCGTCATCGTTGCCGTAGTGTCTTCCGTGGCCTCCGCCGTGGCGGCAGAGACAGATACTACAGAGTAAAAGGACAGATTTTAGATCTGCCCTTTTTTTCTCAGTCTTCCAGCCGTTCCAGCGCCCCGTAGGTGATATTCCTCAGTTTTCGCAGCGCGGAGGTACTGCTGTATCCGCATCTCTGGATAAAGTATAACATTATCATATCGTTCTCCGGGTCGATGGTCACATAGTTTCCGGTCCAGCCGTCCCAGCCGTATTCGCCCAGACTTCCGATGGTCCCCGCAGCCCCCTGATCCATCAGCACCCGCATCAGGCAGCCGTAGCCACAGCCCAGATTGCTGTCCCACTGAAGAGCTCCTTTCTGCGCGGGGGAAAGCCTGTCCTGTCTCATAAACCGCACGGTTTTCTCACCCAGGATCCTGACGCCGTCATAGGTGCCGCCCTGCAGCAGCATCCGGGCAAAATGGCTGTAGTCCTCCATCGTGGATACCAGACCCGCCCCGCCGGACTCGAAGGAGACGTCCTCCCCGTAGTACTCTCCCAGATTGCAGTCCGTATATATCTCCAGTCCGTTCTTTTTCTCATTCCAGATATAGTTCTGGGCAAAGCGCTCCCGCTTATCCCGCGGCACATAAAAGCCCGTGTCCGCCATGTTCAGCGGCGCGAATATCTCTTCCCGCAGAAAATCCCCATAGCGTTTCCCCGTCACCACTTCGATCACCGCTCCCAGCACGTCCGCAGACAGGCCGTACATCCAGCGCTCTCCCGGTTGAAATGCCAGAGGGACCCGCGCGATGCGGTCGATCCACTCCCGGGTGGTCAGACGCTGTCCGTCCGCCTGTGCCTTTTTGAGTTCTTGAAACAGGTCGTCCATCAATATGCCGGAAGGGCTGCAGCCCTCCCAGTTTTCCGGATAGGGAATACCGGAGGTCATATTCAGCAGATCGTAGATCGTGACAGCCCGCTCTGCAGGCACAGGTTCCCCGTCCGGATTCCATACGGTCTGTTCTCCAAAAGCCGGCAGATAGCTGCCGACTATGTCCCGCAGATCCAGTTCTCCCCGTTCCACCAACATCATAACGGCGGCGGCGGTAATGGGTTTGGTCATGGAAAAAAGCCGGAAGATCGTATCGCGCTTTATGGGGGTCTTCTTCTCCCTGTCCGCATAGCCGCAGACGCTGAAACAGCGCTCTTTTCCCCCCTGTATCAGCAGATAGCCCGCGCCTGCGATCTGCCCCGCCTCCACCTCCTGCCTCATAATTTTGTCTATGGCCTGTCGGTAATCGTACATGTTTTCTCTCCTTTACAAGATCTGACTTTTGTTTTGCTTTTTCTCCCTCTTATCCGCGTACATCCTCTGGTCGGCCACGCCCATAAAATCGCTGTCGCACAGTTCGCAGGCCCCGATGGCATAACGGATGGGAACGCTGCTGGAGCTATTATAGACCCGGCAGCACTCTTCCAGCCTGCGGACAAACTGCTGGGCGTCTCCCTCATACAATACCGCGAATTCATCTCCCCCCTGACGGTATACTCTTCCCGTGCCGTCGGAGGCCTCCACCAGCAGAGCGGCAAAATTCTGCAGCAGTTCATCACCGGCCGAATGCCCGATGGTATCGTTTACGATCTTGAGGTCGTTCAGATCGGCGATCAGATAACAGCCTCCGCTGCTTTCGTCCAGCGCGGCAACATCCCTCTCAAAGGCGTTGCGGTTGTATATGTGCGTCAGATAATCTATATAGGCAAAACGGCTGCCGATCTCCGTACAGAAAGCGATGATATTGCGCATACAGTTATGTTTTGTGACTGTCTCCTCCTCGGACAGGATCTTTGTCTCGATGGTGATATTATCGCTCCCGTACTTTTTTTCCACAGCATTCTTGGTCTCATCCAATATCGCTCTGGTCTTACCTTCCGAACCCGCGATGAATACCACTCCGTTTTCGCAGATACGGTATCCCTGCTGTCGGCTTAGCTTAAGTTCTCCGTGTATATCCTGCAAGATCGACACATCCTGTTTCCAGTCGATATTATTCTCCTTCTTGCCGAAACACAGGACTGCCATCTCCACCTTCTGCTTTCTCAAAAATATTTCCTCCAGAACGGTTTCCAGAGAATATTGGTTGAACAGGGAGGTCTTTTCGTCCATATATTTTTCGGTATTCTCATTGCTCAGGATCAGACCCAGCATAATGAGAGTCGCCGCCACGATCACGATCAGCGTCTCCGGCAGCAGCATCTGTACCACGGCGACCACCGCATAGATCGGAACTGCAAGGATGATCGCCGCCCTCTTGTCCCCGTCCAGGATCTCCCAGTAACGCAAACAATAATACAGGATCAGCAGCAGATATATGACCAGGCTGGCATACAGAGCATAAGCTTTGGGGCCCAGTGAATAATCCGTAGTCTCTCCGTGAATATAGGTGATGGGCAGAATCAGTATTCCTATGGTGGAAAAAATAAACGGCAACCGCTGGCACATTTTTACCGCTCTGGAAAATTTCCGGTTTGTCTCCAGAAAACTTCTCAGGTATAAAAACAACAGGTAGACAAATCCCAGTATGGACAGCAGATAAATGATATGTGAGACCAGATTCACCGTTTCGGGAACAGTATCTCTGTGATTGACCGTATAGATCGTGACCAGATCGAACACGGTACTGAGCAGTGCGACCAGCGTAATCACCTGAAATATTCTGGTGGATCTGATCGGAATATGGGGTTTTCGATAATAAAAACCAATCATATACAGGATCATCAATACACATACGACGGATGTCTTTATCAGCATGGGAGGGCGTACCTTCCTTTCCTACCAGGGTCTCGGGAATGTTGCGTTTTACTCATTATACAGTAAATCCCGTGCGCCCCGGCGCACACTTGATTCAGTAGAGTTAAACGCGGAGCGTTTTACTCATTATACATGATGAATGGCAGAAAAGCAAACTATATGCCGCTTTTCATTGCCTTTAATTTCTTTTTTACATGGAAATAGGCAGGGATCAGGAAAGCGTCTGCCATGATCCAGGCGATGGGACTGCCCAGGCAGGAGCCCAGGAATCCAAATACCGGCACCAGCACAAAACCGGCCAGCGCTCTGGCCGCCATCTCAAATACTCCCGCCAGAATGGCAAAGAACGGGAATCCTACTCCCTGTATCATAAATCGTATGATGTTGACCAGCGCCAACGGGAAATAAAAGGCTGTGGCCAGTGTCAGGAACAGTCTTACATTCTCTATGATCGCCGTCTCGGAGGCATCCAGAAACAATCTTGCCAGCGGTCTTCCGAACAGAAGGCTGACGCCCAAAGCGATCACGGAATAACCGGCCCCCAGCAGAATGCAGGATTTTAGGCCCTGCCCGATGCGGTCCAGTTTTCCTGCTCCCACATTCTGTCCTCCGTAGGTAGCCATGGTGGAGCCCATGGCATCAAAGGGACAGGCCAGAAATCCGCTGATCTTACCGGCCGCCGTCACCGCGGCCACCGCGTCAGAACCCAGCGTATTGGTAGCGCTCTGCAGGATCACGCTGCCGATGGCGGTGATGGAGTACTGCAGCCCCATGGGCACTCCCATGCCGCAGAGCGTTCCGATCAAATGCCTGTCAGGTTTCCACTCCTCCCCGCGTATCCGTAGCATCTCGAACTTTTTGATCATAAAGAGCAGGCAGCACAGTCCCGATATCCCCTGAGAGATCACGGTGGCCCAGGCCGCCCCCTGCACTCCCCACCGCAGATTTACGATAAAGAACAGATCCAGCCCTATATTGATAAAGGAGGACATGACCAAAAAGATCACCGGGGTCTTGCTGTCTCCCAGAGCGCGGATCACCCCGGCGGTCATATTGTACAGAAAAGTCACAGGGATACCCAAAAAGATCACCCATATGTAAGAATATGCCGCGTCCAGAATATCATCTGGCGTCTTCATGGCGATCAGGATATGACGGCACAGCAGCGTGGTCAGCACTGTCATGACCACAGCGAACGCCGCGGACAGCCAGATGCAGTTGGCCACCACCCGGCGCACCCCCACCTGGTCCCCCGCTCCAAACTTATGGGAGACAGGGATGGCAAATCCGCTGCAGATCCCCATGCAGAAACCGATGATCAGAAAGTTGACGGAACCGGTGGCGCCCACCGCCGCCAGATTATTCGTCCCCAAAAAACGTCCCACGATCACCGTGTCCACCAGATTATAAAACTGCTGAAACAGAAAACCGAATAAAAGCGGGATGGAAAATCCCAATATCAATTTCATGGGCGAACCCTTTGTCATATCCTTAACCATAGCTGGCTACCTCCACAAACCTTAACTATTATATGACATGATTCAAAAATTTCAATCCCCTTTTTTAACATTTTGGCGCGCCCCATGGCGCACCCGTAAAAAGGGCGGAGACTTGCGTCTCCGCCCTTTACCGTATGCTCTTTCTCCTTATATGATCCCGCTTTTAGCAGAAAGGATTCTCCGTGGGATAAGGCAGGCTCTTCGGCTGGTTGTAGTTCAGATCTTCCACGGGTACGCCGATGAACTTGAATACCTCGTACAGTGCCTTGCCAAAGTGGCCGAACGCCACCGCGCCGTGATGAGGATAATTCTTCTCGATCAGTACATGGCGGTAGAAACGTCCCATCTCCGGGATCGCGAATACGCCGATGGAACCGAAGGATTTGGAAGGTACGTTCAGTACTTCGCCCTGCGCGATATAGGCACGCAGCTTGCAGTCAGCAGTGGACTGCAGACGGTAGAAGGTGATCTCGCCGGGAGCGATATCTCCCTCCAGGGTTCCGTTGGTAACCTCGATGGGCAGATTTCTGGCCATAATCTTCTGGTACTTCATCTCGCAGAAAGCCAGTTTCTTGGAGCAGGTATTGCCGCAGTGGAATCCCATGAAGGTATCCTTGTGAGTGTAAGGGAACTTGCCCTCGATGGACTCCTTGAACATATCCGCAGGTACGGAGTTGTTGATATCCAGCAGCGTCACGGCATCCTGGCTCACGCAGGTACCGATGAACTCGGACAGACAGCCGTAGATGTCCACTTCGCAGGATACGGGAATGCCCATACCGGTCAGACGGCTGTTCACATAGCAGGGAACAAAACCAAACTGAGTCTGGAACGCGGGCCAGCACTTGCCGGCGATGGCTACATACTTGCGGTAGCCTCTGTGCGCCTCCACCCAATCCAGCAGAGTGAGCTCGTACTGAGCCAATTTCTCCAGCACTTCGGGTTTCTTGTTGCCCGCGCCCAGCTCCTCGGCCATCTCGGCCACCTTGGCGGGGATTCTCTCGTCCCCGGCGTGTTTGTTAAATGCCTCGAACAGATCCAGCTCGGAATTCTCCTCGATCTCAACACCCAGGTTGTACAACTGCTTGATGGGCGCGTTGCAGGCCAGGAAGTTCAGCGGTCTGGGACCGAAGGAAATGATCTTCAGATCGGAAAGGCCCACGATCGCTCTCGCAATGGGAACGAACTCGTTGATCATATCAGCGCACTCCTCAGCAGTGCCCACAGGGTACTCGGGGATATAAGCCTTGATATTGCGGAGCTTTAAGTTGTAGCTGGCGTTCAGCATACCGCAGTATGCGTCGCCTCTGCCGTCCATCAGGTCGGCCTGGCTCTCCTCAGCGGCAGCCACAAAGATGGAAGGGCCGTCAAAATGCTTGGCCAGCAGAGTCTCGGAAATCTCGGGACCGAAGTTGCCCAGATATACGCACAGGGCGTTACAGCCGTTCTTCTTCACATCCTCCAGGGCCTGTACCATATGTATCTCGCTCTCCACGATACAGATGGGGCACTCATAGATATCGGTCTCGTCATATTTTGCCTTGTAGGCCGCCACCAGAGCTTTTCTCCTGTTCACGGACAGGCTCTCGGGGAAACAGTCACGGCTCACCGCCACGATACCGATCTTTACTTTGGGTAGATTGTTCATTGTACTATCCTCCTATTTTTAAGTTCCGCATCCGGCCGCTTGGGCGTCCGTAAATTCTCTGGGCGTTGTCCGGGCAGATGCTGTTTTTAGTTCCGCATGCAATATTATTTTACCGCATTATTCATTGACATTCAAGTTCTTTCCTTTTAATCCGATATAACTGCCGGCGTCCAGACCGCCCTGTGCATGGCCGATCAGCCATTTGTTTTTGGCAGTCAGCAGGGCGTCCTCATTAGAGGTGGCAACGGACAGGTCCGCGTGGGATTTGTCCAGAGGATAGTTGGTTCCCTTGGGCAGCACCACCGCTACCTGGAATCCCGCGCCATTCACGCCGCAGGGCGCATAATGCAAAGTGGTGGCATAGATCTCCACGCCCGTGCCTGCGGGCACCAAAAATGCTTCCATCTTGGCGGTGTCATAGGTAAAATCGTCCTCAATATCCTGCTGCATGCCCAGAACCAGAATAGCGTCCGTGGCAGCGATATTGAGTTCACTGTTCCGGTGATACTCCACCGCATTCAACAGTTCATTGTGACCGTTACAGTAGCCGATCTGGATGGGCAGTTCGCCGAAAACCGCGGTGGCCAAGGGCTCCATGGCAGAGGTCGCCTCCAGGGCCTCCACGCTGGGCTCATACACCACGCCTTCGGGCACGGGCTGTTTGCGCAGAACCTCTACCAGCTCCGTCAGATCCACATTGGTGATCCGCCGTCCGTACTTGCGGAAAGCGGGATCTGTGATAGGTAATATTTTCATCATATCCTCCTTTTGCGCTCAGGGCGCTACAGTATCGCAAAGTTACTTGATGATCTCAAACAGCGGCTTGCAGGCCGGGTAGATCTCCTTGAACTGGGCGTAGCGCTGGTCGTACTTTGCCACCAGCTCGGGATCGGGCTCCACGGTGTCCACCACCTTCACAATCTTAGCCGCCGCTTCCTCCACGTTGGCAAACTCGCCGCATGCCACTGCCGCCAGCATGGCGCCGCCGAGAGAGGGGCCCTCCTCCACTTCGATCACATCCACTTTCAGATTCAGGATATTGGCGATCATCTTTTTCCACAGGGGGCTCTTGGCGCCGCCGCCGCAGATCTTGGTGCGCTCGATCTTGATGCCCAGGGACTTGGCCACCTCAAAGGAATCCCGCAGGGCAAAGGCCACGCCCTCCAGCACAGCCTGGGTCATATCGGCCCTGGTGGTGTCCATGGTCATGCCGATAAAAGTGCCTCTGGCATTGGGATTGTTGTGAGGCGAACGCTCGCCCATCAGGTAAGGCAGGAAATACACATGGTTCTCGCCCAGCTTTTCAATGGCTTTCTGCTCCGCCGCATAATCCTTGGTGCCTATGATATCGTCCATCCACCACTTGTTGCAGCTGGCGGCGCTGAGCATACAGCCCATCAGATGATAGCTGCCGTCCGCATGGGCGAAGGAGTGGAGCGCATTGTATTTGTCCACGCCGAAATTCTTGGAAGAGATAAATATGGTTCCGCTGGTGCCCAGGGAGATATTGCACATGCCGTCTCCCACGGTGCCTGTGCCCACAGCCGCCGCCGCGTTGTCGCCTGCGCCCGCCGCCACCTTTACGCTGTGGGGGATACCCAGTTTGTCCGCGATCTCGGGCAGCACGCAGCCCACGGATTCATAGCTCTCATAGCAGGTTGCCAGCTGATCCTCGCGGATGCCGCAGATCTCGCACATCTCTTTGGACCATCTGCGGTTCTTCACGTCAAAGATCAGCATACCGGAAGCGTCGGACACGTCCGTGCAGTGCACACCGGTAAGCTTATAGGCGATATAGTCCTTGGGCAGCATGATCTTGGCAATCCTGGCAAAATTCTCCGGCTCTTTATTTTTTACCCACAGGATCTTGGGGGCGGTAAAGCCGGTAAATGAGATATTGGCTGTGTACTCGGAGAGTTTTTCCTTGCCGATCACATTGTTCAGGTAATCGCACTCCTCGTAGGTACGGCCGTCGTTCCACAGCAGCGCGGGGCGGATCACATTGTCCTGTGCATCCAGGATCACCAGCCCGTGCATCTGGCCGCCGAAACTAATGCCCGCCACCTGGCTTTTGTCCGCGTCCTTAAGCAGTTCTTCAATACCGATCATAGTCTGCTCATACCAGTCCTCGGGCTTTTGCTCCGACCAGCCGGGATTGGGAAAATAGATGGGATACTCTCTGGAGACTATGTTCTGAATCTTCCCCTGGCTGTCCATCAGCAGCAGTTTCACCGCCGAGGTGCCTAAATCAATACCTATGTATAACATGTTTACCTCTTTTCCGCATATTCCGGAGCCCGATCCCGCCGGGCTCCCGCTATGCCTGCAATTTTGCGCGGATATGTTTTCCGCCGTCTCTTTGCCGCCTGTCACTCCGTTAATGTGTCCGGGCACGTTACTTATAGCATACTCGTTTTGGGCCATAAAATCAATATCCCTTTTGCATTTTCGGTATTATGCACATTTGTCGCAGAAGAAAACTGTTAAATATGATAGCGGCGGCAAAAGCGCCCTCTGTCCGTGCCCGGGCACGTCCATATTCCGTTTGACTTGAAACTATATTTATGATAGGGTAAACGTAGATATGACAGGAGGTGGGAAACTATGGCTACCATCAAGGAAATCGCGGCCTTGGCGGGAGTGTCCAGAGGAACGGTGGACAGGGTTTTAAATAACCGGGGATCGGTGAATCCGGATACGGCGGAAAAGATCCGTGAGATCGCCAGAGCGCTGGAGTACAAACCCAATATCGCCGGACTGGTGCTTGCCGCCCAGAAGAGGAAAATAAAGCTGGGCGTGGTACTGTTCTCCGCGGACAATCCTTTTTTCATCGATGTGGAGGAGGGGGTTCTGGAAAAAGCCGAGGAGCTTGCCGGGTACAACTGCACCGTGATCGTCAAGCATATCACTTATGGGGTGGAGCAGCAGCTACAGGCCGTGCGGGAGCTTGCGGAGGAGGAGGTCAGCGGCATCGCGCTGGCGCCCTACAACGATGAGCGGATACGCCAGTGCATCAACGAGCTGTATGAACAGGGGATCCCCGTGGTGACATTTAACACGGATATAGAGAACTCCAGGCGCATCGCCTACGTGGGCAGCCACTACGCCAGGAGCGGAGAAACCGCCGCCGGACTCATGCATCTGATGACCCACGACAAGGTCCGGGTGGGTATAGTCACCGGTTCTCCCGATATTCTGTGCCACACCGAGCGGGTGGCCGGATTCATCAATTCTCTGAAACGCTACAAATCCGATATGGAGATCGTGGATATCATAGAAAATCATGACGACGAATTTGAGAGTTACGAAAAAACGACGAAACTGCTGACGCAGCACCCGGAGATCAACGCCCTGTTCTTTGCGGCGGGCGGCGTCAACGGCGGCTGCCGCAGTATCTCCCTGCTGGGGCGGGAAGGACAGATCCGAGTGATCGCCTTTGACAAGGTTCCCACCACCAAAGCTCTGGTAAAAAAGGGAGTTATCGCCGCCACCATCTGCCAGCAGCCCCGGATACAGGGCTCCAAGCCCCTGACACTGCTGTTCGCCTATCTGACCACGGGGGAACTGCCGGAGAAAGAATATAATTATGTGGCGGTGGATATCAGGATACGGGAAAACATATAGCGTCACATCCTTTTTCTGTATTGGCTGGGCGTCAGGCGAAACCTTTCCTTAAATATTCGACAGAAATAACCGATATTTTCAAACCCTGTATCCTGCGCGATGGAAAAAATACTGTTTTCTGTAGTGACAAGAAGTGTCGCCGCGCGTTTTAGCCTGTAATTTACCAGATAGCTTATGGGGGACATATGTATGTTATTGTTAAAAATATTGAGCACGCTGCTTTTGCTCAGCGTCACCGTCCGGGCAATATCCTCCAGAGTAATATGTTCTGAGTAATTATCGTGTATGTACTTCATCATGATCTGGAGCTGGGCCTGCGCCCGTATAGACGAATGGGGGGCTGAAATGTTTTCTTCTGTATCTATATTCTCATATATCATACCCCATAGTTTCAACAGCAGTTCCACCGTTTTGATCTCGCTCACGTTTTCCGATTCCTGCAGGTCCAATATTTCTGTCAGCGTATGTAAAATATCTTTCTGTCCGGGATCGGCGGAGGAGAATATAAGATACTTTGTGGGCGAGGCGAGCACGGGGCTTATATATTTCTGATAGATCAGACTTAATTCCGGTGAGAGCAGCCAGGGCGAAAAAACTATATTGGGTATGACCGTGCTTTCGCCGGATTCAAATCTATGGATCACCTGGGTATTAATAAAGATACCTGTTCCAGCCCCCAGAGTATGTCTGTCACAGCCTATATAAAAATCTGCCATCCCTTTTTTGACATACACCAATTCGACTTCCGGGTGCCAGTGCCAGTCTATGCAGTGAAAGTCAAACAGCCAGATATCTTCCAAATAATACTGAAAAGGATATTCTTCATTTCCATGCCGAACCGTTTCCCTCAACGATTCGTCCGTCCGTATCCTGTCATATGCCATGGCCATTTCCACGGGCCCCCTTTTGCGATATTGTGTAATAAATCTGGGAGATATTACATTGATACCCACGATTTTTTAAGATATACTGCGGTTTATTATAGCAACGAAAGGAAGGACTGTCAACATGGTCAAAAATTACAAAAAAACCCTGACGGCCTGTTATCTCGGCTTTATTACACAGGCTATCGCAGCGAATTTTGCTCCGCTGCTCTTTCTGAAATTTCATACCGCGTATCATATTCCTCTGGGAGAAATAGCTCTCATATCCACTGTGTTCTATCTGACCCAGCTGGCCGTGGATATATTCTGTTCCTTTTTTGTGGACCGGATCGGTTACCGGAAATGCGTTGTAACTTCGGAATTGTGCGCGGCAGCCGGACTGATCGGGCTTGCGTTTCTGCCCGATCTTTTACCAAGTCCTCTGACCGGTATTATTATAAGCGTTATGATATACGCCGTCGGAAGCGGTCTGATCGAAGTGCTGGGCAGTCCCATCGTAGAAGCCTGCCCCTTTGAGCATAAAGAGGCCGCCATGAGTTTGCTGCATTCCTTTTACTGTTGGGGTTCCGTGGGCGTCATACTGCTGTCTACCGCCTTCTTCGCCGCATTTGGAGTGGACAGCTGGAAATGGCTTGCCTGCATATGGGCCGTCATTCCTATTTACAATATCTACAATTTTGCCACATGCCCTATCGAGTACACTGTGGAAGACGGCAATGGCATGAAGATAGGCAGACTGTTTCAAACTCCTCTGTTTTGGATGTCCATCATACTCATGGTCTGCGCCGGGGCTTCCGAACTGGCTATGGCGCAATGGGCCTCCGCCTACACCGAATCGGCGCTGGGGCTCTCAAAAACCGTGGGGGACCTGGCCGGACCCTGCATGTTCGCAGTGACCATGGGAATCAGCCGTGTGATCTATGGAAAAAGAGGAGACAGACTGGACTTAATGAAATTTATGATCGGTTCGGGCTGTCTGTGTCTGTTCTGCTACATACTGGCGTCCATATCGGATAATCCCTTCCTCGGGCTGATCGGGTGTATTATGTGCGGTTTTTCTGTCGGCATTATGTGGCCCGGCACCATCAGCATCTGTTCCAAACGGCTCCCGAACGGCGGCACCGCCATGTTCGCGTTTCTCGCAACGGCAGGAGATCTGGGCGGAGCGTTCGGCCCGGGGCTGGTGGGAAGTATTACCCAGAGCGCGAATAACGATCTGAAGAAAGGGATGCTGGTGGGATGCATCTTCCCGTTGGTGTTAATTATCTCTCTCATTTTATTAAACAGCAGATACAGAAATAAGAATGCGGAAACTCAACTTTAAAATCTCACGCCAGACACCGGAACATAAACAGAAAATTATGCCCCGGTGTTTCGTGTTTTTTTGCATAATCTTTTACGGTGAACAGCCGCTTATATCCATTATAAAATATGGGCTAGCGCCTCACCCACACGCTCATCTCGCCCTCGCCCCGGTTATTCCAGGCATAATAGGGGATCATGCGCAGTGTCACGTCTTCCTCCCGGGCGGGACGGGCAAGGCGGTACAGCTCCCCGCTCTCTTCCGGGATCAGCCGTTTGCCGGGCACTTTCAGCACGGTCATGGGGTGGCCCAATTCCTCCGTGACTTCCGTCCGGATATCCGAGAGCTGTAAGGTCTGCAGGTCCACCCGGCACAGATGAAGATCTTTGCCGTTGTCCGCCTCCTCCAGGCAATAGACTATAGGCCCCCGGGCAATGGCAACCTTACCCATATCCTCACGCACTTTTGTGTCTGCCTCCAAGATCCGCACCGGCATATCCATCTCCAGGATCACTTCGTCATCATCCTGCCAGATTCCGTCTATATACAGATAACCGTCTCTGTAAGCCACTGTTTCTTTCGCTGCGCAGGCATTCCTTCCGGTCAATTTCTTATCTCCGGTTTCCGCCTCACCGTCCTGTTTTCCAGAAAACGCTTTCACCGCCAACCCGTCCGCTGCCACCGATACCTGACCCTGTCTGCCGCCGCAGCGATAGTTTACTTTCATCCCGTCGCTCCAGCCGGGAACCCGGAAAGCCAGCCTACAGGGCACCCTGTCGCCGCGCAGCAGCACCTTCACTTTTCCCTCCCAGGGCAGTGACGACTCCACTTTTATATCCAGCGTCTTTTTTTCCTGCAATTTATCGCTTACCCATACCTGTTTGGAGAGTACGCTTCCCATGTACAGATGTATCCACAAGGTTTCCTTGGATCTCACATCCGGAGTATCCTGCTCTCCCCCTTCGGACGGGGAGAGATCGTCTTCCCGGGAGCATGGCGCAGCGCCGGGCTCCGACTCCGTGTAGGCATAGGCGGCCACGGAACTGACCAGCCGGGCAATGTTGGGCGGACAGCAGGCACAGCCGAACCATTTTTGCCGCACGGTTTTGACATGGCCCTTTCTGCTGTCCTTATGGCAGGCCTCCGGAACCACCTCCAGGGGATTGACGTAGAAAAAGCTCTTGCCGTCCAGGGCCATGCCCGCCAGCACCGTATTGTACAGGGCCAGCTCCATCACGTCCCCATATTTTCCCCGGGGCTTTAGCTGCAGCATCCTCCTGGCCCAGAACACCAGGCCGATGGCGGCGCAAGTCTCGGAATAGGCCGTGTCGTTTGGCAGATCGTAATTAAAGGAAAACGCCTCCCCCATATGGGTGGCTCCCACGCCGCCGGTAACGTACATTTTCTCCCGGGTCACATTGTCCCACAGCCGGTCACAGGCGGCCTCCATGGCCTGATCCCCGCACAGTCTGGCCACGTCCGCCATACCGCTGTACAGGTACATGGCCCGCACGGCATGTCCCACGGCCTCGGACTGCTCCCGCACGGGAAGATCGGCCTGATGATAGGCATTGTTGGTGGTCTTTCTGTAAGGCTGTCCGTCGTGAGCCGCCCGCTCCTGTTCCTCCTGGTCAAAATAATAGGGCTGCGTCCCCCGCTGATCCAGGAAAAACTTTGCAAGGTTCAGGTATTTTCCCTGATTGTCTTCCTCAAACAAACGCACCAGAGCCATCTCCGCGATCTCATGGCCGGGATAACCCTTGCACTGCCCCGGCTGGGGACCGAAGACCTGGCAGCAATAGTCCGCAAATCTCTCTGCGGCGCACAACAGTTTATCCTTGCCGGTGGCTTGATAATAGGCCACCGCCCCTTCTACCAGGTGCCCCAGACAGTACAGCTCATGATGGTCCCGGAGATTGGTAAAGGCCCGGTCCATGCCGTTGATGATATAATATGTATCCAGATAGCCGTTCTCCAGTTGAGCCGCGCACACGATGTCGATAGCCTCATCCGCCGTCTTCTCCAGCACGGGGTCCGGGTGCTGCAGCAGGGAATAACCCACCGCCTCTATCCATTTGGAAAAATCCGTGTCCTGAAACACAAAGCCGTAAAACTTATCCTCGTCCGGATGGGCCGGATCCTCCGGCAGGGCCTCAAAGCCCCGGAAAGTATAGGAGGGGGCCACATAGGCCGCGCCCTTGTCCCTCTTTTCCCGCATCATGCGGCCCGCCACTTTAAAGTTGCGCATACAGTAGCTGGGAGCCGCCCCCTCCACCCTGTCGTTCAAGGCCTCCCACTGATAAGGGATCACCTGGGTTCGCACCAATTCCTGCTCTCTGTGCCAAAAGGCGTCCGTCACCCGAATCTGTTTCAGATCCAAAGGATTACTGATTTCCCGATTATTCATATGTCCTCTCCTTATTTAGAGTTCCGCATATCCCCGGAAAACGCACGGACCCTGTGAAGAACATCTGACCGCTCTGGCGTCCAGATATTCTTCAGTGCGCTTTCCGGGCATATGCTGTTTTAGAGTTCCGCATATCCCCGGAAAACGCACGGACCCTGTGAAGAACATCTGACCGCTCTGGCGTCCAGATATTCTTCAGTGCGCTTTCCGGGCATATGCTGTTTTAGAGTTCCGCATCTAGGTCCGCTGCCTGTGCCTTGCGGCCAGATCTCCGATGGTCACATTGTCCACCACGTTGTTTACCGCCTCATACACATCCTTCCAGACCTGCAGCGTCTCGCAGGTATCACAGCGCTCGCAGACTCCGTAGTTCTCTTCCAGGCAGGCCACCGGGGCCAGCGACCCTTCCGTCAGCCGCAGTACCATGCCCACGGTGTACTCCCCCGGATCTTTTGCCAGACGGTATCCCCCCTGGGCGCCCCGGACGCTCTTCACATAGCCCGCCCTGTTTAGAACGGCGATGATCTGTTCCAGATATTTCTCGGAGATTCCCTGCCTGCCAGCGATCTCCTTTACCTTGATGCACTCCCCGCCGTCGTTCAGAGCCAGGTCCAGCATGACCCGCACCGCATAACGCCCCTTCGTCGATATCTTCATATCCGTCTTATCTCCTATTCCGAAAACATTGCCGTAGACAGATACCTGTCCCCCGAATCCGGCAGCAGCGCCACGATGGTCTTGCCCTTATTCTGGGGCCGCAGCGCCAGCTGGGCGGCGGCATACAGGGCGGCGCCGGAGGTGATTCCCACCAATATCCCCTCCCTGCGGGCAATCTCCCTGCCCGTTTCATATGCCTGCTCCGTGGTCACGGTGAATATCTCGTCATAGACCTGGGTATTTAAAACGGACGGGACAAAGCCCGCGCCGATTCCCTGCAGTTTGTGGGGGCCGGGTTTGCCTCCGGAGAGCACCGGCGAATCGGAGGGCTCCACCGCCACCACCTGTATCCTGGGATTCTTGGATTTCAGATAGGTTCCGACGCCTGTGACGGTTCCTCCCGTGCCCACGCCTGCCACAAAGATATCCACCTGGCCGTCCGTGTCCTCCCATATCTCAGGGCCAGTGGCAGCCGCGTGCGCCGCCGGGTTGGCCGCGTTGTCAAACTGTCCCAGAATCACGGAACCGGGGATCTCCTGCCGCAGCTCCTCCGCTCTGGCGATCGCGCCCTTCATGCCCTTTGCCCCTTCCGTCAGAACCAGTTCGGCTCCGTAGGCTTTCAGCAGATTACGCCGCTCCACGCTCATGGTGTCCGGCAAAGTCAGGATCGTCCTGTATCCCTTGGCTGCCGCCACGCTGGCCAGGCCGATACCTGTGTTGCCGCTGGTGGGCTCGATAATGGTCGCGCCGGGTTTCAAACTGCCCTTCCTCTCCGCGTCCTCCACCATCGCCAGAGCGACTCTGTCCTTAACGCTGCCCGCAGGGTTCAGATATTCCAGTTTCACTAAAACGGTGGCGTCCTCAATGCCCTGCCCCCGCATATAGTTCTCCACTCTCAGGAGCGGAGTGTGTCCGATCAGTTCCGTAGCCTTGCCGTATATCTTAGCCATATTTATTCCCTCCATCCAATTATTTCCTACTTATTCTATATGGATATTATAGATTTGTCAAATCTTTTTTATGCGGCCAAGCCGTAGTGTATTGCGCATTGGTCATTTTTTTGGTAAGTTTATTATAAATTCCATTTGTACATTTGTATAAGAAAAGAGAGTGAGACAAAATGATAACCGAAAGATTCTACGCCGTACCCAATGTATATGAGAAATCAAACCGCCATATGAACACGGATCGCCCCCCTCTCCGGGTGACAGTGCCCGGCTCCAAGAGCATAACGGCCCGCGCCCTGCTGCTGGCCGCTCTGGCGCAGGGGACGTCCACTCTGCGGGGCGTTTTGTTTTCCGACGATTCCCGACATTTTCTGCGCTGTATGCAGGAGCTGGGATTTGAGACGGAAATAGATGAAACCGGAAGGGAAGTGCGTATCACAGGACTGGGAGGAGCCATTCCGCGAGCGGAGGCAAGCCTCTATGTGGGCAGCGCCGGTACCGCGGCCAGATTTCTGACCGCTTATCTGGGGGTATCCCAGGGCGTATATCACATGGACGCTTCGCAGCAGATGCGCAAAAGGCCCATGGCGCCGCTGATCGCCTCCCTGCGGGAGCTGGGCTGCGAGATCCTCTGTGAAGAAAGGGAAGATTGTTTTCCTTTTACCGTGAGAGGCCACGGATTCGGCAAACATTTGATCACGGTGGACATTGAACACAGCAGCCAATTCCTCAGCGCCCTGCTCATATCCGCCTGCCTGTGTCCGGAGGATATGACCATCCACATAGAGGGGGAGCACGGCCTGTCCTATATCGGGATCACCACCCGGATGATGGAACAGTTCGGCGTTCACGCCCAGCCGCAGTATTACTGCACGGGTGGCGGGGACAATCACACCTGCTGCGGCTGTATCAACAGCACCCGGCCCATGGGCTACCGGATCGCCGCCGGACAGCGCTACCGCGCGCTGGATTACCGGATCGAGCCGGACGTGTCCGCCGCCTGTTATTTCTATGCTCTGGGAGCGCTGCTGAACGTTCCCGTACAGGTCTTACAGGTGCAAAGATCGGAAAGCATGCAGGGGGACACGGCTTTTCTGGATATCCTGGCCCGGATGGGATGCCGCCTGCGGGAGGACGCCCAGGGACTGATCCTGCTGCCGCCGGAGAACGGACGCCTGCGGGGCGTCACGGCGGATATGTCCGCCTGTTCCGACCAGGCCATCACTTTGGCCGCCATAGCGCCCTATGCGAACTCCCCCACCACTATAACGGGCATTGGCCATATCCGTTTTCAGGAGTGCGACCGTCTGCATGCCATCGTCACGGAGCTGGAACGCATGGGAATCCGCTGCGAGTCCACAGACAGCAGTATCACAGTCCATCCCGGTACTCCCCGGCCCTGCACCGTCCGGACTTATGAGGATCACCGCATGGCCATGGGCTTTACCCTGACCGGCCTTAAGGCAGCCGGCATCGTCATCGACGATCCCGGCTGCTGCCGCAAAACCTTTGAGGACTACTTTGAAACGCTGGAAAGCTGCATCGCGCAGTTGTAACATCTGACTTATATCTTAAACAGATAGGGATACGACAGGGCCTGGTCCATAATCGCCTCCCGTATCCTTTTCCATTCCCCGGCGCTGTACCAGGGAGCCTCCTCCGCCGGTTCATAGGCGGCCTGCATTTCCTCCAGCATATGCCACAGCCCGTTTCGGCTTAAAGAGAAATGCAGGTTCCAGCCATAGAGTCTGCCCGCGGCGTCCATCTGCTCTTCAAAATCCTGACAAAAGGGCTTGGCCCTGACCCGCTGCCGGCATGTCTCCACATCCATCTCCAACGGGTATTCCTCTCTGGTATCCGCGTACAGGGACAGCCCCATGTCAAAATAGGGACACAGCCGGTAGCTTTTGTCCTCCTGCCGGTAGAGCAGCGCAATATTGTTGGTATGGCGGTCTTCATTCAGAAAAAACATATCCATCTCCAACATACCTGATAAATAGGGGCCAAAATCCTGTATGCCTGTCAGATTTTCCACAAACGTCACCGTGTGTTCAATCCGCCTCTCCACCTCCCGGATGTGGGCCAGCTCCTGGGCCAGACTGAACCCTGTCACGCTGCGGTAAAGCTTTTCCAGGGGCAGCAGTTCCTCCCCCTCCCGCAGAAAATTCCGGCTGCGGCACCCCCGGTACAGTCCGCCGTTCCACTCCACCGTCACCGGCTCATAACACACATAGCCGGTCCACGAAGTCTTTTGCAGCAACCGGGTCACAAGCGTCTCCGCAAGGCTCTCATATCCAAAGGCGTCCGCCTTGTACCACCAGCCGTCCTGATACCATTTCAGCTGATTGCCCTTGCTGGTATGTCCACTGGTCGCAACGTTCTGACCCCTGACCTCAACGATCGGCACCTCAATCTTCTCCCCCATGTTCCCCTCCCTCTCTCCGTTTGGGCGCGAAATAGGATATCTTCAGCCACTGCCGGTCCTCCGCCATACGCCCCTGGGTCCTTTCGATGATGGCCATGGGGTCATAGCTGTCCACACCGACATCCTCCAGCACCAGCCGCAGCCGATCCCTGGTCCTGGGCATACAGCGCTCCTCCAAAAACTCCTCAAAATCCTCCCAGGTAGGTCTGGCCTTCATGCCAAACGCCCGATGAAACGGCACATCCGTCCTGTTCTCCACCACCACCCGGCGTTTTTGAAAGCTCACCAGCAACTGGCTGCAACACTCGTCCCCATTCATATAATCCATGCGTATCATATAGTCCTGTACATCCACTCCGGAAAAATCCCGATTCAGCTTCTGCCACTGCCGCAGGCTATGGTATACGGCTCTCTGCCCGTCCTCCGGCTCTTTAAGATAATTGTGCATGGTCTGCCGGGACACGCCGTAGGCCCTGGCCAAATCCGTGATCTTCTCCCCGCCTTCATGCCGCTTTCGGATCTCCCTCAGCGACTCTTCCGATAAAGCAGGTTTTCTCCCTGCGCCTCTCTCATTCTGTGCCATGGCTGTATCCCCCTTTCTAATCAGCAGTATACATAAATTTATACATGTTGTCAATAAATTAATTATTTTACATTTTGTGTCACAGTTTCTCTTTTTCTGACTCCCGAAAATTGACATTTATCCTTGCCATCTGGGGGTTTTGGGGGTATGCTATAGGTAAATTATTTTGGAAAATAGGAGGCACGGTTATGAGCAAAAAACATGTGGTGGTGTCCCTGGGACACGACGCGTTGGGATATACGACTCTGGAACAATGGGATGCGGTGAAGAAAACCGCCCATGCCCTGGCGGACTTGGTGGAGGCAGACTGTCAACTGACCATCACCCACAGCAACGGTCCGCAGGTGAGTATGATCCACAAGGCCATGACAGAACTGCGCCGTGTCTATATCGACTACACGCCGGCCCCCATGTGCGTCTGCTCTGCCATGAGCCAGGGCTATGTGGGTTATGATATACAGAATGCTCTCCGCAGCGAACTTCTGTCCCGGGGGATCTCCAAACCCGTGAGCACAATCCTGACCCAGGTGACGGTAGATCCCTACGACGAGGCTTTCTACGAGCCCACCAAGGTGATCGGACGCTATATGTCTCAGGAAGACGCCGAGACCGAGATCAAAAAAGGCAACTATGTCAAAGAATTTCCCGGCAAAGGTTTCCGCCGTGTGGTAGCCGCGCCGAAACCCATTGATATCGTGGAGATCGAGGCCATACGCACCCTGGCTATGGCGGATCAGGTGGTCATCGCCTGCGGCGGAGGCGGCATCCCCGTCATCGAGCAGAAACATGTGCTGAAAGGAGCCTCCGCCGTCATCGAGAAAGACGCCATCGCGGGCAGGCTGGCCGCCGAGCTGCACAGCGATGAACTGATCATACTGACCGGCGTAGAACAGGTCTGTGAAAATTATGGCAAAGAAAATCAGAGAGCCCTACCAGCCATGACAGTGGCTCAGGCCCGGGAACTGATATCCCAGGGACAGTTTGAGCCGGGTACCATGCTGCCCAAGATCGAGGCGGCCATCGCATATCTGAAGGAAAATCCCCAGGGCAGGGTGCTGATCACCTCCATGGACGCGCTGAAAGACGCGTTAAAGGGGAAAAACGGAACGGTCATCACCGCCTGACCTTTTCCCGCTCCGCCTTTTTCCTCCGCTTTCGCGCGAGCTTACGCAGTTTCCGCCCCTGGTGTTTCAAACCCAGGGCGGACAGCATGGCTCCTGTAATGATACAGAAATCCGATATGTTAAAGACCAGCCTGCGGATGGGCGCCCACTTGACATTCAGACTGACATAGTCCATCACATACCGCTGTCTCAGTCTGTCATAGGTATTGCTGAAAGCGCCGCCCAGCAGCAGAGCCAGTCCCGTGCGCAGCAAATTGCTGCCATATATGCTCAAACTTAAGACAAAGATCAAAGTACAAAAAGCGGTCAGCAGAAGTGACAGGGTTGTCACAACGGTTCCCTGTCCCTTGCCAATACCCAACATGACTCCCGGATTGTGATGGCGCCGCAGCAGCAGCCGTCCTCCCCAAATCTCCTGGTTTTCACCCGGCGGCAGCTCCCTCTCCATCCGTTCTTTTATATATTTGTCTCCCATAAAAACCGTCGCAATGAGACTCACAAAAAAATTGATCATATCAATCCCCTCACATATTCGTCACTGAAAATAAGCGTTTCAAGGTTCGGTTATACGTAAAATAGCTATCGCTTATGCGACAGCTATTTTAGACACAACTCTAGTAAGCATCATAGCATATTCATAAATAAAAGTCTAGTATTATTTATATTTTGTTCGTATAATTTAAAAAGTAACCCCATAAAAGCACAACAGAACGGAGGAAAACAATGGCTGATCAGGATCAGGAAATGCGGTTGGAGCAGCTGCACTTTCAGGAATGTCTGGAGATCATCGGACAGAACGTGGAAAAGTACGAGCGGGAATATGAGCAGAGACATGCCCAGGTACAGGATCTGTACAAAGCGATCAACAGCGGCGATGTGGAATTGTATAACCAGTTGATGACCGCCAGCAGCCTGGAAGAGCATGCCGCCGCCTCTCTGCGCAAAAACAGGGCGGCGCAGGACAAGCCCTATTTTGGAAGGATCGATTACACGGAGACTGCCTCGAAGCTTAATCTACAGGTCTATATCGGTAAAAACGGCGTGTTCCGAAACAAGACAGACGTATTGATTGCCGACTGGCGCGCTCCCATCTCCAGTGTTTACTATGAGAACGAACTGGGAGCGGGGGAATACGGCCTGCCGGATGAAAAACCCATCCCCATCGAACTGTGTCTGAAACGGACCTACAGCGTCGAAAAAGGTCGGCTTATGGGGTATTATGACAGTGATGTCGCCTCCAATGACGAGCTGCTGGTCCAGTATTTATCCAAAAATAAGGATGCAGTGCTGGGGGAGATCATTGCCACGATCCAGAAGGAACAGAACACCATAATCCGCAAATCTCCCTTTGCCAACCTGATCGTCCAGGGCGTGGCGGGCAGCGGCAAGACCACGGTGGCCATGCACCGTATCTCCTATCTGCTCTACAACTACAAGCACCGCTTTGAGTCCAACGAATACTGCATCATCGGCAGCAACGACCTGCTGCTGAACTATATCACCAGCGGCCTGCCGGAACTGGACGTGCCCAACATCAAGCACATGCGCATGGATCAGATCTTCGCCCGCCTGTGCGAAAAGGACTGGGTCAAAAAAAATACATGCCCGGAGCCGGACGAAAGCGCCCCCTGGCGCTGCACCCTTTCCTTTATGCAGGAGTTAGAGCTGTATCTGCTGCATCTGCGGGAAGAGTTGGTGGATCTCTCCCCGCTCAAAGACGGGCAGATCGGCACGATCTTATCGGAGAGCAACAACATGACGCTTTACCGTGAAAATCCCTCCTTCAGCATATGCACCCTGCTGGGAACACTGGACGATAGAGTAAAGACCCGGATCAAGTTCTTGATGAGCGGGGAGGATAAGGACAAACTGCAGGCAAAATTGAAGGAATATGCCGGGCACTACAAATCCTCCCGTCCCACCGCCAGCATCTACGAGCTGTATCTGGATTATCTGGGTCTATGGTGGGAGGAGCATAAGGCCGCCCCCGGATCGGAGTCGGAACGGGGGGCGGAGATCTGGCAGGCCCACTTAGACCGACTCCGGCGCCGGGAATACGACGTGTACGATATCGCGGCTCTGGCTCTGATCCACTACAGAGTATATCAGAAAGCACCCAACGAAGAATTCGGACTGCTGTTTCTGGATGAGGCCCAGGACTTCGGCATCGGCATTTATTATGTGCTGCGGACGCTGCTGCCGGCCACCTATTTTACCATCATGGGGGATGTATCCCAGAATATCCACTATGACACAGGGCTGAATGACTGGTATGAACTACAGAAACTGTTCCTTAAAAATGAGCGTGATGAATTTCTATTGCTGCAAAAAAGCTACCGAAACACCATAGAGATCTCCGAGTATGCCGGGCGGATCCTGGAAAAGGCCTCCTTCGGGCGCTACCGGATCGAGCCAGTGATACGCCATGGCATACCGGTGGAAGAGGCCAGATTCTGGAGCGATCTGGAGATGGCGGAACATGCGGCCCGGCTGATCGATGCCATTCAGGGTAAAGGCTATCACACCACCGCCATAATCTGCCGGGGCGAGACGGAGGCAGACCGTGCCAGAGAGCTGCTCTCCCCTCTGACACCTCTGACCGACGGAGCCGTCTCCAACTTTTCCACCGGTACCATGATATTGCCCATACGCCTGGTAAAAGGCCTGGAGTTTGACGCCGTGATCCTGTGGAATCTGGATATGCAGCACGGCCCAGACGATCCCAGACTTTCCAAACTGCTGTATGTGGCCGCCACCAGGGCATTGCACGAACTTCATGTATTAAACTGCTGACATACACGGCGGAGGGACGCCCTGCTCTGGGCGTCCCCCCTCATTTTAACGTATAATGTCCAGATATTTCAATCGGACCAGCGTATAGTCCAGCACAAGCTCCCGCCCGCTGCCGCCGTTCATCAGTGTCTCCAGCTCCTCCACCGCCTCCCTGGATATTCTGGAAAAGTCCTGGCGCACCGTGTTCATCTGCTGTCCCACATACCCCATCAGCGTCAGCCCGTCAAAGCCGCATACCGGGCGGAAAATATCCATATCCGTCAGGGCGCGCATGGCTCCTATGGCCATCAAGTCTGAGGCACAGACTACCATATCCTGATCCTCGGCATATTCCAGAGTCAGTTTCCTGGCGGCTCTCTCCGAGAACTCTCCGCTGCGAACGATCATTTCCAGCCCATAGTCCCCGGCAAATTTTTCCATGCCCCGGATTCTCTCCTCCGTCACATACCCGTCGCTTTTACCGGCTATGTACAGTACTTTTTTATAGGGAATAGTGTCCATCAGCATGGTCTTTTCCGCCACCGCATACTGTGCCCCCGCCTGGTCGATCCACACGCATGAGGTACTCTCGTTCATCAGGGGCGCGTCCACTGACACGATCTGGAAGACCTGCCTTCTGATCAGTTCCTGTAATACCCCGTCCTCTTTGGATATACCATAGATAATGATCCCATTGATACTCTGGGAGCGGAAGTATCCGATGACTTCCTCTACGCTCATGCCCTCCAGCATGGAAAAAAACACTGTGACCACATCCAGGGCATGCTCTCTGGCACAGGCCAGCGCTCCTGCCAGATACTGCATACTGATCTCGTCAATGGCCTGGGTGCTGGTATTCAGATGGATCAGCAACGCGATCCTGCCCGCCTGTTTGGAAGAGAGCGCCGCTGCCACGGCATTGGGCACAAAACCCAGCTCGTCAATGGCTGCGTTCACTTTCTGCCTGGTTTCCTCGCTTATATTGGGATAATGGTTCAAGACCTTTGATACCGTGGAAATAGCAACTCCAGCCCTTGCAGCCACTTCTTTGATAGATGCCACGAAAGACCCTCCTTTTATTTTTGTGTCCGCTTTTTACAGAACGCATACAGCCTGCCCGGCAATTTTTCCAGCAGTCTGAGGGGAAACGCCACCGCTGCCGACGCCAGGAGCACCGCCAGATAGACACCGATATCCAGCCACACAATAGGCTTGACAACAAGATATAGGAATCCGAACACAAAGCCATGTACCAGCCAGATATATGTAGACTGCTGTCCCCACCACGCCAGAAAGGTACAGAGAGGTCTCACGTAATAAAGCAGTGTCAAAAGCCCATAGACCAGGAGAGGCGTCAGCAGAAAATCAACTTTCGCGTACGCCGCGTCCGTTGCCAGGCGCACCCGCACCACCACCACAAAGACCAGCAGAATCACCGACACACACACAGGCGCCCAGCCGCCCAACCGCCGCAGGCATCTGTCCACTCGCTGGTACAGCGCGTACCGGGCCGTCAGATATCCCACAGCCGCTATCAGCAGAAAAGATATCCTCATACTCTTTAAAAGAGCCAACAGCAACTCCCACAGCTCCGGCCACCAGATAAGACCGACCGCCATCGCCCCCACGCCTGCCGCCGCCAGAGCGAGAAAAAAAGTCCACTTCACTCTGCGCTGCCTGGGCTGCTCAAAATGAGTCAACAGCAGATCCAGCAGCGGGAGCATCAGCAGGATCTTGGCATATTGCTCCACATACCACCAAGCCCCGTTATATGTGGGATCTAATGCCGTCAGATTACCCACGAACTGCTCCGGCATAAAAGGCTGTTTCAGCAGTCCGAAAAATATACCCATATAGATTGCCAGCACCAGCCACAATTTCCCGTAGAGGCGCGCGATCCGCAGCAGCGACTCCCGGTACTCCGCCAGCAGACGCCTTCCGAACCGCTCTCCATCCTGCCTTTTCATCACGTAATACATGCCATATCCGCTGACAAAGGCAAATATGCCCACGCATAGCTTACAGAACCAGGCGATCCTCCGGGCTGTGTCCACCTGTATAAACGGCAGCAACGATTCATATTCCACCGCAAATGAAAACAGGTGGTGGTACACCATCATCAGTATGGCCACCCCCTGCAACACTGTGGACTGCTTTTTCGTAATTCCGTTTTCCACAAAAATCGGCCTCCAAACTTACCTTGATTTCGTGCGCCTTGGCGCACTCTCCGTTCAGTAGAGTTAAACGCGGAACGTTTTACTCGTTATACCTTATTCCCGCAACACTGAAATCATCCGTATTCAAAACGCCCGCTTGCGAACTTTTTATCAGTATAACACATCTATACGGTCATTGAAACCCCTTTTTATATACGTAAAAACCGGCTGTACGGATCACTCCGCACAGCCGGATCTTAGACACATAAAGCATTAATATTTTCCGAATCCATCCCCGCCCAGAGAAATAATCTGCTCATTTGCGCTGGGAGATGCCGTAAAGGAACCGATGCCGGAGTTGGATGAGGCGGCAACCGCCGTATTGCTGAGGTGGTAAATGGAGAGTTTCTCACGCATTCTGTCTGCCTGGTTGGAGAGCTCCTCACTTGCGGATGCACACTGTTCGCTGGTCGCGGAGTTGGTCTGCACCACCTGGGAAACCTGGGTGATAGCCTGCTTGATCTGGGCGCCGCTGGTTGCCTGATAGTTACATGCCTGCGCGATGCTATTGATCAGCACTTCACTCTGATTTACAACATCTGTGATCATATCCAGAGCCTTAGCCGTCTCATCAGCCATCTGGGAGCCCTGGCTAACCTTCTGAATGGAATCCTCGATCAGACCTGCAGTCTCGGAGGCCGCTGCCGCGCTCTTTGCTGCCAGACTTCTCACTTCTTCTGCCACTACTGCAAAGCCCTTACCTGCCTCACCAGCTCTGGCTGCCTCTACTGCCGCGTTCAGAGCAAGGATATTGGTCTGGAACGCAATGTCATCTATAACCTTGATGATCTTGGAAATGCTTTCGGAAGACTTGTTGATGTCCTGCATAGCAGTCATCATATCCTGCATACGCACATTACCCTGCTTAACATCCTTGATCGCGGTCTCAACCAGCGCTGCTGCCTTATTAGCCTGCTCCGCATTCTGCGCGGTAGCCTCAACGATCTCGTCCATGGAAGCGGTGATCTCTTCAATAGCGCTTGCCTGCTCTGTGGAACCTTGAGCCAGGGACTGGCTGGCACTTGCCATCTGAGAAGAACCGATGCTCACCTGATATGCGGCATCACTGATGCTGCTGAGTACATGGTTGTTATCCTCAACCAGCTTTTTCAGAGACTGACCCATCAGATCCTCTGCGCACTTGGGATTTACAGCCACAGTCAGATTGCCCTTGGACACTTCCTCCGCAATGCCCGCCTGATATTTGATGTTGTCGATCACTGAACGATACTCGTCAATCAGCTCACCAAATTCATCGTTATTATATTTCACCATCTGAACATCCACACGTCCCATGGCGATCTCACCGGCGGCCCGGGACAGCTGTGCCACAGACTTGTTGATCGTCCTGATCAGCGAATATGCGATGATCAGAGTGATTATTATGGAAACAACGACCAATGCCACACTGACTAACTGAGATATATTAGCGGTTCTCTGTATAAGCGCATTGTCTTCTGACATAGAAGCCGTAAGGGTATCGGTAAGGATTTTCGCCTTCGCCTCATCCGCCCCGATCTGCTCCATCGTGGTGGTTACCGTGGTGTACTGGCCTGTCTGCATATCCCCTATGGTACTTTCAATCTTCTGTACGGAAATTATGCCCACCAGTACATTAATGATTGTAAGTAAAATCGGAATAGCAAAGCCAATAATCATTTTTGTTTTCATCTTCATATTTTTCATAATATCATACCTCTCTCTCTTCCGCTTCTAAATTGTTTGCCTGCTCCAAAACCGACATATCCTCATCATTCAGTAGTTTCTCGGGATCCAGCAAGAGTTTTACCGAGTCTCCCACTTTTCCGATGCCGTATACATACTTGTTCTGTACCTTATCCGATTTACCGATACTCGGAGGCGGTAAGATATTCTCTTCCCGGATCTCTACAACTTCGGCAATCTTCTCAATGATCAGTCCCACCAATGTATTCTGCACATTGATCACAATAATGCAAGTTCTGTCATTGTACTCAACCGGTTCCTGCTTAAACCGAAGACTGATATCTATGACAGGAATGATCTTTCCTCGCAGATTGATCAATCCCTTGATATAGTCCGCTGTCTCCGGAATGGCTGTTATGGCCTGGAACTGTATGATCTCGCTGACATACTGGATCTTCAAGCCAAAATACTCATTGCCCGACTTGAAGGTCATATACTTGCCCTTTTGCGCGTCCCGCTCACTATAGGTAGTCTGCTCATTGTCGGTCTGCCTCTTTTCTTCACTGGTTACATCCATGCAGTTACCTCCCTTTCGTATGTTTATTCTATCAATCCTACTGGATCAAGTATCAGTGCAATGCTGCCGTCACCCAATTGCGTGCAGCCGGACAGACCTTTAACTTTTTTGATATAAGAAGGAATGGGTTTCACCACAATCTCCTGCTCGCCTATCAATCTGTCCACGAAGAGACATATGGCCTTCCCTTCCACCTCAAAAATCAACATCATGCCATCTTCCACCGATTTGCGGTAATCTTTCAGGCCATACCATTCTCCCAGACGGAGTACTGGATAACATTCTCCCCGGATCATAATGTATTCATCGCCGTTGGGCTCGTGAATCATCATATCCTCCTTCACGCTGACAAACTGCTTGATAACGCCAGTCTCCACAACAAAGGAAGAGGTACCTGTCTCCATGACGATGCCGTCTATGATCGCCAATGTCAGAGGAATCTTAAGCGTCATGGTGCTGCCTTCACCCGGAACGCTCTCAATCTCCAGCGCTCCGCCTATGGCCTGAATATTCTGTACCACCACATCCATGCCTACGCCACGTCCGGAATACTCCGTGACCTGCTCGTTGGTGGAAAAACCAGGTAAGGTGATGAACTTATACACTTCTTTGTCCGTGTAATCGCTCTCCAGTCTTCCCTCATCCAACAGCCCCTGCTTTTTGGCTTTTGCAAGAATCTTCTCCCGATCCAGGCCCTTTCCGTTGTCGGTCACACTGATCCACACCTTGCCTGCCTCTGTCTTGGCCGTAAGAGTGACCTTTCCTTTGCCCGGCTTACCGCTTTCCTTGCGCTCCTCGTTGGTCTCAATGCCATGATCCACCGCATTACGCACCAGGTGCATCAGCGGATCCGAGATGTTCTCGATGATATTCTTATCCACCTCGGTATGCTCACCGATCATCTCAAAGTCGATGTCCTTGCCCAGCTTACGGGAAACGTCAAAGACGATTCTGTTCATCTTCTGGAACAGATTGGTAAGAGGCATCATACGCATGGACATGATCACGTTCTGCAGATCCGTGGAAATCTTGGACATCTGCGCCGCCGCCTTATTGAAATTGGAAAGGTTCAGACCCGGCACTTTCAGGTCGGGATTCTGCAGCACTACGGATTCCGCGATGACCAGCTCTCCGATCAGATCCATCAGCTGATCCATCTTATTTACATTTACGCTGATAAATGCCTCTTTCGCGCCTTTCTGCTTATCCTTCGCAAGTTTCTTGGGGCGGCCGGGCTCCTTGTTCTGGATGACGAAGTCACCGGGAGCCATCTGCGGTTTGGTGTCTTCCTTTTTCTCCGCTTCCTTCTCCGCCTTGGCTTCGATATCCTCCACACTGGATTCCAGATCGATCTGAGGGGCATGGTCTCCAAAGTCAAATCCCAGCAGGAATTCTTCGGCCTTACACTCATAGACATCGACCTTTTCAATGTCATAGCCAACACCGATCAGATCCCTGATCTCTGTCTCCGTACATTGAGCCTGCAGCAGGATCTTAAATCCCTCTTTCAAAATGACATCCCCACTGGACTCGTCGGAGATGATATCCTCCGGTGAATACAGCAGATCCTCCGCAATCTCCTTCAATGCATAGACCACTTTGTAGGCATGGACGTTAGCCATGACCGTTTCAGGCGCGAAAGTGATATATATCTTGTAGAAACGACTTGCGTCCGTGGCAACGGGGGCTATGTAAAACTGCTTGGGCTCCTCGTGCACATTCTCGGGCATCAGGGCATCCTCCCCCACCCCTTTCTTGATGGTCTCCAGAAAAGCGTCCAGTTCTTTGATAATACCTTTTGAATCTCCATCGGCTGCATTTCCGTTGCGGATCTTATCCATCTCTGCGGTGATGAAATCTGCCACTTCCAGCACATGCTCCACCAGTTGCAAGTGCGGCACGTGCTCGGGATGGGACTCTCTCAGATAAAAGAAAACGTCTTCCAGTTTGTGAGCCACCGCAGTGATGTCATCAAACATCATAATGCCCGAGGAACCTTTGATAGTGTGCATGGTACGGAATATCTCGTTGATGCTGTCCTCATCAAAGCACTCCGCATCCTTCTGCTCCAGCACGATCTCCTGTAGCTGTTCCAAGAGCTGACTGTTTTCAAACAGATAGATGTCCAACATTCCCTCTGTGTTAAATTCTTCAGCCATACTTTCTCCTTTCCTGTAAATTTTTATAAGATTATATCAGACCCAGTTTTTTCATGGCCTGCTCAAATCTCTCCTTGTCAATAGGTTTGCCGGAATAGATCGTACAGCCCAGCTCAAATGCCATCTTCACATTCTTTTCATCGTTCAGCGCAGTGGTCATGATAACCTTCGCCCTCTTATCCTCCGCGATCCCGCGATCCTTTTCCAGATTGCGGATACCCATCAGAGCCTGATAACCGTCCATGACCGGCATCATGATATCCAGACACACCAAATCATACGGTTCCCCGTCTTCCAGTGCCATCATGAAAGCGTCCACTGCCTCCATACCGTCCACCGTCACATCGCATTCGCCGTATTTAGACAGAAAGCCAACCATAAATTTCCTTGTGACAAAATCATCTTCCGCCAGCAAAATCTTCATATCTTCTTGTCCCTTCCTTTCTGTTCTACATTCTACTCAGCACTGCGTAAGTTCTCTTGGAAATATCCTGGAGTTTCTCCTGAAATTCCACCGCCCCCAGGTCATATGCCACCTTGGGCATCCCATACACTACGCAGGTAGATTCATCCTGCCCAATGGTTCTCGCTCCGGCTTTACGCATCTGGAGCAGCCCCCTGGCTCCGTCTCCACCCATACCTGTCAGAATGATACCCAGGGCTTTGGGTCCCGCCACCTTGGCTACAGAATCAAACAGCACATCCACCGAAGGACAGTGACCGTTTACCCTGGGGCCCTCCTTGCACTCCACCTGGTATATGCCGTTTACCTTTACCAACCGCATATGTCTGTCGCCGCCCGGAGCTATCAATACATGACCGGGCTTTACCTGATCTCCTGTCTCCGCCTCTTTGACCACCACATTACATTGGTTATCCAGTCTCTTGGCATACATATTGGTAAATCCGGGAGGCATATGCTGTACCACCACCACGCCGGGAATATCGGGGCCAAACCCCTGCACCACGGAAAATATTGCCTCCGTCCCGCCGGTCGATGCCCCTATGGCAACCACCAGATCGTTTCTCTTGAGCGCGACAGCCCCCTCTTCCTGTTGCTGCTGCATGATCTTCTGCTTGATCCGGCTGATATTCGCCGTGGAAGCGATCTTGATCTTCACCAGCAGCTCATTTTTTATAAACGCCTCAAGCTGCTCTCTGGAAGAAACCGCAGGCTTTGCCACAAAGTCCACCGCTCCCACGTTCAGAGCGTCAAACACCTTGTCGCTCAGAGAGCTGATCACCACCACAGGGAGAGGATATTGGGGCATCAGCTTGCGCAGGAACTCGATGCCGTTCATTCTGGGGAGTTCCACGTCCAGTGTCATCACGTCCGGCTTGTGGGCTATGATAGCATCCCTCGCTTCATAGGGATCTCTGGCGGTGGCCACCACTTCAATAGCCGGATCCCGGCTGAGATTCTGCACCAGGAGTTCCCGGAACACCATGGAATCCTCTACTACTAATACTCTAATCGGCTGCATACATCTATCACACCCCCTTCTTTCTGAATATGGACGGCTGCACCATCTCAAAAGGAACCTGTGTCCGGTCTATGGTCTCCGTCATACCTATGAACAGATAACCGCCGGGTTCCAGAAAATCATATACTTTCTGGAGCAGCTCATTTTTTGTGTTCTCATCAAAGTATATCATAACATTTCTCAAAAAGATAGTATGCATTCTCTTCTTAAAGGGAAAAGGTGACATCAGGTTAAACTGGCGGAATATGACTTCCTGTTTCAACTCATCCTTGACTGCGTACATACCATCCGCCGTTCTATGGAAAAAATGCCGTTTCCACTGTTCCGGGACATCCTTTAAATGCTCCTCACTGTAGATTCCCGCCACCGCCTGCTGCAGCACTTTGGTGGAAACATCCGTCGCCAGCACCTTGGTATCCCAGGAAGAGGACTCCAGTCCAAAAAAGTCCTTGAGCACCATGGCGATCATGTACGGCTCCTCCCCTGTGGACGCCGCGCCGCACCATATGCGCAGATCCTTTGTATTTTGCGCTTTCTGCCGCAACTGTGGCAACACTACGCTCTTGAAAAAATTGAAATGCTCAAACTCCCTCATAAAATAGGTATGATTTGTTGTGAGAAGATTGACCAGTTCCTTTTCCAGCTGTCCCGAACTGTCCTTCTCCAGATCGTTCATAAAAGCGTTAAAACTGCTCCAGCCTCCTGACTTAATGTGGTTTTCAAGTCTACCGTTCATAATGACCTTTTTCTGTCCCAGGTCGATGCCGTAGCGCTGTTTCATATGGGCAGCAATCCTTAAAAACTCCTCATCCGTCATCATAGTTCCATTCCTCCATCACATCTTCAATAGTATTTATCGCAGTTGTCTGGCAACTTTATAAAAAATGCTGAAAATGTCAGGGTTGAATTTCTGTTCAGCCTCTTGCTGCATGATCTCCAGCGCCTTTTCCCTGTCGTAGCGCTTACGGTAACTTCTCTCCTCCGTCAAAGCGCAAAACATACTCGACATGGCGACAATCTGCGCAGCCAGTGGTATCTCATTTCCTTTCCTTCCCTCGGGATAACCGCTTCCATCCCAATTCTCATGATGGAAATGAGTGATATCCGCTGAAATCTGTATAAAATCATTGTAATCGTTAGTAACCTTCAAATCCTCAAGCAGTTTCGTCCCTATCCGGGTATGGCCTTTCATCTGCTCCCATTCCTCGCCGTCAAGGGCTGTCTGTTTCTGCAGGATCTCCTTGGGAATCCCTATATTTCCAATATCGCACAGGGGAGCCGCGAACTCCAGCGTCTCCACAAAGCTGTCCGATATCTGATCCTCAAACAGAGGGGATAGCTGCATGCTCTGGGCAAGAATACGGCAATTGTGCCGCATCCTTTCTATGTAATCGTCACTGTGCCAGGAATTCTCCGCGGCCACGCTCGCCAGCGCGTACAGCACATTCTTGCGCTCCTGCTCCATCTGCCGCAGCTGTTCGTTGACAGATACCTGCAGCCGACGGTTTGCCTCCCGGATCCCCACCGTCGCCTCGTACAGTTTCAGATGTACATTGACCCTGGCCTGCACCAGCTCCGGAATAAAGGGTTTGGTGATATAGTCGCCGCCGCCCAGCTCAAATCCCTTTACAATGTCCTTGGGATTGTCAAACGCGGATATAAAGATAATGGGAATCTCCCTGGTCCGGGCATTCGCTTTCAGCACTCTGCACAGCTCATAACCGTCCATCTCCGGCATGGAGATGTCTGTCAGCACCAGATGGGGCAGTTCCTTCTCGATCTGTTCCAACGCGTCCACGCCGTTCTCAGCCACCACAGCCTTGCAGCCCATGGCCCCGATGATCTCGCCGAGGATCGCTCTGTTAGTCTCCACATCATCCACGATCAGGACAATGCCATTTGCCGAATTTTTCATACACCGCCCCCCTCTTTCGTCTCTATCAGAGCCTTCAGGGTATCCGTCCCGTCAGAAATCTTTTCATAATTTTCCTTCTGGACAGCCATCTTGAGTCTCAGAACCGCACGGCTTACCTCCGAAGGGGCGTCCGCGGTGAGCTGGCGAATGGTCTCCATAAACATCTCGGCCTTTTCCCAATTCTCCATCTCCACAGACAAGATCAGCTTGGAAAGGTTCTTGCGCAGAGCCTCGCGGTTGGGCTCCGTTCCGTAATGGGCGGCATCCTGCTGCTCGGGAGGAGCGTCACTCCAGAACGAGAGCTTGGGCTTGGGCGTCACTGAGATCTCCTCGCCCGTCTCCGCCTCGGCCTCCGGATCCCTTCCCACCCAGACGGAAAACGAGAATGTGGTTCCCTTGCCTTTCACGCTCTCCACATTGATACTGCCACCCATGAGTTCCACCAACTGGCGGCAGATCGAAAGCCCCAGCCCTGTCCCGCCGTACTTGCGGGATGTGGAGGCATCAACCTGAGAAAAGCTCTTGAACAGTTTCTCCTGATCCTTTAAATCTATGCCGATGCCCGTATCGCCCACCAGGAAAAAAAGTTCTATGGAGTCCTTGGTCTGGGCGGTCTTTATGACTTCCAGAGTGATCTTCCCCACGCTGGTGAACTTCTGGGCGTTGGACAGCAGATTATTCAGTATCTGCACGATGCGCAGTTCATCTCCAACCACATACTCCGGCACCCCTGGAGAAACCGTCACAAAAAAATCCAGCCCCTTCTCTATTATACGGCCCTTGTGACTGGCCATCACATAGTCCGTCATGCCGCGCAGAGAAAAGCGCCGCTGTTCCAATGTGAATTTTCCCGCCTCCAGCTTGGAAAAATCCAGGATATTGTTGATGATCTTGTTCATTTCTCCGCAGCAGCGCTCAATCAGTTGCAGCTTACGGAGTTTTTCCTTTTCCGTCTCCATGGGCAGCAGCTCCCTGATCTGCCCCGAGATACCATTGACCGGTGTCCGCAGCTCATGGGTGACATTGGCTACAAACTCCGACTTGACGCGCATGGCGTCCTGAGCCTCCTGTTTCACCTGCTCCAACTCATGGCTCAGAAATTCCTTCTCCAGCACATCGCTCGCCATACACAGACAGTCACCCTCCCGCTCCCGGCGCAGCACCCTCATGTCAGCGGGAAAACAGGTCTGATTTTTGCGGTATGCCGTCACACGGCGAATCTCCATACCGAAAGGATAGACCGTTTCCCAGGCGCCTTCCCCTCCGGAAAATACTCCGGGAAAGACATTCCCGATAAATACTCCGCTCAGTCCCTGGTCATACCCCAGTTTCTCCCTCGCCGCAGCATTGTCATATGTAATCAGTCCGTTGTCGTCAAATGCCAGTATTATCTCCAATATATTCTCATAAGAAAACATATCCGAATCCTGCCGACACATAGAAACTCACCTCTCCATGCAGTGTTGGGATAAAAAACAGAGAACCCCTGGACGCGGTTCTGCTGTTCTATGTATAAAAGTTTTAATTCGTATAATCAAACATCTTGATCACTTCAATGATATTGAAGAAGTCTTCCTTGGCGAGCTGGAAACACTCCAGCACGTCCGGTGAGAACTGTCCGCACTCTCCGCCCAAGATCATCTGGTATGCCAGCGAATTGCCGTACACACCCTTGTATACCCTCTCGCTTACCAGCGCGTCATACACGTCCACGATCGAGACGATCTGGGCGCTGATCGGGATCTGATCTCCCACCAGATGATCGGGATAACCGTTTCCGTCCCATCTCTCATGATGCCAGCGACAGATCTCGTAACAGTAACGGTAAAATTCGTCCGACTGGCTCTTGCGGAACTTCTCAAGTATATCGCATCCGATAGCGGGATGTGTCTTGATCACCTCAAACTCCTCCGGGGTCAGACGCGCGGGCTTTAACAGAATGGCGTCCGGTATACCGATCTTACCGATATCATGCAGCGCGGAAGCTCTGGCTATCGCGTCTATCTGCGCCTTGGTCAGCCCGTACTTGGGGAAATATTTCTCCAAATATTTCAACAGAATCCTGGTAAAGTACTTGATACGACGGATATGCTCTCCGGTTTCCGAACTTCTGAACTCAACCACGGAACTGAGCGCGTCGATCATGAACTCATTGTTGTCCTGTATCTTCTTCTGCTGGGACAGGATCTCTATCTCCTGCTCTTTCAGCCGCACTTCCATATTGTGCTTATTCTGATACAGTTCTATGATATTGGCCGCCCTGCGCTTTACAATGTCGGGATAAAAAGGCTTGTGGATCACATCCGCGATGCCGTAGGCATACGCCCTGTCCTCACTGTTCCTGACCGTCTCGCTGGTGATCAGTATCACCGGGAGATGCTGGATCAAATCTTTTGATTTCATATACTCCAACACGCCAAAGCCATCCATCTCCGGCATGATGATATCCAGCAGGATCAACGCGAAGTCCCCATGTGCCTCTATCTGGCTGATGGCCTCGTTGCCGTTGGTGGCCTGGACAATGTCGTACTCATCCTGGAACAGATTTTCCAGTATGCCTCTGTTCACTTCCATGTCGTCCACGATCAGTATCTTCTGCCTCTCCGTCATGACTTTGTTCACCTCTTCCTCCACAATAACGATCTTCTGCTCATCCATGTCTTCCAATCCCCATGATTTCTGAAATTTTCCACTATTTTCCGTCCCGAAAACGGTACTTACGCCGTCAAACAGGTCTGTTAATCATCATAACATATCCGCTATGAATTGTCAATAATCCGTGCTTTTCTTGAGTCGCATTTGAGTCGCATTGGATCCCTCAGCCCTGGATCAGTCCGGCGAAAAGTTCATACGCCTCCTCCAGCGCCGCCCTCTGGGCCGCCACCTGCTCCCGGTCTACCTCCGCCGAAGTCTTGCCTCGAAGCAGCTCTGTCAGAGCCGACGCAGGCCCGCCAATGGGATCCAGCCCCAGATTGGCGCTCACACCCTTGAGGGTGTGCGCGTACTTAAACGCTTCTTCATAGTTTTCCCCGTCCAGGCTCTCCAGCAATCCCTGGTAATTCGCGTCGTCCCTGAACTTCAGGAGAAATTTTAAATACAGGGTTTCGTTCCCCATAAACCGGTGCAGGGTACCATCCACATCCGCGCCGTTCTCCGCCAGTTTCCGCTTTAACATCTCATCCATGATTCTTCGCTCCTTTCCTCGCTCATTCTGTTAGTTCATTATATAGGAATACAAGCCGCATTGCAATAGGGGAGAGCTGGATTTACTATGCGATTTACTAAGAGTTTACTATGAGATCTGTGCTATGAGGATCCGACATGTGAAATGAATGCTGTACGAAAGGACAAGCTGCTATAGGGAGAAAGAAAAAATCTTGGAAACTGATGAGAACGTATATATCGCCGGTACGGAACGCAGCGCCGGAAACAGATCAAACCAGTAGCAGTTCCTGCGGCGCAAAAGTATAAAACGGCGCAGAACCTCATCTTTCCGCTCTTCCACATACCAGTGCTTTGGGGCCTGCTGTGCAGTCTGGCAGGCGGCAAGATCACCCCGGTGATCTTGCCGTACTCCTGTAAATG
>CAZGVI010000036.1:0-40773 GCA_964529395.1 uncultured Acetatifactor sp.
AATAACGCGGGGTGGAGCAGTCTGGAAGCTCGTCGGGCTCATAACCCGAAGGTCATAGGTTCAAATCCTGTCCCCGCTACTCAATGCCCAGATAGCTCAGTTGGTAGAGCAGAGGACTGAAAATCCTCGTGTCACTGGTTCGATTCCGGTTCTGGGCATTGTTTTATTGTAAAAAGCGGCAGAAAAGGCAAAAACATCCTTTTTCTGCCGCTTAATTTATGTTATACTATAAAATGAGATATTAAAAAGCGTATCATATAATGCTAATACTGTTAGTTTCAAAGGAAAGAATATGGACAAAAGCAAATTGCTATTTTACGACGAATATGAAGATTTTTATGCGATGGCAGAGGTTTCAAAGGCTTTTGGCGCATACTGTAGGGATGCGTTTGGGGAGGATTTTTCCCAGGATGGTTTTAGCAATCTGGAACAGATTGACATGATATTGCCTTATATACCTGAAGGTAAGAATCTTTCAATTCTGGATATCGGATGCGGCAATGGAAAGATGCTTGGCTATTTACAGCGAAAGACAGGAGCCTATATCTATGGATTTGATTACTCAGAACAGGCGATCCGCACCGCGAGATCCTTGTTTACGGAAAGGGCAGAGTTTAAAGAGGGAATAATTGGAGAGACAGATTATCCGGAAGAGAAGTTTGATGTGGTCATTTCTATGGATACAATGTATTTTGCGCAGGATATGATTTCGTTTGTGGGGCAGATTAAAGGATGGTTAAAGAAGGATGGTATCTTTTTTGTGGGATATCAGGAGGGAGATGTATTACCTAAAACTTCAAATGCGGAGACGACCATACTTGCGAACGCATTGAGATATAATGATATGAAATATGCGGTAAGTGATATTACAAAGCGGACTTACGACCTGCTTGTCGCAAAGCGCAGGGCAGCAATCAGACACAGGGCGGAATTTATGGCTGAGGGACATGAAAAATGGTATGAGCTGATCATGGATCAAACGGAATATATTTCGGAATCATATACGCAGTTCCAGGAGAAAATGGCAAGATATGTCTATGTAATAAGTAAGTGATTTTTGCATAAACCCAGTGATGATAGGACTGCGTTAATGTGGAAAATGATACATACCAGGGGAAAAGACATTGAAAAAGCGACTCTTTTATTTTCTGGCATTTATACTGTTGTTGGCGGTAGAGATTTTTATTGCCCTGTTTGTGCATGACCGCTTTGTGCGTCCCTATATAGGTGACGTGCTGGTAGTAATAGTTCTCTATTTTCTTATACGGATTTTTTTGCCGGAGAGATGCGGATGGCTGCCGGGGATTCTCTTTTTGTTTGCCACAGGAGTAGAGATTCTGCAATACTTTAGGCTTGTGGAGCGATTGGGCCTGTCTGACAGTCGATTGATGCGGGCGGTTCTGGGTTCTGTCTATGATTTCAGAGATATTCTCTGTTATGGAGTGGGCTGCGTGCTGCTGCAGATCGGGCAGTGGTCATTTAGCCGGATATTTCGGAATATGCGGAGGGAGCGGCCTGATATCCAGGGGGAAAAGTAAATGGTCACAGTGTTAAAAAGGCAGTTGGCAATTGATCTGAACTGCAAAGAAGAGGATTTTGACCGAAATGTAAATACCGTCACAATTCTTCATGAGCACGGGGCGAAACGGCGAACAATATCCGATGATCTATTGCTCTATATGGCCTGTTTTGGAAAGGGGACGGTGGCGGCGGTCAATGCAAAGCTGGAGCCGTTCATGCGCCGCCATGTGGCAGAGCTACAGGGCTTTCGGTGCTTTGACATGCCTCTTGAGACTCTGGAAGCCGGATTACATACTTTTGGCGGGTACATCAGTGAAATAGAGGAATTTTATCTGCTTGAGAATCCGGTTATCTACAATGTACAGCCCGATTTTCACATGGAGATTCTTGAAGGGGCCGAAATTGCAAGCCTATATGAGGATGACCGCTTTCATATGGCGCTGGGTTATTCACAGACAGATGAACGCAGGGATATGCTTGCGGTCGTGGCATACAGGGACAGAAATATCCTGGGAGTCGCAGGGGCAAGCAATGATATGGACGATATCTGGCAGATCGGCATTGACGTCGTACCTGAGGGGCGGGAGCGGCACATCGCTACAGATCTCGTCAGAATCATATCCAATGAGGTGCTTGGTAGGAACAAAATCCCATACTATGGAACTGCCTGGTCAAATATAGCGTCAAAGAGAGTGGCCATCAATGCGGGATATAAACCTGTTTGGGTGGAAATGAAAGCAAAAAGGAGGGGGACACCATGAGTTATTGGCGTAACCAGGTGGTTGTCTTAAGGGCATTTGAGGAGAGTGATGCGGCTTTTTTCTATGAGACGCTCAACAGATATGACATGCAGTACGGCAACTGTGATATACGTTTTCCCTCCTCCATGAAATCAGCGGAAAATATTGTTGCGGGATGCGCGGAGCGGGATAACAGAGAGGTTGACAACCAATTTATGGTTATTGAAGATCTGGCACACAATGCGGTGGGCATGATCGATACACACAATTGCGATACAAAAACGGGCTATTTTGAGTATGGGATCAGCATCCTTCCCCAATATAGGCGAAAGGGCTATGCGACAAACGCTATCTGGCTGCTTTTGAAATTCATGTTTGAAGAGTGCCGATTTGAAAAGGCAAATGCCATGATTTACAGCTTTAATGGGGAGTCAGCAGCCCTTCATGAGAAGATGGGGTTCATAAAGGAAGGAATTATCAGAAGAAATGTCTACACGGGCGGGGTATATTATGATACAATTGTTTACGGTATGACGAGACAGGAATATCTGGACCTGGTCGGGAGAAACAATAATCTTTCCGGGTGGACCCCTGACTACACCTAGTAATGATTAGTGGGAGTAATTAGTGGGAGTATTGATGAGACAGGGGCAAATAGCCGATAATAATAGAGAGGAACTGTCTATTTGTGATGAATTGCATAGGCAATGAATAAGGGGTAAAGAGATGGATATAGAAATAAACAGAAGGGACTGGCAGAGCCGCGTCCGGCGCCGCAGCGAGAAACAAGCCGAGAGGTTCCGTCGGCGTTACCAGAGGGAACATAGGCTGTACCACGCGATACGGGAGGATGCGCAGGATATCCTGCACTCTGCTAATTTTCGCAGAACCCGGCAGCATATACAGCATGGAACCATGACGGTAAACAGCCATTGTATGGCGGTGGCTAAGTGCAGTCTCTATCTCAGCGAAAAACTGGCGGCGTTACATATCCGCTGTAATCGCAGAGAATTGATCCGGGGAGCGCTGCTGCATGACTACTTTCTCTATGACTGGCATGACAAGGAGCATGTGCAGATCCATAATCTGCATGGTTTTTATCATCCGGGAATTGCGCTGAAAAACGCCTCTGCCGAGTATCGCCTGACGCCCCGGGAGAGGGATATCATCAAAAAGCATATGTGGCCGTTGACCATGGTGCCGCCGATGTGCAGGGAGGCGTGGATCGTGACTGTAGCGGACAAATGGTGTTCAACGCTGGAAACACTGCGTCTGCGCCACGGACACGGAGCCATCAGTTATCCCGTCATGGATGGCGGAACCGTCGGACTGCCCCACATAGGCGATGCCTTGGCGTGCGATACGTCAGAAAATATAACAGAAACGGATACGAGACGTGGAGACGTTATTTAAACAGCTAAAAGACTATGCCGGATCGGAAATATATCCCTATCATATGCCCGGCCATAAGCGGCGGGGTGTGGGAGAGCTACCACAGAGTCTGGCGGAGCTGGATATTACGGAGATAGAGGGATTTGACAATCTGCACCAGCCAGAGGGAATCATCAGGCAGTTACAGCAGTGCGCGGCTGCCGCCTATGGAGCGGAGGAGGCTTATTATCTTGTGGGGGGAAGCACCTGCGGGATATTGAGTGCCGTCAGCGCTGCCATTCCACAGGGCGGCAGGCTGTTGATCGCCCGCAATTGCCACAAGTCCATATATCACGCAGCTTATCTGCGGCAGCTCAGTCTCTCCTATCTGTATCCGAAACAGATGCCGGATGTGGGAATCAGTGAGGCTGTTTCGCCGGAGCAGGTGCGGGAAACTTTGGAGAGGGAGCCGGATATCGACGGTGTGCTGATCGTCTCTCCCACTTATGAGGGAAGGATCGCGGATGTGGAGCAGATCGCGGGGATCGTACACAGCCATGGCATACCGCTGATCGTGGACGAAGCCCATGGCGCTCATTTGGGGTTTCATCCCTCGTTTGCACCGGGCAGCAGCCGGGCGGGGGCGGATCTGGTGGTAGTCAGCCTGCATAAGACTCTTCCCGCTATGACTCAGACTGCTCTGCTGCAGGTCAACGGTTCTCTGGTAGACCGCCGGATGATCAGAAGGTTCCTGCGGATTTATCAGAGCAGCAGCCCCTCCTATGTGTTGATGGCCAGTATTGATAACGCGATTCGCCTTGCCCGGGAACAGGGAGATGCGCTTTTTGGAGAGATGGTCCGAAACTGGAACGACATGTTAGGACAACTGTCGGCCTGCCGGGCGTTGACCATATGGCCCACCGCCGCACTATCCCGGGAGGAATATCAAAGACATCAGGATATTGGAAAATTAGTAGTTTCCGTGAAAGATACCGGGATAACAGGGCAAGAATTATATAGAGAGCTGTTGGAGCGCTACGCATTGCAGTTGGAGATGGCATGCGACAGCTATGTGCTTGCCATGTTTACGGTAGGAGATACACCCCAGGGATATCAGCGTCTGACCAGGGCGCTGCTGGAGATTGACAGTCGACTTCGGATGGACAGAGGGATACCGGAATCTCATGTCGGCGTAACGGAGGACAACGCGGGGGCGGCAATGCAGAGAGACGGGCTCCCCTTGTGGGAGAGCTGGGACAGACCGGCACAGTGGACTGCTCTACAGGATGCCGTGGGCAGATATGTGGCCGAGTATATAAATATCTATCCGCCGGGATCGCCTATTTTGGTGCCGGGCGAACGCATGGAGGAGGCGGACAGAATCCTATTGGAGAGATATCTGGCAGTGGGGTTGAATGTGCAGGGGATTTCCCCCAAAGACGGGATCCCCGGTGTTATGGTGCTTACGGAGCTTACGGAACTATAAATCAGAAAGGAAAAGATATTATGAGAAAGACTAAAATAGTTTGTACGATCGGACCGGCCTGCGAAACGGAGGAGAAATTAAGAGAGCTGATGCTGGCCGGTATGGACGTGGCAAGATTCAATTTTTCCCACGGAACCCATGAGGAGCAGAAAGAAAAACTGGAAAAAGTTCTCAAGGTCAGAAAGGAGCTTGGACTTCAGGTGGCAACATTGCTTGACACCAAGGGACCCGAGATCCGGCTGCGAGACTTTGAAGGGGGACGCGCGGAGCTGGTGGCCGGTCAGAAATTTGTGCTGACCACACAGGAGATCCTGGGAAACAGTGAGAGGGCGGCCATTTCTTATAAGAATCTGAAACAGGACATCAGCGTCGGCACTCATATTTTGATCGATGACGGGCTGATCGAGATGCGGGCGGACGAGATCACGGACACGGATATCGTCTGCACGGTCTTAAGCGGCGGTCCTGTATCCAACCATAAAGGCGTCAATGTGCCGGGCGTGATTCTGTCCATGCCCTATATCAGCGAGGTTGACAGGCAGGATATCCTCTTTGGCATCGAGATGGGATATGAGTTCCTGGCGGCATCTTTTGCCAGAACCAGGGAGGATATCCTGGAGGTGCGCAGGATCCTGGACGAACACCATAACGATATGAAAATCATTGCCAAGATTGAAAACATGCAGGGAATCGAGAATCTGGAGGAGATTCTGGAGGTGTCCGACGGCGTGATGGTAGCCAGAGGGGACATGGGCGTGGAGATTCCCATCGAGGAGATTCCCGCTCTGCAAAAACGGATGATCCGTATGGCAGTATCCCAGGGCAAGCATGTGATCACCGCCACGCAGATGCTGGAGTCCATGATCAAGAATCCCCGCCCCACCAGAGCAGAGGTGACGGATATAGCCAATGCCATCTATGACGGCACCACGGCGATCATGCTTTCCGGTGAGAGCGCGGCGGGAAAGTATCCCGTGGAGGCCGTGCAGACCATGGCCCGGATCGCGGAATGCGCGGAGAAAGACCTGGACTACAGAGGCAAGATGGATGAACTGGCATCCGAGGGCAGCCCGGACACCACCACAGCCATCTCCTACGCCACCTGCACCACGGCCATGGATCTGCATGCCAGCGCCATCATTACCGTGACAATGTCCGGTTTTACGGCTACCAAAGTGGCAAAATATAAGCCCTCCTGCCCGATCGTCAGTTGCAGCGTGAATCCCAGAGTGTGTAAACAGTTAAATCTTCTCTGGGGCTGCCATCCTCTGTTGTTGCCGGAGAAGGACGACACGGAGGAACTGTTTGATGCCGCGGTGGAAGAGGCGAAAAAAGCGGGATATATCAAGCCCGGTGAGCTGGTGGTCATCACGGCAGGCGTTCCGCTGGGCAAATCCGGAACCACCAATATGATCAGAGTAGTCGAGGTCAAGTAGACAATATGGGAAAAATAGTATGTCTGATGGGAAAGAGTTCCACCGGGAAAGATACCATATATAAGCATCTGATGGCGGATCAGGAACTGGCGCTGCGCCCCATCGTTCCCTACACCACCCGGCCCATAAGAGCCGGAGAGCGGGACGGCGTGGAGTATATTTTTACCAATGAAACGGGTTACCTGGTCCTTCGCGACGCGGGCCGCATCATTGAAGAGCGGGCCTATGACACATGCCATGGACTCTGGAGGTATTTTACTGTGGCGGACGGGCAGATCGATCTGGCGTCAGCGGATTACTGTATGATCGGCACGTTGGAGGCCTATGTAAGTATAAGGGATTATTTCGGCCCAGGTCAGGTACTGCCCGTATTGCTGGAACTGGATGACGGAGAGCGCCTTGGCAGGGCGCTGGCCCGGGAGAAAGCGCAGAAACAGCCCAGATATGATGAGATGTGCCGCCGATTTCTGGCCGACAGCCAGGACTTTTCTGAAGAGCGAATACGGAAAGCGGGAATTGTTAAGAGATTTAATAACGATGATCTGGAGCGTTGCCTGAAAGAGATTCAGAGTTACATAAAGCAGGAGCTCTCTTTTTCTCATGATATACATGCGGAAAATAGCGGCATGGCATCTTGCGCGTGCCACAGATGCGGATCACAGTAATAGGACATTTGTTATGGCAGGGAGGATGGATCATGGATATCAAGGTAAACCAGACGACCAGTGCTGCGCCTGTGGAAAGTACCGCACCGGTGCAGCAGGCGGACGGAAACTTTAAATTTACTCTTGCCAGCCATATCGAGGAGGCGGAGCTGCAGGAGAGACTCAGCGCCCTGATGGAGCAGATCACCATGGAAGGTGAAAAACTGGCTAAGCGCAAGGATCTGCGGGATATGAAACATTATCGCGGACTGGTCAAGGCGTTTATGAATGAGATCATCAGCCGCTCCCATTCTTTTTCCAGAGAGAATTTTCTGGACAGGAAAGGACGGCACCGTGTCTACGGGATCGTGCGGCTGGTGGATCAGAACCTGGACGATCTGGCCCAGGAGCTGATGAAGGAGGAGAAGGACAATCTGGCGATACTCTCCAAGATCGGGGAGATCAGAGGATTGCTGCTGGATATTTTCATGTGACAAAGGACGCGGCTTAAGGGCGGCAAAGGTACATAAGGAGGGGCTTATGGTAGGATTTCAGAGTATTGTGGGACAGGAACAGCTCAAGGCGCATCTGCAGGGCGCGTTGGAGACGCACAAGGTATCCCATGCCTATATCATCAGCGGGGAAAAATCTTCCGGCAAAGAGTTTATTGCCAGAATATTTGCCATGGCGCTGCAATGCGAGCGGGGAGGCACGGAGCCCTGCAACGAATGCCATTCCTGCAAACAGGCGCTGTCAAAGAATCAGCCGGACATCATCTATGTGAGCCATGAGAAACCCAACACGATAAGCGTGGACGATATTCGCGCCCAGGTGAACAATGATGTGGCGATCAAACCGTACAGCAGCCGTTATAAGGTGTACATAATCAATGAGGCGGAGAAGATGACGCCCCAGGCGCAGAACGCGATTCTCAAGACGCTGGAGGAGCCGCCGGAGTATGCGGTGATCCTGCTGCTGGCATCCAACGTCAATTCGCTGCTGCCTACGATCCTGAGCCGCTGCGTACTGCTGAATATGAAACCGGTCAGGGACGCTCTGGTAAAGAACTACCTGATGGAGGAACTGCAGGTGCCGGATTACAAGGCGGAGGTGTGCGTGGCTTTCGCCAGGGGAAATGTGGGCAAGGCCAAGGCTCTGGCCTCCAGCGAAGAGTTTGAAAATGTGAAGAACGAGGCGCTGGGACTGCTGAAATATCTGCAGGATATGGAGATCCCGGAGATCATCACGGCAGTAAAGAAGGTTGGGGAATATAAGCTGGAAGTCAATGATTTTCTGGATATTCTGGCTATCTGGTATCGGGACGTGCTATTGTTTAAAGCCACGGCGGATGTGGGTCAGCTGGTATTTCGGGAGGAGATACAGGCTATCCGGAAGGTGGCGGGCCGCAGCAGCTATGAGGGCATCGAAAATGTGATACGGTCTTTGGACAAGGCCAAGAGGCGTCTGGACGCCAATGTCAATTTTGACCTGACGATGGAACTTCTTTTCTTGGAAATGAAGGAAAACGGGTAAGAATTTTCCTCTTTCCATATACTGCGAGCTGTGATAAGATATAGTGAGTGCAATGCAGACGCGTTATTTTTGTAAAGGTGAGGTATATAGATGACAAAAGTAGTTGGAATCAGATTTCGCACTGCGGGTAAAATTTATTTTTTTGATCCGCTGCATTTTGAGATAAAGAGAGGGGACAACGTGATCGTGGAGACTGCCAGAGGCATAGAGTTCGGCACGGCGGTCAGCGATGTGAGAGAGGTTGAGGATGATAAGGTGGTTCAGCCCCTGAAGCCGGTGCTCAGGGTAGCCAGCGAGCGGGACCGGGAACAGGAGGCCACCAACAAGCTGAAGGAGAAGGAGGCATACCGGATATGCCTGGAGAAGATACAGAAACATGAATTGGAGATGAAACTGATCGATGCGGAATACACCTTTGACAATAACAAGGTGCTGTTTTATTTTACCGCGGATGGACGCATAGATTTCAGGGAGCTGGTAAAAGATCTGGCGAGCGTATTTAAGACCCGCATCGAACTGCGGCAGATCGGTGTGCGGGATGAGACCAAGATCCTGGGAGGCATCGGTATCTGTGGCAGGCCGCTGTGCTGTCATACCCATCTGTCAGACTTCATTCCTGTGTCCATCAAAATGGCGAAGGAACAGAATCTGTCCCTGAACCCCACGAAGATCTCGGGGGTGTGCGGCAGGCTGATGTGCTGTCTGAAACATGAGGAGGATACTTATGAGGAGTTGAACCGCAGACTTCCGGGCATAGGGGATTATGTGACCACAGAGGACGGCCTGCGGGGCGAAGTGCACAGTGTGAATGTGTTGCGCCAGCTGGTGAAAGTCATAGTGGATAAGGACGACGAGAAGGAGATCCTGGAATATCCGGTGGAAGAGCTGCGCTTTAGACGGCGCCATGGCAAAAAGGAACAGATGGAGCTGTCCAAAGAGGAATTGCAGGAACTGGAGAGGATGGAGCAGCAGGATCAGTTGGAGAGCCAGGAGGAAAAGGAAGAGGCGTCCATGGGACGGACGGAACGCAGGGAGCGCTCTGAAAGGGGCTCCGCCCCGGAAAAGCGCGAGCGCCGAGAGCGCAGCGAGTCCGAGGAGCGGCCGGACAGGAGAGAGCGTACAGGCCGTGACAGGCGTCCCAGACATACGGAGCGGCAGCAGGAAGGGAGCCAGGAGCGGGGGGAGCGCGACAGAGGTCAGAGTCACCGGAGCAGGCGCGAGCACGGTGAGGAAAGCAGCAGGCGCGACTACAACCCACAGCAGCATGAGGAGAGAACCGAGCGGGGAGAAAACCAGCACAGAAACGATTATCGCAGGCGTCAGGGCAACCGTCAGCGCAGAGAGCGCGGGAACCGGGATTGGGAACAAAATGAATAGGATGGAAGAGTCGTCTTTTTTGAAGGATAAAGAACGTATTGACGACCTGCAGCGAAACGGATACAGGATCATACAGCATCCGGGAAAATTCTGTTTTGGTATGGACGCAGTGCTGTTGTCCGGTTTTGCCGCAGCCCACCGGGGAGAGCGGGTGCTGGATCTGTGTACAGGCACGGGGATCGTCCCTATTCTGATGGAGGCCAAGACGGAGGCGGCGCATTTGACAGGGCTGGAAATCCAGGAGGAGAGTGCGGATATGGCCCGACGCAGTGTGCGCCTAAACGGGCTGGAGGAGAAGATCGATATTGTGACAGGTGATGTCAGAAAAGCAGACAGTTACTTTTCGTCTGCTTTTTTTGACGTAGTCACCTGCAATCCTCCCTATATGATCGGGCGGCACGGATTGACCAATCCAGAAACTCCTAAAGCCATTGCTCGTCATGAGATCCTCTGCACACTGGAGGACGTGGCAGCGCAGACGGCCCGGCTGCTGAAACCGGGAGGACATTTTTATATGGTGCACCGTCCCTTTCGGCTGGCGGAGATCATAACCACATTGGTGCGTTACAAACTGGAGCCCAAGAGGATGCGGCTGGTATACCCCTATGTGGACAAAGAGCCGAACATGGTGCTGATCGAGGCGGTGCGGGGCGGGAAACCCCGCATGACGGTGGAAAGCCCGTTGATCATTTTCAGACAACAGGGCGTGTATACGGAAGAGATTCGGGAAAAATACGGTTTTTAGAGGTCGTGGTCTATAGGCCCGCCAAAGGCGGAAAAGGAGAGAGAATATGGCCGGAACATTGTATCTGTGCGCCACCCCCATAGGCAATCTGGGGGATATGACGCCCCGGGTAGTGGAAACTCTGCATATGGTGGATGTGATAGCGGCGGAGGATACCCGCAACAGCATCAAACTGTTGAATCATTTTGACATTCATACGCCCATGACCAGCTACCACGAATATAACAAGGTGGAAAAGGCCCGGCAGTTAGTGGGGCAGCTGCAGGCCGGACAAAATATCGCGCTGATCACGGACGCGGGTACTCCGGCCATATCCGATCCCGGGGAAGTGTTGGTGCGCATGTGTCAGGAGCAGGGCATAGCGGTGACCAGCCTGCCGGGACCGGCGGCCTGTATCACGGCGCTCACATTGTCAGGGCTGCCTGCCAGGAGGTTCTGTTTTGAAGGTTTCCTGCCCGGGGACAAAAAGAAAAAGGCGGCGGTCCTGCAGGAATTGTCGGAGGAGAGCCGCACCATCATCCTCTATGAGGCCCCCCATCATTTGGTGAGGACGCTGGAAGAGCTATATCAAACCCTGGGGCAGCGCCGGATCACTCTGTGCCGGGAACTGACCAAACGGTTTGAGACGGTGATGCCCACAACGTTGGAGGCGGCCCTGGAGTATTACCGCGAGGAAGAACCCCGGGGAGAGTATGTGCTGGTGCTGGAGGGCAAGAGCCTGGAGCAAAAGCGCCAGGAGGATATTGCGGCGTGGGAGAATATGTCCATTGAGGAGCATATGGAACATTACCTGCAGCGGGGGCTGGATCAAAAGGCGGCCATGAAACAGGTCGCCAAAGACCGGGGTGTGGCAAAGCGGGAGATCTACCAGCATCTGCATGTGGAGTAAGGATACGGTGGGCCGCACGGGGGCGATGTCCCAGACAGAAACGTACTCACGCGGGAAGGAGGAAATTATGGCGTCAAATTGTGACAGCTGTGTCAATTATGTATTTGATGAGGAGGACGAGTGTTATTATTGCCTGGTCAATCTGGACGAGGATGAAATGTACCGTTTCTTGACCGGCACACAGAATTCCTGTCCCTACTATCAGTTGGATGACGAGTATGGGGTGGTGCGCCACCAGATATAAAAGCAGTTAATTTCATTTTTTTCAATATGTATAGGAAGTCTGTGCGGGGCACATACTATCTCTGGAATACAAAACAATTATATGTTGTAGGAGGTAGAGACATGCCCAATATTTCGGAACTTGACTTACAGAATCTCAGACATCTGATCGGCGGCTATGACACCACACACTGCAAGATGAAGGAATACGCGCAGGGAGCGCAGGATCCCCAGATCAAACAGTTTTTTGAAAAAGGCGCTCAGTCTGCCATGCAGAACAAGCAGCAGCTGATGAAGTTTTTAGGGTAAGGAGGAGCAGACGATGCAGATGCAGGAAAAAACTATGGTAGCAGATACCCTGACCGGTATCAACGGGGAACTGGTGCGCTATGCCGAGATGATTCCCCAGACGGAGAACAAGGAACTGAAACAGACATTAAAGCAGTTTCGCAATGCCTGTGAGCAGAGCCAGGAGGAATTGTACAGCATTGCCCGTGAAAAATCCTACTATGTGCCCGCCAGCAAGGCCACGGACGAGGAAGTGGCACATGTGAAGAATCTCTTCACCAGCAGTACCCTGTAAGAATCAGAATACAGAACGCGGCCCGGAGAGCGGCAGCAGGAGGAGCGGAAACGGCTTATATTTGCGGCCGTTTCCGCTTTTTGTCAGCAAAACAAAAAAATACATGGCTTTTTTGCTTAATCTATGGGAGAATAGTCTTATCAAGTATTGCGGGCCCGCACCGGAAAGGGGTGGGCGGAAAGGCTGGGCTTAATATGAAGATAACAAAAAAGCTGCCCTATACATATCATAACGCTCCCATACCGGGCGGCGGCTATGTGACGGGTCTTCTGTATCATCAGCAGACGCCGGGCATACTGTACGCCAGAACGGATATCGGGGGCGTTTATCGTTTTATCCCGGAGCAAAAGAGATGGAAGAGTTTGATCGACCATGTGACCATGGAGGATCTGGACGAATGCTATCCGGCGGCTATAGCCCTGGACGAGCATTATCCGGAGCGGCTTTATATCGCCAGCGGCGTGACAGCCAAAGGCGTGGGCAAGCTGTCTGTCTCGGAGGATTACGGGGAGACTTTCCGCTATGAACAGATTCCAGTCATGGTGCATGGCAATCTCAGCGGCAGGGGTACGGGACAGCGTCTGGTGGTGGATCCGCAGGACAGCAACACCCTGTATTTTGCCAGCTCCAAGGGAGGATTGCTGCGCACTCGGGACAGGGGCAAAAGCTGGGAAAAACTGCCTGTGCCGGAGGACTATATGACTTTTATATGGGTATCGGAGGACAGCCGGACCCTGGTAGCGGGCACGGCGGGCTATACCAGCCGGATAGACGACACCCTCAGAGGACACAGCCTGTACGTCTCCTATGACGGCGGCGAATGCTTTGCGCCGCTCTGCCAGCCGGAGAGTCCCGTCATACCCGACAGTAAGATGAACGGCCTGGTGGCTCATCGCTATGCCTATGACGGAAAATATCTCTTTGTGACCATGTGCGCCACTGGCCGATGGAATTATATTGTGGATCTGGGCTATAGCTGTGACACAGGGGATACCATCGGCGGTAAGGTGCTGCGGTACAGTTTTGCGGATGGACGGATCAGCGGCTACAGGGATATTACGCCGGACGCCGGGGGACTGCGCACGGAAGAGTATTTGGACTACGGTTTCGGTGGCATCAGCACCTGCAAGAGCATGCCGGGATTGGTGGCATGTTCCACTCTGTGCAGAGAGAAACAGGGGGCGGAATGCATCTATGTATCCCGGGATTACGGGGAGACATGGAAGGTGAGCCTGGACGGCCTGGATGTGGGGGATATCTATTTTAACAGTTCTTACATGAAACCGGAGTATAACGGGAACCGCAGTCTGCTGCACTGGGAGAGCGACGTGAAGATCAACCCCTTTGATCCTAATGAACTGTGGTTCAACTCTGGCACGGGAGTGTTTACCACGGATGCCCTGCTCAGCGATCATCCCCGATACCACGATCATTGCGACGGCATTGAGGAGACGGTGCATCTGAATGTCTATGGCCCGGTGGCGGGGCAGGTACAGATGGTGGACATCGTGGGGGACCTGGGAGGATTTGCTTTTCGCGATTTGTCAAAGCCCTGCAGGAATTCGTTTGACGATGCGCAGGGCAATCGGTATATCACTTGCATCAACGCGGATCTGTCGGATATGGACAGTGATCTGGCTGTCATCACGGCCCGGGGTAACTGGCGGGGACTGACCAAGGGCGGCCTGGTGCGCACCCGGGACGGCTTTCAGACTTTTCAGCGCATACCTATGCCCTGGGGGCAGGGAGAAAAGATAGACGCGGCCATGAGAGAGATAGAGCGGCCCAATGTGAATCCGGGCTGGGTGGCCATGTCCCCGGACGGACAGCATATCGTCTGGTCCATCGCCGATCAGATCTGGCTGCCCATGGATATGGTGATCTCCAGCCGGGACGGAGGAGAGACTTTCGCCCCGGTAAAAGTATTGGAAACCGACGGCAGTCCCATGGAGATCCTGCAGGGGCAGCAGCGCCGGAGGGGACAATTCTCCGGCACATGTATGAAGGTATTTTCGGATCGTGTGGAATCCGGGCTGTTTTATGGATTCGGTGAGAACGGCCAGATCTATATCAGCCGGGACGGCGGAGCCACCTATATACACAAGCTGCCGGATGTGGTACAGACAGCGGAGGGACAGCCTGTCGACCAGGCTCCGGTCTGTGATTTCGGTTTGATCGACACGGCCAATCCCACGGAGATCAGAGGAGCGGCAGGAGAAAGGGGCGTATTCTATATAGCCATGGCCCGGGAGGGCATGTGGAAACTGGTGTACGAGGCGGACACGGACCGCCTGCGCTATATCCGTCTCAGCGCGGAGGGCGACAGCTGTATGCGGTTGGGACTGGGACTGGGACGCCCGGGAGGAGACTATGTGAGCGAACCGAAAGCCATCTATCTCTGCGGCATCATTGACGGGGAATACGGTTTTTACCGGACGCTGGACGAGGGGAAGACATATGAGAGGCTGAATACCGAGCGCCAGATGTACGGCGAGATCAACAGCATTGACGGAGATAAGAGGGTATTTGGCAGATTTTTTCTGGCCACTGGTTCCAGGGGCGTGATGTATGGAGAGCCGCAGACAGATACGGAATCATAAAAAAGTATAAAGGAGAGACGAACATGCATGTAATTGTAGAACAGAACAAAGTCCTTATCATTGACGGCAAAAAGACCCTTTGGCTGGAGCCCTGGGGCAGGGACGCCTTTCGGGTGCGGATGACCGGAGAGGCGGTGATGGACGGGCAGGACTGGGCGCTGAGCGAACCAGTGGAAAACTGCGGGATGGAAGTCACCGTGGAGGAGATCGACACCACGGACCCGTGGTACGCCACAGAAGAATATGCCCGTTACCACCAGACAGGCAAGGTGTATACAGCCACAAACGGCAGGATCACAGCCAAGATCAATCCCGAGGGATGGATCAGTTATTACAACCAAAAAGGAGAGCTGCTCATCGAGGAGTACTGGCGCAACCGCAACCGTATCAACCGCTACTGTACTTCCCTGCGGATCGACGCCCGGGAGCTTAAGCCCATACCGGGCAGTACGGACTACGAGCTGACCATGCGGTTTGAGGCCTATGATGATGAGAAGATATTTGGAATGGGACAGTATCAGGACAAGCATCTTGACAAAAAAGGCGCGGTTCTGGAGCTGGCACACCGCAACAGCCAATCCAGCGTTCCTTTCATGATTTCCAGCAGGGGCTACGGATTTTTCTGGAACAATCCGGCCATCGGTACGGCCAGTTTCGCTGTCAACCGGACGGAGTGGTACGCGAAAAGCACGAAAAAACTGGACTACTATATTGTGGCAGGAGACACGCCTTTTGCGCTGGAGGAACGGTATGCCGAAGTGACGGGCCACAGCCCCATGATGCCGGAGTACGGCCTGGGATACTGGCAGTGTAAGCTGCGCTACCGCACCCAGGAGGAGCTGCTTTCCGTGGCCAGGGAGCATAAGAGGCGGGGACTGCCCATGGACGCTATCGTGGTGGATTTCTTTCACTGGACCAGGCAGGGTGAGTTTAAGTTTGAGCCCAGAGACTGGCCGGATCCGGAGGCAATGGTCAGAGAGCTCAGGGAACTGGGGATCGAGCCGGTGGTGTCCGTGTGGCCTACCATAGACGAACGCAGCGAGAATTTTGGTGAGATGAGCGAAAAGGGATATCTGGTAGCCCCGGACAGGGGGATGGCATACCATATGTCCTGGATGGGAAATACGGTGTTCTACGACGCTACGCACCCCGGCGCCCAGCAGTTTGTGTGGGAGAAGTGCAGACAGAACTATTATGATAAGGGCATCCGGTGCTTTTGGCTGGACGAGGCGGAGCCGGAATACGGCCCCTATGATTTTGACAATTACCGCTACTACGCCGGCCCGGCGCTGCAGTGCAGCAATGTGTATCCAGTGGGCTATGCCAAAGGCTTTTACGATGGCCTGAAGGCGGCGGGGGAGACGGAAATCTTGAGTCTGGTGCGCTGCGCCTGGGCGGGCAGCCAAAAGTATGGCGTACTGACCTGGTCCGGGGATATTCATTCCTCTTTCCGGGCCATGCGGGAACAGCTGCAGGCTGGCCTTAATATGTGCGTGGCCGGGATTCCGTGGTGGACTTCGGATATCGGCGGCTTTATCGGCGGCAATATCCAGGACCCTTATTTCAAGGAACTGCTGGTGCGATGGTTTGCCTGGGGAGCTTTCTGCCCGGTGTTCCGCATGCATGGAGAGCGTTCCCCCTGGTATGAGAGGGAGGAAGAGTTTATAAACGGTGTTCGCCAGCTCACCAGCGGGCAGGACAATGAGGTATGGAGCTTTGGAGAAGACAATTATGAGATCCTGAAAAAATATCTCTTCATCCGTGAGAGGCTGCGTCCTTATATTCGAGAGTGTATGAGACAGGCCAGCGAGACCGGCGCCCCGGTGATGCGTCCCCTGTTCTTTGATTTCCCTGAGGACAGGGTGGCCTGGGAAGTTGAGGACGCCTATATGTTTGGCCCCGACCTGCTGGTGGCTCCGGTGATGGAAGAAGGACAGCGGGAGAGGGAGGTATATCTGCCTGCGGGATGCCGGTGGACGGACGCCAATACGAAGACCGTTTATGAAGGCGGACAGAGGATTACCGTGCCTGCGCCGCTGGATATTATACCGGTGTTCATGCGGGAGGGCAGATCCTATCCCATTTATGAATGAAAACGGGTAAAAGGGCTTGACAAATGCTCTGTGAACTCCTATACTTGCTATAGTTTATGTTATTTACTATAAAAGCTCTTGATCAAAGGAGAGGTTACGACTATGTTGGAAAAAGTAAAGGAAATTATTGCGAAACAGTTAAGCCTGGATGTGGATGAGATTACCGAGAGTACTTCCTTTAAGGATGATCTGGGTGCGGACTCTCTGGACCTGTTTGAACTGGTGATGGCATTTGAGGAAGAGTATGATATTGAGATCCCTTCTGAAGACCTGGAGGGAATCGCAACCGTCGGCGATATCATCAAACTGATGAGGGATAACGGCGTAGAGGAATAAAGAGGGCAGTTCCCGGCGGCTTTGAAGAAATTCAAAGCCGTTTTTGCGTAGTACATAGGCTTTACAACAGGTTAGACTGTCTATTATAATAGCAGTAGCTGCATAAACATAAAGGAAGGAGTGCATTATATGGACATCAAGGAACAGATTAAAAAGGCTGTGGACAGCATCTCCAAGGATAAGAAACTGCAGGAGCAATTTCAAAAGGATCCGGTAAAGGCGCTGGAGAGTGTGCTGGGGGTGGATCTGCCGGATGATGTGGTCAACCAGGTGATCCAGGGCGTCAAGGCAAAGCTGACAGCGGATAATGTGTCAGACGCTGTGGACGCCATCAAGGGGCTGTTTAATAAGTAAAAAAGCGGGCAATCGTCACGACTGATGATTGCCCGTTTTCTCGCCTTTCTAAGGGAGTAAATGACATATGCCCGATGAACATTGCGCCTGCGAACCTGGGCATGGCCAAAAAGGAAGTGGCATTATTCATGCCGCTATGCTATACTTTACATATATTTTAATCGGCGGCGGGCCTTGCGGGGAACCCGCGGAAAACGGCAGGTAGGCGAAAGATGACGGATTTGTTGAAGGATCTCAATGAAAGACAGAAAGAGGCGGCGCTGGAGACGGAAGGGTACGTTCGGGTGATCGCCGGGGCCGGCAGCGGAAAGACGAAACTGCTGGTGAGCCGCTACGTTTATCTGGTGCAGGAGTATGGGATCGATGCCGGAAATATCCTCTGCGTGACTTTTACCAACAAGGCCGCCGCGGAGATGAAAAGGAGGATACGCCGCCTGATCGGCGACGGGAACGACGTCAGCCTGGTATGTACCTACCACGGTTTCTGTCATCGGCTGCTGCGGGAAAACCCGGAGAAACTGTTTCTCAGCAAACAGTTCCAGATCATTGACACCCGCCAGCAAAAAAATATCATGGACGATATCTACCAAAAACATGAGCTGAAACTGAACCATGCCACTTTTGAGGCCATGCTGAAAAAGATCGGATGGGCCAAGCGGGATATGGAGTATGTAAAAAGAATCTGTAATCCTGGCCCCGGCCAGATCCTCAGGGAAATCCGGGATCAGGACGACCTGCTTGTGGAGGAATTTTTGCAGAGACAGAAAGCCACCTGTTCGCTGGACTTTCATGATCTGATCTCCTTCGCCCTCTTTTTGCTGGAGAACAGTTCCGAGATACGGGAGAAATGGCAGCGCAGGCTGAACTACATTATGGTGGACGAATTTCAGGACAGCACTGCCGTGGAGATGCGCCTGGTGGAGGTTCTATCCGGCATGTACCGTAATCTGATGATCGTGGGGGATCCCGATCAGAATATCTACGAGTGGAGGGGTTCCGATGTCAATCTGCTGGTGAATTTTGATAAGGAACATGACCCTACCAAGACCATCATCATGGGCCAGAACTACAGATCCACCCCTCAGATCCTACAGTGCGCGAATACACTGATCGAGAAAAACAAGCTGCGTTTGAAAAAGGATCTTTTCACGGATAATCCCGGGGGAGCCCCGGTGGTGCATTATCACTCCAAGGACGAGTCCGAGGAGATGGATCATGTGATCGCCAATATCAGGCAACTGCGTGAAAGAGAGGGACTTAAGTATTCGGACTTCGCGATCATCTACAGGGCCAGTTTTTTATCCCGGATGGCGGAGAAAAAGCTGGTGGAAAAAAATATTCCCTACGAGATCTACGGCGGAGTTCGTTTTTATCAGCGGGCGGAGATCCTGGACGTCCTGGCCTATCTGAAACTGATCGCCTATGAAGATGACGAGTCTTTCCGGCGGGTAGTGAATATGCCCCGCCGCAGGTTCGGGCGGGTAAAAATGAATATTCTGGAGGAGCTCAGGAGACAGGGGGACAGTACTGTGAGTCTGTTTTCCACGTTGTCCGGGAACCTGGAAAACAGAGAGTTTTCCGGCAGTGATGTTGGAGATTTTGTCCGTTTCATAGAGAGCATCCGGGGGCGTTATAAAGCGATGCGCATATCGGAGATCGTCAATACGCTGACAGAGACGTCCGGTTATGAACAATACATGCGGGAATTGGGGGACGAGGAGAGACTGTCCAATCTTGTGGAATTTAAGAGGATCGCCAACGAATTTGAGCGGGAGTTCGGGGAGGATATAAGTCTGGAGGAATTTCTGAGCCAGATAGCCCTGCAATCTGGCGAAGACAGCGGCGAGTCCAAGGATGCGGTCAGATTGATGACGATCCATTCTTCCAAAGGACTGGAGTTTCCTGTGGTATTTATCCTGGGCTTTACGGAGGGTGTGTTCCCTTCCGCGAAAACGATGGGGGACAGGAAAGAACTGGGACTGGAGGAGGAGCGCAGGCTGTGTTATGTGGCCATTACCCGGGCGGAAAAATACCTGTTTCTGATGGAGTCCGAGGGAACTTCTGAGAGCGGAGCCAGAAAAATGGTTTCCCGGTTTCTGGAAGATATGGGCGAACAGAATTATGTCAGAATAGGACGGATATCGGAGGATCTGCGCCAGGCCAGCAAAAAATACGCGGCGAAACTGGACTGGGATATGCAGTTAGAGACGGCGGGCAGCAGGAAAGTGGGAGATATGGTGGAGCACCATATCTTTGGCCCTGGTATCATCGAGGCCATAGATGAAAAAAGAGGCAGTTATTCCATCAGGTTCGAGAGATTTGAACTTCCGAGAGATATCTCCAGCAGATATTTCACGCAGGAACATGGGGAGTCCCCTGTCGTGCGGGAGCCGGAGCTGGATAAGCCGTTACAGACGCCGAAACGCCTGCCGGAGCCGGAGACACAAACTGTAGATGCCGAAGAGCCCTGGGAGAGAGGGAGGGGCAGAGAGGAGCCGGAGGCAGGAATCGTAGACACCGGAGGATCTCTGGAGAACGGGACGGATAGGGATGAGTCGGAGACAGAATCGGCAGATGTCGGAGAATTTCTGGAGAGCAGGACAGACGGGGACGAGCCGGAGGCGGGAACCGCAGATACCGGAGAACTCCTGGAGAGCGGGACAACGGCGGAGGAACAGCGTGCCGCTCGGATGAAAGCGTTGAAGGCGGACAGCCCCAATTTGTGGAAACAGCCTTTGGTGCCCCATAGCGGCTGGACATGTGTAGGTGTGCAGGATTTGGGCGCGCCTGTGGGAATCTGTCAGATGTGCGGATACCAGATCATACGTTACGCTCATTTGATGGAACACCCCAATTATCACAGCCTGTCCGTGGGATGTGTATGCGCGGGTCGGATGGAGGGCAATGTGGCGGAAGCCAAACGCCGAGAGACGGATTTCAAAAACAGGCAATCCCGGCTGGCCAGTTTCTGCAAACGTCAGTGGAAAAGATCCAGAAAAGGAAATGAATATCTGGAAGTAGGGGATCACATTGCCGTACTCTACCATGATACAAGGGGAGCGGGCGGCTGGAGATATGCTATCGACAATGAATTTGGCAAGGGGGTCTACATCACCAGAGAGCAGGCTGTGACCGCCGTGTTTGAGGCGCTGGAGAGATAGACTCGCAGAAACGCAAGTTTTGTTCTGTGAGCGGAGAAAACAGAATATGTTGGTATAAAGCCAGATGATCTGCCTGTATATAAAGGCGGGGAAGAGAGGGACGATGCTGAACTATCTGTGGGCGGCCATGATCGCCATCGGCATTATCTATGCGGCGTTTACCGGCAACTTGGAGGCCATCACCAATGCGGCGCTGGACAGCGCCGGAGAGGGCATTTCCTTGTGTATCACCACAGCGGGAGTGATGGCACTGTGGATGGGACTTATGGAGATTGCGCAGCAGGCCGGGCTGGTGGCTCGGCTGACTAAGGGGATCGGGCCATTGCTGAGTTTTTTGTTTCCGGGGATTCCCAAGGGGCATAAAGCAAGGGAATACATTGCCACCAATATCATTGCCAATGTGCTGGGGCTGGGATGGGCCTGCACCCCGGCGGGGCTGAAAGCTATGGAAGAGCTGGCAAGGCTGGAGAGGGAGAGAGGAAATCCGGAATATCTGGAGAATGAGGTAAAAAATGGTAGTGTAACGCCTAAGAAATCTGTAGGAGGCCGTACGGCCAGCAGGGAGATGTGCACATTTCTAATACTGAATATTTCTTCTCTGCAGTTGATCCCTGTAAACATGATCGCTTACCGCAGCCAGTACGGCAGCACCCGTCCGGCGGCGATCATAGCGCCCTCCATTCTGGCAACGCTTGTCAGCACGCTGGTAGCGGTGATCTACTGCAAATGCCGGGACAGGCGCAGGCATTTTACGGCCTATAGCGGTGGAGAGAGGAGGGCGGCATGAACGTACTCAGCCATATTTCGGATATCATCATCCCGATTCTCCTTTTTTACATAATAGGTTATGGCCTGGTATCCAAAGTCAAAGTGTACGAGGCCTTCCTGACAGGTGCACGGGAGGGGCTGAAAGTTGTGATAGATATCATGCCCACGCTAGTAGGCCTGTTGGTGGCGGTGGGAGTGCTGCGTGCCTCCGGCTTTCTGGAATTTTTATCAGGCCTGCTGGCTCCCCTGGCGGAGCCTGTGGGAATCCCGGCGGCGGTGGTTCCCGTGATATTGGTCAAGTTGTTCTCCGGCTCCGCAGCCACAGGGCTGGTGCTGGATGTGTTTCGTACCTATGGTCCTGACAGCTATATCGGTATGCTGGTGTCTATATTGATGAGCTGCACCGAGACTTGTTTTTATACCATGAGCGTATATTATCTGGCGGCGAAGGTGACCAAGACCCGCTATACCCTGCCCGGCGCGCTGCTGTCTCTGACAGCCAGTGCAGTCATGAGCCTGATACTGGCGAGGGGGATGGGGTGAGGGCAATAGGTCTACATAAGGGCGTCAAGAAGATGAAACAGCCAGAATAACATCGCCATCAGCAAATCAATGGGCAATGATTATGGCAATGATCATGGCGATGAAAGTGACAATGAAATAAAGAGGTAGACAACAGTGAAAAACAGAGGATATCACCGACTTATCACAGCGCTCATGTTCTGTCTGCTGACAGGCGTTACCGCAGGCTGCGAAAGAGGGGGCACGGCAGAAGAGCAGGTCTTTGAAAGTATGGAAAGCAATCCTGCCGCAGATACGGCGACAGCAAAGGAGGAAACCGCGGAGGATACGGCGGAGTCCTGTGAGGAGGACTCACGCAGACCGGTGGAAGATCTGCTGGCAGGAGAAAGCACATCGGCAGAATATGACATGCCTGTCCAGGCAGACGACGAGGAGACAAGGAATCTCCTTAGCCTGAGGGACGGGGATACACAGTCTCTGGTAGGAGTCTCCTTTGGAGACGTCTTTGATTATGACAACTATGTCGATAAGGGAAGTTGGGATGGGGCACGGATGTACCACCTCAAGGATGGGGAGGCTGGAGGCCTCTATTTTCTCTTCAACGGAAAGGGCAATGGATTCAGCGGGCTGATACAATTTGTCGGCGGAGATTTTCTGGGGATCAGCGTGGGCGAAGACTCGGTGGAGAAGATAGCGGATGTTCTGGGTCTCTCTACGGCGGTGAAAAGCGAGAAAACTTATAACGGCAGGGAAAACTGGGCCATATGGGAATTTGAAACGGCAAGCCTGTCAGTACAAGTAAAGGACGGAATCATACAGACGGTGGAATATTTGGCGAAAGGAGACATTGCCGATGCGCCGGAGCTGCCAGAGGAGCAGACTGATCTTGGACGGGACCGCAGGGAGACTTTGGGGCGGGTGGAGACGATCTACAACTGGAGCGCTTACGGATCGACCTCGGAGGGTTCCTATGCCGTATGTGATCCCCGTGACGTGGACTATGACGAGAACACAGCGGACGAGTTTATCCGGGAATACTTGTTATCCCAGGATATTCATAAAGAAGAGCCGGACAGAATCAGCTATGACCAAAACGGAGATGTGCTGGCGGAGTGCTATGTGGACGAGGAGAAGGGCGAGTACTGCATTATTCTTCATATCTGGGGGAATTGGTTGGTGGATTTTGATGCGGGAACCCGTAGATATTTGGACGCTCTCTACTGCACTGCGCATACGCTGGATGAAGAGGATATATACGGGTACATGATTTATGAGGAGGATGCCAGTCGGGGCAGGAGGAGGGAGCGCCTGTATGACAATAACCGAAAAAAGATGGCGGAGGTGATCTATGAATATATTCCGGTTATGCCCTTTCCGCTGGTTCTGGAGTCTTGGAATCTGGATGCTTTTCATCCTCGGTTGCTGATTCGGAATCAGAAGACCTGGTTCATGAAGGAGACAGCCAAATTTGATGAAGAGGGGAAATTCATTGCTTATAACGAAGGTATTTACCATGTTTATCAGGGGGAATATCTTTGTGAACCCTGCCGGACGGTTTACGATGAGGAGGGGCGGCTGATGGCAATCCGGGAAGAACTTCTGGAGGAAGATCTTGAAGAGGGATGGCGTTCGTGGGAAGAGGGCATTGATTATTCCGGCCAGATAGAAATAAAGTATCGTGACGACGGTACGGTAAGTGAGGTGGAATATCTCCGTCCCTACTACAGATACGGAACTTTTGATTCCAGTGGGTATATAGAATATGATGAAAAGGGGCGGATGCTCAGTAACGAGTATTATATCACGCACGGCAGCGATATTGATATCTATTTGTATGAGGAAGACAGTGATATGCCCTGGGGCGTGATCCGCTGGTGCTGTTTTGCCCCGGGATTTGAGGATATATACCTGTTTTTACCCCAGGAGCCTTGAGCGACTGAACCGCTTGCGAGGGATAAGCCGTAACTATCCCCCGCTGTCTGTTGATAAACGGGGCCTGCCTGGTCTGACAGGACAGGCGGTGTGCCATATTCAGATATACCCCAGGCTCCGCAATACAAACAAAAATACCGTCAATGTCACGGAACTTAAGAAAGTGGTGGCCACCACCACGCTGGAGGTGAGCGTACCCTCGTGCCCCATATTTTTAGCCATGATATAACAGCTCACGGTGGTGGGTGCGCCCAGCATGACCAGCAGGGCGACCAGCATTTCTTCCCGAAAACCCAGCCGTATGGCCAGGGGAAGGAAAAGAGCGGGCCAAGTCACCAGCTTTAGCAGGGTTGCCACAGCGGTGGGCCTGAGCTGGGCCAGCGCTTTCCGTCCCTCAAAACCTGCCCCCAGGCCGATCAGAGCCAGCGGGGTGGCCAGTACGGAGATATTGTTTACAGTCTTGGTCACGATCACCGGGAAGGAGATATGGCAGGCACTGACGATCATGCCCAGCAGGATGCCCAGGATAATGGGATTCCTGGCGATGTCCAGCAGGGACTTTTTCAGGGTTTTCCGGGAAAAACCCTGGGAGGATGGGCCGGTGAAGGACAGGATCAGCACCGCCGCGATATTGTACAGGGGAACGGTGCCGATGATCATCAGCGGCGCCATACCCGAAGTGCCGTATATATTCTGGATAAATGCTATTCCCAGCACTGCGGCGCTGCTGCGGTAGGAGGCCTGGACAAACTCCCCCAGCCGGGCCCTGTCACGGTAAAGCAGTCCCGCCGCCAGCCATATAACAGCGATGCAGGTCAATGTCACCAGAAAGCAGAAACATACATATTTGGTGTCCCACACACTGTAAAAGTCAGACTCCGCGATATCTCTGAAAAGCAGTACGGGAAGCGTGATCTTATAATTAAAGGAGTTCAGTGTCCTGATAAACGGCTCGTCCACCACATGCAGACGGCGCAGTATATAGCCGATGACCATGACCAGGAAGATGGGAACGGTGGCGTTTAAACTGAAGATTAATTGTTCCATATATATTGAACCTTTCTTTTATTTCCGCAGGCAGTGGAGCCGGGCGGATATGTTGTATCTTTTCATGGTTGCCGTGAGAACGGGATTTCCCGCGGTTTGCGCTGATCCGCCAGTTCATATGGCTCAAAGTACGGCAAGGAACGCCTGCAGATGCCACGGACTATCATAGGCCGATCCGCGGAAAAAATCAAGTCATTGATTTTTCCTTTTTTTATGAGTAAAATGTATGTATCTGTTTATGGCAGAGGCGCATCGGGACACGGGAGAAAAAGGTTGAGATGACAGAAACAGGAATATACATAGGTGCGGGTTTGCTGGCGCTGACGGCGCTTATATTGGGTATTGTATTGATATTGCGCAGGTGTAGACGCAGGCGTCCGGATGACATGGATCTGATGGAGGGCCATGAGTTTGAGTATTACTGCGCCGATCTGTTGCGCCGGGCGGGGTTTCTGGAGGTGGAAGTCACCCGGGGCAGCGGGGATTACGGGGTGGATATCCTGGCGGAGCTGGGCGGCGTGACCTACGCCGTCCAGTGTAAGCGCTACGACGGGCCGGTGGGCGTGAAAGCGGTACAGGAGGCCTATGCGGGGAGGGACTACTATGACCGTATGGTGGGCGCGGTGATGACCAATCAGTATTTTACCCGCCCCGCGGTGGAGGTGGCCCGGAAACTGAAGATACTGTTGTGGGACCGGGGATATCTGGAAAGCATGCTGGAGGATGTTGATTAAGGATCAGGAGCTTAGCGCCTGTTCCAGACTGTCAAAATCTGACGGTCCCATATTTAGGAAAAAAGTGTGAAAACGCAAGTCGCTGTAGTCCGCTCCCCACAGGGCGCGGGCTTTTTGCTGTAATGACAGTACTTCCAGATATCCTACATAATACTGGAGATAATTTGCGGGTTCTTCCGCGATATATGTGTATATGGCCTGGGCGGCTTTCGGGTCGCTGATCCCAAAGTTGTTCAGCACGGCTGTGATCTGCTCGAGGGAGGCTCCGTCATAATGGATCATCATATCCAGCAGGGAATAGAGACACAGCAGCAGACTGCGATTGGCTTTTTCCGCCTGAATATACCACACAGCGTCCGGCTGTCCGCATTCCCGCATCAGGTCACAGGCATAGTCGTAGGCGATAAATTCCGTATACAAAGCCCAACCTTCCTGATACCCTCCATAGGAGAGCAGCTGGCGCACCGGATTCGCGTTCTGCCCGGTCAGATAGCGCCGACTGTAAACGGACTGATACAGATGTCCCGGATACCCCTCATGGGCAAGAGTGGCGTACAGCTCCAGAGCGTCCGGCATCTCCTGCTCGTTGACATAGATCACATTGGAGGAGGTATCGTCTAAGGGGGGCGTTAAATAAAAGGCGGGAGCGCTGTAGTCCGCCAGGGAATCGGAGACGGTCTTGACCGTCACGGCAGGGGCGTCCAGACCGTCCATGGTCAGGCCGGGGAAATCCGCCTCCATCCTTTTCTGCAGATCTGCCAGCATCTGTGTGGGTTCTTCATAAGGAAAGGCTGACAGGCACTGTTCCCTGGCGGAGGGAAGGGTGCAGGCCGGATGCTGGGCTACTAACTGGCGCAGGGTGTTCAGCTGCAGCAGCAGTTGATCCTTCAGCATATCGTAAAGCTCCTCGGGGGAGCGGTAACTTCCGGTTCTGGCGATCAACAACTGCCGGTAGTATTCCTGTCCCTCCGGGTAGGCTGCCAGTCCCTGGGGCAGTTCCTGGCCGGCAGCGTCCTGGGCGGCCAACTGTTCCAGCCCTTTGTCCAGACGTTCATAGGCGGGGAGCAGCACGTTCGTCAGCAGCTCTTCGTTGCGGCGGATCGCGTCCAGGGCAGCCTCCCGGTCGATTCCCCGGCTGATATACAACCCATTAATCCGCTCCTGAAATGTGGTCTGGAGAAAATGGCTGTTCTGCGCCAGACTCTCCGCAGTCAGGATCTGACGGCACTGCTGGCGTACTTTTTCCAGGGAGACGCGGCTCATGGACAGTCCCGCCGCCTTTTTTTCCTGCTCATAGACCAGCAGACTGTCGTAATAATCTCCTGTCTGCGCCAACAGTTCCAGATAATCTTCCACATCTTTGGCACTGCGAAAGGTGTATTCGGCCAGCAGGATGGGCAGTTGGCTCTGCATGCCGGAAGCGGGGGAAAGGGGTTCGTCATAGTAAGCGTGAGACTGCATCTTAAGAGAGTTTTCCAGGGAGAGGGACAGCAGGCGGCGTGTGTAGGCGTCTTCCGGGCGCAGCCCTCTATCGGACAATCCGGCCCAGAGATCCGCCTGTTCCTCAAGCTCGTGCAGTTGGATTTCCCTGTTCCCGGGAGTATAGCCAGGCAGCCGGACAGTATAGTCATGTATGCCGTAATTCTCCGGATAGGCAATGGTGTAATGCATATTCAGGGTGTTATGTACCATTTCCTGTTGAAACAATTCTTCCGCGGCGTGTTGATATTTTTCTTTATTGCGGCTCGGGCCGAACAGAAACAGCGTCAGGGCGGCAAAGATAAGCAGTAGTACGATCCCCGCCAATAGCTGCCGCCAGGTGAGCTTTTGATGTTTTTTCAAGGCAGACTCCCGGTAACGGATGTTGATGCATTATATGCGGGATGAATTGTCCATCATGCGGGGAGGGACGTTGCGGTTTTTCAAAGCAAAAATTAAAATGATTAAAATTTTGGTAAAGCATATTGACCACTGTAGGGAAAAGGCTCTATACTGGAAATATAAGTTAAGCGTGCGGTTGTAGGGAATATGCGGAACTTTAAATAGGAGGGAAAATATGAGTAAAGAAACGATTCTGGCAGGAAAAGCGGTGTTGGGCATTGAATTTGGTTCCACCCGCATCAAGGCGGTGCTGGTGGACGAAACCCACCAGCCGGTGGCGATGGGCACCTACGACTGGGAAAACCGTCTGGAGAACAACATTTGGACTTACAGCCTGGAGGACATCTGGAAAGGCCTACAGGGCTGCTACCGGAGCCTCAAGGAGGATGTGCGGAGCAAGTATGATATATCCCTTACCCGGCTGGGAGCATTGGGCTTTTCCGGTATGATGCACGGCTATATGCCCTTTGACAGCCAGGGGGAACTGCTGGTGCCTTTCCGCACTTGGAGAAACACCATGACCGCGGAGGCCTGCGGCAAGCTGACGCCGGTGTTCAATTTTAATATTCCCCAGAGATGGAGCATCGCGCATCTGTATCAGGCGATCTTAAGCGGGGAGGAGCATGTAAAAAATATTGCGTTCTTTACCACGCTGGCAGGTTATATCCACTGGAAACTGTCCGGAGAGAAAGTGCTCGGTGTGGGCGAGGCATCCGGCATGTTCCCCATTGACTCCCATATCTGTGATTATGATAAAAAGATGCTGGCGCAGTTTGACGAGCTGACAGCGGACCGGGGATTCGGCTGGAAATTGGCGGACATCCTTCCCAAAGTGTTGCCCGCAGGTGCCGCCGCAGGCAGCCTGACGGCGGAGGGCGCCAAGCTGTTGGATCCCGAGGGCGATCTGGAGGCAGGCGCACCCATGTGTCCTCCCGAGGGCGACGCCGGTACGGGTATGGTGGCCACTAACAGCGTCAAAGTGCGCACCGGCAATATCTCCGCGGGAACCTCCATTTTCTCCATGGTGGTGACGGAACATGCCCTGAACAAGGTGCATGAGGAGATCGATATGGTGACTACCCCGGACGGCTATCCTGTGGCCATGGTACACTGCAATAACTGTACTTCCGACCTCAACGCCTGGGTCAATCTGTTTGAGGAGTTTGCGGGCAAGTTCGGCATGAAACCCGATAAAAATGAACTGTACGGCACCCTGTACCGTGAGGCGCTGTCCGCCGATCCCGACTGCGGCGGCCTGATGGCCTACAACTATTTTTCCGGCGAGCCGGTGACGGGGTTAAATGCGGGCAGACCCATGTTCGTTCGCACGCCCGACGCCAGATTTACCCTGGCTAACTTCATGCGCAGCCACCTGTACAGCGCCATGGCTGCTCTCAAGATCGGCAATGATATCCTGCTGAAGGAAGAGCAGGTGAAAGTGGATTCCCTGATGGGACACGGCGGACTGTTCAAAACGCCGGTGGTGGGACAGCAGTTGATGGCCGCCGCTATGAACGCTCCTGTGACGGTGATGGATACCGCCAGCGAGGGCGGCGCCTGGGGCATGGCTGTTCTGGCATGCTTTATGGCGGAAAAGGCGCCGGAGGAGACATTGCCGGATTACCTGTCCGACAAGATCTTTGCGGGTCAGAGCGGCAGCACCATCGCGCCTAAGGCGGAGGATGTGGCCGGGTTCGATGCGTTTATCGAGAAATACAAGGCGACTTTGCCTGCGGAGAAAGCGGCCGTGGAGGGGTTGAACTGAGAATGTGCGGCCGTAAGAAGGCGATGGGATAGCTGTGGGAGCACAGCCGGGAAAAAATAAGAAGAGCGTCCGCCGGAACATTTATTCCCGCGAACAATGAGCTAAGTGCCGTGCTCGCAGAGGGATCTTTGGTTTTCGGGCTGCGCACTGGCAGGGCGGATGCGGAACAGGAGATCAACATGTTAGAAGAATTGAAACAGAAAGTATATGAGGCCAATATGGATCTGCCCCGCTACGGCCTGGTGACTTTTACATGGGGCAATGTGAGCGCCATCGACAGGGAGAGCGGCCTGTTCGTCATCAAGCCCAGCGGCGTGGAGTATGACAAATTAAGGCCGGAGGACATGGTGGTCATGGACTTAAACGGCAACAGGGTGGAGGGCAGATACAATCCCTCTTCCGACACCGCCACCCATCTGGAGCTGTACAAAGCGTTTCCGGAGATCGGCGGTGTGGTACATACCCATTCTTCCTACGCTACCAGTTGGGCCCAGGCGGGCAGGGATATCCCCTGTTACGGCACTACCCACGCCGACTATATCTACGGCGCGGTGCCCTGCGTCAGATGCCTGACCAAAGAGGAGATCGAGGACGCCTATGAGGAGAATACGGGGCATCTGATCGTGAACGAGTTCAAGCGTCTGAACAAGGATCCCATGGCAGTGCCTGCCGTGCTGTGCAAGAACCACGGCCCGTTTGCCTGGGGCAAGGACGCCAAGGACGCGGTACACAATGCGGTGGTGCTGGAGGAAGTGGCCAAGATGGCTTACCGCGCGGAGACCATTAATCCCCGGATACAGCCCGCTCCTCAGGAATTGCAGGATAAGCACTACTACCGCAAACATGGCGCCAACGCCTATTACGGGCAGAGGGAACAGTAAAGGGCCACAAATGCACTGTGCCCGAACACATTCAAGAAATTTTGCCTCTTTGTATAGACGAAAACACCAATTTATGCTAGTATAAAAGACAGAACAAGAATGTGCCGCCAGGGGGGCGGCAGAAGGAGGAAACAATGAACAATTTAGAGCTGAAAAAGCATGCTAATGACGTTCGCAAGGGCATTGTCACTGCGGTACACAGCGCAAAAGCAGGACATCCCGGCGGATCTCTGTCTGCGGCAGACATGTTTACATTCCTGTATTTTGAGGAGATGAATATCGATCCGAAGAATCCCAAGAAAGAGGACAGAGATCGCTTTGTACTGTCAAAGGGCCACACGGCTCCCGGTCTGTATTCCGCCCTGGCTAACAGGGGGTATTTCCCCGTGGAGGATCTGACGACTCTGCGTAAGCTCGGCTCTTATCTGCAGGGGCATCCCTGCGTACATATTCCCGGTGTGGATATGTCCTCCGGTTCCTTGGGACAGGGCATTTCCGCGGCGGTGGGTATGGCGCTGGGCGGCAAGCTGGACAACAGAGATTTCCGCGTGTATACCGTGCTGGGCGACGGCGAGCTGGAGGAGGGCCAGGTGTGGGAGGCATCCATGTTTGCCGGACACCGCAAGCTGGACAATCTGTGCGTGATCGTGGACAACAACAATCTGCAGATCGACGGCCCCATCGACCAGGTCTGCTCCCCTTATCCCATTGATAAGAAGTTTGAGGCTTTCAATTTCCATGTGATCAATATAGACGCTCATGATTTCGATCAGATCAGATCCGCTCTGAAAGAGGCCAGGGAAACCAAGGGTATGCCCACCTGTATCGTTATGCACAGCTTAAAGGGCAAGGGTGTTTCCTTTATGGAGAACAGTGTGGACTGGCACGGCAAGGCTCCCAACGATGAGGAGTATGCGGTGGCTATGGCCGATCTGGAAAAGATCGCGGAAGAATTAGAGAAGGAGGGTCAGGCGTAATGGCAGACACAATCAAGAAAATAGCAACTCGTGAAAGCTACGGCAATGCCCTTAAGGAACTGGCGGAGGAGTTTCCCCAGCTTGTAGTGCTGGATGCCGATCTGGCAGCCGCCACCAAGACGGGCATTTTCAAGAAAGCATATCCCGACAGACATATCGACTGCGGTATCGCAGAGTGTAACATGGTGGGTATCGCGGCAGGACTGGCGTCCGTGGGCAAGATTCCCTTTGTCAGTTCCTTTGCCATGTTCGCGGCGGGACGCGCCTACGAGCAGGTGCGTAACTCCGTGGGATATCCCCATCTCAATGTAAAGATCGGCGCTACTCACGCAGGTATCACCGTGGGCGAGGACGGCGCTACCCACCAGTGCAATGAGGATCTGGCCCTGATGCGGACTATTCCCGGCATGGTGGTAATGTGCCCCTCCGATGACGTGGAGGCCAAGGCGGCGGTTCGCGCGGCATTGGAGTATGAAGGCCCTGTGTATATCCGATTCGGCCGTGCGGCTGTGCCCGTTATCAACGACAGACCGGATTACAAGTTTGAGATCGGCAAAGGTACGGTAGTGAGAGAAGGCAAGGACGTGACCATCGTGGCCACCGGTATCTGTGTGGATTCCGCTCTGGGAGCCGCGGAAAAGCTGGCAGCGGAGGGGATCAGCGCGGAGGTGGTAAATATCTGCACCATCAAGCCTCTGGACGAGGAGATCGTCATAAACAGCGCCAGAAAGACCGGCAAGGTAGTGACCGTGGAAGAGCATAGCGTCATCGGAGGCTTAGGCAGCGCAGTTTGCGACTGCCTGTGCGCGAAACTGCCCACACCCGTCAAAAAGCTGGGTATGCAGGACGTGTTCGGCGAGTCCGGTTCCGCCGCTGCTCTGGTGGCCAAGTATGGCCTGGATGCCGAGGGCGTTTACAAGTCCGTTAAGGAATTTCTGTAATAAGAATATGTAAAATACGGGCAGCCGCAAATGCAGAGAGAGTCTGCTTTTGCGGCTGCTTTGTTTATACCGCGAGAGGGTCAGATCATATAGAAATATATCCGTTCACAAATTCTTAAGAAAATTTAAGAAAATATAGAGGATTATGATGCAATTTCCTGCTATACTGACTTCAGAAACGGCAGAGAAAGAGGGCAGGGAACCAGGTATGGGGGCAATGTACGACGAGGATGAAGAACTGGATTATTCATTCCTGAAACAGAGCGTGCGGCAGCAGCCGAGAGGAGCGGCAGCGAGACGGCGGACAGACGATAACGGCAGAGACAGAATGGCCGATATGATATCGGGGAGCAGGCAGAGACCGGGCGGCGCGACTCCTCAAAGACGGAGCGGCCAAGGCCAGGTATCCGGATCGAAGAGCGGGCAGGGGCAGATTCCCAGGCAAGCGCAGGCGGCCCAGAGCAGAAACGGGCAGGTACAGGTGCAGACGGCCCAGAGCAGAAACAGGCAGGTACAAGCGCAGGCGGCCCAGAGTAGAAACAGGCAGGCACAGGTGCAGGCGGCCCAGAGCAGAAACAGGCAGGCACAGGTGCAGGCGACCCAAAGCAGAAACAGGCAGGCGCAGATGCAGGCGGTACAGGGCCGCACCCGTCAGACAGATGTAAGCCGCCCGTTGACCATGCAGGAGAAACAGAGGCAGGCGGCGCTCCTGAAAAGGAGAAGGCGTCTGCGCCGTCAGAAACAGTTATTGGCGGTGTTGTTATGCATATTGATTGTCGGGTCTGTTTTCGCCGTATTTCAACTGAGGAAGATGGGAGCGGCGGGCGGCACGGAAATAGTGACGGGCGGCGAAACAATGTCCGAGATGATGGCCGGGAGAGAAAACGACAGCGCCTCGGACGGAATCATTCAGGGGATTCCGGAGAGCCAGTTTAACCTGCATCCGCAGTGGACGGAAGATTTTCTGACGGTTAGCGAGTACTCCCGTCCCGGCGACGCGCTTTCAGAAGTGAAAAATATATTTGTACATTATACGGCCAATCTGAATACCAGCGCGGCGCAGAACCGCAATTATTTTGAGCATTTAAAGGACAATCACGATGTCCCGGGAGCCAGCGCCCATTTCATCATCGGGATCGAGGGGGAGATCCTCCAGATCATACCGCTGGATGAAATGGCCTATGCGGTGCAGACCCGCAATGAAGATTCCATTTCTATTGAGTGTTGTTATAAATATGAGAACGGCCAGTTTACCCAGGAGACCTATGACAGCCTGATCAAGCTGTTGGCATGGCTGGCGGATACCTACGAACTGGAGCCGGATGACATCCTGCGGCATTACGACTGCGGAGGCAAAAAGTGCCCGCTGTATTATGTGGATCACGAGGACGCCTGGAGGATATTGAAACGAGATGTGGCGGAGCAGATGCTGTCCACGCAGTGAGCCGCCCAGGATAAAGTTTTCTGACGGGCAGAGCAGCGCGTCAGCCCAGAAAACAGTTGCGGCAGCGGAGGGAATTTGGTAAAATATTTAAGTAACCGATACAAATCTATCAAGGATGTTGAGGACAAGCCAATGAATATTTTATCTCCCTCCATTCTGGCTGCGGATTGCTGGCAGCTGGGACAACAGATCGAGCAGGTACAGCGCGCGGGCGCAAAATATTTACATATAGACGTGATGGATGGTCTTTTTGTGCCATCCCTCTCTTTTGGGATGCCGGTAATCACCTCTCTGCGGAAGAGGACTGACATCTTTTTTGATGTACATATCATGATCCAGGAGCCGGAGCGGTACGCCGCCCGATTTGTGGAATGCGGCGCGGATCTGGTGACGTTCCATCTGGAGGCCACCGAGCATGTGCAGGAGACGATCGACGCGATCAGGCAGGCAGGAGCCAAGGTGGGGATCAGCATAAAGCCCGACACTCCGGCAGCGGCGGTTCTGCCCTGGCTGGAACAGGTGGACATGGTGCTGGTGATGACGGTGGAGCCCGGGTTCGGCGGGCAGAAGTACATGGACTCCTGCACGGAAAAGATCCGGCAGGTGAGAGCGGCTATTACGGAAAGAGGACTGCCGGTGGATGTGGAGATAGACGGCGGCGTGACGGCGGAGAATATCTCCGTTCCCCTGAAGGCCGGTGCCAATGTGATCGTGGCAGGTTCGGCGGTGTTCAAGGGGGATATCGAAGACAATGTGAAAAAACTGATGGAGCAGATGTGACTTTCTCTTATATGAGACATAAACCAAAAGCCATACTTATGGCGCAGTTTTATAAGTGCAAACGAACCCGGCATTGTATGCGGCAGGAAAATGCATGCGGAAAAACAAAATAATCCATGGCGTTTTGTGGGGGTCGTGCTATCTTTTAATCAGGTACGTGGTTTTTTACGTCCAAATTTATACTGGCGCAATATAGCGGATATGGCTCGTGATATGCGGGAAAGGAAAATATGAATCGGAGAGAACTCTTTAACACAGGATGGCGTTTTGCCAGGACCGCGCTGGGGGTGTCCTATGAGGAAAAGGAAATCTGGCGGGCGGATATGCGGCCGGTGGCGCTGCCCCATGACTGGCTGATCTGGCAGACGGATAAATTGTATGAGGACGGTATAGGCTGGTATGTCAAGGACTGGAAGGTGGAAAAGAAAGCAGGAGAGAGGGTACATCTGCGTTTTGACGGGGTGTATATGGATTCTGCTTTTTATGTCAATGACTGTCTGATAGGGGAGTGGAAGTATGGTTATTCCACCTTTGAATATGATGTGACGGACGCCCTGCGGGACGGAGAGAACCTGCTGGTCATGCGGGTGAACCATCAGTCTCCCAACAGCCGCTGGTACAGTGGCGCGGGTATTTATCGGAACGTATGGCTGGTGACGGTCCCCGAGGTACATATAGCCGAGGACGGTATCTATGTGTCTGTGGAGAAAGCGCAGCAGGGATATGAACTGCGGATCGAGTCGGAATTGACAGATGGGCAGGGAGGTGTGCCGGAGCTGCCAGAGGGAAAATATCAGTTGCGGTATACACTGTTGGATGCTATGCCAGGGGATATGGAAAGCATATCCGGAGAGAAAGATACATCCGTAACGGCCAGAGTTGCCATGGAAAACGGGCATCGGAATGAGAGTGCCGAAGACGCGGTATGGCAGCAGGTTCAGAACTGTGAGAGAGGAAACGCCCTCGTGGACGACAGGACGGTGCTGACGCCGGACGGACGCAGGCTGGAGCACGGGGCACAGTTCGAAACTCGACATATTGTGGCAGATCCCCATCTCTGGGATGTGGAGGACCCGTATCTCTACACTTTGCAGGTGGAGCTGCTGGGGGACGGACAGGTCATTCAAAGAGAAAGCCTGAAGGTAGGTTTTTGCAGCAAAGAATTTACGCCGGAAGAAGGATTTTTGCTGAACGGCAGGAAACTGCGCCTAAACGGCGTCTGTGAGCATCACGATCTGGGAGCGCTGGGAGCTGCTTTTTCCAAAGAGGCCATGCGCAGAAAATTCTTACGGCTGCGCAGTATGGGCGTCAATGCCCTGCGCACCTCCCACAATATGCCGGCGCCGGAGGTTATGGATCTGGCGGACGAACTGGGATTTCTGGTGATCGCGGAAGCCTTTGACATGTGGGAGATGCCCAAGACACAGTACGACTATGCCCGCTTTTTTGTGGACTGGGCTGGTACGGACGTGCGCAGCTGGGTACGCCGGGACCGCAGCCATGTGAGCCTTTTGATGTGGAGCCTGGGAAACGAGATATATGACACCCATGCCAGTGAACACGGACAGGAGATCGCCCGCAGACTTATGGGCTTTGTGCGGGAGCACGATCCCAGAGGGAATGCCCCCTGCACCATCGGCAGCAATTTTATGCCCTGGGAGGGCGCGCAGAAATGCGCGGATATCGTGGGCATGGCAGGATATAACTATGCGGAGAATTACTATGAGGCTCATCACCGGGAGCATCCCCAGTGGGTGATCTACGGCAGCGAGACGGCCTCCGTGGTAAAAAGCCGGGGCATTTATCATTTCCCGCTGGAGCGTTCCATATTGACAGACGAGGACGAGCAGTGTTCCTCTCTGGGCAACAGCGCCACCAGTTGGGGGGCGAAATGTGAGGAATATTGTATCACCATGGATCGGGATACGCCTTATTCCTGTGGGCAGTTTTTATGGACCGGTTTCGACTATATCGGGGAGCCAACACCCTATCAGACCAAAAACAGCTATTTCGGGCAGATCGACACGGCGGGGATTCCCAAGGATGCCTATTACATATACAAGGGGGAGTGGACGAATGGGGAAGAAGATCCTTTTGTCCATATCTTCCCCTATTGGGACTTTAACGCCGGACAGACAATAGATGTGCGCATTGCCAGCAATCAGCCCAGGGTGGAGTTGCTTGTGGACGGCGTTTCCCAGGGAACAAGGGAAATAAGGCATGAGGCCGGTTCGGGTATGGAGCTGGTGGGACATTGGAAATTATCTTACAGGCCGGGAACGATCTGCGCGGTGGCCTACGATTCGGAGGGGCGGGAAACTGCCCGTGACAGCCGCAGTACCAGTGGAGATCCGGCGGCGCTGATCCTGCGGGCCGAAAAAATGCAGGGCAGCCGCGTACTGACCTGGCAGGGCAGTTCCGCGGGCGGGATACAGAAGATTCCCCAGGAATGTATGACACTGACAGCCAACGGGGAGGATCTGCTGTTTGTGGAGATATCCGCTGTGGATAAGAACGGCGTACAGGTGGAAAATGCCAGCGACTATGTGGAGGTTGAGGTTACCGGGCCAGGCCGTTTAGTGGGTCTGGACAATGGGGACAGCACGGACTATGATCCCTATAAAGGTACGATACGCAAGCTTTTCAGCGGTAAGCTGGTGGCAATCGTTGCAGCGGAAGATCAGCCTGGGGAACTCAGGGTGACGGTGAGGGATGCCAGAGAGAGCGTGCATTTGGGAGAATTGCCCGCCTACACGGATGAAGATAAGAGTGGGTATGTGAGGCAGATCCGACAGGCCAAGGCGGAGGATATCTTGAAGGAGACGAGTCTGTCCATAACAGTGGAGCCGGGCGAGATGCGGGAAGGGCTGGCGTTATTGCCCTCCAACCGCTTCATGCCCTTGGCTCAGGTGCCGGTTGGTTTTGTGCCCGTGCGCAAGTTGGAACTGATTCATGCCGGGGAGAATACGGAGAATCCCGGGGAGTTGCCAGAGGACGTACAGTCTCAGGCTGGAGGACAGTCTGAGGGCGCGCAGTCCCTGGCCAGTGAGCAGCCGGAGGGCACGAAACTGCCCGCATCTGCCGTCAGGGTATCGCCGGAGCGCAAGCGATGTGACTGGACTATCCTGGGTCCTGAGAACAGGCAGGCCACTTTACAGGCCATCTGTCATCCTGCCAGTGCAACAGATCAGGAATTGATCTGGAAAGCGGTCAACGCCTCCGGCATCGAGACCAATGTAGCCTCTGTGGAGGCCCAGGGCGACAGGGCAGTGGTCACAGCGTTGGGCGACGGGGAATTTAACGTGCGCTGCATGGTGAAAAGCGGCACGGACAAGGTGAAACTGATCTCCCAGATGGAATTTGTCATTAAGGATATGGGTCCGGCAACCATAGATCCATACTTCTTCGTGGTGGGCGGCCTGTTTAACTGTCAGCAGGGCACAGTGCTGAGCGGTATCGCTAATGCCGCCTCCACGGCCCGGGAAGGGTTTACGGCGGTGGGTTACTCCGGTCTGGACTTTGGCGATTACGGATCGGATGAGATCACGGTGTCCATCTTTGCCAACAGTAACGATCCCCAGTTTATCCAGTTCTGGGAGGGGCTGCCGGGAGAGGAAGACAGCGAACTGCTGTATGACGGCGTGTATCACAAGCAAAGCCAGTGGCAGGTATTCCAGCCTGAGACTTATAAGCTGAAAAAGCGTCTGCGGGGGCAGACTACGCTCTGTATCTGTACGAAATCTTCCATGGAGCTGGGCGGTTTCACTTTTACCAGGATAAACAAGGCGTTTGAGCAGTTGTATGTGGTGGAAAACCGGCAGATATACGGTGACAGTTTCACGGTGACACAGGATGCCATAGAGGGCATCGGCAACAACGTGTCGCTGGAATATGCGGATATGGACTTTGGAGAGCAGAGTGTCAATCGGATCACGATCTGCGGTCGGACTCCTCTTGCCAACAATACCATCCATGTGCGTTTTGTGGGGGAGGAAAGCGTGAATCAGATCGTGGAGTTCCCCCACGAGGAGGAGTACGCGGTTCACAGCTTTGCGCTGCAGCCGGTAAAGGGCTTGCAGAAGGTGGTGTTTGTATTCCTGCCGGGATGCGATTTTGATTTTAAGTGGTTTAGGTTTGGAACGGAGGATTAAGTGCCTGTCAGGGCAACACCGTCAGGAGAGGTTAAGTCTGGAATTGCTGTTCGGCAACGCAGAGCGATTGCAGCCGATATGTTAATTACGATTGCGCGCACGAGGTTGAGCGCCGGAAGTATAAGGTTGAACTACGGGAAAAGATGGATAGACGGTGAAATAAATAGCATCAGGGGCGGCTGGAGAAAGCTGCCCCTGTTTGTGTTTTTTTGATATAAGCCTAATCCTTGTCGGCGGGGAAGAAAATCTTGGTCAGCGCGTCCAGCAGACACTCAACGGCGGCTCCCCCAAGGAATATGATCCAGGTGATATACCATGCGTGGGTGGCAAAACTGACTATAAAATAAAAGATCACGATTAACATCCACATCAAGCCTTCCAGGCTGCCCTTGATCTGTTTAAAGCGCTTGCGGCGTAGCTTTCTGGTTTCAGACTTTGCTGATAACGCCCGGCCAGCGGCATAATCGTCCAGCTCCATAGGAGGCTGAATCCTGCGGGCATATACCAGCAGCGAGACAGGCACGATGCAGATCAGCAGTGCCAGGCCGATCCCCAGCAGATTTAGATTCTGCCCATTGATATAGATGAACTTTACATCGTACCAATACAGCAGGAAGGAGATCACAGCCACTGCTCCGGCCAGCAGGAAAAGCCCTGCGGATACGGCAGTTAGTGCCGCTTTTTTTTCCTGCGCCTCCTTTGCCCACTGTAGGTAGTAGGCATGGGAGTAATCGTCATTAGTCCCCATCTCTTCAAAAAGCTGTTTCACATCTCCGATAGAACCGACCACCGTCTGAAAGGCCTCGTCCTCGCCATATCCCCGGAGAACCAGGTCGTTGTATTTCTCCAGGGCATTGGCGATAAGTTCCTCTTTAAACTCTAATGTGCGATGGTTTACAGGCGCGTCTTCAAACAATTGATCCATATACTTTCTGATTCGCAGATTGTCCATAATGCCGGGCGCTTGCCCGCGCCCCCTCCTTTTTGTAAAGTTTTGTATGTATAAATGCTTATAATCAGTGTTATCACTGAACTGTCCAAATTGCAATCTCTATATGTGTTTCGTAAAACAGTATAAATGCATTAAAGGTGGTATCTTGTCAACTCTGCTGTTTGGAATTCGGTTCTGGCTCAAGCAAGCGGTCTATCATGTTCTTAGCCTCGTTCCATTCCCTTAACCCCTGTTCACAAGCCTTGCGGCCCGTTTGAGTGATGGAATAGTAACGGCGCCGGGCGCCCACTTTTTCATCTCCCCAATAGGCGGTAATGTAGCCTGCCTGTTCCAGCCTGCGAAAGGCGGTGTACAGGGTGGCCTCTTTCAACTCATAGCGGTTGCCGGTTTTGCGCAGTATGTCCTTATTGATCTGGTAGCCGTAACTGTCGTGTTCCATCAGGCTGACCAGAATAATGGTTTCCGTGTGCCCACGGATGATATCGGCGGTGATTGACATGAGAATGTCCTTTCTTTTGAGAGCTGCCAAGACTACGGATGTTTCGATAGGGTAGCACTGGAGAGGAAAAAGGGGAGCTTGACAGCAATAGTAGTGCTATTGATATTGTAGATAAATTATAAAGCAATATACTTCGCCTGTCAAGGTATATATTGCAAGAATTAATGGGTGAGAATGAGTGAAACAATATTTGAGGAGCTGGAAGGATTTTATTAATGTTGAAACATGACAGAATTAAACAAAATTATACTACTCTATATAAAAATTGAAGAATATTTTAAAAAGATGGTGCATTTTGAAGAAATATGTGGTATGCTATTTATTAAATAATACATGATAAGCATTAAAATAATTATGATGGATAATTTAGGATTATCTATTAGCCACGGCAATATATTTGCCGATTAT
>CAZGVI010000037.1:0-19947 GCA_964529395.1 uncultured Acetatifactor sp.
TAGAAACGATCAGAGGAGTGGGGTATAGAATTGATAAGGAAGATTAAAAAACGAGGATCGGTTAAAGTTTTTTTGCTCACATTGTTGCTGATAGCGGTGTGTTGCTTTACAACATATACTTTCATTTTACAGGTAGCCCCCCAAAATTATCTATATGATATAGAAGATGTCGATTTGGAGCTTAGCTTTCTTCCGGATGAATTATCGAGAACCGAAAGGGAATACGCTTATATTTTTCTCGAATCGATGTCCGACTGGATGGAGGAACAATATGAAAATGAATTTGAGCTGCATTTCTTTCAGGCTGACGGACAGGAAGTGAGTTTACATGATATCAACCAACTTGTGGGTGGTCGGATCACGGATTTTGACAAAACTGAGAAAACAAAAACTTACACCGCTTCATTTTCCGATAGCGATTCCCTTTATACTTTATTGGTGACAAGGAATGCCGCAAAACGTACACAGACGGAGGAAGCTATACAAAGAACGCTTCCGGTGCTTTGTACTGTCGTATTATTTGGCTCAATCATTTCAGCTTTCTTCTATTCATGGTATATGACCGCACCCATTAAGAAAGTGAGCAAACTTTCAAAGCAAATGGCAGATATGGATTTCAGCGGATCCTGTTCTGCCGGGCGCACTGATGAAATCGGCGTGTTATCTGACAGTCTAAATACACTCTCCCGGAAATTGGAGACAACTCTTTCGGAATTGCAGGCAGCAAACCAAAAGCTGCAAGCTGATATTGACATGGAGAGGCGGCTTGAAAAACAGCGGGTAGAATTTTTTGCGGCAGCTTCCCATGAATTGAAAACCCCCATTACGATTATTAAGGGACAGCTTCAGGGTATGCTCTATCATGTGGGGCGCTATAAAGACCGGGAAACATATCTTGCTGAGTCATTGGAAGTTACTGATACTCTGGAAAGAATGGTGCAGGAACTTTTGACAATATCCCGATTGGATACTCCGGGTTATACTTGTAAAAAGAGCAGACTTAATCTCAGCAAACTCATTAGTGACCGTCTGGCAGCGTTTGAGGATTTATTTATGCAAAAGGATCTGACGGTTGAACGATCCATATCCCCGGAAACTTTTATTTTAGGGGATATACAGTTACTGCAAAAGGTAGTGGATAACCTTTTGGGAAATGCGGCTGCGTATTCGGAAACAGGCAATCGTATAATCGTGGATTTACGGAGAGAAACGGAAAGCGTCATACTCACGATTGAGAATACGGGCGCACATATCCCGGACGAGGATATTCCCAAACTGTTTGAAGCATTTTATCGGGTAGATCAATCACGAAACCGACAGACTGGCGGCACTGGATTGGGGTTGTATATTGTGAAAACGATTCTTGACCTGCATGGCGCGAAAATTAAAATTGCTAATACGGTTCAAGGTGTAATCGTTGACCTGCAGTTTTAGGGTTCATATCACAAAGGCGGCGAGTTTTTAGCTTGCCGCTTTTTCTGGCGCAAGGTTTGCGTTTCTCCACATAAAAAACATATTCAATTCAAAGTAGATTCAAGTTAGGGCAGTATTCTGAGACTGTACCCGGAAAAGGCAACAAAAAACCGTTGTTCACAGAAAGGAGAATCTACTATGAAAAAATGTCTATCCATCATCTTTGCCGCCCTTTTAATGGCAAGTGCGCTGACAGGGTGCGCAGGACGAAATGTTTCGTCCGAATGGGACAATGCTGCCGCACAGAGCGGCGAATCTGCCATTAACCAGGCTGCAACACCTGCAACACCAACAAATGGGGGTTCAAGCCCGAACGTTTCACTTAATGCGTCTGTCGCATATGAAAAGCTGATCGCATATAAGACTGAGGACTACGAACAGCAGAGCATAGCCGATTTTAACGCGGCGCTTGCCCCGACACCCGATGAATTGACAGAGTTTCTTGCTGCAGTAGCCGATGTGAGCGGCAGTATCTCTCCCGATAACGAAAACTATGACTTTTACGCGACCACAATAACCTTTTCGTCTCATGAATTGTATTGCGAGCATAGGGGAGAGCCGTTTACTCTCTTTATATCAATGTTGAGACAGAGCAGGCCATGCGACTATGTGGACGAGTATGGGGAAACGGTATATGATTTTAACTGTTTTGTTGAGGCGACCGCCGCTTACTCTATTGAAGATCCGCAACTTGTAGCGGTAGCGGAGAGAGATCAGACGTTGCTGACATACAGAGAAGAAATGCAAAATTATTTGAATGGTCTAAGCGAAACGGAAATTGCGGGCCCCAATATCAAAAAAATACTTATTGACAAGTCTGCCGAACTTGCGAATAGCTTGTCTACCGAAAATATGAAACTATCGCCTTGTGAAATTTCCTTGTTTGAAATCATTGGTGAGACAGGAGAAATCATTCAGTAACAGATGCGGTAAAGAGTGATACTGTAAAAGAGCCAGTGACATATACAAGGGCGGCGGGCACGATTTTGTTTGTGCTTTCTTCGTGCCCTGTCTATTTTCCGCCCCGCAGCATCACATTGGCAGTAAACACCCCGTCCCCATAATGGAACCGGCAGTAACCGCCGCTCTTTTCCGCGGCGTGCTGCACAGCCTGTAAGCCGATGCCCTCCCCCGGACGCTTGGAGGAGAGGAACACGCCGTTCTTTTCCCGCACTTCCCCGTCATAGCTGTTTTCCACGGACAACAGCAGCATATTCCCCGAACGGAGCCGGGCGGACACCCGGACACTGCGTTTTTCAAGGGCTGTCCGCAGGCTGGCTTCCATTGCGTTCTCAAGAAGGTTGGACAGCACGGAACAAACATCGGTATCCGGCACGGGAAGGTCACGGGGCAGGTCAAGGCTGAAAGAGAGGGGGATCCCGTTTTCCCTGTAAAGCGGGGCAAAATAGCCCGCCACACTGTCCACGACCACATTTTCGCACAGCCCCAGGTCGCCGGTGGGGATATCCCCCTGTACCTGGGCCAGATAATCCAGGATGCCCCCCATATTCCCATGTGTGGCGAAACCCTGAAGGACATGGAAATGGTGACGCATATCGTGTCTGGCCTGCCGTATCTGCCGGGTGGTGGTAAGGAGGCTGTCATACCGCGCCTGTTGCATGGAAAGGAATTGGTTCTCCAGCCGGAGGAGGGCATTGCGGTTTAAGCTGGACGCCATCAGGTAAAAGAGCAGGTAGGACAAAAGGAGCAGGGCAAGGAACACAAAGCCGAAAACGGTGTAGAGCAGCCGGAGCCGCCCCTGCTCCAGGATGCCAGGATTCCTTGGCATGATAAAAAGGTTCAGGCCGATAAAAATGATCGGCAGTATCCAGAACACATACCATGTGGCTGCAAAGGCATCGTCCTCCAGGAGCTGCCTTGCGGCATGGGAGGCGGGATACCATGAGACGGCAGTGAGGGCGCAGCACATCAAAAACCAGAGGGCTGCAGTGTGCGGGGGAAAGGGCGGCGTGGTCCCGCCGCTGATCCCCACGGCGGCGCTCCCGAGGCAGGAAAAGACACCGAACACGGCAAGAAAAACACTGACGGACTTCCAGCGTGTGACCTTGAGCGTATGCACATAGAAACTGCCCATGACGGCGGCGGCGGGGAAAAACAGCCAGAGGATATTGACAGGGAAAAAACGGCACACAGTTTCCCCGGCAAGGCACAGGAGAAGGATCAGGGGGACTGTCACAGCCGCCAGCTTAGCGGGGCGCAGCCGTAGGTATTGTTTCATGGGGAAATAGGCAAGCAGCATCCCCGGCAGGAAAATCATAAGCTCCATGTCAATCCCTCCTTCCAAGACTTTTGAAATCATTGAACAGGTAATCACCGAAAGCGGTGCGTGCGGCTTTGGCAAGGTCACGGCTGACCGGGACTCTTTTCCCACCTTTCAGGATAAAGTCCGTGCCGTCAAAATCCTCCGCGTGTTCCATGTTGACAAGGACGCCCCGGCTGCACAGGAAGAAACGCCCGTCAGTAAGGGCGGCGGTAAATTCCCGGAAAGTCCGGCGTGTCACAATTTTCTCCCCCTCTGCGCTGTATATGTAGATCTGGTGCTGGTAATGCTCCGCATACAGAATATCCGAGAAACGGAGCCGGATGGCGCCGCCTGTGGTATTTATCTCGATATACCTGTCCGCCATGGGAAAGCGCTTTATGATCTCCTCGAACAGTACGGCAAGTTCAGTCTCCTGGTACGGTTTCACCAGATAGTGCAGCGCCCGGACACGGAATCCCTCCAGCGCATGGTCGGGGGAGGCGGTGGTGAACACCAGCAGGCAGTCCGGGTCGAAACGGCGCAAATGCTCCGCCGTATCCACGCCGTTCTCATTTCCCATATAAATATCAAGGAATACGAGGTCAAAATGTTCTTTCCCGGCAGCGGCAAGGAAGTCCGTGCCGGAAGCATAACAGGAAACCGCAGCGTCAAAGGAAAGGCGTGCAGCCTGCGCAGCCACCCGGCCTTTCAGGGTTTCCTGCTCTGACGCAATATCATCTACAATGGCGATCCGCATGGAAAAGCCTCCTTTGTCCTTAAAAAATATCCAGTTTACATCATAGCATAAAACAACCCAAAAAGCGAATATCATAAAAAATCGGTTTGAATCCAATAATAAATAGTGAGAGAAAACCTGGTTTAGTCCTTCAGCGCATTCCGGTTGTAAACAGGGCAGACTTATGATAAGATATTTCTAACGTAAGTGAAAGTCTTTTGATGGCGGCCGGAATATATGGTGTTTTATAAAAGAAATATACGTCCCGAGCATTATTTTGTCTCATACATATTTAAGACGACTGAAGAAATGAATAGGGCGGAGAAGAGTGTGAAAAGCGGTATAACGGGAATTGGTTTTATTTTTATAAATAGCGGAAAGATGCAGCGGCACGGAGAGGTAGCGTGAGATGGCAGAGTCCCAGCCCCAGAGATATTGCAGAAAATGCCTGACCCGGGATATGATCGGTCAGGAGGAGTATTTTAAGAACCTGCAGGAATATATCATGAACATAGAGCAGGATCTAAAGGTATCGGAGGATCTGTACGAGGAGAGACTTACAATCTGTAAGGACTGCGACCTGCTGTTTCAGGGTATGTGCCGCAGTTGTGGCTGTTATGTGGAACTGAGGGCTGCCATGAAGAAAAACGCCTGCCCGAGACGGAAGTGGGGAAAGGCGGAGAAAATCTGATGATAAAATAGAATGCAGAACCTTAAGACGCATATCCTTGAATATGCGGAACTCTAATTTAGGAGGATAAAATTATGGCGATCATGGTAAATCAGGTGGGATACGAGGCGGCGGCCTCCCACAAGAAGGCGGTGGCGGACCGCCCCGGCAGTTATGCGCTGAAAAATGCGGCGGGAGAGGTACTATGGCAGGGACAGACGGGGGAGGCAGTTTCCGACCCTCTGTGCGGTGAAACCTTGTATCCGCTGGATTTTGGCAGTGTGGGAGCACCCGGAAAATATCATCTGGAGAGTGTGGGCGGTGAGAAGAGCGATACTTTCGCGATAGACAGGGATGTGCTGGCAGGAGTACATAACGCCATGATAAAGGCCTTGTATTTCCAGCGCTGCGGCTGTGCTCTGGAGGAAAAATACGCGGGCCTCTATGTTCACGCGGCTTGCCATACGCAGGACAGTGAGGTCTACGGGGAGCCGGGGCATATGCTCAAAGCCCAGGGCGGCTGGCATGACGCGGGAGATTACGGGCGTTATATCACACCTGCGGCAGTGACCGTGGGCCATCTGCTGTATGCTGACTGGCTGTATACCGCGGCTTTTAAAGAGCAGCTGAATATTCCCGAGAGCGGCAACGGATTGCCGGACGTGCTGAACGAGTGCCGGTACGAGCTGGAGTGGATGCTGAAGATGCAGCGGGAGGACGGCGGCGTGTATCACAAGCTGACGGCCTGGAAACACGCGGACTTTATTATGCCCGAGAAGGATAAGGACACATTTTATGCCTATTCTGTCTCCTCGCTGGCGACGGCGGACTTCTGCGCCTGCATGGCGCTGGCGGCCAGGGTTTACAGGGGCACTACCGAGTCGGGGAGAGAAGAGAAAGAGTTTTCCCTGCGGCTGGAGGAGGCGGCAAGGCGGGCCTGGAAGTGGCTGAGGGAGAACCCGGAGCCGCTGCTGTTTGCCAACCCCGAGGGCAGCAATACCGGGGAGTACGGGGATGCGACGGATGCGGACGAGCGTCTGTGGGCGGCGGCAGAGATGATGACTCTGGAGGCCTGGCTGAAAGAGGACACCCGGGAGTATAGGGAGGAACTGCGCCGGATTCTGGACACCGGCCTTGCCGTGACGGACTTTGGATGGACGGATGTGGCGGGGTTTGCGGCTATGGCGGTGCTGACGGATTCCGGCGCCGCGAAGGCAGCGGGAGAAGAGATTGTACAGAGATTCCGGACGGCGGTGCTGGCGGAGGCAGACCGCCTGGCAGCGCTGGGAGAGCACAATGCGTTCGGCATGGCCATGGGAGCCGGGGATTTCTGTTGGGGTAGCAATATGGTGGTCACAAACAGAGGGATTCTGTTGGCGCTGGCCTGTAAGGTGCTGGAGAATGAGGGAGAAACAGTCTGGACGCAGCAGGAGATAGCATCAGCGGATGCCTCAATGACTGGAGCAGGAGCCGCAGATGAGGCAGCATCGGCGCGGAAGGAGGCGCCGCCCCGGGATAGAAGCACGGCGTCGCGCATCGCCCGTTACGAAGAGGTGATGCAGGCCCAGATCGACTATCTGCTGGGTAAAAATATCACCGGTTACAGTTTTGTGACAGGCTTTGGGGAGCATGCCTATCGTCATCCCCATCTGCGCACCACGGCGGCGGACGGCATCGATGATCCCATGGCGGGCTGGGTGTCCGGCGGCCCCAACGGCAAGCCGGGGGACGAGCTGGCGATCAAGATGATCCCTGCGGGCACGCCCCCCATGAAATGCTATCTGGATCGTGAGGAGTGTTATTCTCTGAACGAAATGACTATATATTGGAACTCCTCGGCGGTGTTTGTAACGGCATATCTGCGCAGCAGGATATAGACGGGCATGAGCTTTGGATGGGTATAGAATATGCGGACGTGGAACCCCCTGGCTGTCCGTGAATATAGATAGGAGGCAGGAAATGAACACCTTTCGTTATCAGGTGGTGAGCATAGACGGTGACTACGCTCACCTAAAGAGGATCGACGAGGAATCGGAGGAGCTAAAGCTGGTAGCCAGAGCGCTGCTGCCGCCGGAAGTCACGGAGGGAACCAAGCTCCTGTACGAGTGGATGCAGTATAGTATTTTGCCCGACTGTGAGGAAACGGTCTGATCTTTTATCCGAAACCGGCCGATCCGTCCCAGGATCCGACAGCTCGGGAGATCGCGGAGTTAGCGATGAAAGACGTTAAAGCGAAACAGAAATAACAGAGAATATGCGAGACTTTCATAAAGGAGAAAATGCATGAGCGAAAAGAGAACATACCACAATCCGGTACAGCGGGGTTTTTTCCCCGATCCGTCGGTAATACGGGTGGGGGATGACTTTTATATGGTCAACTCCAGTTTCCAGTATTTTCCTGCCATCCCCATATCCCATTCCCGGGACATGGTGCACTGGCATATCATCGGCCATGCCATCAGCAACCCGGAGTGGCTGGATATCAGCGATATCAGGGATTCCCATGGAATATGGGCGCCGGATATCTCCTATGTGGACGGCAAATTCTACATATTTGCCACACTGCGTCTGAACGCCGACGGCAAGCGGGATAACAATGTGATGCGCAGACAGTTGGTAATGGTGTCCGACAGGCCCCAGGGACCTTACAGCAAGCCCGTATGTCTGGAAGTGGACAATATCGATCCCTCCCACTTTGTGGATGAGGACGGCAGCAGGTACATGATCATCGCCAAGGCGGCCCAGGCGGTGCCCCTCAGCGGGGACAGCCTGCAGGTGGCCGGGGAGATGAAGACAGCCTGGGACGGCACGGGGGAGCGCTGTTCGGAAGGGCCTCATCTGTTTAAAAAGAACGGCTATTATTATGCCATGGTGGCAGAGGGGGGCACCGGTTACGGACATGGCATCAACATGGCCCGCAGCAAAAATATGTACGGCCCCTATGAGAACTCTCCCTACAATCCGGTGATGCGGCAGACGGATCCCCAGGCCCCCATTCAGCGGGCGGGGCACGGCAAGCTGGTGCAGGACCAGAACGGACAGTGGTGGTGTTATTATCTCTGCGGCAGGCCCAATGAGGGACGCTATACCACCGTGGGCAGGGAATCCGCCTTGGACCCGGTGGAGTGGACAACGGACGGCTGGCTGACCATCAACGGCGGCAAAGGCCCCAGTCTGGAGCAGACTGCGCCGGATCTACCGGAGTGTGTTTTTGAGAGGAATCTGTTTGACGACTTCAATGAGGAAAAACTCAACCTGGAGTGGGAATTTGTGCGCAATCCCGACAATGGCTCCTGGTCTTTGACTGAGAGGCCGGGATATTTTAGGATCTGGACCCGGGACGGACAGCTTAATGAGATCCGCTCCAAGAACACGCTGCTGCGCCGGGAGCAGGAGCTGTCCTACACGGCGGAGACGAAACTGGAATATTACCCGGACCATGACGGGGAGCAGGCAGGGTTGACCTGCTATTACAGCACCGCCACCTATGCCCGGTGCGCTCTGTGCTGGGAGGGAGGCCGCAAGATCCAGTTGGTGATCAATCGAAATCACGGCGAGGAGCTGATGGCGGAGATCCCGGATGTGAAGGAGGCCCCTGTCTATCTGAAGGTGGTGGTGGAAAAGCTGACCCGCAGTTTTTATTACAGCTATGACGGAGAGAACTGGCAGAATGTGGGCGTATTGGAGAATTGCGTTTACCTCTGTGATGAAGGCGTTCCCGATGATCCCAAGCGCCACACCGGCACCCTGGTGGGCGTCTACGCCAACAACGGAGGCTGTGGCTGCCGCAAGAGCGCGGATTTTGACTATTTTAAGTATGAGGATTGACGGAACATATACAGCCTTTTGTGAAAGGAACAAAGGATATGACACGAGAAGAATTGGTAGAATTGGTTGAAACAATAAGAACTGTGCGCGATAAGAAGACCAACAGAGTGCTGTCAGAGGAAGAACATCATGCATTGGTGATGAAGTTCAAGAAGAGTATAAAGCATCCGGGAGGCAGCGATTTGATATATTATCCCGAACTGGTCGGTTTACCGCCAGAGCCAACGACCGATGAAATTGTGGATCTGGCAATGAAGGAAATCTAAGATTTCATATTTCGTTTGCCCTTGAAGTGATGGATAATCTTTTTTGGATTGATACTTAGTATAGGAGAAAAAATATTTTGATCTATAAAGAGGTTTGTGATATTTATGGGTGATTTAACGAATACTAATTCCATGTTAGAAGAAATAAAACAGGTTTTAGCAGATGCGCGCGGACGTGCCGCGGCACAAGTGAATACGGAATTGCTGACTGCTTATTGGAATATTGGACGGATTATAGTAGAACATGAACAGGAAAGTAAAGAGAGGGCGGCTTATGGAAAGCAGACGTTGCGGCAGCTTTCAAAGGAATTGACAAAGGAGTTCGGGAAAGGATTTTCTGTTTCAAACATACAGTTTATGCGCCGATTTTATCAGAACTATCAAATTCAACAGACGGTGTCTGTTAAATTATCGTGGTCACATTACTGTGAACTCCTTTCAATATCTGATTCAAATAAGCGAGGCTTTTATGAGAAGGAATCTATCAATTCCGGATGGTCGATACGGGAGTTAAAACGACAGATTTCAACATCTTTATATGAACGCCTATTATTGACAGAAGGGAAAAGCAATCAGGAAACAGTGCTGGCACTTGCTCAAAAAGGGATTGAGATATCCCAACCCATTGATATTGTGAAAGATCCTTATGTATTTGAGTTTTTAGGCGTGCCGGAAAACAAGCCTATATTGGAAAGTGATCTTGAAAAAGCGCTTGTCTCACAAATTGAAAAATTTTTACTGGAATTAGGTCGTGGCTTTATGTTTGTGGGCACACAACAGCGTGTTACGCTCAATAATACCCACTATTACGTAGATATGGTGTTTTACAACAAAATTTTGCGGGCGTACATATTAATAGAATTAAAGACAAAAAAGCTCACACCAGAAGCAGTAGGACAGCTAAATATGTATTTAAACTATTATGCGGCAGAGATTAATGACGAACATGACAATGCACCGATTGGCATTATTCTTTGTACAGAAAAAGACAGCATAGCTGCTGAATATGCGTTAGGAGGGCTGTCAAATAATATCTTCGCGTCGAGATATATTTCCTATATTCCCAACAAAGAAGAGTTGATCGCACAGGTAGAAACAGTCCTGAAAGAGTGGAACGGAAAAGATATCTGAATTTGATCTGTGGCGGAAAATGATATGGCAGAGGCTATGAAGACTGTCAACGAACAGTCTTCATAGCCTCTTTCCTTTCGTCTGGTCTGTACAAAACGCGGGCTATTTTTTGATATTTGCCCTCTTGCGCAGCGTGGGATCCAGTATCTTCTTGCGTATCCGCAGCTTGGTGGGCGTGATCTCCAGCAGCTCGTCGGTGTCGATAAAGTCCAGCGCCTGCTCCAGACTCATGATCTTGGGCGGTGTCAGGCGCAGGGCCTCGTCCGCGCTGGAGGAGCGGGTGTTGGTGAGCTGTTTTTTCTTGCAGACATTGATCTCGATATCCTCATTTTTCCCGGTCTGGCCCACCACCATACCGCTGTACACCTTTTCGCCGGGCCCTATGAACAGGATACCTCTCTCCTGGGCGTTGAACAGGCCGTAGGTGATGGATTCCCCGGCCTCAAAGGCGATCAGGGAGCCCTGCTTACGGTAGGCGATATCTCCCTTGTAAGGGCCATAGCCGTCAAACACGGTGTTCAGGATACCGTTGCCCTTGGTGTCGGTCATGAACTCTCCCCGGTAGCCGATCAAGCCCCTGGAGGGGATGGAGAACTCCAGGCGGGTGTAGGTGCCGCCGGTGATGGTTCCCATATTGCGCAGCTCGCCCTTACGCTGGCCCAGTTTTTCTATGACGGCTCCCGCATATTCATTGGGCACGTCGATATAGGCGAGCTCCATGGGCTCCAGCCTGTGCCCGGCCTCATCGGTCTTATACAGTACCTCCGCCTTGCTGACGGCAAACTCAAAGCCTTCCCGGCGCATGTTTTCGATCAGTACGGACAAATGCAGCTCTCCCCGGCCTGATACCTTGAAGGCGTCTGTGGAATCCGTCTCCTCCACCCGCAGGGATACGTCGGTGTTGAGTTCACGGAACAGTCTGTCCCGGATATGGCGGCTGGTCACGAACTTGCCCTCCAGGCCCGCCAGCGGGGAATCGTTCACCATGAAATGCATGGCAATGGTAGGTTCGCTGATCTTCTGGAAAGGAATGGGCGCTATGGCCTCGGGAGAGCAGAGGGTGTCTCCTATATGGATGTCGGCTATGCCGGAGATGGCCACGATGGAGCCGATGCCGGCCTCCTTTACCTCCACTTTATTCAGACCGTCAAACTCGTAGAGCTTGCTGACCTTGACTTTGGTCTGCTTGTCCGGTTCGTGGTGGTTGACGATCACCACTTCCTGATTCACGCGGATCACGCCGTTGTCCACCTTGCCCACGCCGATGCGGCCCACATACTCATTGTAATCGATGGTACTGATCAGCACCTGGGTTCCGGCCTCCGGGTCGCCCTCGGGAGCGGGAATATAGTCCAAGATGGTTTCAAACAGCGGGGTCATATCCGTGCCGGGGTGCTCCGCGTCCAGAGAGGCAATGCCGGACTTGGCGGAGGCGAACACAAAGGGGCAGTCCAGCTGGGCGTCGTCCGCATCCAGTTCCAGAAACAGCTCTAATACCTCGTCGATGACTTCATTGGGACGGGCCTCGGGCCGGTCGATCTTGTTGATACAGACGATGACGGGCAGCTTTAGCTCCAGAGCCTTGCGCAGTACGAACTTGGTCTGGGGCATGGCCCCCTCAAAGGCGTCCACCACCAGGATCACGCCGTTTACCATCTTCAGAACACGCTCCACTTCGCCGCCGAAGTCCGCGTGGCCCGGGGTGTCGATAATGTTGATCTTGGTGCCCTTGTAAGTGACGGCAGTGTTCTTGGACAGTATGGTGATGCCCCGTTCCCGCTCGATATCGTTGGAGTCCATGACCCTCTCGGCCACTTCCTGATTTGCCCGGAAAACGCCGCTCTGCTTGAGCAGCTCGTCCACCAGAGTGGTCTTGCCGTGATCTACATGGGCGATGATGGCTACATTTCTGATATCTTCTCTTTTTTGTCTCATATATAACATCCTCACTTCTTTTAGATATGTCCGAGAGACATATCTGTATGCTGGTATGGTTATTAACATATCTCAAACTGTTACAGTATATCACTAATCGAATGGAGGCGCAATAAAATATTGTCGAAATTTTTGGCTGAAAATGACTTCTCAAACGTCAAAAAATGAGGTATAAATATATTACATTACAGGCGTGACCGTGCCGGAAAAATTCTTAATGTGTAAGAAGGGAGAACAGAGAATGACAGATAAGGTAATTGAAAACAATCAAGTGACCGTTATGGGGGAGATCATCAGTGATTTTGCCTACAGTCATGAGATATTTGGAGAAGGATTCTACATGGTGGATGTGAAAGTACAGAGGCTTAGCGAGAGCTTTGACATCATTCCCCTTATGGTTTCGGAGAGATTGATCGACGTAAATGCGGATTACAAGGGGAAAAATATTTGCGTCAACGGTCAGTTCCGCTCCTACAATCGCCATGAGGAGCGCAAAAACCGTCTGGTATTGTCAGTTTTTGCCAGAGAGATCGATTTTGTGGAGGAGATCGAGGAGAGTTCCAAGACTAATCAGATCTATCTGGACGGATATATCTGCAAGGAACCTATTTACCGCAAGACCCCCCTGGGAAGGGAGATCGCCGATGTGCTGCTGGCCGTGAACCGTCCGTACGGCAAATCGGATTACATCCCCTGCATCTGCTGGGGGAGGAACGCCCGTTTTGCCAGCAGCTTTCATGTGGGTGAGCGCTGCGCCATATGGGGACGCATACAGAGCCGTGAATATATGAAAAAACTGGACGAGGAACACGCGGAAAAGAGGGTGGCCTTTGAGGTGTCAGTGAGCAAGATGGAGCTTGTGGAGGCGGAGGAAGAGCAGCCGGTATAACCTTTTGAATATGACGTTGCCAATTGTGGTAAGATATGGTAGAATAAATGAAATATTAATAATTAAAACGCATGAAATCATGGTTTGCTGCGGATAGGGATACAGGCAGGCCGGGTTGAGGATCAGCAGCGCGGATCAAGCCGCGGCATACGTGGAGATTGACATGAACAGAGGAAACATATACATATATACGGGTGATGGCAGAGGCAAATCTCCCGCCGCATGGGGCAGGGCCATGCAGGCGGCGGCAGAGGGCAGATCCGTAGTGATCATACAGTTTTTGAAGGGGAAGGGGCTCGCGGACAGCGCCTTTATCCGCCGGATGGAGCCGGAGATAAGGCTTTTTCATTTTGAGAAGTCGGACGAGAACTATATGGAGCTGCCCGAGGATAAGAAAAAGGAGGAGTGCGTCAATATCCGTAACGGTTTGGGCTATGCCAAAAAAGTTCTGTCTGTGTCGGAGTGCGACCTTTTGATCCTGGATGAAGTGCTGGGATTGGTGGAGAAAGAGATCATCACTGTGGAGGATCTGAAAGAACTGCTGGAGAGCCGCCGGGAGACGGATGTGATCCTGACCGGCAGCAGCATGTGTGACGAGATCTGCGTTTTGGCGGATGAGGTTTCCAAAATAGAGACGTTGAAATTCAAAGTATGGAATTAAGTCATTGACAAAGCCATAGGTCAATGCTATGATATTAAAAATAAGGTAGAGGTTGCGTATGTTAAGAGTATTTCTTCGGATGTGACAGCCACGCGGGACGGGGGGAGAAAGGAACATACGCCGAAAGGATCGGTGTGCTGTAAGCCGGGGCCTTGGGCATGCAGTCAATAGCTGCATGACTGTCATCTGTGTAACAGGATGGGGCGCTATCGTATAATATCAGGATAAGGATTCGTGATATGATTCGTCGGCGCGCAGTTGTCGGCGTTTTTTCTGTTTTCCGGCAACAAACCGGCAATCTGCCCGGGGAGGCAAGGAGTGCTGCGGCGGCAGCGGAATGGAGGAGAAAAGTATGGCTATTTTTACAGGTTCAGGAGTGGCGATCGTTACTCCAATGCGAGAGGACGGGAGCGTGAATTATGAGAAATTCACAGAGTTGGTGGAGTTTCAGATAGAGGGCGGCACGGACGCTATCATCGTCTGCGGCACCACGGGGGAGGCGTCCACCATGAGCCACGAGGAGCATCTGGATGTGATACGCCACTGCGTGGAGGTGGTAAAGGGCCGGGTTCCTGTGATCGCAGGAACAGGGTCCAACTGTACGGAGACGGCGGTATACCTGTCGCAGGAGGCGGAAAAGTATGGCGCAGACGGTCTGCTGCTGGTGTCTCCCTACTACAATAAAGCTACCCAGAACGGTCTGTACACCCATTTTAAGACGGTGGCGGACTCTGTGAAAGTTCCCATTCTGCTGTATAATGTGCCCAGCCGTACCGGCTGCAATATCCTGCCCCAGACCATTGTGCGCCTGTGCCGGGACTGCGAGAATATCGTAGGGGTCAAGGAGGCCAGCAGCAATATCGTTCAGATTGGCCAATTGGCCGCCATGGCCAGGGGAGAGGTGGATATCTATTCCGGCAATGACGATCAGATCGTGCCGATCCTGTCCCTGGGCGGTAAGGGTGTGATATCCGTGCTGGCCAATGTGGCGCCCCGCCAGACCCATGAGATATGCGCCAGATTTTTCGCGGGAGACGTGGCTGGCAGCCGCCAGATGCAGTTGGAGGCCATGGATCTGTGCGCCGCGCTGTTCTGTGAGGTCAATCCCATACCGGTGAAAAAAGCGCTGAACCTGATGGGCAAGGGCGCCGGTTCTCTGCGTCTGCCCCTGACGGACATGGAGGAAACAAACGCAGCCCGGCTGGAAAAGGCCATGCGGGAGTATGGAATATTGGTGTAGCCGGGGACATGGGACATGTGCGTTTGCCGGGGATATGCGGAACTCTCAGACAGCATATGCCCGGCAAACGCGCTGAACAATATACGGACGCCCAAGCGGCCGGATATTGTTCATGGGGTAAGTGCGTTTGCCGGGGATATGCGGAACTCTCAATAGGAGAATAAAGATATGATTCGATTAATTATGCATGGTTGTAACGGAAAAATGGGTCAGGTGATCAGCGGCATCGCGGCGGAGGACCCTGAGATTCAGATCGTGGCGGGTGTGGACAGACAGGATGACGGGCACAATCCTTATCCGGTGTTTTCCGACATCAGTGCATGTGATGTGGAGGCGGATGTATTGATTGATTTCAGCACGGCCTCAGCGGTGGATAAGCTGCTTGACCATTGCGTCGCCCACAGGCTCCCCTGCGTGCTCTGCACCACGGGACTGAGCGCGCAGCAGCTTGCCCATGTGGAGAAGGCCTCCAGGGAGGTCGCGGTTCTGAGATCCGCCAACATGTCCATGGGCATCAATCTGCTGCTGAAGATGCTGAAAGACGCGGCGGATGTGCTTGCTCCCGCGGGATATGATATCGAGATACTGGAAAAGCACCATAACCTGAAACTGGACGCTCCCAGCGGCACGGCGCTTGCTCTGGCGGATTCAATCAACGAGGAATGCGGCAATGCCTATACTTATGTTTATGACAGGAGCCAGCGGAGAGAGAAGAGGGATAAAAAGGAGATTGGCATCAGCGCCGTCCGGGGCGGAACCATCGTGGGTGAACATGAGGTGATCTTTGCCGGACAGGACGAGGTGATCACTTTTTCCCACAGCGCCTACTCCAAGGCGGTGTTTGCCAAGGGAGCGGTGCAGGCCGGAAAATTTCTGGTGGGAAAGCCTGCCGGGATGTACGACATGAGCCATGTCATTAATGCGCAGCTATAGCGCGGAAATAGCAAAAGGGCCACAGGAGTAATATACCTGTGGCCTTTCGCGAAAATGGGTGCGGATTATCGTGCCGCGGAGCCTGCTCTCGATCCGGTTGCAGAGCCTGCTCCTGTGCCGGCAGTAGAACCGTCTGTGCCGGTGGTGGCGTTGCTGCCGGTGTTTCCGTTGCCCACAGTGGAATCAGAGGTGTTTCCCGTGTTGTCCCCTGTCATATCGTCAATGAGGTCAGACACGCCGTCAGTTACATCACCCACGATGCCGTCCACCACATTGCCCGCATCGTCGGCCACATCACCTATGACACCGCCGTTGTTGTCCCCGATGTCACCCACTGTGCCGCCATTGCCCACGTCAGAGCCTTCCGTGGAACCGTTTGCGGCATTGTTGCCGGAACCGCTATTATTGTTGTTGTCTGTATTGCCCGCGCCGGTGCTGTCAGTGCCGGTATTGCTGCCATTATTGATATTGCCAGTGCCGGTGGTGCCGTTACCGTTGCCGGTATTGCCGGAGCCGCCGGTGGTGTTTCCGGCGAGATTGCTGCCGGTATTGCTCTCACTGGTCTGATTTCCGGCCATATCGCCGGAATTGTCATTGTTGTTCTTGTTGCTGGAACATGCCGTGGCCATACACATGCAAGCCATCAGCAAACCTGCCGCGATTAATTTTTTGCCTTGCTTTTTCATTATGACTCCTCCTGATTTGGTCTCCGTATCAGCCTGTGCAGGCATGCATACGGAATGATTATTTTTGGCTCTGCACATAGTATGTGTATCTCCGAAATAATTATACAGAGCCGGAAAATGTACAATAAATAAAGCAGAGAGGCAAAAGAAACGGAGAGAAGGAAAAATATGGAATTTCGACCATGTATTGACATACACAACGGAAAGGTGAAACAGATCGTCGGCGGCAGCCTGAGAGATCAGGGTGACCAGGCGCGGGAGAACTTTGTCTCCCCGAGAGATGCGGCCTTTTACGCGGATCTTTATCGGCGGGCGGGCATACGGGGCGGACATATCATCCTGTTGAACGGGGCGGACAGCGGGTTCTATCAGGCTACCCGGCAGCAGGCTCTGGCGGCGCTTAAAGCTTACCCCGGTGGATTACAGGTGGGAGGAGGCATTCACAGAGGGAATGCGGAGGAATATCTGGAGGCCGGCGCCTCTGCCGTCATAGTCACCTCCTATGTGTTCCATGACGGCAGGGTGGACTATGAGCGCCTGGAGGAATTGGAAAAAGCCGTAGGAAAGGAAAGGCTGGTGCTGGATCTGAGCTGTCGCAAACTGGAGGGACAATACCGGATCATGACGGACAGATGGCAGAAGGCCACAGAGGAGACCCTGACGGAGAGCCTGCTGGACAGACTTTCGGGGTTTTGCTGCGAATTTCTGGTGCATGCGGTGGATGTGGAGGGCAGATCCGGCGGTATCGAGCGGGAGCTGGCAGCCTTTTTGGGGAGCTGGGGAAAACAGCCGGTCACATACGCCGGAGGAGTGCACAGCTATGAAGATCTGCTGCTTTTGAAAAAGCTGGGACAGGACAGACTGCATGTGACGGTCGGCAGCGCATTGGATCTGTTCGGAGGCAGCTTAAGCTTTGAGAGAATACTGGAAATATGCAAAGAAAAGGGCTGACAGATCTTGTCAGCCCTAATTCTCTAATCTCATAAAACGATTATGCCATTCATAAAACAATTATACATTATATTAAGAACAGGTACATCGTGTTACTGATTATGGATGTTATAAGAGATTCTTATAACTTTGTTACGTTTACAGCCTGAGGTCCCTTCTCGCCGTTTACAACCTCGAACTCTACTGCCTGGCCCTCTTCCAGAGACTTGAAACCTTCCATGTTCAGTCCAGAGTAGTGTACGAATACGTCGTTGCCAGACTCATCAGAGATGAAACCATAGCCCTTTTGGTTGTTAAACCACTTTACTGTACCTTTGTTCATTGTAAATACCTCCAAAAAAATGTATGTTGCCCAATTGCAACGATTAAAGAATAACACAAGAAGAAGAAATTGTAAATAGTTTTTATTAGATTTTTACAGAAATTCTTTAATTTTTATAGGGTTCAGGGCAAAAAAATGGTTCAAATGTTACAAAAATATTAATTTTTATTGAGGAAATGAAATATCTGTGGTAAAATAGGTCTTGTTCAATTGGAGGTGATTGACTTAGATGAGGAGCAAAAAGCATAAACGCAAGACAAACCGTGTGGTGATCGTGGCATCGGACGCGGTGGACGGGAAGGTACGGCACCTGCGTTTAAACCATTGGGTGATGAGGATCCTGACGGTGGTAATCTGTGTTGCCGTCGGTTATGTATTGGGGCTCATCATCTACGGGGAACAGTACAGATCCCGGATATGGGATCGCGCTGATCGCAGGATCGAAGAGGTACAGGCCCAAAACGAGCAGCTGCAGCAGCAGCTTGAGGCGGCGGAGGCGGAAAATGTGGACATGCAGAGTCAGGTCATAGCGCTGAGCGGTAAGATAGACCTGCTAAGCGATACGGTGAATCAGAAGACAGAAGAGATGGCCGGGCTCATGGAGACGGTAAACGGACAGCACATTCCAAGTTGTTTCCCGCTGACCGGTTCCGCGTCCATTGTGGAGATCACGGAGGAAGATCCCACCTGTGTGCTGAACGGTACGGAAGGGACTGCCGTGGTGGCCACGGCTGCCGGAGTCGTCACAGAGGTGGGAGAAGATACGGACTACGGCAACCGGGTAGTGGTGGATCACGGCAACGGGTATGTGACGGTATACCGCAACAAAGGGGACTGTATGGTAAAGGCGGGAGACACGGTGGCGCAGAAGAGCGCGCTCTTTTATATCGGCAGTGAAAACACCAGGCTGGGATACCAGATCCAGATGGATGGGGTATATATCAATCCCGTGCAGATGATGGATATCAGCGGATAAAAGCCGGGAGACGGCAGGGACTTGGCGGAATAATAATTTTAGGGAGGAAGAAAATATTATGACAGGGAAAAAGGAAAGCACAGTGATAACAACGATCTTGGGCAAGGGCTCTCTGGTCAACGGAGATTTTATCGTAAAACAGAGCGCCCGGATAGACGGCGAGGTGCAGGGTGATGTGAGTGTGGCCGGAACCCTGATCGTAGGAGCCGGAGCCCGGATAGACGGCAACATCGAGGCGGACACGGCGATCATAGGCGGCGATGTGGTGGGCAATATACAGGCCCCTTCCAAGGTGGAGCTGACGGTTACAGCCAAGGTGATCGGAGATATCACCACCAATGTGATCGTGATCGATGAGAATGCCGTATTCCAGGGGCGGTGCGATATGAATCAGGACGCCCCCCGCAGAAAGAATCCGGCGGTCAAGAAGGCTGTCAAGGAGGGCAGACGTTCCGCTAAGGCAGCGCTGCAGGAGGCTCTTCGCGAGGTACAGGAGGAGAACATGGCCTGGAGCGAGGAAAACGGGGCGGCGGCAGCCGACAACGCCAGCGGAGACGGTATCGAACTGTAATAGGTATGAGAAAGGGCAGACGCGCAAAGCAGTCTGCCCTTTTTGAACACGGATCGTTCGTTATTCGCCCTTGGGAGGATCCATCCTCTTAAATACCATGTCGTACCCGTCATTCCCGTAATTTAGAGAGCGGTTCACCCGGCTGATGGTGGCGGTGGAGGCGCCGGTCTTCTCCGCAATCTCCAGATAGGTCTTGTGATCGTCCAACATGGAGGCGACCTCAAACCGCTGGGACAGAGATAAAAGTTCGTTCACAGTACAGAGATCTTCAAAGAATATATAACACTCTTCCTTGCTCTGTAGACAGAGGATCGCGTCAAACAGTCTGTCCACGGCCTCTGTTTTGATTTTTTTGTTCATTTTCATCCCCAAGCCTTTCTGTTTATGTTCCTCACCATATCATTCATTTTAACATA
>CAZGVI010000037.1:19957-40295 GCA_964529395.1 uncultured Acetatifactor sp.
AATATCTGAGAAAAGAAATTCTTTTTTGCAGAAAAAAGGTTGTCATGTAGTTTTAAATACTATATAATGAATAATATCAATTGACTTCTGAGACATGAGGGAAAGAGGCAGAGATGACTATAGACACGGAGAATCTGTTGGACAGTATATTGGAGAGCCTGAGCCGGATCGAGTATATCCGTCCCGAGGATATTCCGGATATCGACCTGTATATGGATCAGGTGACGACGTTTATGGACGGCAGGCTGCGGACCACCACCCGCAATCCCGGCGATGACAAGGTGCTGACCAAGACCATGATCAACAACTACGCCAAGAATGATCTGCTGCCGCCGCCCATGCGGAAAAAGTACTCCAAAGAACATGTATTGGTGCTTATTTTTATCTATTATTTCAAGGGCGTTATGTCCATAAACGATATTCAGATCCTGTTAAAACCAATTACGGACAAATATTTCGGCGAGAAGGAGAAATTTGATCTGGAGGCGGTATATCAGGAGGTCTTCGGCATGGAGGAGGAAGAGGTGGAGCTGCTGAAGGAGGATGTGCGGCGCAATTATCTCAAGGCGCAGCAGACATTTCAGGAGGCGCCCCAGGAGGATCGGGATTTTCTGCAAAAATTCTCCTTTATCTGTCTGCTCAGTTTTGACGTGTATGTGAAGAAACTGATGATAGAAAAGATGGTGGACGATCTGGCGGGCCATAAGATCGTACCGGATAAAAAGGACAAGAAGGAGAAAAAAGAATGATCTATGTGATGGATATGCATACCCATACCATAGCCAGCGGGCACGCGTACAGTACGCTGCAGGAAAATATCGCCGCGGCCAGGGAGAAGGGGCTTATGTATCTGGGACTGAGCGAACACGGACCGGCCGTGGCGGGCGCTCCCGGTCCCATATATTTTCAAAATTACAAGATCATTCCCAGACAGTATGGCCAGCTGCGGCTCTTCTGCGGGATAGAGGCCAATATAACGGACTATGAGGGGCATCTGGATCTGGATGCCTTTACGCTGGAGCGGATGGACTACTGTATTGCCAGTATGCACACGCTGGTACTGCCTCCCGGCTCCGTAAAAGAGAACACCCGGGCGGCGGTACATGCCATGGAGAACCCGCTGGTAAAGATCCTGGGCCATCCGGACGACTCCCGTTATCCCATGGATTATGAGGAGCTGGTCAGGGCCGCGGCGGAGCTGCGGACGGTACTGGAAGTCAACAATTCTTCCCTGCACCCGCTGTCGTCCAGAAAGGGGGCGCGGGAGAATATACATACGATGCTGGAGGCCTGCATGCGCCACCAAGTCAGTATCATTGTGGGCACGGACAGCCATGTGAGTTCGGCGATAGGAGATTTTACCCAGGCGGACGAACTGCTCAGGGAGGCAGATTTTCCCGAGGAACTGATCGTCAACGCGGATCCCGGCAGGATCGGGGATGTGGTCAACATATTATAGAACGAGGAGGAGAGCGTCATGAAAAGCGCGGATTGCGGTTATTGTATGAGAGGGGAGCTGCTGGACCGGTTCGGTATCTTTATCTGTGACCTTCAGGTCAGCAGCCTGATTCTGTTTAAGGAGCAGAGTAAGCCGGGCAGGTGCATCGTAGCCTACAAAGATCATGTCAGCGAGATCGTGGATATCAGCCCCGAGGAGAGGAGCCTGTTCATGGAGGATGTGGCCCGGGCGGCCCAGGCCATCCACAGGGCTTTTCATCCGGATAAACTCAACTACGGCGCCTACGGCGACACCGGCTGCCACCTGCACATGCACCTGTGCCCCAAATACAAGGACGGCGACGAGTGGGGCGGCGTGTTTCAGATGAATCCCGGGAAAGTGTATCTGACAGAGGAAGAGTATGGGGAGATGATACGCAGGATCAGAGAGAATCTATAGGCGGGACGAATCGGAGATGGAGAAAAGACGGAAAGCGGCGGCATTTATCGTATCGGCGGCGGTGTTTCTCCTGCTGCTGATGAATATATACGGACAGCGGGAACTGCGGATAGATCTGACGCCGGAGGGCGCCTCCGGTCAGCAGGTCTGGCAGAGTTATCTGCCTCATCTGACCCTGCCCCGGGGCGAATATGAACTGAACATACAGGGCAGCGGTTCCGTGGCGGTCCTAAACGGTGAGGGAACGCCTCTGGGCAGCGGCAGCGGTGCACAGCCCTTTCGCGTGCGCCTTACAAAGGACGAGAGTGACATCGTTATAAAAGGCTGGTATGAAGGGAGTCTTGACTCTGTGACAGTGCGGAAGGCGGCAGGAGGCATTGTCTACAGAGACTGGCTCTTTATCAGTCTGGGGATCGCCGCCGTGACCCTGGCGTTTTGCCGGATATGGGCAAAGGGGAAAAAAGACGCGGGAGCGCTGGTATTTTTCGTGCTGATGGGAGTGACGGCCTTGGCCAGTTATCTTCTTTTCAGCGGAACAATAGGCCCCGGACATGATCTAAATTTTCATTTGTACCGCATAGAGGGGATCAAGGACGGGCTGCTGGCGGGGCAGTTTCCGGTGAGACTTCACCCCACTCATAATAATGGCTACGGATATATTTCGTCCAGTGTGTATCCGGAGCTTTTTTTGTATTTCCCGGCGGCGCTGCGGCTCCTGGGGGTCTCCCCGGTGATGGCATACAACACTTTCCTGGTGGCGGTGAACGCCGCGACCGCATGGATCATGTATGTCTGCGCGGCGAGGATGGCTCGCTCCCGCTATGCGGGACTGCTGGCTTCCACCCTGTATACCCTTTCCACCTGGAGGATCATCAATCTATATTACAGGGCGGCTCTGGGAGAGGCCCTTGCCATGACGTTCTTTCCCCTGCTCCTATACGGTCTGTATCTGCTGCTGGCAGAGGACGGCGCCGCCAGGGGAAAGCCTGGGAAATGGTGGGTTCTGGCCCTGGGGTGCAGCGGTATCTTTCAGTCCCATATTATCAGCACGGTCTTTGCGGCGGGAGTCATAGCGGTGACGGTGGCGGTATATTTCCGCCGGTTCCTGGAGCGGGAGAGGCTATTGGGTTTTGTGAAAGCGGGGATGCTTACGCTGCTTTTGAACCTGTGGTATCTGGCTGCCTTTTTGACCTATTATCTGGGCGCCGATCTGGCGATCCGGCATACCCCTGAAAATACGGAGTTCTACCAAAACGCAGTGTTTCCCACGGAGCTGTTCAATGTCTTTAACACCAGTTTCGGCTATTCCCAACTGTTGGAGCACGGCCTGCGGGGCAATATGTCCCTGTCGCTGGGCGTAGGTGTGACTGGGGCGGCGGTGTTTGGCGCGGCGTATTTTGTGTTGGGAAAAAGGGAGAGCGGAGAGAGAAGGAAATTCTATGGCCTGCTGACGGCGATGGGGCTTGTGCTGGTCTTTATGTCCAGCACCCTGTTCCCCTGGCAGATCCTGCAGCGCGTGGGGCCGATCAATGCGTTTTGCGGCACGGTCCGTATGCCCTGGCGTTTCTTAAGTCTGGCGTCCCCCATGTTCTGTATGGCGTCCGCGGGGATCCTGGCCCGGCGGGACCGCCGGGAGTGGCTGCCCACGGCCTGCGCCGTGCTGGCAGTGTGTGCCCTGTCCTTTGTACGGTGGGGGACGGCCTATACCACGGAGCTGGAACCGGCGCTGAAACCGGGTCGGGCGGTGGACACTTACGCGTCCGCCGGGTATGACAACGAGTATTTTCCGTGGGGAACGGATCCGGGCGGACTGACGGCGGGACGCTATGTCACCGGGGGCGCGGAACCGGAGTTCATGAAACTTGAACTCCTGGAATATGAAAAGCGGGGGACATGCGTCCGCCTGCGGCTGCAAAACGCCCACCAGGGAGATTGGGTGGAAGTCCCTCTGCTGTACTATGACGGGTACGGGGCCAGAGATCAGCAGGGACAGCGGCTGGAAGTGGAGGCTGGCGATAATCATGTGGTGAGGGTTCTGCTGCGGGAGGGCACGACGCAGGTGGAGCTGCGGTATGAGGGATTCTGGTATTTCCGGGCCGCGGAGGCGGTCACGGTCCTGACGCTGGGAGCCTGGGGGGTGTACTGGTGGAAAAAAAGAAGACGAAACGGATGAGGGAACTTTTGGGCAGGGCCGGCGACAGGGCGGTGCTGGCGGCGATCGTTGTGGCGGCTCTGCTCTGTGAGATATTTGTTCTGAATTACAAACACTGGGGGTCTCTGTCCTGCCAGCCCACGGAGGCTGCGGGACGTAATCTCTATGGCATGACCGAGGCGGACGGCCGCTATGTGCTGACAGACGGGGAAGCGGTGATAGAGTTTACGCAGATCGGCAGTCCCGTGACATATCTGGCTTTTTCTCTGGAAGGGGAACAGATGGCGGAGATCATGGTGGCGGCGGTGGATGAGGCCAATGCCGCCTATCTGTGCGCTCCTGCGCGCACCGTGCGGGGAGATGTGCCCCGCAGCCAGTATCTGGCTCTGCATCTCAGCGGGGATGTGCAGAAACTGAAAGTGGTGATCCGGGGGATGGAGGGGGAGAGTATCCGGCGGGACGCGGTGACGCTCAATGCCAGGGTCCCCCTCTTTTTCTCCTGGCGTCGGTATCTGCTGCTGGCCGCGTCGCTGTGCTGTCTGTATCTGCTGCGCCCCGGCAGCAGGTGTTATGAGATACGGACGGATCTGACCCGCAAAAGGCAGCGGCTGATCACGGCGGTATGTGTGATCGCACAGCTGCTGTTTTTCCACCAGATGCTGAGGTGGAATACCGGAGCGCTGGAATGGCCGGAATATCTGGAGCATCAGCAGCAGTACTATCGGCTGGCGGAGGCGCTGCTGGAGGGCAGGGCGGACATCGGGACGGCCCCCTATGTCTCGTCCCTCACCAATCCTTTTGATCCCACGCTGCGGGACGCCACAGGGCTGGATTTCAAGTGGGATCACGCATATTATAACAGTCGTTATTATGTGTATTTCGGCGTGGCGCCGGTGATCTTGTTTTATCTTCCCTTCTATGTGCTGACAGGCAGGCATCTGCCCCATGTGGACTGTGTCTTTCTGCTGGGGGGACTGTTGATGGCGGGCGCCGCCTGGCTGTTGTGGCAGATCGTCCGCAGATGGTTTCCACGGACCCCCTATGTGCTGTATCTGTTGCTGTCGGTGGTAATGGGAGCCGCCTCCTATCTGGGATACGCGGTTTACAAGCCGGATCTGTATTTGGTGCCGATCCTGACCGCGATCGTCTGCGGCGTATGGGGGCTGGCCTTCTGGATCGGATCGGAGCGCCGGGAGGGATACAGCGCCTGGTATCTGGGAGCAGGGTCCCTCTGTCTAGCTCTGATCGCGGGCTGCAGGCCGCAGCAACTGCTGATCCTGGCGGTGGGTCCCCTGCTGTTCGGCAGAGCGATATTTCGGGAGAGAAAGCTGTTCGCGAAAGGCAGCGGGGCGCAGACGCTGGCGCTGTGTCTTCCCTTAGCGGCGGTAGCGGCGGGGATCATGTATTACAATGCCATCCGTTTCGGCTCCCCCTTTGACTTTGGCGCCAACTATAACCTGACCACCAACGATATGACCCACAGGGGCTGGGTATGGGGCAGATGCGGACTGGGAATCTTTTCCTATCTGCTGCAGCCCCCGCGCATCAGTGCGGTCTTTCCGTTCTTGCAGGACTTCGCGGTGGAGACTGCTTACCAGGGCCTGACGATCTCGGAGAGGATGGTTGGCGGCGTGCTGTGGCTGTTTCCGGTGTTATGGTTTGGGCTTTACGGCTTAGGAAAAAGAAAGGTATTTAAAGATCACAGATGTTATATTATGGTGTGGCTCTGTCAGCTGTTGATGGTGGCGCTGGTGATAACAGATACGCAGATGGCCGGGTTGTTGACCCGGTATTTCGGAGACTTTGTCTGGATCGGCATGACCGGGAGTCTGATCTCCATATTGGCCTGTTATGACTGGCTTGAGGATGAGGGGCGGGAGATCAGACCCATGCGGGGCATAGTGACGGCGGCCTGCGGGGTTACGCTTGTCATGGTCTTCCTGCGTATCTTCGCCCACAGTGAGGACGCCATCCGCCTGGCCAACCCGTCGCTGTTCTATGAGATGCAGTCCCTGATCGCCTTCTGGATGTAGCGGCATGCCTCTTCGATAAACCCTGCGTTCTCCTCGAAGGTAAAGACGGTCGGCTCCCGTTTTTCGTGGGGCGTTAAAAAGTTTTTCTCAATAATAAAAGCTTTGCTGTCCTGCAGCTCCCGGCAGGTGATATAATCGGGGATCTCGTAATCCTGTTCCGCAAGCAGGATATCGGGCATGGGATGCCTAAAGGCGTATTCCCGCACCAGCCGCCAGTCATTTAAGTCCACGTCCCTGCCAAAAGCGGCAAAATATTCCGGGTCGTCCGGATCTCTGCCCTCCTGTGTCAGTTTTTTTACATGAGCGTCCCGCAGGGTCAGGATAAAGACCTCGTCGGCCAGTATGTGGGTCACATAGCCCAGATACAGCTCGTGATCGGGGCTGTCCTGATGGAGATAGCGGTCTGTAAAGGCCTGAAAAGTACGGCGGTACCGGGAAAAGCACGGGGGGAGATGGAGATCCCGCAGACGTATATCGTCCTTAAAATGGGTATGCCGTTTCATCTCTCTCTGATAGTTCTCCCGGGCCATGATGGCGTCGGGGGCCAGATTGCCGCAGTAAAACAGCGAGGGGCGGCGTATCTGTAAGGGTTCAAGCAGCCGGTCGGCGATGACCAGGTGGGTGATTGTGCCTGCCATGGGATACCTCCTGTGTTTTCAATAAGTGTATTTTACCATATGGATTATAAAAGAGCCAGAAATATATATGACAATTATCACAAAAAAATAGTAAAATAGGACCATTTAGTTGACAAATACATGCGCGAAAGACTATAATTAAAAACAGATAATATTATCCGTTTAAAACGGGTAATGGAGAAAATTATGAGTGATAAGAGACAAATGGACAGTAAAATAGATCTGGCCAGAATACAGGATGACCATAGCAAAGCCAGGGAGGGTTTGGATGTACTGACAAACCTATGTACTTTCGTTACCGCAAAAGAACAGATCAGGGAACTGCTGGAGACGGAACCGCAGGGAACTTATCATGTGGTCATACTGCATATCAGTAATATTTCCCGTCTCAGGGACGAATACGGTTTTGCTTTTGCCATGGCGGTGTTGGAGGATCAGGCGTTTCTTCTGCAGCGCTATTTTCAGTTGTTGGATTGCGTGGTGCTCTCCCGGATGGGGCAGGACGCCCTGATGGCGTTCGTGCAGTGGGAAGATGCCCGGGAGGTGGAGGAGCATTGCCGTCTGGTGCGGGAGAAACTGCAGGACAGGTTCTTTGGACGGAGAGAAAAGCTGCGGTGTGAAGTGACCATGGGTGTATATCACATGTCGTCTCAGGAGAGGGATCTGGGGCAGATATTCTCCCGGTGCGGCAAAGCGGTGGGATACGGCCTGAGATGCCATATTCCCTTTGCAGTGTACGAGGACAGTATGGCGGACGAGGACGGCCGTGCGGAAGAGAACATGATGGCGGAAGTGCAGGGCGAGGAAAAGATGTTCCAGCATGGCAGCCGTTTTATTTCCTTTGTCGTGAGTCTGCTGTCGGATACCGCGGACCTGGACAGCAGTCTGGATATGCTGGTCAAGCAAATCGGCTGTCATTTCGGATATGACGAGGTGCTGATATCGGAGTTTGTTCAGGACAACAGCACCATGGTGACTAACAAATGGCGTAGGGACGAGGGTGTGATACGGCATCCAGAGGAGATCAACGCCTTTGATGTATGGGACGATTTCTTCTCCGGATTTGACAAAAACGGCATCAATCTGACCTGTGATGTGGAACAGGGCGGTTACACAGAGAAGGATATGAACTTTTTCCGGGGGAAACAGATCGGCAGCTTTATCAATCTGTTGTTATACAGCAACGGCAATTCCATCGGCTATATGACCTGCAGCAGACGGCAGGCCATCGAACGGATGCCGGAGGAGGAGCTGAGTACGCTGCGCCAGCTCAGCAGGATGATCAGTTCCTTTGTTGCGTTACGTTTCCAGAACCGGCAGAATCAGGAGCATATTGAGGCGATGCGCCGGGATGAGCTGACGGGTCTGTATCACTATGAAGCTTTTCAGAAGGAAGTGCGCCGTACCCTGTACCATTGCGATCCGGGACTTACATATGCCATGGTATATATGGATATCAGCAATTTTGCCTATCTCAACGAGAATTTCGGATACAGCGAGGGAAACCAATTGTTAAAGGATATGGCCAGGTGGCTGCGGTACATGAACGCCAAGCGCTGTATCTGCGGGAGAGTGTATGCCGACCGTTTTGTGGTGCTGGTCACAGGCGACAGTCAGGAAAACGTGGAGAATCAGATAAGGCATTCGGTGAGCCGTTTCTGCGACTATCTGCAGCAAAAGTATCCCATGGGGGATCTGCAGGTGCGGGCGGGACTGTATTATATAGACAATCCGGCGGCGGAGGTCTTTACCATGATAGATGCCGCCAACCACGCCAGAAAAACGCTGAAGGATGATTATCTCAATCATGTGGTGGTGTATACGGAGCGCCTGCGGCAGACCAGGGCGGACAAGATCAAAGTGGTGGCCAGCATTCACGACGCCATAGATAAGGGGGATGTGGAGGCATATCTGCAGCCCAAGTTCTCCATGAAGACGGGCGAGGTGGTGGGCGCCGAGGCTCTGGTCAGATGGCGCAATGAGGACGGAACGCTGAAATATCCCGATCAGTTTATCCCTGTGCTGGAAGAGGTGGGTTATATTATAAACGTGGATTTCTGTGTGTTTCGGCAGGTTCTGGCGAGTCTGCGGCGCTGGAAGGAAGAGGGCAGGAGAAGAGTTCCCATCTCTGTCAATTTTTCCAGGGTACATTTCAGAGACCGGCATTTTTGTGACAAGGTGATGGCCATGCTGCGGGAATACGAGGTGGAGCCGCAGTATATTGAGATAGAGGTGACAGAGAGCTGTATCTCCGGCAATGCCATGGGCATGGTGGAACAGATGACCATGCTGCGGGAGCACGGGCTGAAGATTGCCATGGACGATTTTGGCATCGGTTATTCTTCTCTGGGAATGCTGATAGACGCCAATGTGGATATCGTCAAAGTGGACAAGAGCTTTATCGACCACTATGAGACGGATCAGGAACAGCAGTATATCAACCGTATCGGCCAGTTGGTCAGGGCGGCGGGGAAGGATATCATTTTCGAGGGTGTGGAGACACAGCAGCAGGTTGACTTCCTGCGGGACTACGGCTATGACAAGGCCCAGGGTTATGTATTCTCCAAGCCGGTGCCCATCATGGAATTTGAAAAATGGATGGTGTAAGAACTTCTGCTCGTTCAAGGCAAGGGCTGTTTTTCAAAGAAGTCAGATCATATGAGTAAAAAAGGGATTCGCCCAGGGCGGATCCCTTTTTGACAGGTATATGAAAGTGGCGGGACTGAGAGATCAAAAACCGCGTTCTTTCAACTCATGGACCAGTTGTACATAGAATTCCCGGACGTCAAAATCAGGGACGTTCTCACGGTTTAGATCGATCATGTCCCCGTGGGAGATACCGCGGGTGCCGGAAACGGTGAGAAAGCGGTAGGACGCGCCCCAGGGGAAAGAGCGCTCCCCCACCAGCCCGTCATTTGGCCCGTCAAAGTGGTGGCAGAGCATATGGGTGAAATTCAGCGGAAAACGCCCGCCCCTGGCTTTGCTCAGCCGAGAGCCGATGCTCTGGTAGTACACGCCGGGCACGTCGGGGGTCTTCTCGTTGAATTCCTTGCAGAAGGAGGCGGTCAGATTGGTGACTGCTCCGATAAAGTCAGGTTCGGGATCTCCCAATTTCCGCAGCGCTCCGTTGTAGGTGTTTGCCACGGCCTGTTGTTGCTTTTGGGGAATCTTTGTCAGTAGATAGTCGGCAAACTCACATCCCCGATGGGGGGTATTGACAGTTGTCAGGGAGGCCACATGTTCAGCCACGCCAGGGAGCTGCAGAGCAGCCCGGGCGTCCAGTCCGCCCTTGGAATGGCCGATGATATTGACCTTATCGCAGCCGGTCTCCCGGACGATGGCCAGAATGCGGTCGGCGATCTCCCGGCCGCTGGCGGCCACAGGGGCGGCGGACTGGTGGTTCCCGTAATATATTTTTGCACCCTCCGCCTCCAGCGCCTGGGGGACGCGTCCCCAGTAGTTAAAGTAGCGGAAATCCCGGAAAAATACTCCGTGTACCATCAAGATAGGGTATCTGGTGCTACAGATCGCACTTTCACGTCGGGATTGAACCGTCAGCAGTCTCTGGTTCTCAAAGGCAACTTCTCGGGTGGCGGTGCGTATGATCCAGAACAATACCACCAGATTGGCGATGGGGATAAAGCCGCAGATGACGCCGATGACCCGCAGGCGGATCCCCAGCTGTGAAGAAGACAGATAGACCCGCAGCATGCCGTTCCAGAAGAGGATAAATTCCGCGCCGAACAACAGTAGGCAGTGCAGCAGCCAGAAATGGAGATTGCCCCGCATCGGAGGTTCTATGCCGGGCAGCAGACCGCACAGGCCCACAATGGTCACGGATACATTGATCAGAGTGCTCACGGCAAAGATCACCAGCAGATTGCAGCCCCGGTTACAGACGCCCAGCCGGTAGCTGCGGGGGCGGTTTATGGGCAGAGCGGGATAGAGATTTAATAAAAGGAACAGCCAGGGGGCAAGAGCCTTGACAAAGCCGGGCAGGGCCGTCTGTCCCAGCAGTACGGTGTTTCCGGCAAAAACTGCCAGCAGGCTGCCCAGTATGTATTCAGTGATCTTTTGTAGTTTTGACATCTTAAGGATTCCTTTCTGGTTTTCAATATTAGACACTTGCGAAAATTGGTTACTATGCTAGTGTCATTGTGTATATTGTATATTCCAACGCAGGCACGCTCTCGCTCTGTCCTCACCGTAGCGGTACATAAGGCGTCAAAATACGACGCCTAAGTACCGACGGTTGCGGAAGGCCTGCTTATGGGATATACAATATGCACAATTCGGTACTTGCCAAAGACGATTTTACAATTACTTATTATGGAATATTTGGCATTTGCTAAACCCAGTAACGTAGCCAGTGTCATTGCGTAGATTGTATATTCCAACGCAGGCACGCTCTCGCTCTGTCCTCGCCGTAGCGGCACATAAGGTGCTAAAATACAGCGCGGGGGTTGCTTGCAACCCCTAGTGCCGACGGTTGCGAAAGGCCAGCTTATGGAATATGCGATTTGTGCAGTTTGGTTCAGATGATAAGTGTTTTCACTCCTACCCGTTTTAAATATAATACACATTTTGCCGCTTAATGTAAAGTATATGTCACTTTTTTCTCTTCTCGAACATAACATAGAGCATCAGCCATAAGGAAAAGGGAGGATATGAAAGCCTATGAAAAGAGGGAGAGGAAGAGTATTGATGGCGGCAGCGCTGATGGTGGGTATGCTGGCGGGCTGCGGCGCCCCTGGGGAAAGTGTGGGAGGCGACGGAAAGATGACACCCGTTACCCTTAATGAGGTGGCGCACTCCATATTTTACGCGCCCATGTACGTAGCCATCGAGGAGGGGTATTTTAAGGAGGAAGGTCTGGATGTGACGCTGGTCACGGGTTTCGGCGCCGACAAGACCATGACGGCTGTGCTCACCGGCGATGCAGATATCGGTTTTATGGGCAGTGAATCCACGATCTATACTTACGTGGGAGGGACGGACGATTATGTGGTGAATTTTGCCCAGCTGACCCAGCGGGCAGGTAACTTTCTGGTGTCCAGAGAACCCATAGAAGATTTTAGCTGGGATATGCTCAGGGATCAGGACGTACTCGGCGGCAGAGCCGGGGGTATGCCCCAGATGGTGTTTGAATATATTCTGCGAAAGAACAATATCGACCCGGCTACGGATCTGCGGATCGACCAGAGTATTGATTTCGGTTCTACCGCGGCGGCGTTTTCCGGCGGCGATGCGGATTTCACCGTGGAATTTGAGCCTCATGCCACTCTGCTGGAGCAGAAGGGGGACGGCTATGTAGTGGCCTCTCTGGGAGAGGATTCCGGCTATGTGCCCTACACCGCTTTCAGCGCCAAAAAAAGTTATATCGAGAAAAACGGCGAGGTGATCCAGGCGTTTACCAACGCCCTGCAAAAGGGGATGGATTATGTGCAGAGCCACAGCCCCCAGGAGATCGCGGACGTGATAGCGCCCCAGTTTGCCGAGACCGACAAGCAGGCGCTGGTGACGATCGTCTCCAGATATTACGATCAGGATACATGGAAAGAGGATCTGGTCTTTGAGAAATCGTCCTTTGACCTGCTGCAGAATATTCTGGAAGACTCCGGGGTACTGTCCCAGCGCGTTCCCTACGAGGATCTGGTAAACACTGCCTTTGCCCAGGAGGCAAAAAAATAACGGATATTATTTCAGCCGGATATTTTTTTCGGCCCAGAGGCGCAGCGCCGTGGCGTTGGTGCTGATCTTTTCCAGAGAATCCAATATATGCTGAAATGCGGGCCTCTCGGACTCGTCGATATATCCGTCCTCGGATATGGCGATCAGAGAGGCCCTCAGTCCGTCTATGTCCTTCAGGGATCCGAGCACCTTCAGCGCCAGCCGGTCAAAATCGTCGATGGTGACTTCGTGTATGCTGCCCCTGCCGATGGGACATTCCTTGGCGCAGTAAGAATTGCACAGCTCCGGCGTGTTATAGGCCTCCGCCATGGCTTTGACCTCTTCGGGATAGGGGGCGATGGTGCCCAATTCGATCCTGGCAAGCCGGGTGCGATCAATGCCGATGATTTCTGCGGCCTTTTCCCTGCTGGAAAAGTCGTCGTTGCCCTCCGCAGCCTCGCAACGTGCGAGATAGTACATATTATCAGCAGCTTTTGTGGCTTTTTTGCCCATGGTGTTATTATCCTCTTTCCTGTAAAATATCAGTAACGGTAAAACAAACTGCTTTTAGTGTATCGGACTTTGGCTGTTTTGTAAAGGAAAATATTTATCGCAAAAACTTGTGTGAAACAGTTGAGGAATATGCCGAAATCTGCTAAAATGGAAATAGTTTTAACCGTGAACGTGCAAAAACTTTAAACAGGAGGAGTTACATATGGGTTTGATTCAAGCGGCAAAAGACACTATCAACAGCATGCTGGCCGATCAGTGGAGAGAGTATTTTTACTGTGACGCCATGCCCAACGAGATTCTGGTGACCAAGGGCAAGATCCGCACGACCGGCAAGAACGGCAACAAGGGCGTGGACAACATCATCACCAACGGTTCCATCATCGCCGTCAACGAGGGGCAGTGCATGATCATCGTAGACCAGGGAGAGATCGTGGAGTTCTGCGCGGACGCGGGAGAGTTCGTGTACGACGCGTCCACCGAGCCCAGCCTGTTCTATGGCAATCTGGGCGACAATGTGGTGAGTACTTTCAAGAATATCGGAAAGCGTTTCACCTTTGGCGGCAACACGGGCAAGGATCAGAGGGTGTATTATTTTAACATCAAGGAGGTCATGAACAACCTGTTTGGCACGGCCAGCCCTATACCGTTCCGCATCGTGGACAACAATATCGGGTTGGATGTGGACACCACCGTGAAATGTAACGGACAGTATTCCTTCAAGATTACTGACCCGCTCCTGTTCTATAAGAATGTGTGCGGCAATGTGACTCATGATTACAACAAGTCCGAATTGTTGAATACGCTGAAGACCGAGCTGCTGACGGCTCTGCAGCCCGCACTGGCCAAGATCTCCGCCATGGGTATCCGCTACTATGAGCTGGCAGGCAATACGGAGCAGATGGCTGCCGCTCTGAACGAAGTGTTGAGCGAGAAGTGGAGCAATCTGCGGGGTATTGAGATCGTATCCATCGGTTTCAACAGTGTGAAGATCCCGGATGACGACGAGAAGATGATCAAGGAGCTGCAGAAGACCGCGGTGATGCGCAACGCCAATATGGCGGCGGCTACCCTGGTAGGCGCCCAGGCGGAGGCCATGAAAGCGGCGGCTTCCAATACCGCTACCGGTCCCATGATGGCCTTTGCAGGCATGAATATGGCGAACCAGGCGGGCGGCTTTGACGCCAACGCGCTGTATGCTATGGGAGCGCAGCAGCAGGCGGCCCAGCAACAGCAGGCAACCCAGCAGCAGGCAGCCCAGCAGGCCCAGGCGCCCCGTATGCAGTCTCCGGTTCTGGGATGGACCTGCAGCTGCGGTAAAAAGGACAATATGGGCAAGTTCTGCGAGGAGTGCGGCAATAAAAAGCCTGAGAACGCCGGATGGACCTGCGCCTGCGGCACGGTAAACCAGGGCAAGTTCTGTATGCAGTGCGGCAGCAAAAAGCCTGCGGGCGCTTCCCTCTATAAATGCGACAAGTGCGGCTGGGAGCCGGAAGATCCTGCCCATCCGCCCAAGTTCTGCCCGGAGTGCGGGGACATATTTGACGACAGCGATATCGTGTCATAGGGATTCCCGGTAAGGCAGATGAGCGCTGGCGGGGCCACCATGGCCGCGCCGGCGTTTTTTCGCGGGAGCGGGTCTATGGCGATGGTTTGTGCGTGCGGGAGCGGGTCAATAGCGGTGGTTTGCGCGTAGCGGGAGCGGGTCAATAGCGGTGGTTTGCGCGTAGTGGGAGCGGGTCAATGGCGATGGTTTGTGTGTAGTAGGAACAGGCCTATTGCAGATGGTTTGTGAGGAGCGTGGGGGTAGATTGCTGAGATGAGCGGAAAAACGATCGGATTAATCATTGTGCTGGTACTGTTGCTGGCGCTGGCGGGGGTGATCTACCTGGCCTGCCGTAAGATCAGCGGGACGGTAAAGAGTTACAGCCGGATGCTTTTCGGGACGGAGGATGTGCGAAAGGGTGTGCAGAAGATGGAGGCGGAATATGCCGCCACTCCCAAGTCCGTATCCTCCGCCACCGGATTGTATCTGCCCGGCATCATGAAGGATTTTCCGGAGTTTCATCTGGAGGAGATGAAGAGCAGGGCGCAGAATGTGCTTACCTCCTATCTGCGCGGCGTGGACGGCGGCAACAGCCACCTGTTGACGGAGGGGACCCGGGAACTGCGGGACAAGCTGGATATGCGGATCGCCATGCTGCGAAACGCGGGGATCCGGGAGCATTATGAGCGGATAAAAGTCCACAGGATCGAGATCCACAAGTACCGCAAGGACAAGGGGCGCAGCAGCATCGTGTTTCAGGCGGCGGCGGAGCACATCCACTATCAGGAGCAGAACGGCGGGGTAGTCAGAGGGCGCAGGGACCGGATGGAGCAGGCCAAGTACAATGTGGAGGTCAGTTATATCCAGGACGTGGAGCTGGTGGAAAATGCATCGGATATGGGGCTGGCCATGGTGTGCCCCAACTGCGGCGCGCCGCTGCCGGCGCTGGGGGCCAAGACTTGCGCCTACTGTGACAGTCCCGTGCTGGAGCTGAATCTTCGTGCGTGGAACTTTACGGATGTGGAAACGGTGGAGCGGTAGAATTGCCGTCCAAATCATTGATTCATGTCATATCGCAGGCACGGCCTGCGTTATGCAGGAGGAGGTAATATGGAGACTGTAATATATACACTGAAAAAGCTCAGCTCTCGTGACGGAAGGGATATTTACGAAATGCTCCAGGAGATTCCCGCAGAAGAAAACGGATTCCTCAATCCCATGGCCGGAAAGTCCTTTTCCGAATTTCAGGCATGGCTGGAGCGGGCAGTGAAAAATGCAGAGCAGGACGGCGTCATAGACGGATGGAAAGTTCCTGAAACCACATTTTGGCTATATGAGAATGATCTCCCGGTGGGATATGGCAAAATACGACACTTTCTTACGGACCGGCTGCTGGAGGCAGGGGGAAACGTGGGATACGCCATCCGGCCCTCGGCGCGAGGCAGGGGGCTTGGCAAAATATTACTGAAACAGTTGATCGATCAGGGCGTAAACCTGGGTGTAGATAAATTTTTGCTGACCATACATGAGGATAACGTGCCGTCTATCCGTGTTGCCCTGGCGAGCGGAGGAGTTATGGAAAAACAGTGCAAAGATCGATGCTATATATGGATTGAACCTGCGAGGCGTGGAGAATGATAAGAAGATGAGCATATATGATACCTTAAACAAAGAACAGAAGGAGGCGGTCATGACCACAGAGGGGCCGCTGCTGTTGCTGGCGGGGGCGGGCTCCGGCAAGACCCGGGTGCTGACCCACAGGATCGCCTACTTGATAGACGAAGTGGGAATCAACCCCTGGAATATACTGGCCATCACTTTTACCAACAAGGCCGCCGGGGAGATGCGGGAGCGTGTGGACAACATCGTGGGGTTCGGAGCGGATCAAGTGTGGGTGTCCACATTCCATTCCACCTGTGTGCGCATCCTGCGCAGATATATTGACAGATTGGGGTTTGACAATCATTTTACGATCTATGATACGGACGATCAGAAGACCGTGATAAAAGATGTGTGCAAAAGGCAGATGATCGATACAAAGATGCTGAAAGAGCGGGCGGTGCTGTCTGCCATTTCCTCCGCCAAAAATGAGCTGATCTCTCCCAAGGAGTATGAGCTGCAGGCTATGGGGGATTTTCAGAAAAAAAAGATCGCCGCCTGCTATAAGGAGTATCAGCGGGAGCTGAAAAAAAGCAACGCGCTGGATTTTGACGATCTGCTGGTCATGACGGTGGAGCTTTTAAAGAGCTGTCCGGAGATATTGAATCAGTATCAGGAACGATTCCGCTATATTATGGTGGACGAGTATCAGGACACCAACACCGCGCAGTTTGAGCTGATACGTTTGCTGGCAGACAAGTACCGCAACCTCTGTGTGGTGGGAGACGACGATCAGTCCATCTACAAGTTTCGCGGCGCCAATATCCGCAATATTCTGGATTATGAGAAGATATACCCCGAGGCTAAAGTCATCAAACTGGAGCAGAATTACCGTTCCACAGGCAATATCCTGGATACGGCCAACGCCGTGATACGCAACAACAGGGGGCGCAAGGAGAAAACGCTGTGGACCGCCAGGGAGCAGGGCAGCAGGATCCATTTACGCCAGTTTGACAACGGTTATGAGGAGGCGGAATATATCTCGGACGATATCGCGGCCAGGGTGAGAAAGGGAGAGGTCCGCTATGGCGACTGTGCCATACTCTACCGCACCAACGCACAGTCCCGGGCGCTGGAGGAGCGGCTGGTGACGGACGGTATGCCCTACAACATAGTAGGAGGGATCAACTTTTACGCCCGGCGTGAGATCAAGGATATCCTGGCATATTTAAAGACCATTGACAACGGCAGGGACGATCTGGCGGTCAAGCGGATCATCAACGTACCCAAGCGGGGAATCGGCAGTGCCACGCTGGATAAGGTGCAGAGTTACGCGGATATGCGGGGTATCACTTTTTATCAGGCGCTGGAGCAGATGGATCAGATCACCAGCCTGGGCAGGTCGGCAGCCAAGCTGGAGCCTTTTGTCAAGATGATCCAGGTATTTAAATCCAAGGCAAAATATTACGGTATCGTGGATATGATCCATGAGATCATGGATACCATAGATTACGGGACGTATCTGGAGAGTCTGGACGATGAGGAAAACAATGACAGGATGGAGAATGTGGAGGAATTTCTGAACCGGGCCGTGTATTATGAGCAGACCCATGACGAGATCTCTCTGAGTGAGTTTTTGGAGGAGATCGCGCTGGTGTCCGATATCGACAGCCTGGAGAACGGGACGGACCGCATTTTGCTGATGACATTGCACAGCGCTAAAGGGCTGGAATTTCCCTGCGTATATCTGGTCGGCATGGAGGACGGGCTGTTCCCAGGGTATCTGCCCATCAACTCGGAGGATCCGGGGGATCTGGAGGAGGAGCGCAGGCTGGCTTATGTGGGGATCACCAGAGCCCAGGACGAGCTGACACTGACTTATGCCAGGTGCCGTATGCTCAGGGGAGAGAACCAATACAATCCCGTGAGTCGTTTTGTACAGGAGATCCCCAGAGAACTGCTGGACAATACGATTCCTGGGCGGGGAGGAACGGCAGTCTCTTACGGTACAGGGCCGGGTGGCTCTGCCGGAGCGGGAGACTTCCGGCCCAAGGCCATATTGCGGCCCAGAGCCACGCCCAGGGAAACGAAACCCTATATTGCCCAGGGGATCGGCAGTCTGAACAAGATAGCCGGAATCACTAAAGGGGACAGTATGGAGACGCTGGGAGAACTGGGGTACGGGGAAGGAGACCGGGTAAAGCATCTGAAGTACGGGGAAGGTACGGTGGCCCAGATCACCAGAGAGCCCCGTGACTATAAGGTCACGGTGGTCTTTGACAGAGCCGGACAGAAGATCATGTACGCATCTTTTGCAAAACTAAAAAAAGTGTAGTAAATTGATCGCATTTGTGGTATTCTATAGTTGATAGCATATCAGAAAGGAAGATGTGATATGAATTTGACAGAGTTGAAGAAACTGAGCGAGCTGCTGGGCAGCAAAAAGGAAGAGGAAAAGAAGAGCAACGTGCTGGTGTGGGTTCTGGCGATCATCGGCGTGGTCGCGGCTGTAGCCGCTATCGCTTATGCGGTGTACCGTTATTTTACGCCCACATATCTGGAAGATTTTGAAGATGACTTCGAGGACGAGTTCGAGGACGAGGACGATGAGGAGGATATCTTCGAGGACGAGGGAGACAATTAGTGCGCGGGTGTGCCCATATTTATAGATCGATATGTCCGTAGAAATGGGCGTCAGAGGTATAAGCATGAAAAAAGGACAGGTGTATACAGGGATCGTAGAGCGGGTGGAGTTTCCCAACAAGGGCATCGTCAGAGCCGGGGAGGAGACCTGCGTGGTAAAGAACAGCCTGCCCGGACAGAAAGTTTCCTTCTTTGTAAATAAGGTGAAACATGGGAAGGCGGAGGCCAGGCTCTTGGAGGTGATCGAATCATCCCCTCTGGAGACTGGCGATCCGTGTTCCCATTTTGGCTTGTGCGGAGGTTGCACTTATCTGTCGCTGCCCTATGAGGAGCAGCTACGGATCAAGGAGCGGCAGGTGAAGGAACTGCTGGAGCGGGCGCTTAAGGAGCAGAAGGAGTCCTGGCAGTGGGAGGGCATAAAGGGCAGTCCCCGGCCCTATGAATATCGGAATAAGATGGAGTTCTCCTTCGGTGACGAGGTGAAAGACGGCCCGCTGTCTCTGGGTATGCACAGGCGTGGCAGTATGTACGACGTGGTGCATGTGTGTGATTGTAAGATCGTAGACGAGGACTACAGACGGATCCTGGGGGCGGCGCTGGCCTATTTTCAGGCTATGGGCACAGGATTTCATCACAAGATGCGTCATGAGGGATTCCTGCGCCATCTGCTGGTGCGCAAGGCGGCCAGAACGGGAGAGATCCTGGTGGCGCTGGTGACCTCCTCACAGGCTCCCCGGGGCGGTGTATATGGGCAGCAGGGGGATACGGGGGAGATACGGGCGCTGGTGGAGGGATTTCGCGAGTGTTTGCTGGAGCTACAGGAGCGCGGGGAACTGGACGGCGTGTTGGCGGGTATATTACATATTACCAATGACTCTCTGGCGGACGTGGTGCAGAGCGACCGCACGGATATTTTGTACGGGCGGGATTATATCTATGAGGAGTTGCTGGGACTGCGGTTCAAGATATCCACATTCTCTTTTTTCCAGACCAATACCTACAGCGCCGAAGTGCTGTACGAGACGGCCAGGGAATATGTGGGAAGAGCAGGGGATGCGTGTAACAGGGAGGCTGGGGATGGAGCGGATGTGTGCAACAGGAAACTGCTCTATGATCTGTACAGCGGTACAGGGACCATCGCCCAGTTGATGGCGGCGGCATCCGACCGGGTCATCGGCGTGGAGATCGTGGAAGAGGCCGTGGAGGCAGCCCGGGAGAATGCGGCGTTGAACGGATTGCAGAACTGCGAGTTCATCGCCGGGGACGTGCTGAAAGTGCTGGACGAGCTGACGGAGAAACCGGATATGATCATATTGGACCCGCCCCGGGACGGCATCCATCCCAAGGCCCTGCCCAAGATCATCGGTTACGGCGTGGAGCGGATCGTGTATATCTCCTGCAAGCCCACCAGCCTGGCCAGGGATCTGGAGACGTTTCTGGAGGGCGGGTATCGAGTGGAGCGGGCCGTGGCGGTGGATCAGTTCCCGTGGACGGCGAATGTGGAGACGGTGTGTTTGCTGGCTAAAACTTAATGCCGAGTAGTATATTGAGGTGGAAGTGAAGATGGTTAACAGGAAAAACTACATATAGAAACAGGGTTGATTCTGACAATTATGTTTCACAGAGTCTTATGAAAAAACTTGGGGCGAA
>CAZGVI010000038.1:0-40061 GCA_964529395.1 uncultured Acetatifactor sp.
TGCGAGCAACCCCCGATGCCGTATTTTGGCATCTTATGTACCGCTACGGCGAGGATAGAGCGAAAGCGTGCCAGCGTTGGAGTGTACAATTTGCACAATGACACTGGCAAAGTTACTGCGTTTCGCAATTACCTATTTAATAAATACTGCATTTATGGCTCATTTTATCTCTATTCTCCGGGGATGTCAAGTATTAACCTTGAATGCGGATATCTCGCTCTTCAAGCCGTCCATATTATTGTTCAGCGCATCCGTTGTCTGATCCAGCTGCCCTGCGCTGCCCTGTAGATGCTGCGCCATATCATGCACCTGCATAGCCCCGCTGGCGGTCTCCTCTATGATCGCGGATATATTCTCCACCGCCTCCAGTGTATCGTTCCGTTCCAAGTCCGCAGCCTCCGTATCGGTGGCGATATTGCGCAGTTCTGCAAGCAGCTGGGTGATCTGCCCGCTCATGCCGCCAAATACCTCTATGACCTGACGCACTGCATCCTCCTGTATCGCCACAATATTCTGGGCATAGCCCGCGTCCTCCACGGTCTGTTCCGTGTGCCTGGCGATGTTGGCTACCTTGGCACGAATCTCCTCGGCTGCCTTTCTGGAGTCATCCGCAAGCTTTCGTATCTCCTCGGCCACCACCGCGAATCCTCTTCCCGCCTCTCCTGCTCTGGCGGCCTCTATGGACGCGTTCAGAGAAAGAAGATTGGTCTGCTTGGATATACTGCTGATAGTCTCCGCAAATTCGTTGATGGTCTCGGATTCCTCCTTGAGCTGTCCTATGCTGCCGCCCACTTTCTGTGTGATCTGCGAGGTTTCTCTGGTCTTGTCTTCCAGCACCCCCACAAGCTCCGTTCCCTGCCCGATCATCTTTTCCGTCTGATCCACCAGCACCTGTGTATGCTCCACACGCGCTCTGACTTCCTTGATCTTCTCCGACAGATTATTGGTCTTAGTGACGCATTCCTCCGCGTGCTCGGCCTGCTTATTCATGCCCGCATTGATCTCCTCGATAGCCTGGGTAATATCTCTGGAGCAGTCAATGATCTTTTCCGACACATGATCCACATCCGCCGCAGAGTGTTCCAACATATCTACCGTGCCGCTGAGTTTCAGCACCAGATTCTTATTGTTATGAATCATATAAGTTGCCACCTGGGCCAGATCCTGAAATTCATCCCTGCCATATGCCCTGACTTCGGTGGTCAGATCTCCTTTTACCACCTGGTCGAAACGCTCAGAGATCAGCCGCATATTGCGCTGGATGCCAAAAGTGATAAAGAGACATACCGCACCGGCCAACAGACAGGCAATGATCACAATGGATATGGTTATGCCTTTGATCTTCTGGGCCTGACCGGTAATGACACTGTAAGGCACCAGGGCACAGAAATGAAAGTCATCACACTCCGTGCTTTTGGCATAAATATAGAGATAGCTCTTTCCCCGGAAAGAAACCTTTTCCACAGTCTGCGTCTCCCCGCCCGCTATACTCTTCTCATAAAAGGAGGTTCCCACAAACACGTTCTCTCCTTCGGAAAAGCTGCTTTCCGCTCCCTCCGGAAGGTTCTCATAGATCAGTTCTCTTCCGTTGGCCGTCACATAGCCGCAGATGCTGCCTGTCCCAAAGTCAATCGCCTGCAGCCTTTCATACAGCGCGCCGCGGCTTACATCCACCACGATATAGGCGGCGTTTTTGTTGGTGGGAATCTGAAATACCACAAAGGTATCCTCAGCGTTCAGATTATAGACCGCATCCAGTGTCTCATGGCCTTCCGCCCACCTGGACACAGTTTTGCCGTCCGATGGTGACGCCAGCATTTCCGCCTTATACGCGTCAAGAATACCCTCCGTGCGCTCTATGGAGGCCGTGCTGATCATGGAAAGCCCTTCTTTCGTCACGATATGGATATTGTTGATCATGGCGTTCATATGCTGAAGGGCCGACAGTCTGTTCCGGGTATCGGTCATATAGGTGGCTTTGGAAACCGCGTCTTTCTCCATCATACCCAGGGTGAAACTCTCCAGATCCGCATCCACCATATACTGCATGGCCTCGCCCTTGATAAAGGCGAAACTCACGTCCAGATAATCCATAGCCATCTCGGAAACCAGAGAACTGGACTCCTTAAATTTCTCTGTCAGTCCTCCCGCAGCAGCATTGTAGGCGATGATTCCCACCATGACCACAAAGAGGATGGGCACCAGAAAACCGGCAAATATCTTATTGCGCAGACTCAGCGGCTTGCTGTTTCTCACACTTTCTTTCCCTCTGGCCGGTATCGCAGGCCTTTTCTTCCCGTCCGCTCTTGTTTTATCGATTTTTTTTTTCTTGTTTTTCGTCTTTGTCTCTGTTCTTTTATCGCCCATTTGATCCCCCTTGCCCTATTGAGACACTGACCCAAAAAGGCAGCCCCAGTAAGGGGCTGCCCCAAAAATTGTCTTACTCCTCCGTATTGTTCTCCGCCACCTTGGCTGCCCTGGCCGCCACTTCCTTCTCCTGCACATCGCTGGGAGCCTGTTCGTAGCGAGCAAATTCATAACTGTACTCCCCCTGGCCGCCGGTCATGGACCGCAGATCCGTGCAGTAACCGAACAGACTGCTCATGGGAATATCCGCCTCGATCACCTGCTTTCCGGAGGCTGTGGGGTTCATGCCCAACACGCGGCCCCTTCTCTTATTCAGGTCACCCATGACATCACCGGTAAAGCTGTCGGGCACCGTCACCTTCAGGGAGGCAATGGGCTCCAGCAGCACGGGGCCGGCCTCCATAAATCCTTTCTTAAATGCCTGGATCGTAGCCATCTTAAACGCCATCTCAGAGGAATCCACCGGATGATAGGACCCATCGTACAGCACCGCTTTTACACCCACCACCGGATAAGCCGCCAGAGGTCCTCTGGTCACGCTCTCCTGCAGACCTTTTTCCACTGCGGGGAAATAGTTCTTGGGCACGGCGCCGCCTACCACTTCCTGCTCAAATATATAGGGTGTCTCCAGATCGCCGGATGCGGAGAAACGCATTTTCACATGACCGTACTGTCCGTGGCCGCCGGACTGTTTCTTATGCTTTGCCTCCACGTCGGAAGTCTTACGGATGGTCTCTCTGTAAGCCACCTTGGGTTTATCCAGTTCTATCTCCACCTTATACTCATTCTTAAGGCGGCTGGCAATGATCTCCAGATGCTGGTCGCCCATGCCGTACAGCAGCAGCTGGCGATTCTCCGCGTCATTGACTACCTTCACCGTCAGATCCTCGTGGGTGATCTTCTGCAGCGCCTGGGATATCTTGTCGATATCCCCCTTGTTTACAGCCTTGTAACGCATATAGGTATAGGGAGTGGAGATCTCCCACTTTCCGAATTTGATCGTAGTATTCTTGGTGGACAGACTGTTGCCGGTACGGGCCGCCGTCAGCTTTGCCAGGGCGCCGATATCACCCGCGTGGAGTTCGCTGACCTCCATGGGCTTGTTGCCCTGCAATATGTACAGCTTACCGATCTTTTCCTCAATATCCTTATCCACATTGTAGATCATATCATCTGTCTTCAACACGCCGGAGTTCACCTTGATCAGGGAATACTTGCCGATAAAAGGATCCACGATGGTCTTCCAGATATAAGCCGATTTGGCTTTGGCAAAATCATAGTCCGCATGATAGATCTCATTGGTCTTCATATTGATACCGGCCACCTCCCGGTTCTCCGGGCTGGGCATATACTTCACGATATCGTCCAGCAGCGTGTAAACGCCCTGGCACAGCGTATTGGAACCCATGGTCATGGGCACGATGCTGCCATCGCAGACATTGGTGCGCAGGGCGGCGCGAATCTCCGCCTCCGAGAAAGTCTCCCCGTTGAAGAAACGCTCCATCATCTCCTCGCTGGTCTCCGCCACCGCCTCCATCAGCGCGTCACGGCAGATCTCCAGATTGGCCTTATTGTACTCCGGCACCTCGCAGGGAACCACTTCCTTGCCCTGCCAGCGGTTGCCTGTCTCGGTGATCACGTTCACATAACCCACAAACTTCTCATTCTCACGGATAGGCAGATTAAAGGGAGCCAGTTTCTTGCCGAACAGATTGGTCATATCCTCCACAACCTGACGGAAAGAGGCATTGTCCACGTCCATATTGGACACATAGATGAAACGGGGCAGCTTATATTTTTCGCACAGCTCCCATGCCTTCAGGGTTCCCACCTCGATACCGGCCTTGCCGTTCACCACAATGATAGCCGCGCCCGCCGCGCTCAGAGCCTCCTCCACTTCACCTACAAAATCAAAATATCCCGGCGTATCCAGTATATTGATCTTATGTCCTTCCCACTCGATGGGGATCACAGAGGTACTGATGGAAAACTGTCTCTTCTGCTCCTCCTTGCCATAATCGCTGACTGTATTACCGTCAGTCACTTTACCCATTCTGGAAGTAATGCCGGATAAGTATGCCATAGCCTCCACCAGGCTGGTCTTGCCGCTGCCGCCGTGGCCTAACAGGCATACGTTACGAATCTTGTCGGTTGTGTAAACATTCATAAGTTTTCCTCCAATTAAGGTCTGATTTGGGCATTTCGCCAGAGCCCGATTTCGCGCCTTCTGACACCCATAAGTGTATTTTACTAAATATTCTGGAAACTTACAAGTGTTTTTATTGTTTTTGTACAGTTTTGTGTAATATGACCTGTCGTTTCTGCCGCCGATCCCTTTTCCTTGCTTTTCGCGCATTAACGTGATATAGTCAATATATCAAGATACAGGGAGGAAATCCATATGGCAGGATTATGTGTAGGTTTCATCGGCCTGGGCCTGATCGGCGGTTCCATCGCCAGGGCATTGCGGGAGAATACGGCGGAAACATATATGATGGCGTATGACGTGAACGCCTCCACTCTGGAAAAAGCATTGCAGGACGGCGTTATCAATGAGGCTACGGAGGGGATCGACGAGCGCTTTTCCCGCTGCGATTATCTGTTTCTGTGCGCCCCGGTGCAAAAAAACGATTCCAATCTGGAGGCGGTCAGAGAAGTCATCTCTCCCTCCTGTACCCTGACCGATGTGGGCAGCGTCAAGACCGATATCCATGAACATATCGCCCGGGCCGGTCTGGAGGCGCAGTTTATCGGCGGCCATCCCATGGCGGGGAGCGAACGTTTCGGCTATGTCAACTCCAAAGCCAAACTGCTGGAAAACGCCTACTATATCCTGACTCCCACGGGAGAGACTTCACCTGAACGGTTGGACGCATACCGGGCGCTGGTGGAATCCATGGGCGCCATTCCCCTGATCCTGGATTACCGCCAGCACGATTACGTCACGGCGGGCATCAGCCATCTGCCCCATGTGATAGCCGCCTCTCTGGTCAACCTGGTGCGGGAGTCGGACAATGAGAACGGCATTATGAAAATGGTAGCCGCCGGCGGTTTCAAAGATATCACCCGGATCGCCTCCTCCTCCGCCGCCATGTGGCAGCAGATCTGCCTGACCAACACGGAAAACATTTCCCGACTGCTGGGGAATTATATCCGTTCCCTGTCCAAGATAAAAGATCAGCTTGACACCCGGCAGGAAGACGCCCTGTACCAGCTCTTTGACAGCGCCAGGATCTACAGGGAATCCTTTATCAACGCCTCCAGCGGTCCGATCAAGAGGGTATATTCCTTTAACATAGACATTGACGACCGCCCCGGCATGCTGGCCCAGGTGGCCACCACGCTGGCATTCAACAATATCAATATCAAGAACATCGGCATTGTCCACAACCGAGAATTCGAGGAGGGCGTGCTGCGGATCGAGTTTTATGACGAGGCGTCTCAGGAGGCCGCCAAGCAGCTGCTTTCCACCCCTCAGTTCATTATCCATGAGAAAAAGCTGTAAAAGCAAAAGCGGGGCCGCCGGCTGTCATCACCTCAGCCCGGCGCCCCGCTCCATTCCGAATCGGTTCCTCTATCCGTCTACCTCCGAGAACTTCTCGTACACGCTGATACGGGAGGCGTCCTGCTCGGACATTCCGATGAACACCGCTCCGTAATGAAAATCGTCCTCTCTCTCCATATTCGCCCGTACAATCTGCAGAAACGCATGTATCACCTCTTTGGTCCATATCGTCAGATTGCATTCATACACTGCCTGCATCTCCAACTTATCCGAGCAGGAAAAACCCACGCCGGTACGGGACACATCAGAAATATTGATGACCACCTCCCGCTTTTCGCCAGAATCCAAACGTTTCACGATCAGTCTGGCCTCCAGATCCATTCTCCTGCTCTTTCTCCGTTCTTCCATGTGATACCCTCCTGAAATGTAATACTCTCATACCGATCCCAAACGATCCGTATGCCTTCTCTAAACAGAATATTACATGATTCCGCATTACTTGTCAATTCCATCATGGACAAACATGGCATCCCCAAAACTAAAAAAACGATATCTCTCCCTTATGGCCCCCTCATAGGCAGCCAGCACATTCTCCCGTCCTGCCAGCGCGCTGACCAGCATGACCAGCGTAGATTCCGGCAGATGAAAATTGGTGATCAGGCAGTCCGTCACTTTAAAGCGATAGCCCGGATAGATAAATATTTCCGTATTGCCGCAGCCCGGTCTCACCGTGCCGTCTTCGTCCGCGGCGCTCTCCAGCGTCCGGCAGCTGGTGGTGCCCACACAGATGACCCGTCCCCCTGCGGCTTTAGCAGTATTGATCCGCTCCGCCGCCGCCTCCGTGACCTGATAATACTCCGAGTGCATATGATGCTCCAGCACATTCTCCTCTTTCACAGGCCGGAAAGTACCCAGCCCCACATGCAGAGTCACATAGACCACGCTCACCCCCAGATTCTCGATCTGTTTGAGCAGTTCTCCCGTAAAATGCAGCCCCGCCGTAGGAGCCGCCGCAGAACCCTCATATTTGGCATAGACGGTCTGGTAACGACTTTTATCTTGAAGTTTATGGGTGATGTAGGGCGGCAGGGGCATCTCTCCCAGCCGATCCAGCACCTCTTCCCATATCCCCTGATAGGAAAACCGTATCAGCCGGTTTCCCTCCTCCACGGTTTCCAGTACCTGTCCCCGCAGCAGACCGTCTCCGAATATGAGCTCCGTGCCGGGTCTGCACTTTTTACCGGGTTTGACCAGGGTTTCCCACACATCCCCCTCCCGGCGCTTTAAGAGCAGCACCTCCACATGGGCTCCGGTGCCCTCCCGCTGTCCCAACAGACGGGCCGGGATCACCTTGGTATTGTTGAGTACCAGACAGTCCCCTGGACGCAGGTAGCGGGTGATATTGTGAAAGACCTCATGCCTGAGCTGACCGGTGTTTTTATCCAGCATCAAAAGCCGAGACGCCGACCGATCCTCCAGGGGGTCCTGCGCGATCAGTTCCTCAGGCAATTCAAAATAAAAATCAGATTTTTTAAGTTCCATAGCTTTCTCCATGCCGCCTTACGCTTTGCACCCACACCACGCCTTTTTACATAGTCACATTTTCCGCAAATGCCTTATACCCTCTGTAGGCCTCATAGATATCCGCCTTGCTGGTGGCCTCCCAAGGCGCGTGCATATTCAGCACGGGCACGCCGCTGTCAATGACGTTCATACCGTAGAGAGCCAGAATATAGGCGATGGTTCCGCCTCCGCCCACATCCACCTTTCCCAGCTCCGCCGTCTGCCACTGCACCTTGCCCTCGTCCATGACTTTGCGCAGATGGGCCATATACTCCGCATTGGCGTCGTTGGAACCGGACTTTCCTCTGGAACCCGTGAATTTGTTGAACACCATGCCGCCGCCCAGGAAAGCAGTGTTCTGTAGTTCAAAGCAGCTCCTGTAACCCGGATCAAAAGCGGCGCTTACATCCGAGGAAAGCATGGCGCTACGGGACAGGCACCGGCGCACATTCAGTTCGCTGTACTCCCCTGCCAGATTCATCAGTTCCGCCACAGCGTTCTCAAAAAATCTGGACTGCATGCCCGTGGCGCCCACGGAGCCGATCTCCTCCTTATCCACCAGAATGCAGCATACGGTCCTGTCGGGATTTTTGATGTCCAGCAGGGCTTTCAGGGAAGTAAAGGCGCACACCCGGTCGTCCTGCCCATAGGCCAGTATCATGCTGCGGTCAAATCCGGCCTCCCTGGCCTTACCCGCAGGCACTACCTCCAGCTCCGCGGAGATCAGATCTCCCTCCTCGATATCGTAGGTTTCCTTGAGAATATCCAATACGGCGGACTTCACCAGGTTCCTCGCCTTTTTCTTGCCCTCGTCTGTCTCCTTCTCCTCCTGTCCCAGGATCAAAGGCTTTGTGCCGGCGATCAGATCCAGCGCCTCCCCCTCGATGACCTTGGCGGCCTTTTTCTCCAACTGCTGACCTGCCAGATGGATCAGCAGATCGGATACGAAAAATACGGGATCGTCCTCATTTTCCCCGATATTCAGCTCTATCGTAGTGCCGTCCTTCTTGACCACCACACCGTGTATGGCCAGGGGCAGCGTTACCCACTGATATTTCTTAACGCCTCCGTAATAGTGGGTGTCCATATAGGCAAAGGTGTGGTCTATATCCTCAAACAGCGGATTCTGCTTGACATCCAACCTGGGGCTGTCAATATGGGCGCCCAGAATGTTCATTCCCTCCGCAAAGGGCTTTTTGCCCACACGGAATATGGCGATGGATTTGTTCATCCACACGCTGTACACCTTATCGCCCTTTTTCAGGGGCTCTCCCGCCTTTATCATGGCCTCCAGTTCCCGGTAGCCCTCCTCCTCGATCATGTTGACGATGGTGTCGATGCACTCCCGCTCCGTCTTGCCCTGATCCAGAAATTCCCGGTACTCCCGACTCAGTTTCTCCAGCTTTTTCAGCTGCTTTTCATCGTAATTATCCCACGCGCACTGTTTTAACATTTCTCATCTTCCTTTCTTTATTTGAGTTCCGCATGTCCCCTGCCCTAGCTCCTCAACTCGATATCCAGCTGGTTTTTCAGATTTTTCAAAATCTTTTTCACAAAGCGGTCCACGGCGTCAGGTTCAAAGGCCTCCTCGCCGGGCCGAAACTCCACGGTAAACGCCATACTCTTCTTGCCCTCGGCGATCTGACCGCCCTCGTAGACGTCAAACAACCGGATATCCTTGATATACTGGCAGGAGCGGCGGATGACCTCCTCCACCTGCCCGCAGGTCACGGCTCTGTCCATCACCAGCGCCAGGTCACGGCTTTCCTCCGGGAACTTCGACAGAGGAGTGAAACTTGCCTCCCGGTCATATGCCTGCGCCAGCCCGCCCAGATCCAACTCCAGCACGTAGGCATCTGCGCGCAGATCCAGCTGCTCCGCCACCTCATAGGCCAGCTTACCCATGTAGCCGATCCGTGTGCCCTCAAAATAGATGCCCGCGCACTGATAAGGGTGAAGATAGGGCCTGGTATCCGGCATATAGTCAAACTGTAAAAATAGTGTGTCCGCCACCTTCTGCGCCATACCCTTCAAGGTAAAGAAACTTTCCTGCGCCCCAAAAATGCCGATGCACAGCGTTTCCCGTTCCTCGGGATACTCGGCCAGAGGCAGGGACTCCGGGATGAACACTTTGGCGCTCTCAAACAGTCTGCCCTCCAGATTGCCCTTTTTCTGGTTCCGGGAGATCGCGTTTAACATGGAGGGCACCAGCGTGGTCCGCATCAGAGACAGCTCCTCGTTGATGGGATTCAGGATGCGGATCGCCCGGCGCTCCCTTGCGTCCTGGGGCAGACGCAGCAGATCCAGATCCGAGGGGGAGAAAAAGCTGTAGTGAATACATTCATATGCGCCGATACTGCACAGCGCTCTCTTGAGTTTCATCTCCTTTTTCATATTCTGGGGAATCCCGCCCATGGTCACCTGTGCCTGAGGCATAAAGGCGGAGATCACATGGTCATAGCCGTACATGCGGATCACTTCCTCCGCCACATCCGGGTAGGAATCCATATCCTCGCGGTAAGCGGGCACCTGCAGCGTCAGCTCGTCCCCGTTCATGGACGGCGCGAAGTCCAGATTCTTCATGATCCGCAGGATCTCTTCATCAGGCACCTGGATTCCCAGCACATCCTCCACCTTTTTGACGCTGACTTTCATCTCTTTGGGCTCTATGCTGTTGCCGGTATTTACGTCCACATGGGTGGAGGAAACTTTTCCGCAGCCCAGTTCCTCTATCAAATGCAGGGCGCGCTCCATGGCATGCACGGTGGAGTATTCGTCCACCCCCTTCTCATACCGGGCGCTGGCGTCCGTGCGCTTGCCCAGAGAGCGGGAGGTCTTGCGGATATTGTCTCTGGCAAATTTGGCAGATTCAAACAGCACTTCCGCGGTACTCTCCCGTATCTCGGAGTTCAGGCCGCCCATGACCCCTGCCAGAGCCACCGGCTTTACGCCGTCGCATATGACCAGATTATTCTCGTTTAGAGTATATTCCTGACCGTCCAGCGTGACAATAGGCTCCTCCTGCCGCGCCCGGCGCACCCGGATGGCATTGCCCTCCAGATAGTCACAGTCAAAGGCATGCATGGGCTGCCCCATCTCCAGCAGCACATAATTGGTGATATCCACGATATTGGAAATGGCGTCCTGTCCGATCAGCGCCAGACGGCGTTTCATCCACAGCGGTGACTCCCCGATCTTCACGTCATACACATAATGGCCTATATACCGGGGACACAGGTCTGGGGCATCCACGGTCACGGTAAAGCCCTCTTTTTGAACCTCTGTGACCGTATAATCCAATGCGGGCATATGGAATTCCTTATCCAGTACCGCCGCCACCTCCCGGGCAATTCCTACGATGCTCTGGCAGTCCGGGCGGTTGGCCGTGATAGAAATGTCAAAGATCCAGTCGTCCAGGCCAAGGACAGGCTTTACATCCGCGCCCGGCTCCATGTCCTGGGGAAGTACCAGCAGGCCGTTGTAGCCCGCGCCGGGAAACATATTCTCGCTGACCCCCAGCTCCACACCGGAACACAGCATTCCCTCCGACTCGTATCCTCGTAACTTTCCTTTCTTTATGGTCATGGTGCCTTCTACGGTCTTATGATCTTTGGCTGTCATGTACACCGTGGCCCCCACCAGCGCCAGAGGGTACTTTCCCCCGGCCCTCACATTGTCCGCCCCGCAGCACACCTGAAACGTGCCATGACTGCCGGCATTCACCCGGCATACATGCAGATGGGTGTCGGGAATGGCCTCACAGGTCTCCACCAGACCCGCGACCACATTGCTGATATCCTTTCCCACCTCCTGCAGTTCCTCCACCTCAAAACCACAGGAAAACAGCTTTTCCTCCAGCACCTGAGGCGTCACATCAATATCCACATAATCCTTTAACCAACTCAAAGGTACTAACATCTTTTTCATCCCTCCCTAATTGTCGTCAATCTGCTGTAAGACGCGCAGATCGGACTCGAACAGCATTTTGACATTGCCTATGCCGTATTTCAGCATGGCGGTGCGGTCCAGGCCGATGCCGAAGGCCAGGCCACTGTACTGCTGTGAATCAATACCGCAGTTTTCCAGCACCTTCTTATTCACGATACCCGCGCCCAAAAGTTCTATCCAGCCCGTACCCTTACACAGCTTGCAGCCCTTGCCGCCGCAGGCAAAACAACTCACATCCACCTCCACGGACGGCTCCGTAAAGGGAAAATAGGAAGGCCGCAGACGGGTGACAGTCTCCTCCCCGAATATCTTTTTTACAAATATATCCAGCATACCCTTGAGATCGCAGAGGGTGATCTTCCTGTCCACCACCAGGCCCTCCATCTGGTGAAACATGGGGGAGTGGGTGGCATCGTCATCCGACCGGAATACCTTGCCCGGCGCGGCAACGATCTTGATGGGGGGCTTTTTCTTCTCCATCGTGTGGATCTGGGCCGCACTGGTCTGGGTGGCCAGCAACAATTCCGGAGACAGATAAAAAGTATCCTGCATATCTCTGGCGGGATGATCCTTGGGTATATTCAGCGCCTCGAAATTGTAATAATCTTTCTCGATCTCTCTGGTCTGAGCCACCTCAAAGCCCATGCCCACAAAAATATCCATAAGCTGGTTGCGGATCTGGGTGACCGGATGCAGATTACCCGTTTCCACACACTGAGCCGGCATGGTGACATCGATGCGCTCGGACTCATAACGCCTCTGCAGCTCCCTCTCCTTCATCTTCTCATCCAGCTCCGCAAAGCGCTGCTGCGCCCACTCCTTCAGTTCGTTGACGCTCTTGCCAAAGCTGGCACGCTCCTCGGGAGCGATACTCTTCATCTCTTTCATCAACTGGCCGATCTTGCCGGTCTTGGAATCCAGAAACTGTTTGCGGAGTTCAAACGCCTCCGCCCGGGATCCCGCTCGCTCCTTGATGCCGTCCAGGATCTCCTGTCTGATGTTCGCTAATCTGTCACTCATGACTCTCTCCTCCTAATATGAAGATCTTCTGTTCCGCCGCAGGCTTTCATATAACTTTCCCCGCAGAACAATTCTCTGCCACAAACGTCCGCTGATTCTCCGGGCATCGTCCGGGCCCTGCTGCACACGGGCATATAAAAATCCCATGTACAGTCTCCTGCACATGGGACGAAATCAACCTTCCGCGGTACCACCCATATTTCCCCACCCTGTCACAGGCGGGACTCTCTGATACGCTTAACGCGCGCTGACGGCCAGAGCTACTGCCTCTGCCTCCCGGCAGATCTTCACCCCGGCGGCTCCGGTGGGAAATTCATGCCTTCATCTGAACGCAGGGAGACTTACAGCCGGTGGACTCCCCTCTCTGTGCGGAAATGACGCTCTACTATACACCTTCATCGCCTTTTTTCTTTTACTGTGATTATTTTAGAGGTTTACTCCTGAAATGTCAAGCGATTTTTTACCGTTTCAGTTATGTTGTTTTTCTCTTTATTCCTCCAGACTTTCCAGCTGCCGCCCCCTGCTGCCTGTCAGCACTTTATTCACAGGATTAAAGAAACAGTTCAGATACGCGCCCACCATGATGATATACATGCAGAAGTACATCCAGATCATGGCGATGATGATCAGGGAAAGACTGCCGTATATGCTAAAAGAGCCGCTGAGATTCAAATATATGGAAAACCCCCAGGAAAAGACGCTCCACACCACCGCTGTGAAACTGGCCCCCGGTATCTGCTCCCGAAAGCGCAGTTTCTTGCTGGGCACATAAGTGTACACCGCCGCAAACAGCAGAGTCAGTATCACCCAGGAAAAAATAAAGCGCAGGTTTACAATCAGAGAAAACAGTACTTCCAACTGGGGAATCCTGGCCAGCACCACATCCACCAATTTGCTGCCCAACACCATGATGACCAGAGATATCACCGTGGCGATCAGCATGACCACTGTATAGACTGCCGCCACAAAGCGCACCACAAAATAATTGCGGTGCTCCTGCACGTCATTGATAGCATTCAGTCCCCGCATCAGCGCCAGCAGTCCCTTGGCGGCAGTCCATATCATCACCAGCGCCGCCAGAGGCAGGATGGAAGACGCCCTCTGATACACGTCATGGATCAGTTCCGTCACCATGGAATCGATCTGATTGGGAGTCAGCTCTGTGATGGCGCGGGTCAGATTGTCCTCCGTCAGCGGCGTGTAGGGAATCATCGTACAGATCACCATCAACATGGGCACCAGGGACAGGAAGATAAAAAAGGCGGTGCTGGCAGCATAGGCGCTGATGTTCTTCTCGCTCATTTTCCTGCTGAAATTCATGCCTATCTTGATCAGTTTCCGCATCACAGAAATCCCCCTCGTTTTACTGCACACTGCAGCCGTCATAGAAAAAACGCAGTATATCCCCGGCGCTGTAACCCTCCTCGGCCATGGCCCGGGCGCCGTTCTGGCTCATGCCCACACCGTGTCCGAATCCTCCTCCGGTCAGATTATATCCTACCACATTCTCTCCCTCTCTGGCAATCTCTATTGTAAAAAACGCGCTGGGCAGCAGGCTGTTCATAGCCACCTCACTGCCGTCCTGCCGCAGCACCTTCGTCTTGCCGTCACACAGTATATATCGGATATTATGCTCCGAGACCACTTTATATGTATCCTGATCTGTCTCTATCAGCAGTTCATCAGCCACACCTCCCGCTCCCCGGGTAAGGATGACCAGATCGCGGATCTCTCTAAACGTTCCGATGGGGCGGCTCACATAGTCTTCCCCGTCCAGAGTCAGCACCAGCCTGTCATTGGCCTCATAGCGGCTCTGCAGCTGCCGTCTCACGGTGTCGGGATCCAGCGTCTTCACCGTATAACTCCACCGGTACCACGCCTCGCCGGACTCAAAATCCCCGGGATCCGCGCTGCGTATGGCAGCTGCGAAAACATCCTCTCTGGTCAGCTCCAGAGACTGGGCAGCCGTCTCTGTCTCCTGCCCCAGCATCCTGCGCATATCTCCCCGGCTCAGATGCCTGGGAATAATATAATCGTAATCGTCCGCGCTGTCCGTCTTCCACACATGGGCGTCGCTCCCATAGCCCCAGGAGGTGGAATAATAATAAGTCTCTGCCAGGGTTTCCCCGTCCTCCCGCATCAGCAGCTGACCGTAAGTGGCCTTAACCGCCGCCGTAGCCGCCTCCTGCTCCAGGATATTGTTATATACCTGATAGGAGGAACTGTCATCCACATGGGCGCCCAGCTCCTCATAACCCGCGCGGAGCATATGGGTATAGGCATAGGTCCGGGCGCAGATCGCCTGGGCTTTGAGCGCCTCCTGCGGGTAGGAGGCAGGCATCTCGCTGGGCACGACACTGTATAGATACTCCTCCAGAGGCAGTTCATTGATCAGCACGATCCCTTCCTGGCTCCACCGCAGCTCCAGACTGCCCCGGTAGGCCGGTATGCCCTGGCTGCGGTGAACGCTCTGCAGGATGATCCTGCCGGTCCTGGCGGCAGGCGTCACCAACAGCCTCGCCCCCCTCTGAACCGTCAGTTCCACACTCTCGCCCGCCGGATAACTGACCACCGTCTCCTGGGTATCCACGGTGTCCAGAACCTGTACCGTATAGTCCGTATCACAGGTCAGTTCCACCCGGTCGTGAAAGATTCCCTGATAGTCGCTGTTCTTCAGCAATACCCGGATGTTCTCCATGGCCTCCTCCCGGGCCAGCAGTATGGCACATATCTGTCCGTCCTGCAGACAGAAATCCGCAAAGTCATAGCCTATGCACAGATTCCGATAGTCGGCGGCTTGGGGCTCCCCGTATAGCCGGTATCCCTGTACATCTTCAGCAAATTCCAGCCTTCCCTGTCCTTCCAGCCACACCCCGTCCTGATCGGCGGCCAGCACTTTTCCGCTGGTCTTCTGTGACTTGACGCGCACCGCAGTGATCAGGCCGTCCGTTACCACAATATCCGCCACCTGCTCCCTGAGTCCCTCCAGCCATTCCCCGGTTCCCCAGCTTTCATCCGTGACCTTGCTCCATCCTTCACGGCTGTCTGCCGGGAACTGCACATTTCCCTCCGCCAAGTCCGCCACCCGCAGCAGACGCTCCCCCTCTTTTGTAAAACACAGCAGTCCGCCGCTGTCCGCTCCCATGACCCAGACATTATGTAAATATTCTGTCATCGGCACATGTTCTTCCTCCCGGCTGCTTTCCTGCGGCGGCTCTTCCGCCCCGCCGCTCAGTCCCCGGACCAGTCCCGCCACGGCCAGTATAAACAGCAGAAAAACCCCAAGCAGACATATAAAAGCCTTAAGCTGCATCCGCTGTGACCGATTCATTTCCTTCCAGAATTTTGGAAATCCCTTCACTCCCCTATTTTCCCCCATACCATACTGTTCTTTTACCCATATATAAAGAGCAGTCCCAAGGACTGCCCTTTTCCTTCGTAAACACCCCGAAATGCCGGCTCTTGCCTTTTGACTCCTAGCAGCGCTAGGTGGGTGACCGCAACCAAGCTTTTGCCTTCCCCTGCAATCCTCATTCGAGTGGAGGCTTGACAGCCACTTGGCAATATAGGAATCCCTTTTAAAGTAAATGTAGGTTCAAAAACAACAAGAGTTATCGAACATTCCAGGTATCTTTATTATATCCAATATCACGTCTTTTGGCAACTGAAATTTTTGCCATAACGCAAAATTTTGACAAGATAGACAGCGCTCCGGCAGGGGCCAAAATCAGGGATTGTCAATCCCGGCCTCATGTGCTATAATAGCGCTGTTTATCAATCGGTTTCATCTGATAGACCAGGATGAAACTTTTATGAGAGGAGAATAATTATGAAAAAGAAAATCTTAGCAATGGCGCTGTCACTGACATTGGCTCTCAGCCTGGCCGCCTGCGGCAGCCCGCAGGTATCCGGCCCCGTAGATCGCGAGCCGATCTCATCTGTAGACGACAGTACCTCCGAGGAAAGTTCTTCCGAAGATTCTTCCGAAGATTCTTCCGAAGACGATTCCTCCGCACTGACCGAATGGTACAACGGCAGTGCCCGCAAGACTCTGGAAGAGAGCACCAACAAAATATTTGAGAGTTCCGGTATCAAATGCAGCATATCCGTTGAGGAACCGGACACTATCATCTACACCTACCAGTACACTTCGGATACTCTGAGCAATGACTCCAACAGGGACGCCATCGCTGACGCTCTTCGTTCCAGCTTAGATAGCCAGTACAAGACTTTTGTGGAAGAGATCCAGAACTTTCAGGACGCGTATGACTTACCTGTGACCACCCTGCGTGTCACATATCTGGACTCTGACGGCACAACCCTGTATTCCGTGGATTTCACCGAGGACTATGTTCCCTCAACGGACAGCGCCTCCGCAGGCGGCTCTTCCGCTCAGGAATACGCCACCCTGGAAGACTGGATGAACAGTGACGAGCAGAAAATGGTAGTATCCGCTGTCAACAGCCAACTGGAGCCCTCCGGCATTGTCATTGATTTCTATGCCGAAGGCAATGTGATGGTCATGGACTATACCTACACGGAGCAGCAGGATCTGGACGGCTTTAGCCAGGAAGATATCGAAAGCGTATTTGACGAGCAGGTTGCATCCTCCTTTTCCGGCATGGTTTCCAATCTGTTTGATTCTTTCGAGACCGATTACGGCCTGGTATTGGACGATATCAAACTGGTCTTCCACAATGCGGACGGAGCAGAGATCTATTCCAAATATTATAGTGAGCTGTAAAATCTTTTCCATTCTGCCAAACCGTAGTAAAACTAAATAAGATCAAAAAACAGGGGCCAGACCTTAAATGTCTGACCCCTTTCTTATAGCCGTTTTTAACTCCCCCGAAACAAATCTTACAGGGATGCCGCCTCATCAACGATCTTCTTCAGCGCGGCCAGTGCCTCGTCAGGCAGCTTGTCGTAGCCTTCCTTCTTGGTGGCGAAACCTTCCACTGCGTCCACACGGTTCTGCATGGCATTCTTCAGAGCCTCGGTGTAGTTCTTGTCGGACAGGTCAGGCTTGAAAGCATCAGAAGTCCTGCCGGACCAGTCATACATGATCTCGATATCCTCAAAAGGCCCCCACTGCTCGAATTTTGCCTTGCCCTCCACGATAGTCTCCAGGATCCCCAGAGTATCTGCGGGCTTGCACTTGGTTCCCATGAAATCACCGGTGTTTACGATATAACAGTCCACGTTCTTCTCGTCCACCAGTTTCTTGAACTTCTCATAGTCGTTTACCAGAGGATAGGTTCTGAACGGGTTCGCATAGGGAACGATACGCAGAGCGTTCATATCGGTGCCGGCAGCCACACGCTCCGCAGTGGAAGTCTTGGTAGCCAGGGTAGCGCCCATAACGGATGCCAGAGCTGCCCCCTTCAGTTTCACTACGGGAGGAATGGTGGGATCTTTCATGATCCAGAAGATCGCGTTCACAGGCGCTTCGATCTTATCCACACGGTTCGGGCTCCACAGCTTGGACTTGATGGCACGGCCGTTGCCGTTTCTGATATCCTCGGTCACCAGCTGGATATGTCCCTCTTCGTCCAGCGTAGCGGAACAGTTCTGAGCGGTCAGCAGGAACTTGTTGTCAGGACAACCGGTAGGGTAATCGGCAGTCTTGTCAAAATAGGTAGGCTCCAGCGCTACAGATGCGCAGGTATCGGTATTGATAATGAACGCGTCGTCATGAAGCACCTTGATACCGCCGAAAGCGTCATACTTGCCGTTATGTTTTGCATGGGTCAGAGTGGACTTACCGGAACCGGACAGACCGTAAACGGAGGCAACGAACTTCTTGCCGCCCTCCAGGCTGTACTCCTTCTGTCCGCCGTGGCAGGATGCGTAGCCGTTTCTGTTGGCCAGAGCCCATGCCATGGTCAGAGTGCCCTTCTTGTGCTCGCCGAAATACTTCATGCCCAAAATAGCGGCGCAGTTCTGGTTCGTGTCAAAATAGCACAGGGTCAGAGGGTCGCTCAGGCAGCTGTAATCCACATCGGGAGCCTCCTCGGGAGTCCACTGCGGGTTGGAGAAGATATAGATATCCGGCTCCTTGCCGTCGCCCACGGGCTTGGACTCTTTGTACATCTGTACATACTTGTCAGACATATACTGGAAGTTCAGCATCCAGTTATACAGCAGATTCTCCTCTCCTTCGGGGATCAGCAGATGCGCCTTTACCATGAACTCGGGATCCAGGCCGATAAAGCACTCCGCATGATACATGGTCATCCAACGGGTTCTGTAAATGGCGTCCATTACCACCTTATCCAGTTTGGCGGCATCCACACCCGGCTCGCCCTTGATGCGGCGGGCTGCGGCATAACGTCCGGTAACCGCGCCGTCATTGAACAGCAGCACCTTGGTATCCTTCTCCAGGCCCTGCTCCTCGGCTCTGTACACCGGCATATCGGTAACGATGGTGCCCGGCGAATTCTTAGCCAATTCATAGGCCTCTCTCACGGTATTGACCTTCACCACATTGTTGGTGTAAAACGCCGCCTCAATGATGGAGCGGGTCTTGCTGAAACCGGGCTTGCCAGCGCCGATCTCACTAATCGGATAATAAGCTTTTGTTGACATAGTACGTCCTCCTTATGATGTATTTTTACCGGTTTCCCGGTACAACCTCAATAGTCCTTATTATTATCTCAGACCTTTTTACAAAAGTCAATAAAGTCAGAAAAATTTAATAGCGTTTTTATATTTTCTGATTCTCCAGAACGACCGTGCTGTCCGCCCTGGTCTCACGCAGCAGCCACCGGGCCTCTTCCGGCGTCAGATAGGGAGATACCTTGTCATAAACCTGTTTCTGGTATCTGTACAGCAGCACGCGCTGCTCCTCGGTCAGATATTTCTCGTCGATGGCATCCATGTCAATGGGCACCCAGGTCAGGGTGTCAAAATGCATGAACTGGCCATACTCGTTCTTTACATCGTTTTTGGCCACCATCACATTCTCGATGCGGATGCCATGGCTGTCCTGCACATAGACCCCGGGCTCGTTGGTGACGTCCATACCCTCTTCAAACGGAGTCTCCTCCAACCCTTTTACATACTGCCAGCGCAGGCTCTGCGGCCCCTCGTGCACGTTCAGGATATACCCCACCCCGTGTCCGGTACCGCACCGGTAATCCAGTCCCACATTCCACAGACGCTGCCTGGCCAGGATATCCAGATTCCTGCCCGTGCAGCCGTAGAGCCATCTGGCCGCCGTCATCTGCAGCATGGCCCCCGCCACCAGCGTATAGTGCATCTTCTGCTCCTGGGTGACAGGCCCCAGTACAATGGTGCGGGTCACATCCGTGGTTCCCCCCATATACTGGCCGCCGCTGTCCACCAACAGCATTCCCTCCGGCTTACATACGGCATGGTTTTCCGGCGTAGGCTCATAGTGCATCATAGCCGCATTGGGGCCGTAGGCGGATATGGTGGGAAAAGACAGATCCAAAAACTCCGGGATTGCCCGGCGCAGCTGCTCCAGATAGTCCGCCGCGCTGATCTCCGTGATCTCGATTTTGCCGATATTGGTCTTGACCCAGCAGATAAACTTGGTCAGGGCCACACTGTCTTTCAGGTAAATCTTCTCCATGTTCGCCAGTTCCACGGGGTTCTTGACGGCCTTCAACCGTTCCGTGGGGTTGGCCGCCTCCACCAGTTGCTGTCTCTCGCCCACCGCTTTGTAGAGCGCGTAGCTGACCTGCCTGCGGTCTACCAGCACCGTGCCTCCCTCTGGCTGCGCCTTCAAGAATTCCACCACAGACTCATAGGGATGTACGGTGACCTGCTTATTGGCCAGATCCACCCTGACCGCCTCGCTCAGCGCCTTTTCCTGAATGAACAGATGGTTTTCCCTCTCTGTGATATAGGCGTAGGACAACGCCACCGGATTGCACTCCACGTCGCAGCCCCGGATATTGAACAGCCACATCAGATCGTCCAGCTTGCTCAGCAGAAAACTCCCCGCGCCCTCTTTTTTCAAAGTTTCCCGCACATCCGCCAGCTTTTCCTGCGTGCTGCGCCCTGCCACATCCTCCGGCAGCACCGTCACGGGTCCTGCCGGCAGCGGCGGCCTGTCCTCCCAGAGCGCGCCCGCTATATCTCTGTCATAAGCAAAACGGATCTCCTTGTCTTTCAGGGCTTTTTCATAGCGCATCCCCTCCGCGGCAGGCACCACCCTGCCGTCAAATCCCAGAGTCTGCCCCTGTTTCATCTCTCTCTTTAAAAACGCCTCGATGGTGGGAACCCCCTCCTGCTGCATCCGCATCAGTTCCACGCCGGTTCCCTGAAGTTCATGCTCCGCCTGGATAAAGTAGCGTCCGTCCGTCCACAGTGCCGCGCCGTCCTGCCATACCAGCAATGTGCCGTTGGAGCCGGTAAAACCGCAATAGTGCTCCCGCACGGTAAAATGCGCGTTCACATACTCCGAGTTGTGAAAATCCGCCGTGGGAATCAGATAATAGTCGATCCCCTCCTGCCGCAGCTCCCCACGCAGCGCCTCAAGTCTCTGTCTGATCACAATGTTTTCCATAATTATGCCTCCTTGTATAAACTTTCGCCTGTCAAATATCTTATCCGACAGTGAATGATACCCCACACTAATCCCGGCGTATCAGCCCCACAGCCCGGGAAGTGCCCACTCTCTCGCACCCCAGCCGGATAAAGTCTTCCAAATCTTCCAATGTGGATATTCCTCCTGCCGCCTTGATCTTCACACCGGGCCCGATATGCTCCCTGAACAGCTGCACGTCCTCTCTGGTGGCGCCGCCTGTCCCAAAGCCGGTAGAAGTCTTGATATAATCCGCCCCTGCCGCGGTCACCGCCCTGCACATGGCCTCCTTCTCTTCCTCTGTCAGATAACAGGTTTCCACGATCACCTTCAAAATATGATCTCCGCAGGCAGCCTTCACCTGCCGGATCTCCTCCTCCACCAGATCATAGCGCCCGTTCTTTACATCGGTTATGTTTATCACCATATCCACCTCATCGCAGCCCTGGGCAATGGCCTCCCTGGCCTCGCAGACCTTGGCCGCCGTCACCTGGTATCCCAGAGGGAAACCGATCACCGTGCAGATTGTCAATTGCCCGCCGAAGGTCTCATGAACGCGCTTCACATAGCAGGGTGGGATACAGACGCTGGCCGTATGGTATCTGACCGCCTCACGGCAGAGTTTCTCGATGTCCTCCCAGGTACAGAACGCCTTTAACTGCGTATGGTCCACTTTCTTAAGCATTTCCTGTATATCCATCTTCACTTCTCCTTTTGCTTTGCACGCCGCCGAGACGACGAACGCACATTTATATATATTTTACCTCTTCTTTCCATAAAAATCCATACCCGGGAGAAAAAAACTCCGGGTTCATGCATAAATATAAAAAAACTGTAAACATAATTTTTTTTCTTGCAATTTATACTTCTTCCATGCTACACTGTAAATACATTCCGTTACCCGTCATCAGCCGTAAGATATATTATGTCTGCATCGGCAATCTCATGACAGTAAACGTCTATACATACTCCTGGCCGTGGACGGCCATACGCCATCCGTGTTATAAATGCCAGTTTTTCGGCAAGCCTGCTCTGCGTTCCTGACTGGCAGTATCCCAGTCATTGTCAATATTTATAAAGGCGGGCGCTGTATATGTGACGTTCCAGGTCATTAGCGATATTGCCATGCATATTTATGAAACCGTAGCTTTCATCGCGGCAGTTCCGGTGCGGGACGACAGTTACGTTTTTCCCGCCATCTAAAAAAGGAGGACTCCCATGGACAACAACAATTACTGCGAGATCACACCCGAGATATTAAAGCTGGCCGCCATGTCGGAAAAAGCCGGCATCATCGATACAGAGCTTTTCACAAAATATGAGGTGAAAAGGGGGCTGCGGGACTTAAACGGCAAAGGTGTGCTGGCTGGCCTGACCAACATTTCCGACGTGCGGGCCACCAAGATGGAAAACGGTGTCTCCGTGCCGGATCATGGGCGTCTGTTCTACCGGGGCTATGACGTGAAAGATCTGGTGAGCGGGCTGCCGAAAGACGAGGCGTTCGGCTTTGAGGAGGCGACCTATCTGCTGCTGTTTGACAAGCTGCCCAACCATGATGAACTGGAACGATTCAAGCGTATGCTGGCGGGATACCGCACTCTGCCCACCAGTTTCGTGCGGGACATCATCATGAAGGCTCCAAGCCGGGATATGATGAACACCCTGGCCCGCAGCGTGCTGACCCTGTACTCCTACGATGACAGGGCGGACGACACCTCCCTGCCCAATGTGCTGCGCCAGTGTCTACAGCTGATCAGCCTGTTCCCGCTGCTGAGCATCTACGGCTATCAGGCCTACAGCCATTACCACGACGGCAACAGCCTGTACATACATCAGCCTGTGGAAGATAAGTCCACCGCCGAAAACATCTTACATATTCTGCGCCCGGACAGCTCCTATACACCGCTGGAGGCCAAGATCCTGGATATCGCGCTGATCCTGCATATGGAACATGGCGGCGGCAACAATTCCACCTTCACCACCCATGTGGTGACCTCCTCGCTGACGGATACATACTCCACCATCGCCGCGGCCATCGGCTCTCTAAAGGGGCCCCGTCACGGCGGCGCGAACATCAAGGTGGTAAAGATGTTCGAGGAGATGAAACAGGTGGTTAAGGACTGGGAGGACGAGGAGGAAGTCTCCGTCTACTTAAAGCGCCTGCTGCATAAGGAGGCTTTTGACCACGCAGGGCTGATCTACGGCGTGGGCCACGCGGTGTACTCCAAGTCCGATCCCCGTGCCGTGGTATTCAAAAGCTTTGTGGAAAAACTGTCCCAGGAGAAGGGACTGGAGAAGGAGTTTGCGCTCTATTCTCTGGTGGAGCGGCTGGCTCCCCGGATCATCGAGGCGGAGCGGCAGATGTACAAGGGCGTCAGCATCAATGTGGACTTCTACTCCGGCTTTGTCTACGACATGCTGGGGCTGCCCATGGAGCTGTACACTCCCATCTTTGCCATCGCCAGGATCTCCGGCTGGAGCGCCCACCGTCTGGAAGAACTGGCCAACAACGGCAAGATCATCCGTCCCGCCTACAAGACCATCTGCAAGGATCGGGACTATGTGCCCATGAATAAGAGATAATATAATCTCCCATAGCAGATCAAGACCGCCGTCTCAGCGACTGAAAGGTCCTGAAACGGCGGCTTCTTGCAATAGCAATATATTTATTTTTACTAATGCTGTGATAAAGGTATAGAATGTGTTTGCGTAGATCTTGACCACAAGACTTCAGCATTGCCATACTGACGTCCGCACTCCGAGCAACGGGTGATTCTCGTATGCTCTATTTTATCACTGAAAGTAACAGTACAGCCATCAAGCCAGCACGGCTGCGTATGATTCGGCTTTGAAATATCAACTTCCTGAGTATACAAAAATCCCGTACACCCTGGCTGGGCACAGGCTGCAGCCCTCGTTTCGGCAGCATCCGCAGATAACGATATGCCGAGAACAAAGCACGTAAGTAATGTAAATACAGCTATTTTTTTCATCTCTGTTTTCCTTTCCACATTTTAAATATTTTATGCAAAGCTTTCTTGTTTCCTGTCAGTTGAACAACGGAATCACCCCCCTACTGCTATAAAATTTTAATTATTCCTTTAAGTACAGCGTCACACGATTGTCTATCTTCCTGACCGTCTCCTCAAGCGTTGCGTCCCCTGCGAAATACATTCCTGTTTCCTCCTCCAGAATGACTCCTATGGGGCCGCCTGATCTCTTGGTAATAGAATGGTTCACCATATACCTTATATCATCAAAGTCCGTCTCTGTGGGGTCAGAATCAAAATAATATACAGAAAGAAACCCCTCCCGCATTGCTTTTTCTCTGTCTTCCCTACTGACATAAGAACTCCTTAAATACCTTTCAAAGCTGTCCTCTCTCACCGGGAACTCCCAGTCGATCTCATTCTGACACTCTTTTGACAAAATATATTGCAGGAAATCCCAGGCTCCTTCCCGATTTTCAGCTTTCCGGTTCATGGCGAATACATTGCTGGGAATCAGCAGATATACAGCTCCGTCCCAACTTGGATACCCTACCCAGCTACAGTTTAAATCTTTTAGGTTTTTACTGTGCCACAAATACTCTGTCATATTCCCGATATGATAGTCATATAGATAAGCAGGCTGCTCGTTGCTATAGGAAACGATAGCCATCGGGTATTCGACATCTCCTCCAAACCGGGCACAGTTTTTCAGAATCCAGCGAAATTCAGAGCAGTCAAAATGGCTCTCTTTCGCATCATAATCTATATAGCGCTCGTACCCAGCATACCGTCCCAGGCAATCCTGAAACACCCACTCAGCAGACGTGCCAAATTGCCACAATGCCTCCTGTTCATCCGCAAGCTGAATCAGCTTTTCAGGCGTCCACTCCTCTGCGGCAATGGGCTCCTTGCATGCCTGGGCATATAGGCTAAACGAGGGGATCACAAACATATCTTTTCCTTTATACCGCATACTGCTCCGGATCCTGTCCAGAACTGCATTTTCGTCCACATGGTCATTTTCAGCAAAGTAGTCCGATAAATCGCGGAAAGCATCTTTGTCCGCCAGATTTCCCGTGTAAATATTGGAGACCTCCATCAGATCCGGGCCGTCTTCTTTGAGCAGTTGCTGTTCAAACGCACTCAGTTTTTCCATCGTTTCACTTTGTTCATTCCCATATGCAATGAGTTCCACATGATATGTGAGGCTCTGTCTGTTATACAAATTTACGATCCTTTCCAGAGACTGCGCATTGCCGATGTCCGCATATCCCAGTGTGACTGTCTCCTTAGGGCCATACTCCCTGCCGCTCTCGTTTTTGACGGATACGACAGTCACTTTGCCCATCCCTCCGGTTATCAATGTGTCCGGAGTATAACATAACAGATACCATCTCTGTTTCTCACAGTAAATATTCCGCAACTGCCGATAATCCACATTCATATATTCGTCAGCCCACGCCCACTTTATCTCCGCGATTCCCGTCGCTGGAGAATAGACCCACAAACCCTCGGATGTATTCAGGTAAATACCCTCCTCATAACCGCCAAATACATTTAACGGCCTGAAAGGCAACACATAACGCCGATCCGAATCCTCAATATCCGTCAGCACAGGATCTCCCTTGCCAGTGATACAATATCCATAGACACGCCCCTCGCTGCCCGCCGCAATACCATCCAGATGTTCCAGATCCGGAGCTGTCATTTGCAACAGATTACCGGTTGTATCGAACAACGCTACAAGATCGTCTGTCCCCTGAGTATACAGAACCAGCCTGCCGTCTGTTGTGACAGTACCTCCTTTGACAGATAAGCGGCGGCCTACATTATTACGCTCTACATCCGTCCATTGAGCAGGATCCTGGTCTGCATGCCACAGCACTTCGCCGTTTTCATCATATTTTTCCAAATATACACCGCCCGTATCACTCCACAGTACATAACAACAGTTCTCTCTGTCCGCCGTCAGTGCCAGACAGACGGCTCCTTCCCGAGACTGATAGACCTCGCCCTCATAGTCACTCTCAACTTTTCCGCGCAAAATCTGATATGCCGTGCTCTCTGAACCAACCCCTTGTTTCGCAATGTAGAACCATTTCCCATTCGACGCATAATATTCCAGATCCTCCAGCGGAACAGGCAGTCTCATCTGCTGAAAATCCGCCACTGCAACCTGTTCGTCTTCCACCCGGAACTCATCATCAGTCTCTCCCGGTTTCGCACAGGCGGATATTCCTATTGCCATCAACAACATAAGAAAAATAAAATACTTTTTCATATACACCCTTTCAAAACAGTTTGATATATATAATTATATTCAAATGTCTCCACGCTGTCAAGTTCATTATTTGATTATATAATGATTTTAGTTTTTATAAAATATCCTGTCATCGATCTGTCAACATAGCCAGCCCTACTCTTACTCCTGTTGCATTACTCCGCAAATACATCGAGTGTCCCGTATCTTATTGAACACTGGCAGTTTAACTTACCTGAAATACAATGCGTGGAAAAGGAGCCGCGCGCCAGTTGCATAGCGCGTCAGCCCCCCTTTTGTTACCGCATGTTCGGTTATCACATTATCCCCAGTCTATGCCTCCACATAGTACTGTGCCTGGGCGTTCCACATCTCATAATATTTTCCCGCCTTGTCCTGCACCAGCTGTTCATGACTGCCCTGCTGGATCAGGCGGCCCTCGTGGAATACTGCGATCTTGTCGCAGAACCGACAGGAAGACAGACGGTGGGAGATATAGACGGCGGTCTTGTCTTCCACGATCTCGTCAAAACGCCGGTATATCTCAAACTCCGCCAGCGGGTCCAGCGCCGCCGTGGGCTCGTCAAGCAGCACGAAGGGCGCCTCCTTGTAGATCGCTCTGGCGATGGCCACCTTCTGGGCCTCTCCCCCGGAAAACTCCACCCCGTCCTCATAGTCCTTGAACATGTAGGTATGGGTTCCCTGGGGCAGTTCTTTCAGCCTTTGTTCAAATCCCGCGTTCTCCAGGCATTTTCGTACCCTGTCCTCATTGTAATCCGCAGCTACCGCCACATTCTCCCCAAGCAGGAAGGAAAAGAGCTGGTAATCCTGAAACACCACGGAAAAAAGTCTGCTGTACTCCTCGTGCTTGAACTTCCGAATGTCCACGCCGTTTAACAGTATCTCTCCCTCCTGGGGATCATACAGACGGCACAGGAGCTTTATCATCGTGGTCTTCCCGGAGCCGTTCATCCCCACGATGGCCAGCTTTTCACCTACCTTAAGCTCCATGGAAAAATGCCGCAGGGCATACTGCTGCGCACCCGGATACTTGAAAGAGACATCCCGGAACTCGATGCGGTACTGATTATCGTTTCGTTTCTCCAGCGGCAGTTTGCCTTTGTACATCTCGTCTCCGATCTCCAGAAATTCAAGAGTGCTCACCTGTCTGCGCGCACCCAGTGCCAACTGCGGGAGCTGATAGCAGAGATTGGAGGCCGTGTTAAAAATATCTTTCAGACATCCCGCAAATCGGATCACCGAGCCTATGGACATGACTCCGGTCAGCGCCGTCAGTCCCACCGCCAGATAGGAGCCGCATTCCACGATTCCCTTGGGACTCCCCCCCCAAAAATTGCTTTTCCCGCTGTTTATCGAAACCTCCCGCACCTTCCCCATCCAGGCGGGAGCGGTGATCTTTCCCAGCGTCCAATACCGCAGCAGGCCATAGCCGTGGTACAGCCGCACATCCTTGCCGTCCCGGTAGCTGTATCCGTAATTTACCGCCAGATCCCATACCATATTCGCGTTCTGTATCCTCTCCTCATCCGTCTCTTCTCTGTCCATTATATGATTACCCATCATATATTCCTGTACCCGCTTTTCATAGAGAGTCCCCATAGCGCTCCCCACAGCGATCGCCAGGGCCATGACAAGGAGCACCACCCATACGATCCGGCTCTTCGCCCGCAGGATATATATAAATACCGGAGCGCCTACAGCCACGGCCCCCGCCAGCCGGCACAGCCCGTCCATGATATTCTGCATGTACCAGCGCACGGTATTGATACCCGCCCCCCAGTTGTTGTCCTGCCAGATGCGCTCCCGCATTTTACGGGTCTTGGGATCATCTATCCTGGAAAAATCCATCCGCAGGATCTTTTCTTCCGTTATGCTGTCCCATTTGCGATATACGATCTCCCAGCGCACATCCAGACGGCTTTGCAGCATACCGCTGCCAAGCTGCAGGACCAGCAGCGCCAGACAGGTCGCCGCCGCTGTCAGAAAAGTCTGTCCAAAGCGGATCCCTGCCACCAATTGATCCAATATATATACGGACAGCAGCAGCCCTAAATAGGAGGCTCCCGCATCCAGCAGGGATTTGATTCCCTGGTGCAAAAAATATGTTTTATCCAGCTCCCGGACTACTCCCAGGATCCTTCTGACATTTTTTACATGCTCCCGCAGCGGGAGTTTGCTTGTAAGATCCGTTTCCATCAGTCCACCTCCACGTAAGGCGCCGTGACGCCGTCTTTCTCCTCGTAATAACTGCTCTGCACCTGGTACATCTCAGCGTAAGCCCCCTGCCGCTCCATGAGCTGCTCATGGGTTCCCTCCTCCAGAATGCGGCCCTGCTTAAGCAGGATAATGCGGTCCGAGAAGCGGGTGCTGGCCAGCCTGTGGGAAATGAATATGGCGGTCTTACCCCTGCTGTGTTCCAGATAACTCTCATAGACCTGGCTCTCCGCTATGGGATCCAGCGCCGCGGTGGGCTCATCCAGCACCAGGATCGGCGCGTCTTTGTACAGCGCTCTGGCCAGCATCAGCCGCTGCCTCTGGCCGCCGGAGAGCTCGATGCCCTTGCGGGAGATGGTCCTGGTCATAAAGGTATCCAGTGTGAGTTGCTGCCGCTCAAAAGTCTCCGCAAGCCCCGCCTTCTCTATGGCCTCCCACGCTCTGGCGTCATCTGTCTCCTCCCGGCGCTGTAGAGAAATGTTCTCCGCGATGCTTATGGGCAGCGACAACTGCTCCTGAAATACCACAGACATAAGCCGGAACCATTCTCCCGCTCCCATCTCCTCCCGGCTGCGGCCGTCGATCAGTATGCGCCCCCCGTCAGGGCGGTACAGACCGCACAGCAGTTTGACCAGAGTGGTCTTGCCCGCGCCGTTGACTCCCACCAGAGCCAGCTTTTCTCCAGGCGCGATGGTCAGATCAAAATGCTCCAGGATCTGCTCTCCCGGACTGCCGTCCTCCTTTTTGTAAGAAAAACTCACATCCTCAAAGACGATGCATGGGCCCTGACCGCCGCTCTCCCGCTCTGCCCGGGCGGCGCTTTCCGGAAAGCGCAGGCATTCCTCCTCGGAAAGCTCCTCCGGCAGTTCCATATAAGCCCGAAAATAATCCGTGGCGTTGCGGGCTCCTTTCAGATCCCCGACCTGGTAAAGTATACCGGTGACAAAGCCGGAAAACCCGGTTACAGCGCCAAAATAGAGCATGAAATCACCGACGCCGATATTGCCCGCGGCCACACTGTAGATCAGATATCCGTAAGCTCCCACATCCCGGACCAGACCGATCAGGCAGTTCATCACATGCTGCCAGTTGTTCAGCCGCTGATAGGCCTTTTTGTCCTCCTTCATCTCCTCTATCACCCTGTCCCGGATACCGCCCAGCCACGCGTTCATGCCAAAGATCCTCACATCCTTAGCCGCCGTCATATTGCCCATGGCAGAGCGGACATAGTTCCAGTGCCGGCTGTGCTGTGCCTCCCGCTCCCGCATGGAATCCTGAAAATGCAGCCCTTTCTCGATCACCAGAATATTCAGCAGGGACAGCGCGGTCAGCGCCAGGATGATCCAGGGACTCAGCACGCCCAGCACCGTGGAGTACAGCAAAAAACACAGTATGTTCTGGAACATTTCAAAAGTGCCGTCAAAGGATCGGGTAGCGGCGCACCAATCGCCGCCATAAGCCACTCCCAGCGCTTCCTGATACGCTTTTTTGCCCCACTCCGACTCAGGAATCTCATAGGAAACCCGCAGGCTTTTCAGATACAGCTCCGGCAGCAGAAAAAAACGCACGACGTTCTGCATGAAATATTTTCCGTTCAACCCGTTATTCACTCCGTACAGCGCCGCCACCAATATCCCCCATATCCCCAGAGTGCGTATCAGCACTTCCGCCGTGACATTGCCCGCCAGCATGTCCAGCACCAGCTTGGGCAGATAGATGCCCACCAGGGGCGTCAAAGTCCCCAGGATCATTTTCAGCGCTGCCAGCAACACCACACCCGGCGCCCATTTCCAATAAGTCTTCATCCAGAACAGAATGTTGCTGGGAATGCTGTGACGCGCCACCCGCCAGTCTGCTGTCTGTTCCTCCTGCCGCCTGTTTTTCATAATAAGTACCATCTCCTTTATTTCAGGGTTCGCTTAAGCCTATTTTTCGCCCGGGTTTTTCATTGGTAATTGACTTATTTTAATGTTCTGGCCCAATTGACAAAAGATTGTCTCACCGGTTCCCATCTGTCAGGGAAATTACATTTTGGATTATAGCATGGTTTCCATGGCCACAAAAAATTCGTGCACGAATGGTTTGTTTCATGCACGAATAGTTTTATTTCTCCAGCGGCAGCAGTACTTCCGTGGCAAATACCCCTTCCTCGTCCTGCCGGTCCAGATAACCGTGATATTTCTCCACCACTCTGTCCATCCGCATCAACCCGTAACCATGTTCCCGGGAGTCTTTTGTGGACAGATAACTGTTGCCCCGCCGCTTTAGTATACCCGCCGTGGCATTGAGCACATAGAGATAGAGCTGGCCCTGCAACACATCTATATAAATGCGAATAAACCGCTGGCTCTCCTCTTCTATCCCCATACATGCCTCTATGGCATTGTCCAGCAGATTGCCCAGGATCACACAGAGATCTACTTCGGCGACGGACATACGCTGGGGGACCCGGGCCTTGGCATCCACTGCAATCTGTTTTGCTCTGGCCACGGATATCTTGCTGTTCAGCACCGCATCCACCATCACATTGCCTGTTTTGACCACTGTGTCCACCTGGCTCAGATCCATGTCCAACTGATCCAGATATTCCGCCAGTTCCTCATACCGCCCCATGGACAGATAAGCTTTCATGGTCTGGATATGATTGCGGTAATCATGCCGCCATCCCCTGGTCTGCCGGTACATATTTTCCACTTCCTCGCAGTGCTTTTCCATCAGGTCCTGCTGGTAGGCAGCCATCCTGCGCTCTGCCTTTCTGCTGACGCGCATGTCGATCCTCCCCCGTTTTTCGTCCCGCTGCATGCGGATGTTTTATCTGCCGTTTTCCCGTAATGTTTCTCCAGAAGTTTTCTGATATACCCGGGAGTGACCGATATCTCCGTGCGACTCCTCCTTGCGGAAATAGGCGATAAAAGCTTTTACCACCGATTCGTACAGCCGCCTGCTCACGGGAATGCGGCCGCCGCTCTCCAGAATGATCTCTGTCCGATCCACCCTGTGAATATGCCGGATATGACACAGGTAGGAGCGGTGACAGCGGATAAAAGGCCGCTGTGAGAGTCTGTCACACAGTGCATTAAAGCTTTCCCGCAGTTGGATCTCCTCTTCCCGCAGTTTCCCATCCTGCGATTCCATCACTCCCACGGCCTGCCTGAAAGACGTTTCATGCGCCGCGGACCGCCCGGAAGACTCTCTACACACTGTAGACTGCCTGAAAGATGTTCCGCACGCTGTCAAATGACATATGGTATAATGTCCTCTGGCCTCAAAGTATTCTATATCCTGCTCTGCAAGCTTTACCACGCCCTCCTGCGTCTCAAACAGTAATTGTACGTTTGACGCCGGTTCCTGCAAGAGCTTGTCCAGGCATTCCCACACCTTTTCCCGGATGATGGGCTTGAGCAGATACCGAATGGCCTCCACCTCATACCCCTCCTGAAGATAGTCCGTGATGCCGGTGGTAAAGACCAATTTTACACCTTTGTCCGTCTCCCGGATCCTGCGGGCCGTCTCCATACCGTTTATACCCGGCATCTGAATATCCAGAAAGACCATGTCATAACGCTCTTCCGCCCAGTCAAAGAGAAACGCTGCGGCATTGTCAAAACGGCATATGGAAATATCCCCAACATTCCGATCTCTGCCCCAGCTCACAATATGCTGTTCCAAAAGCTGCGCATGCGGGGTTTCATCCTCCACTATGGCAATCCTGATATGCTCCATCTTCTGTCTCTCCCGGGTTTTCGGTTCTCCCTATTAATCTTTCTTATATTTCATTCCCAATCACTCCCGGCTTCATTAAGTTTCTCGCGAAGTAATTTCTCCAGTGCAATAAATGCGGCCATAAAACTGTCGCGGATAAGCAGGAGCATTTCATCTATCTCATCCTCATCATAGATATGCATAGAAGTATTGCGCTTTTTCAGCATAGTAAGCCACACGGCTGAATCTTCCACAAATCCCAGCTTATAGCCAAGCTGCAATATTTCTCTGGGCGATCCTGTTTCCGCACTCTCCGCGCCATGTACCCTTAACACTGCCTGCAAGGCTTTCCAGGCAAGCTCAAATGTCAGATTGAACTGTCCGATAACGCCCATTCTATAAATGTCATTCTCATTTGCAAATCCAAAATCTGCACCTTTCAACACGTTAAGGCAGTTTGAAAAATTATCTAGTTTTCTCATATATAGCTATCCCATCCTTTTCGAGTTCTTTTTTCAACTCACTGGAAACATCGTCACCAAGTTCCACTATGTCAAATGACAGAAGAGAGTGAACATTTTCCTTTATATCCCAATAAAAGCCATCAAAATCACCGCCGCGGACGGCGATGTCAATATCGCTTCTTTCTGTATGTGTACCTTTCGCGCGAGAGCCAAAAAGTACAATATTTTCAACATTATGCTTGCAGGCGAATGATGTGATGTCTTTCAAGACTCTGTCGGGAATATTATACTTCATACCCAATCGCTCCTAACTTTTTTCTAATCTCATTCTTCAGTTTGTGCCGCAGGAATCTACTGTGCTGACACGCTCATTTTTGAACTAATGACGAAGAATAAATTTTCACTCTGCAAGGCGGCGGAGGGAGGCGATGCGGTGGCATCGTTGACCGACAACAACGCAGCAGATGGAAATTTAGGCAAGTCATTAGTCAAATTATGAACGTGTCAGTACACTAGCCAAAAACATACGCCCTATGATTACCTTTCTGTATCCCGTCGTGGGAATATGTTTCCACAGAACACAGGCGCGTCCCAAAGCTGTTTATCAAATCCTATATTGGCACTGTTTTTCTCAGCCATATGAATTATTCTTACATCATATTATATACGTCAGTACACAGAAAAGCAACCTAATTTAAAGGCGCCCCCACGGGCGCCCTTTTCCTTTGTCTGCCGGTTCTTTTTTCACAGTCAATCCAGGTGGAACACTTTCTTTAGATCCACACTGACCGGGCTGTTATCCGGGTTGGTCTCCATAATGTCAGCCATATAGTCCCACCATTTGCGGTTGATCGCCGTATCCGCGCCCTTGGCCCACCTCTCCTCGTCCTCGATCTCAATATACCCAAAAAGGGTCAGTGTCTCCCGATCCAGAAAGATCGTGTAATTCTTCCCGCCATACTCGTGGATCATGTCTTTCATCTCGGGCCACAGCAGATTGTGACGCCTCTCATACTCCTCCTCCTGCCCCGGGAACAATTTCATCTTAAAACCTTTTACCATCATCACCCTTCCTTTCCACAAGCCATCCCCTCGGGAGGCCCTCGTCCTACAGCCTCCGAATCAGCATATCATAGGCCTCCAGCCTGACCTTTAAAGTGCCCTTCTCCGTCCGGATAACACACTCCCGCGCCGTCCCGGCGTTGTTAATCACCACCAGCGCCCCGCTCTCCGGGTAGAACGTACACTCCATGTCGGGATTATCCGTCAGGTAATATCCGTCCGGATCCTCGCCGCCCGCCTCTAGGATCAGATTCAGCAGCATCCGGGTGTTGGCGTTGGACAGCTCAAAGGAGTTGAGATAGATGCCCTGCCCCCTGCCAAAAGGGTTCCTGACCAAAAGCAAGTTATTCCCCTGAGCCGCCAGGACAGCCGCCCGACCGTCCGTTAGATGGCAGCTCTGCCTGGCCGGGATATAGGCTTCCCCGGGCATGACCTTCGCAGCGGCCTCCTGATCCGGCGTAAAGCTCCACTTTCCATGGCATACCCTGTCGATGGTATCCTCATCAACGCCCAGCACATGCGCCATCCGGAAATAGCTGTCGGATCCCGCCGCCGCAGAGGGCTCGCCCACGCCGATGAACACGCCGCCCCTGTAGACCCACTCCGTCAGACGCTCCACTACCTCCGCGTCTTTCCAGGCATCCGCGCCGCTCCACGCGCTGCCCGCCGCCCCGGCGTTGATTACCACGTCCGCCCTCTCCAGCGCGCCGGCCTTCACGTCCTCAAAGCTGATGAAACTGACCTCCAGCGGCAGACCGCTGAGAGCCTCGTTGATATGGATCAGATCATGCATATAAGTCTCATGGAAATGCCCGGACAATGACCAGGAGCGCATACTGCCCCAGAAATGCAGCACCGCGACCCTCGTCGCGCAGGTATAGGGTTTCCCCGCGCCGTGCAACTGTTTCAGTTGCCGGAATTCGTCGGAGATCTTGGCTATATACTCTACAAAATCCGGAAAATCCCGCACCAGGTGGAGATACCCCCCCAGCCCGATCCTGTCTATGGGACACCGGAGCAGGGCGCGCCTCACGCTGTTCCAATACTTCTTGGCGTCCAGGGTGGGATTGCCGCCCTCCATAAAAGTGGGCGCGCCTCCCAGCCCCACCGGGAACAGATAGGGGTGGAGCCGCAGCTCATGGGTCTCCACATCCACACCGGAGCAGAGCCGCGCCTCATAGCCGGAAAAGACACACTTGATCAGACCGTCAAAGCCAAACTCCTTAAAGGTAGGCTTGTAGGGTTCCAGCCCCACCCAACTGTCATCATAGAACACATAGGCTTTCTTGCCATAGCCATGTACGATGTCAACCAGCTTTTTCCCAAAGTCTATGACAAAACGATTGACAAAATCGATCCAGTCCAGTTTCTTCCTGTCGCAGGGCACATGTGTGACATGGAGTTTCCCCCGGTTGATAAAATCCTCCGCCGTCAGGCTGTAGCCCATCCGCCGTGCGAAAGCATCCAGCATTCTGGGGCTCACCGTGAAATCATAGGAGGCCCAGTCGCAGTAGAGCTGCCTGTTACGCTCGCTGCTCCCCCAGATCCAGACAAAATTGTAAAACAGGGAAGTAAAACGCACCACCGTGGTATCCGGGTGCGTCTCGCACCATTTTGCCATCCAGTCCAGCAGATACGCCTGCACCTCCGGGTACACCGGGTCAATCTGCATCAGATGCTCCTTGTCCCAATGATTGGTGGTGTGATTGTACATGGATATCTCTTCCCAGATCCGGTAGGCCAGAAAGCTCACAGTATAATTGTGCCAGGGAGTGATATCCCTCAGCGTCACCGCCCGGCTCTCCACATCATAGCTCCATCTGCCGGGATCGACCGGCGTATCTGCGGTCCTGTCATAGACCTGCCAGTACCCCAGGGCGTCGGCGCTGTCATTGACCCGGAACTGCTCGGAAAAGAAATCCTCCATCAGCCCGATGGTCAGATCCCTCCCCACCGCGGTGCGCGGGCTCGTCATCAGGAAACACTGCTGCAGCTTATCCTGGTTTTCTTTCGCCCAATCGTTGTGATCCCTGATCACGCAGATCGTGGAGTATATGCCATACCCCGCCTTGGTGATCCTCTCAGAGAGCACGGTCCCATCGCTGTCCCGGATCACGTCAGCGCCCCATTTATCCGCCAGTTCCAGTGTCAGCTCCTCATATCCCGCCTCGCCGGGAAGTGTAAAGCTCCCTTTCTCAACCCTCTTCATTCTTACCTCTTTCCCGCGCGGCACAGGCGTCGCCCGCGCCGCGCGTGAATCATAGATTATTCCATTTATATATCCAGCGCCCTGCAGATCTCCGCCGCGCGCCCTCTTGTGATGACCGCCCGCACATCTTCCCCCTCTTTTATCACGCCCAGACTGTGTGCCGCCCTCACATAGGGGACACAGTAGGACGTACAGGATCCGTCCGCCGGACAGGGCTTTTCCTCCGGCATTTTCATCCGGCTCCTGTAGCCGCCCATGGCCAGCGCCAGAAACTCCTCCACCGTGACGGGCTTTTCCGGTTCCAGCCTGTTTCCCGCGGTCATCTGGGGCGGGATGATCCCGTTCTGATACGCACACTCCACCGTTCCCGCGTACCATTCATGCCCCACAACATCCTCATAGAGATCGTTGAACACATTCGTTGGAAAAAAGCGAGCGGTCCTGATCACCATATCCAGGGCCTCCGCACGCCTCAGCGGCTCATCCGGCCTCTCCAGATCCTCGAACAGGATCCCTTCCCCATCGGTCTTTGGCACATCCCGGTACCGCTCGGGGACCGTTGGCAGCTCCTCCGGATCCTCCCCCTCCCAGACGTATGTCCGCTCCGTCATACACTCCGTCAGGGATCTATACTCCTCCGCCCGCGCCTTTTCCAGACACTCCTCCACCACAAAACCGGCCATCCTGTAGGCCCCGTAATCGTTGGTATGTGTGAAATCCCTGGGAAAGAAAAAGGCTTTCGCGCCCTCCAGCCCTCTCTCCTTCACGAAAGACATGCTCCGTCCATGGAGATCCGCCACCGGGACGCCGTATCGCCGTCCCAGCTCCATACAGGCGTTCGCGTACTGCTCCAGCAGGTCATTGTAAGAGCCGTCGTCCGCTTTCCAGGAATTACGGGCCAGGGGCGTGATGATGATCGGCCGGGCCCCCGCCTGTCTTGTCTCCTCCACATAGGCCGCAAGCCCATCCCAATATCCGCCGCGGGCCTGTAATTCCGCCAGTTTCTGATCATTGTGTCCAAACTGGAACATCACATAGTCACCAGCCCTTACCGATTCCCGCAGGATGGCGTAATGTCCCTCCGTCCGAAAACTCTCCACCGTAAGCCCGGAATGGGCATGGTTGGAGACCGCGATCCGGGGAGACAGATAACAGCCGATCATCTGCCCCCACCCGGCGTAGCTGGCACCAGGAAGATAGGGATATTCCGCCGGCTGGTCCGTCACTGTGGAATCCCCCGCTATGTATAGGGTGGGGCAGTCCGTCCGCCGAAAAGACAGGCCCGTCAGCCTCACATCCCTTCCCACAATGGCAATATCAATGCTGCGTCTGCTGTGTCTGCGCTCCTGCCCGCGGGGTATTATGTCGCAGACATTCAGCGCGAAACGCCATGTCACGCTCCGGATCCCGGGCAGCGATTCCCGACGCACAAGCCGCCTGGGCCCCGCGAAGACGCAGATCTCCCCCTGTCCGCGCAGCGTAAGCCGCACCTCATAGTTCCCCGGCTCTTCCACATCCGCCTTAAAGCACAGCGGAATCAGCCTCTTCAAATCCGCGTCCACCCTCCGGGCACTCTCCCGGGAATCCACATAGCAGCCGTATTCATCCCGCAAAACCCGCGTCAGCTCCAGACCCTGATACCAATAGGGAACGTCAAAGCCCGCGTTTAGCTCCGGGATCCGGAGCCTTTCGTCCACCCTCCTGACGCTCTCCGTGACAAAACCCGCCGCGCCCTCGCAGGGGCGCCGGGCATGGCGCTCTCCCGCATGGGCAGCGGAAAGCTCCTCCCCGTAAAAAGGGATCCGCTGTGTCCTGAAATCAAAAAACCTCTCGTCCATTTACAGAGCACCGTCCTTTTGCAGATCATCCGACACCAGAACCTTGTCAAAAAACGCCAGCGCCAGTCCCTGTCCCCATCCCTGGATCCAGTCCCGGGAGATCCCCCGGTAGCCCTCCGCGTCCTTCATCACCGCCGTTCCGCCAGAGACATTCATCACTCTTCCGTCAGGGCCGACATTGGCCAGTATCCCCCGGATGGACCTGTTGATATATTTGGTGTGGAGGGGATTGGCCCTGGACACCATGGCCGCGGCGATCCCCGCCGACGCCGAGATCTCCTCATAGGAACTCTCGTCATCCAACAGGGTTCTCCACAGGCCGTCCGGGGTCTGGAGCAGCTTGATGGCCGAGAGCTGTTCATTCAGGGAACCCGCCACATCCATATACTTCGGGTACAGATAACACTGAGGGAGGATATCCCCTACCTGGGACATGGTATACGCAGCCCAGGCGTTGGCGCGCCCCCAGTAAAATCCGGACATATGATCCCTGGCAATGTTGTCATAGCCGTGGTAAAACAAGCCTGTGTCCATATTCTGCAGATATCTGATGTGCCAGTAATACTGATTCAGCGCGTCCCCGATAATCTCCTCATCCGACAGCTCAACCCCCACGCGCAGCAGAAAAAAGGCCGCCATGAACAGGGTGTCCGCCCAGCACTGCTCCGGAAAATCGTTGTCTGCCGACACGGTATGCTGCAGCACATTGTCCCCAAAGCGCGGGGCCTCCTCCCGGATATAGCGGATCTTGCTCATCACGATATCCCAATATTTCTGCTCCCCCGTGGCCTCGTAAAGAGTGATCAGGCAATGCCCCATGGCGCAGGCGTTCACCGTCCACACCGCGGGAAGCCCCAACTCGATCAGCTCGTCCACCCTGTCCTTTAAGAGCTTTATGTATTCCTCCCTGCCCGTCTTCTCATAGGCGTCGGCGATCCCAAAATAAGCCACACCGCAGGGCCAGTCCCATGTCAGATCCATCTTCATCGTTCTTCTGACGATCCTGTCGATCACATCCAGAATCTCCTGCCTGTCATAATCCAGTTTCATCCATAAACCTCCCCTGTAATAGTCGATGCGCGGCGATGCAAGTAGGCACCCCCTCTTTAGTTGTACCATATCATATATTCCCCCGTCAAACAGGGCTTTTGCACGAAAAGTATCCGTGCCTGCACGAGCTGTCTGGGGGTCAATCGAGTAGGAGGCTAACCATTAATTGATTAGCCGACCTCTCACACCACCGTGCGTACGGTTCCGTACACGGCGGTTCCTTAGTTTTCACAAACTACCAGATAATAGTCAAGCATGGATGTATATCCCAGCCTGGCTATTATTTTATTTGAAAAGATTTGGTTTAAGACTTTCCCCATACGCCAGTAACCTTTTCTGCTACATGCAAGTTCTTTTGCCCTCCAGTGTTCCATTCCTAACGCTTTCAGCATTCGGTACTTTGTCTTGATTTTCTTCCATTGTTTCCAATAAACCGCCCTGATCCTCCGCCTTGCCCATTCATCCGTTGCTTTTAGGAGATTCTTCATGTCTGCAAGTTTGAAATAGTTTATCCATCCTCGCACGAATTGTTGGTATTTCTCTTCTCTTTTCGCATTGCTCATTCCATTGTTTCTTTCTGTCAGTTCCCTGATTTTATTCTTCATCTTTGTAACTGACTTCGGGTGAACTCTTAATCTGCATTTCCCTTTGTATCTGTAAAAGCTGTATCCAAGGTATTTGACCTTGCTGATATGTGCTACCTCGGTTTTCTTCCGATTCACTTTAAGAAATAGCTTTCTTTCAATAAATGGGATGATGTTTTTCAGGGTTCTCTCTGCACTTTTCTTGCTTTTACAGAAAATCATGCAGTCATCGGCATAACGGACAAATCTATGTCCTCTTCGCTCTAATTCCTTGTCTAATTCATTTAGCATGATATTACTAAGCAACGGGCTAAGTGGACCACCTTGTGGCATTCCTATTTCTGTACTTTCAAACATCCCATGCGCTATAACTCCCGCATTTAGGTATTTGTGTATCAGCGAAATGACTCTGCCATCCTTGATGGTTCGTGACAGCACCTCAATCAGTTTACTTTGGCATACCGTGTCGAAGAACTTTTCCAAGTCCATATCCACCACGTACACATACCCATCGTTTACATTCTTTTGGCATTGTCTGAGGGCGTCATGCGCTCCTCGTTTCGGGCGAAAACCAAAACTGTTTTCCGAGAATTGTTCCTCATAGATTGGTGTGAGTTCCTGTGTAATTGCCTGCTGAATTACCCGGTCAACAACAGTGGGAACTCCAAGCTTACGAAACTCGCCTTTTGTTTCTTTGGGTATCTCTACCC
>CAZGVI010000039.1:0-39598 GCA_964529395.1 uncultured Acetatifactor sp.
ACCGAGGCAAGATAATAAGAAAGCATATGGGAGAGGGCCTTTCTGATTTAGGCTTATGCGGTTATCATCATTGACAATTCGGACATCGCCAAGCCTGCCAGCAAAAAAATGGAAGCGCTCTCTGAAATACGGGACGGCAGTACGGGGAAGATTACGCAGGGCTACCTTACCATTGATGCCGCAATACTCTCCGAAAAAGGAAAGATGCCGTTCCCGGTCTATGAAAAGGTGTTCTCAGCAGCGGAAAAAGGATTTATTAGTGAAACCTACGAAAACTTATGCTGTCTGAAATCTCTTTCCGAAAACTTTACCCCCAAATGCGTCCGTACCCTCGACCGTGGTTTTGATGCCAATGACTACTACCGCTATTTTCTGAAACACAAGGAGCGCTTTGTCATCCGTGCAAAAAAGAACCGTAATGTCATTTATGACGGACAGACCTGTAACATCATGGATGTGGCATCACGGTATAAAGGGGCTTACCGTATGGATTTTAAGAATAAAAAGGATAAGTATGTCCAATGCAAAATGAGCTGTATACCTGTACGGCTTTGTGAATTTCCATCCAAAGAGCTGGTACTGACTGTCGTATACGGCTTTGGTGAAGAACCCATGCTGCTGCTTTCCAACCTGAAAATGCAGGAGAAGAAAAAGCTGTGCCATATCATCACCAAGGTATATCTGCTCCGGTGGCGGATAGAGGAATATTTCCGATTCAAAAAACAGCAGTTTGAGTTGGAGGATCTAAGGGTAATGTCGTTATCGTCCATCCGCAGCCTGAACCTGTTTGCAATGCTGGCGGTTGGCTATATCGGCCTTACCACGGCTATTCATAAAGACAGCATTTTCCTTGCGGAATTAAAGGGATGTTCCAAAAGGATTTATGAAATGCCGCAGTTTATTTTTTACGCCATCGGATATGCCTTAGAACGTGTTCTTTCCATGAGCCGTTTTGGTATCAACGGTTTCCTGTCACCGAAAGTCCGATCACGGCAGATAACCCTGTTTGAATACTTTAAAATAGCTGATTGTGGAACATGAGGACCTAAAAAATGGGGAAACTCAAAAAATTAGTATTGACAACACAGCCTCACAATGAGTAATATAGGAACATAGAGCAAGACTGATGAGAAGGAGATACCTTATATGGCTATCTCCTTTTGTCTGTTGGTCGGCGGATCTTTTTGAGTCGGTGGTATTACGCGGCGCTTTTTACGCGCATACGTCCGGACGGACAGGAGTTATCCATGAGATTAATGATGCAGTACATAAAAAAGCATATAGGCATGTTTACGATCGCGGTGGTATTCCTCACCATAGAAACCTTTGCGGATCTGCTGCAGCCCACTTTCATGTCTTATATCGTAGACCGGGGGGTCAAGGGACAGGAGCTGAACCTGATCCTGCGTTACGGTCTGATCATGCTGGGCATTACCGCCATGGGGGCCGTGGGAGCCGTGGTGCGCAACACTTATGCCAGCAGGACGTCCCAGCTCATCGGCAAGGAGATCCGTCTGGCCATCTATGAGAAGGTGCAGAGCCTGTCCCATGAAAATATCGACCGGCTGCAGCCTGCGTCCATCATCACCAGGATCACCAACGATGTGACCCAGATGCAGAACTTTATCAACGGCATCATGCGTATCATGTTGAAGGCTCCTGTGACCTGCATCGGCGCCGTGGCACTGATCATTTTTCAGATGCCTGCTCTGCTGCCGCTGATGTTGGTGATCCTGGTCTGTGCCGGCCTGCTGATCTATGGCAATATGAAACTGGGTTACCCCCGTTTTGACAGGATGCAGAGAAAGCTGGACGGACTGAACCGCGTCAGCAGGGAGTTTCTGGGAGCCATCCGGGTGGTCAAGGCGTTTCGGGCCGAAGACCAGGAACGGGACAAATTTGAAGACGCCTCCATGCAGCTGGCCCAGGCGGGCATATCCTCCATGCGGGTCATGGCCGTATTCGGCCCGCTGATCAACCTGACCGTCAATGCGGGGATCGTGGTGATGCTCTGGCTCTCCGGACGGGAACTGACAGGGGAGATCGGGCGGCTGATGGCATGTGTCAACTACATGACCCAGGTGTTGTTTGCCCTGGGCATGGTGTCCAACATCTTAAATTCCGCCGTCAGGGCCGTGGCGTCCTCCGCCCGGGTGCAGGAGATTCTGGATGAAGTGCCCGCCCAGCGGGAGGCAGCACCCGAAAACGGAGCCGTGGAAAACGCAGTGCCGGAAATTCCTGGCGAGACGTCAGACCCCCCGGCATCGAAGACTTCCGGCGAGACGTCAGATCTTCCCGCGCCGGGGACCTCCGAGGAGGGCAGCATCCGGTTTCGCCGGGTGTCCTTTTCCTATGCGGGCAGCGCCCGCCCCGCGGTGCAGGAGGCGGATTTTTCCGTCAGGGAGGGAGAGATCATCGGCATCATCGGTCCCACCGGTTCCGGAAAGTCCACATTGGTGAATCTGGTGCCTAGATTCTACGACGCCACTTGCGGACAGGTGCTGGTGGGGGGGCGTGACGTGACGGAGATACCCACGGCGCAGCTGCGCGGCCGGATCGCTGTGGCGCCCCAAAAGGCCCTGCTTTTTACGGGCACGATACAGGATAATCTGCGCTGGGGCAACAAAGACGCTTCCATGGAGGAGATCCGCCGGGCCGCCCGGGCTGCCTGCGCGGATGAATTTGTGTCAAAGCTGCCGGAGGGCTATGATACTCTGCTGGGCCAGGGAGGCGTCAACCTCTCCGGCGGTCAGAAACAGCGGCTCTCCATTGCCAGGGCCCTGCTGAAGAATCCCCGTATCCTGATATTGGACGACTGCACCAGCGCGCTGGACGCCACCACGGAGGCCAGGGTTCTGGCGGGCATTCTTGACGACAGGCAGAAAATGACCGTGCTGCTGGTCAGTCAGAGGATATCCACGGTTATGAGGACGGATCATATACTCTGTATGGAGGACGGAAAAGTCCGCGGTTTCGGTTCTCACGAGAGATTGCTGGAGGACTGTGAGCCCTACAGGGCGATCTACCGTTCCCAGATCGGCGGGCAGACGCCGGAAACGGCATTGTCCCGTGAGGAAGGAGGGGTGCAAAATGGATAAAAATATGGCGACGCCGCCCTCGCAGTTGGGCCGCGCAAGAGGCGTTCCGGCGGTTAAACCCAAGGATATGAAAGGCACTTTGATCCGTCTGTGGCAATTGACCAGGGGCCACCGCGGAGGCCTGGGCTGGATACTGCTTTTGTCCGCTCTGGCCTCCGGCTCGGCCGTGCTGTCCCCATACCTGATCGGAAAGGCGGTGAACCGTATTGACAGCGGACATCCCGGCGGCGTATTGCTGGCCGTGCTGGCGGCGCTGTATCTGGGAGACTGGCTGGTGCGCTTTTTACAGCAATTTCTGATGGCGGGCATCGGACAGAAAATGATCCTGCATATCCGCACGGCGCTGTTTGCCCATATGGAAAAGCTGCCCCTGTCCTTTTTTGACACCCGGCAGCACGGGGAACTGATGAGCCGTCTGACCAATGACGTGGACAATATCAGTGTCACCATATCGGACTCGCTGACCCAGCTATTGATGTATGGGTTCACCATCACGGGGATTTTCTGCGCCATGATCTGTATGAGTCCGCTGCTCACGGGCATCGCGCTCTTCGCCGTGCTGCTGATCTTTCTGCTGACCCGCGCTGTGACGAGGAGGACGAAGGTGTTGTACCGGCAGCAGCAGGCCATTTTGGGCAGGCTCAACGGCCAGGTGGAGGAGAGCATATCCGGCATCGGCATGGTCAAGGCTTTTGGCCAGGAACGGGAGATGGTGGAGCAGTTTGTGGAAAACAACGACGCTTTCTGCCAGGTCGCCACCAGGGCGCAGATCGCCTCCGGCTATCTGATGCCCATGATGAATGTGATCAACAATCTGACCTATGTGCTGATCGCCATCGCCAGCGGCGTTATGGCCTTAAACGGACGGCTGACCGTGGGGGAGATCTCCAGTTTTCTGCTGTATTCCCGGCAGTTTTCCCGGCCCTTTGTGGAGATCGCCAATATATATAACAACTTTCAGACCGCGGTGGCGGGAGCGGAGCGCATCATAGAGATATTGGATGAGGGCTGCGAGCCGCCGGATGAGCCGGACGCCGTGAGCGCGGCGCATGTCCGGGGGGCCGTCAGTTTTCGGGATGTGACCTTCGGCTATCAGTCGGGCAAACCGGTTCTGCGGCATATAGATCTGGAGATCCCCGCAGGGACCAGGGTGGCTGTGGTAGGCCCTACAGGCTCGGGGAAAACCACTCTGATCAATCTACTCACCCGTTTTTACGATGTGCAGGAGGGAGCCATTCTGCTGGACGGCTGCGACCTGCGCCGGTACCGGCTGGGAGAGCTGCGCCAGGCCTTTGGCGTGGTGCTGCAGGATACGGCTCTCTTTGGCACCACGGTGCGGGAAAATATCAGTTATGGACACAGCGGCGTACCTTTGGAGGAGGTACGTCAGGCGGCCAGAGCGGCGGGAGCGGACGGCTTTATCCAGAGACTCCCGCAGGGCTATGAGACGGTGCTGCACCAGGGGGGCGCGGAGCTGAGCCAGGGGGAGCGGCAGCTCCTCACCATCGCCAGAGCAGTGCTGAACCATGCTCCGATCATGATACTGGATGAGGCGACCAGCTCGGTGGACACGGTGACGGAACAGCATATCCGTCAGGCTATGCTGGCGATCACCCGGGGACGTACCTCTTTCATCATCGCCCACCGTCTGTCCACGATACGGGATTCCGACCTGATATTGCTGATCCGGGACGGCCGGATCGCAGAGCGCGGGACACACGATGAACTCATGGAACTGCGGGGGGAATATGCGCAGATGTACCTGACGCAGATGGGGGTGGCGCAGGCGCAAAATCTTTAAAGTTGGATTTGACGATACACGTGAATGATGTTATGATAAAATCAGTTGTAATATGGGGCAAAGGAGTAAGAATATATGGCGCAAATTAACAAAAGCAAAATATTTAAACGACTGGCGACCAATATCTGTATTCTGGCGGTGTTTATCATTATTGTTGCGACCTGCGTCTTTTTTATGAGAACGACGATAATGAGGAACTCCGAAAAACTGGGGAGAAATCTGGTGACAAATTACTCGGCCACGGAAGTCTCCAATCTGGAAACCTTTGAATCTTTTCTGACTCTCTGCACAAATTATGTGGAGACCATGGAGATAAAGGGCGCGGGTATGGATGAGGTGGAAGAAGGGCTGTTTGTCCTCATAGACGGTCTGGTGGAGATGTTTGGTGAAGAAAACCTGTCCATCTACGGCAAGGTCATAAACGGTACGGAGTTTATCGCGGCCGGGATTCCGGAGGAGGATGTGGAGAGCTATGAAAGCAGATATCAGGATTACGACCCTGATGTTCTGGGGCAGGACGGCAGGGTTACGGTGTCTTCTGCCTATATAGACAAAAGCAGCGGTCTGCCCATGATCACCCTTTCCCGGAGAATTCCCGGCAGTGAGAGTTATCTGATCATGGACATTGGTTTTGCCGGTTTTGAGACCAACAATGTAGAGATGGAGCTGCCCAATCTTGCCAGTTATTACCTGTGCGACGCCCAGGGGACGCTGTTTTTCTACAAGACACCCCTGAATCATACATATGCAGAGTTTCAGGACTTTATAGATTCATTGCTGACGCGGATCGATCTGGAGGCCGGGGACGGCGCGCTGGAGCGGATCATTGCCATGGATAATCACGAGAGGAACGTGTATTATCACACACTGGACAACGGCTGGGTGGCTATCCTCACCATTCCTGAGACGGAATTGCTGTCCGGCATGGATATCTTTAACCGGATCAGTATGGTAGTGATCTTGTTGGGCTTTGTCGCAATAGTGATCATAGGCGTAAGGGATTATAAAAAAGAACAGCAGGCTTTGGCATTGATGTCGGAGAAAGAGAGCATGGCCAAGAGCAACCGTATCTCTCAGAATGCCATGGCAAGTACGGCTCTGGCTTATCAGGCGGTATATTATCTGGATCTGCAGGATACCACCTGCCGGATGATCTATCCGGTCAGAGACGACGGCGCGCCCAGAAGTTATAGAGAAGCAATGTTGGATTGTTTTGGCAACGGTATTGTGGCGGAAGAGTCCGAAGAAGAACTGAAGACTTTCCTGCAGCTGGAGAATATTGTCAGCAGTCTGTCCGATAAGGAGCATATAAATCTGAAATACTGCCAGAAAAAGGAGAACGGTGAGAGCGAGTGGTGTCAGATCACGCTGATTGCCTCCGAGAGGGATCGAAACGGATTGCAGGCGGTGACCATCACGATTCGCAGTATTGACGAGATGATCAAAAATGAGGAGAAACAGAAGGAGCTGTTTGCCCTTGCCGCCGAGCGGGCGGAGGCGGCCAATTACGCGAAATCCGATTTCCTCTCCAAGATGAGTCACGATATACGCACACCCATGAATGCCATTATCGGCATGACGGCCATCGCGGGAGCGCATATCGATGACAGGGAACGGGTGGTGGACTGCCTTTCCAAGATTACGGTTTCCAGCCGCCATCTGCTGTCGCTCATTAACGAAGTATTGGATATGAGCCGTATTGAGAGCGGCAAAGTCACGCTGACGGAAGAAGACTTCAATCTGTCTGAGCTGATTGAAAATCTGCTGACTATGGTCAGACCTCTGGCTAAGCAGCATAACCATGAGCTGAATGTGAAGATCAACAACATTTCGCATGAGAATGTGTTTGGCGACAGTCTCCGCATCCAGCAGGTGTTTGTCAATATAGTGGGCAATTCCGTAAAATATACGCCGGACGGCGGTCGGATCAATATCTCGATCTTTGAGAAACCCACAAATAAGAAACATGTGGGATGCTATGAGTTTATCTTTGAGGACAACGGCATAGGTATGTCCGAGGATTTTATCAAAAAAATGTTCCATCCCTTTGAGCGGGCGGACGATGAGAGGGCAAACAAGGTTCAGGGCACCGGTCTGGGCATGGCGATCACCAAGAATATCGTGGGTATGATGAACGGCGATATCCAGGTGGAGAGTAAGCTGGGAGAAGGCTCCAAATTCACGGTGACGATCTTCCTCAAACTGCAGGACGAGGATCTTGCCTCTGCGGAAGAACTGGCCGAGCTGCCTGTGCTGGTGGTGGATGACGATGAGGACGTCTGTCAGAGTACCACGGGCATCCTGCGGGATATCGGCATGCAGAGCGAATGGGTGTCCAGCGGCGAAGAGGCGGTGAAACATGTTACTGCCAGACATGAGGCCGGCAATGACTTCTTTGCGGTGATCGTGGACTGGAAAATGCCGGGGATGGACGGAGTGGAGACTACCCGCGCCATCCGGCAGAATGTGGGCGATGAGATGCCTATCATTGTGTTTTCCTCCTATGATTGGACGGATATAGAGGCGGAGGCCAGAGAGGCGGGGGTGAACGCTTTCATTGCGAAACCGTTGTTCAAGTCCAGGCTGATATCGGTTTTCAAGGAAGTCATAAACGGCGAAAAGGAGGAGGACGACACGAGGAACGCTCTTTCGGATATCGCGTCGATGGACTATTCCAGCAAGCGTGTGCTGCTGGTGGAGGACAATGAGATCAACCGGGAGATCGCTGAGGAGATACTGGGTATGACGGGTCTGCAGATCGAGGCTGCCGAAAACGGTCAGATCGCGCTGGATATGGTGTCAGCCTCTGCGGACGGCTACTATGATCTGGTATTTATGGATATACAGATGCCTGTTATGAACGGCTATGAGGCGACTCGGGGGATCCGTGCGCTGGGCCGGGAATACACGGATAAGCTGCCCATCATCGCCATGACGGCCAACGCTTTTGCGGAGGACGTGGTGATGGCCAAGGATGTGGGAATGAACGAACACATTTCCAAGCCGCTTGATATGGATAAGCTGGAGGACGTTCTGAAAAAATGGCTGTGATATAGACGGCTCTGAATAATCAAGGCTGCGCATAGAAGGGAACAGTGATGTTGTATGAACAGTGAATCTCATTTTCAGGAAAGTAAAATGATGATTGATGATCTGATCCATGCGGTCAACGGGCTGATTGAGATCGCCAACGGTGAATTAGTGGCTCTGGACGAGGAGCCGGTGGAGGTGAAGACCGAGGAACATACTTCGGATGTCGATCTGGCGGAGCTGGAGGCAATGGGGCTTTATGATGCCCAACTGCAGGAAGTGGAGCTTGGCATCAGGCAAAACCTGCCGGTGCAGCTCTATGCTCAGAGCTGCTACAACTGGATGCAGATGAAGGAGATAAGGCTGGGGATGCAGGCTCAGGTGGATGTAAAATGGTATACCAATCCACTTTATAACGCGGAGCAGATGCACCAGATACGGCTGGGACTGGAGTATGGACTGGACGTGTCCAGCTACGCCAGGCTGATCTATACTGTGTCGGATATGTACAAAAAGCGTCACGCCCTGATGGAGGAAAAATACAGAAAGGGAGAGACGGGGCAGGAGCGGTATATTTTGGATGAATTTACCCGTATCCGGCTCCATCTCAGCGCGGACCTGATGGCGGCATGGATCCTGTTGCCGGAGGAGGGGGAGCGTGTTTATTCTATAGCGGAGCTGCGCAGATTTCTAAAAAAATATGAGGTGCGGCACGGCATTCAGGCGGATGGCCTGCACGAGGCCACGACACAGAGTTCCAGGGGCAAGGAGATCCTGATCGCCCAGGGAGTTTCCCCGATGCCGGGGAAGGATGGGTATTATGAGCTGTTTTTTAACAGGGAATTGCCGGACAGCCCGGAGCTTTTAGCGGACGGCAGTGTGGATTATTCTCATGTGATAGTGGCCGACACGGCTCAGCCGGGACAAAAACTGGCCGAGTATCGGCATGCCAGCAAGGGAAAGCCGGGCATGACTGTGACGGGTATCGCTCTGGAGGGTGAACCGGGTCAGGAACTGCGGCCTTTGACTGGCAGCGGCATCACGGGGGACGACAGCAGCCGTATTTATTCGGCGGCTATCAAAGGCTATGTGACGTATGACGCGGAGAACTGCAAGCTGAATGTACTGCCCACCTATCTGGTGAACGGGGACGTAAACAGTTACAGCGGCAGCGTGATCTACGACGGCACCATACATATCAGCGGCGCGGTGAGCGGAAAAGCCATGATCCGCGCGACCGGCGATATTATTGTGGACGGCTTTGTCAGCGGCGGCCATATAGAAGCGGGAAATAACGTGATCCTCCGCAGCGGCGTCAATGTGGCGGATCAGGGCAGTATACAGGCTGGCGGCAAGATCATGGGCAAATTTTTTGAGCGGGCGCGCCTTGCGGCAGGCGGAGACATCGAAGGCAATTATTTTCTGGACTGCAATGTGTATTCGGAGGGAAGAGTGCTCGCCAAGGGCGGCAAGAGCCGGATCATGGGCGGTGAGATGACTGCCAGCGCAGGTGTGGAGGCGGGGATCATCGGCAATTACGGCAGCACCAGAACGGTGATCTCCGTGGCCAATCTGTATGAACTGACGGAACAGCTTGAGAATATAAAGGAACAGCAGAAAAAGGTGAGTTTCGAGCGGGAAAAGCTGGAGGAAGGCAGGCAGAAACTGGAGAAATTGATGGCGGACGGAGCGGTCGCCGACCAGCGGATCTATCAGAAGATCCTGCAGGCCGCAGGCATCAAGCAGGGCGAATGGACCGGTCTGGTGCAGAAACTGGAGCATCTCAAAACCGTAAAAAAGAACGCTATGCAGGCGTCTGTAAAAGCGCTTAAGGAGCTGCGGCCCGGAACGGTGATCGTGATCAACGGCGTGACAAAGATATTTTCGGAAGCTATGCCGGGCGCTACATTAACGGAGCAGGTTTTGCTGGAAAAGAAGAAATAGTGGGGTAGACAGGCGATGGCAGAGAGAAACAAGATTTTGATCGCGGACAGAGAAGGGGCGGACCGAAAACTGCTGAGTCAGCTTTTGGAAGATTCCTTTGACATTATACTGGCCGATGACGGGAGACAGGTGCTGAGCGAGATACAGAAGAGGAAGAATGAGCTGGCGGCAGTGGTGCTGGATTGGGATATTCCGCTGGTCAGCGCGTATCAGATCATGCAGGTGATGCAGTCCAAGCGTATGCTGGGGAATATCCGTCTCTTTGTCAGCACGGCAAAAGCCGACCCGGAGATCGATAAGAAGGCCTTTGGAATGGATGCCACTGCGATCATTCACAAACCCTATTCGGCGGTGGCGGTTCACCGACAGATACTGAGTTGTTTGGAGTATGCGGCTGAGCGGGAACGGCTGCGCGAGGAGGTGGATAAAAGAGGACGGCAGCTGGAGGAGAGCCAGAAGAAACTGGACGGATTTTATGACAATCTGCTGGATGCCATCGGCACGGTGATGGAATACCGGGTATCCGAGTCCGACCAGCATGTGAAACGGATCAAAGGTTTTTCCAGAATACTGGCGGTGGCCTATAAGAATCAGTTCCCTGACTGCGGGCTGGACGAGGCGGAGATCAACCGGATCGTCAGAGGCTCCGTGATCCATGATATCGGTAAGGTGGCGGTACCGGACGCCGTTTTGTTAAATCCCGCGCGTCTTAAGGAAGATGAATTGCAGATCATGAGGAGCCATACCACCAAGGGAGAGGAGATCATGCAGCTCTTAAAAGAGGTGCAGGATGAGGAGCAGTTTCGGGTGTCCTGCGAGATCTGCCGCTGGCATCATGAGCGCTATGACGGCAGCGGATATCCGGACGGCCTGGAGGGCGATGAGATCCCACTGTCCGCCCAGATCGTATCTATTGTGGATGTGTACGATGAATTGGTGTCGGAGCGGATATCCAAAAAGCCCATAGACAAGGAGACTGCGTTCCGAAAGATCATGAACGGGGAGTGCGGAGCCTTTGCGCCCAAACTCCTGCAATGCTTTGAGGCGTCAAAAAAACTGCTGGAATTATTTTCCGACAACAACTGATCGATATTGGCGCCGCGGATCCGGCAACGGGGATCGGCGGCGCTTTTTTTATTTTGCTCTAAAGTATTTCCCCTTTTGTCCGATAAACTTAGTAACAAGAATGAAGGATCATTCTGGAAAGGAGGAGTCGGATATGAGAATAGAGGCTTACAATCAGGTACAGCAGTTATATCAGGCAAAACGAGTGAACAAGACTCAGAACGCCAAGGCAGCGTCCAAGACAGACAGAGTGCAGATCAGCAGTTTTGGCAAGGATATTCAGAGTGCCAAGGCAGCGGTTGCCTCCGCCCCTGATATTCGTGAGGAGTTAACGGCTCCGATCAAAGCGAGGATACAGGACGGAACCTATGAGGTCAGCAATGAGAGTTTTGCTGAGAAACTGATGCAGAAGTACAGGGAAATGAGGTAATCACCGGTGGCTAGTTTGATGGAAAACCTGATCGCGGTACTACAGCAGGAATGCGTAGAGTACAACGGGCTACTGGAATTATCCGGCCGCAAGACGCCTATCATCGTTGCGGGCGATCTTGCCAATTTGGAAAAGATCACGGATGAAGAGCAGGAATGGGTAGGCAGGATCGCCCATCTCGAGAAAAAGAGAACGGAGGTCACTGCCGACATTGCTGATGTGCTTAACAAGGATGTTAAAACGATGAAACTACGGGACCTGGTAGAGATGCTGGCGGCCCGTCCCGCAGAGCAGAAACTTCTGGCGGATGCCTGCGATGGACTCAGGGACGTGGTGAGCCGGGTTCAGGCTGTCAACGAGCAGAACAGGGAGCTGATCCAGCACAGTCTTGAGCTGGTGGAGTTCGATATGAACCTTCTGCAGTCCATGCGCACTGCGCCCCAGACAGCCAATTATAATCGGGAAGCATACAGCGCCGGTTCTTCCATGGGGACTGCAAGCCATGGGTTCGACGCAAAACAATAGTTAAGACAGAGGTGATGTCATATGTCATTATTTAGCAGTTTATATATAGGAGCATCCGGACTACAGACCAGTCAAAATGCGCTGAACACCACAGCGCATAATCTTTCTAATGCGGATACAACGGGCTATACCCGCCAGCAGGTTCAGCAGGCGGCCAGGTCCTATGTAACCCTGTCAACCAACCCGCATTCTGTGTCCAACAAGCAGACGGGCTTGGGAACATTTTATTCCAACGTAAAGCAGGTAAGAGATTATTTTCTGGATAAGACTTTTCGCAAGGAGTCTGGCAGGAGCATGTTCTACCAGGTGTCGACGGAGACCATGGAGGAAGTGGAGAGTCTGCTGGGCGAGCTGAACAAGGAGGCGTTCCAGACCACGATGTCAGATCTGTGGGGCTCTGTGCAGGAGCTGGTAAAAGACCCTGCCAGTTCCGTGACGCAGGGTCTGTTCGTGCAGCGCGCGGGAGAGTTTTTGGAGCGTTCCATCCATATCTATGACAGTCTGTGTTCCTATCAGGACAATTTGAATCAGAAGATCAAGCAGAAAGTTGACAAGATCAATGAGTATGGCAATCAGATCCTGGCGTTGAACGATACGATCCGCAGTATTGAGATTGGCGGTATTGAGCGGGCCAACGACCTGAGAGATGTCAGAAACCAGATTCTGGATGAATTGGGGGAACTTGCGGACATCTCATTCTCGGAAGATAAATTCGGAGACGTGTCCGTGCAGATCGAGGGCGTGGACTTTGTGAAAAATGCCATTTGCTTTGAGATCGCGCTGGATGTGGATGAGAACACAGGCTTTTACACCCCGTTCTGGCCGCTGAACGCCAGGTTCACGGAGCGGGAGGACGGCACCAGAGATTATGATATCAGAGGCGCCGAGGTATTTGATCTGTCGCAGGAGATATCCACGGATCTGGATACGGATATCGGCGGACTGAAGGCTTTGATGCATGCCAGAGGAGATCATCGGGCGGATTATACGGACGTGGAGCGGGACTATGACTCTGTCTCCCAGTCCATAGTCATGAACATGGAGGCCGAGTTTGACCGGATGATCCATTATGTGGCGGAAAAGATCAATGGCATACTGGCGGAGGCAGCCGGCGTCAAGACCATGGATATCACGCTGGCAAACGGCGATGTGCTGCGGGGGGTTCAGGCATGTGAGGACGATCCCAACGGTTATATGAGGCATGAGGACGGCAGTCCGATTCAGATGTTTGCCAAGATCACCACGCCGGGATATCAGAAAGTCACAGGCGCGGACGGAAAGGATTATTGGGTATATCAGGAAGAGCATCTGGGCAGCGCGGATCCCAAAGATGAGGATCCCATGCGTCCCGAGACAGTGTACAGTCTTAAGAACCTGCAGATCGACCCGGAGCTGCAGCAGTCTCCCTCCATATTGGGATTTAGGCTGGCGGATGGTTCCGAGGATAAGGCCACAGCGGAGGCGCTGAGCAAGGCTTTCACGGAGGAGATTTATACGCTGAATCCCCATGTGAAAAAGGCCAGCAACTTTTTGGGTTATTATTCGGATCTGGTCGCACAGGTGTCCAACAGCGGCTATGCGTTTCGCAGCGTACTGACCAACCAGCAGAACACTGTGGAATCCACCGCCAACGCCCGGGAGCAGATCGTAGGAGTGTCCTCGGACGAAGAGCTGTCTAACATGATCAAGTTCCAGAACGCTTACAACGCATCCAGCCGGTATATCAACGCCATCAGCGAGATGCTGGCGCATATAATTAACACACTGGGCGCTTAGTACAGGACGTGTGCAGTCAGGGCAGATGCGGAACTTTAATACAGCATCTGCCCGGACGGTACACTGATGAATGTTTGGACGCCATAAGCGGCCAAATATTCATCACCAGGACGTGTGCAGTCAGGGCAGATGCGGAACTTTTATCAGCATCTGTCCGGACGGTACACTGATGAATGTTTGGACGCCATAAGCGGCCAAATATTCATCATCAGACCGTGTGCAGTCAGGGCAGATGCGGAACTTTTATTAGGAGGAAAGAGAGATGCCTTCACAATTTTTCGGACTAAATATCGCGTATACGGGCCTGTTGGCCAGCAATGCGGCTATGAACACCACCGCCAACAACATTGCCAACGTGCAGACCGACGGCTACAGCCGCCAGCGAGTGGTACAGCAGGCGAGCCGGGCAATCCGGGTATTCCAGACCTACGGCTGTGCCGGCGCGGGTGTGGATACGCTGGCCATCGAACGCGTCCGAGACGAATTTTACGATACCAAGTATTGGAATAACAACGCCAATGCAGGCGAGTACGATATTAAGCAGTACTATATGAAACAGTTTGAGGCTTATTTCAACGATGACGGCGTGACCACCGGTTTCAAGACCATTTTTGACAAAATGATGATCGGGGGCATCCAGGAGTGGAAAAAGGATCCCAGCAGCACCAACGCCAAGAAACAGTTTATCGGAACGGTCGGACAGCTCACCGAGTATTTTAACGGCCTGGCAGGAAACCTGCAAAAGATGCAGGCGGATATGAACCAGGAGATCAAAGTCAAAGTGGATGAGATCAATTCCCTGGCGGGAGAGATCGCCACGCTGAACAAGCAGATCAATGTGGTGGAACTCTCGGGCAGCAAGGCCAACGAGTTGCGGGACCGCAGGAGTCTGTTGTTGGATCAGTTGTCTCTGATCGTGGACATTGAGGTGAGTGAATACCCTATTATGGATAAGAACCAGCCTGACCGGGAGACGGGGGCGCATCAGTTTATCGTCAAGATCGCCGGCGGGCAGAAACTGGTGGACGGAACCGAGTACAACGGTCTGGAGTGCAAGGCCAGAGCCAGCTATGAGAAGGTCAATCAGACGGATATCGACGGTCTGTATGACATCTATTGGAAAGACGGTCAGAAGTTTAATCTGTACAGTTCGGTCATGGGAGGCAACCTGCAGGGCCTGGTGCAGATGCGGGACGGCAACAACGGAGAATATTTCAATGGCAAGGTGGAGGCCATTGGCCGGACACCGGACGACAAGAATGATACCGTGACAGTCAGTGTGACGCAGGGGTATCTACAGGATCTGAACTTTTGCAATCTGTCCGACCAGGGGGGCAAGATATCGCTGGGTAACAAGGAATTTTACTATGATTCCTGGACGTATGAGATCAGTTATAACGACCAGGGGGAGAAGGTGTGCAGCTATACCTTTACCCTGTCTAACGATCCTGACCGGAATCCTCAGCGGCTGACCAACGACCGTGTGGGCAAGAATGCGGAAGTGGGAAAAGGGCTGAAATATCAGGGCGTACCTTACTATATGAATCAGATGAACACCTGGATCCGCACTTTTGCCCAGAAGTTCAACGATACGCTGAAGAGCGGATACAATACCTATGGCAATCTGGGCTGTAACCTTCTGACCGGCAACAAAGCTACTTCCGCAGACCCTTACACTCAGGAGCAGTTCAACCTTGAGGATGAGTATCGGTACGATACCTTTACCTATGAAGAGTATCAGAAGAGGGTGAACGAGAATATTCAGAACGGTATGAGCCAGGCGGATGCCGAAAAGGCGGCGGGGTTGAAGGTGCCTCATAATGCGGACAGCTATTACCGCGTGACAGCCATGAACTTTGATGTCTCGGAGGCCGTGGAGCTGGATCCCGATCTGCTGTCCCACCGCTATGAAAAGGGAGACGGCGTGGAGCAGGATGTGCTGCTGGACGATCTGAAGCGGATTGCCACCGACACCGAGAAGATGAGTTTCAGAGGAGGCAGCGCCTCGGAATTTTTACAGTGTATTCTGGGAGATATCGCGTTGAATGCCAGCCGGGCCAACACGTTCCAGCAGAATTTCAGTGATATCAGCGAGATCATCAATACCCAGCGGATGTCCATCTCCGGCGTGGATGAGGACGAGGAGGCCGTGAATCTGGTGAAATACCAGCATGCGTACGGTCTGTCCTCCAAGATGATACAGGTGCTGACGGAAGTGTATGACAGGCTGATCCTGGAGACAGGCGTATAGGCAGTGATCTGACAGCCATACCGCAGATATAATTTGTTTCAAATATTGATTGGTGCAATATCGCAGGCATATCTGTAGTTGACAGGTCAACTACAGATATGCGGGAAGAGGTAAGTATGAGAATAACAAACAAGATCATGCAGAACAATAATCTGGCGAACATCAATACGAATAAGCTGCTGCAGGACAGACTCAGCACCCAGATGTCCACGGAGAAGAAGATTAGCCGTCCCTCAGACGATCCTGTGGTGGCGATCCGCGCGCTACGTCTGCGCAGCAATGTGACGGAAGTGACTCAGTATTACAGCCGGAATATCCCGGATGCCGAGAGCTGGCTGAACGTGACGGAGGAGGCGGTGAAGAATCTGGCCTCTATCGTGACAGAGATGCAGAAACAGTGTACCAAGGGTTCCAATGGAGATATCAAGAGTTCCGACAGGGAGATTATCATAGAGCAGCTCAAGGCGCTGGCGGACGAAGTGTACAGCACTGCGGATGCGGACTACGCGGGGCGCTATGTGTTTACCGGTTACCGCACGGACACTTCTGTAAGTTTCCCGGAGGCGATGGAGAAACAGTACAGCATCACGGAGCAGTTGAATAAAGACGCTATAGAGCAGTTGACATTTATCAATACTAAAGCAACCAATGGCGGTGTTACCAGTGATGTGATGGACATGACTGTCAATAACTATCAGACCATCGATGTCAAAGAGGAAGATGTACAGCCGGTGGAGGTCTATCGTTTCCATCTGGCTTATGGCAGCTGCGATGACGTGCCGACTAATGGTACGCCGCCGAGGCTTAGCCTGACCTATGGGGCAGGGCAAGCGAACAGTATCCCCATGGAGGTAAAGCATGATTATGAGTCGCCCTATGAGGCGGCGGCAGCGGCTACGGGGGAGAAAGCGATCTTTGTACCCGAGACCGGCGAAGTGCTGTTATCCAAGGATGCCTATGATACCCTGATGAAGACCAAGGACGATACCACCACCGCCGATGAAAATGAGGGAGAGATCCGCATCACTTACGAGAAGTCCAAGTGGACCAAAGGGGATCTGCGTCCGGAACACTATTTTTACTGTACCTCCGATCCGGGAGATCCTGACAAGGAACTTACTTACAACGAGGGATATTTAAAGGGTAATGCGGAGCGCCAGGACATTGAGTATGATGTGGGCTTTAACCAGACGATACGCGTCAATTCCACCGCGGATGAGTGTTTTAAGCACAGCATAGGCCGGGAGGTAGAGGATCTGGTGAACGCCATGCAGGATGTGGTGGACACGGAGAAGATCGTGGGAGAGTTGGAAGGTCTGTTGGAGAAGACCACCGGAGCCGACGCGGAGGTACTTCAGCAAAAACTGGGCGTGGCGAAGAAGGCGCTGGAGTTGAAGAAAGACAAGGCCCAGAGGATGTTTGAGCATGGGATCAGTCAGATGCAGGGACATCTGGACGAGGCCAACCTGAGTCTTACCAATATAGGTACCCGGAGCAAAAAACTGGAGCTGATCGAGAACCGCATGCAGTCCCAGAAGACCACCTTTGAGACACTTAAGAGCGAGAACGAGGATATCGATATCGCGGAGGTCATCATCAATCTGACCAGTGCGAAACTGACTTACGAGGCGTCTTTGATGGCTACCGGCAAGGTGGCGCAGACCAGTCTGCTACAGTATATCTAAGGAGGAAAAAACTATGATAATCAATACCAAGGCTTTTGGCGAAGTGGAAATCACGGACGACAAGATCATTACTTTTCCGGGCGGTATCATCGGTTTTCCCGATATGAAACGCTTTACGCTGCTGCATGACGAGGAGCATGGAGTATCCGCCGGTATCCGCTGGCTCCAGTCGCTGGAGGAGCCGGGATTTGCCATGACGGTGATGGATCCGCTGGCGGTGAAGGAGGACTACAATCCCGAGATCGACGATGAACTGCTGGCGGGGATCGGTGAAGTGACGCCGGATAATCTGCTGGTGCTGGTGACGGTGAGAGTTCCTGCCGATCTGACCCAGATGAGTGTAAATCTGCAGGGTCCCATCATTATCAACGTGGATGAGCGCAAGGCCTGCCAGGTCATCGTAGACGCAGACACCTATCCGGTGCGTTTTCCTATCTACGATATTCTGCAGTCCAGAAAGGCGGGTGATTGAGATGCTGGCACTATCCAGAAAAAAGAATGAGGCAATTATTGTCAACAACAACATCGAGATCACGATCCTGGAGGTCAAAGGTGATCAGGTTAAGATAGGCGTCACCGCTCCCAGAGAAGTGCCTGTCTATCGCAAGGAGGTTTATATGCAGATTCAGGAGGCCAATCAGGAGGCCGCCAGCACCGAGGGAATGGCGGCGCTGAAGGATCTGCTGGTCTGAGCCAAGTCTGCGCCAAAGCGCGCGGAATTATGGTAGATTTATGCGTTTTTAACCTTTTTTGGTGGAAAAAACTAAATTTTTTTGTTGCCGCATCCGATAATAGCTGTAAGAAACCAATCAGTGTCGTATAAGGATGACGACATTACAGCAACACATGGAGGTGTAATTATGGCAATAGAACCGTTAGGAAGCATTATGAGTGTACAGGCTCAGAGTGTGAGCGCACCCAAGCCTGTGGCGCAGACGAAAGCGCCGAGTGTTGAATCTCAGAGCAACACAGCCCAGGAGGCCGCACAGGTGGACAATACCGTCAACGTGGTGGCTGAGGGGCAGAGCAAGGGAAACAGCAACAATAACAGTAATGAGCAGCAGCAGCAACAGCAGCAGCCTTCCAATGAGCAGCTTAGGCGCGCTGTGGAGCAGTTCAATAAGAATATGCTGACGCACTCGGAAGCCGTGTTTGGTATACACGAGGGAACCAACCGCGTGACGATCAAGATCGTGGATAAGGACACGAAGGAGGTTCTGAAGGAGCTGCCCCCCGAGAAAACGCTGGATATGATCGCCAAAGTTTGGGAGATGGCGGGTATTCTCGTGGATGAGAGAAGATAGGAGGGTAAAGACATGTCGCAGATGAGACTTACCGGATTAATGTCCGGCATGGATACAGAAAGTATCATTCAACAGTTGGTGGAGGCCAAAAAGACCAAGGTTGACAAGACCAAGAAGGCTCAGACCAAGCTGGAGTGGAAACAGGACGCATGGAAGAGTCTGAATACTAAACTTAAAAATTTGCAGTCCAAATATTTGAGCAATATGCGTTTTAGTGATGCCTACAGCAAGAAGACGACCAAGGTGTCCAATCCCAATGCTGTCAGCGTGATTACCGGTGAAGACGCGATGAATGGCGTGCAGTCCCTGAAGATCGAACATCTGGCCAAGACAGGTTATCTCACAGGCGGCGTTGTGGAGAGCAGCGACGGCAGCAAGGTGACGGCGATGTCTACCCTGGAATCCCTGGGTGTGACAGATGCGGGCTCTTTCAAGGTAAAGATTGGCAAGAACGGCGAGAAGTCCGTGGATATTCAGTTCAATAAGGATACGACCATCTCAGATGTATTGACCCAGTTAAAAAATGCGGGGTTAAACGCCAACTTTGATGAGGGAAATCAGAGGTTCTTTATCGTATCCAAGGAATCCGGCGCCGATAACAATTTTACGATTACGGCTAACGGAAATGACGGGGCGAAAGCATTGTCTGCATTGGGGTTGAATTCCGAGGACGAACAAAATAAGGCTGCGGGATACAATAAGATTGACGGCCGGGATGCGGAGATCACTCTGAACGGCGCAACATTTACAAGCAAGAATAACACTTTCGCAATCAACGGACTGACCTTTACCGCCCTGAGCGAAACAAACGAGGAGATTACGGTGACCACCCAGCAGGATACCGACGGTATCTATGATATGGTCAAGAATTTCCTGAAGGAATATAACGCCATCATCAACGAGATGGATAAGCTGTACAACGCGGATTCCGCCAAGGGCTATGAGCCTCTGACCACGGAGGAGAAAGATGCCCTGTCTGACACGGAGATTGAGGAGTACGAGAAGAAGATCAAAAACGCCCTGCTGAGAAGGGACGAGAACCTGGGGACGATCAGCTCCACTATGAGGATGGCTATGTCCAGCGGCATAGAGATAAACGGCAAGACGATGTATCTCCATGACTTCGGTATTGAGACTCTGGGCTATTTTGAGGCCGAGGATAACGAGAGGAACGCATATCATATCGCCGGCGACCCGGATGACGCCAGTACGGCAGGTGATCCGGATAAGCTGAAGAGTATGATCGCCAACGATCCGGACACGGTCATCAAATTCTTTACCAAGATGTCTCAGAACCTGTATGACGAGATGACTGAAATGTCCAAGTCGGTGAAGGACTACCGCAGTTTCGGCAGTTTCTATGATGATAAGAAGATGAAGTCTGATTATGAGGACTACACCACCAAGATCAAGGAGCAGGAGCAGAAACTGAATGACTATGAGGATAAGTGGTACAAGAAGTTTGCTGCGATGGAAACTGCTATGGCTAAGATGCAGAGCAGTGCAAACGCCGTAACTTCCCTGTTAGGAGGCTCATGAAATGGCAATGCCTGATGCGTATTCACAATATAACAACAGTAAGATACTCACGGCGTCTCCGGCAGAATTGACGTTGATGCTCTATGAAGGGGCGATCAAGTTCTGCAATATAGCCATTGTGGCAGTGGAGCAGAAGGACGTACCCAAGGCGCATACCAATATTGTGAAGACACAGAGAATCATTGATTATCTGCGACAGACACTGGATATGAAATATCAGGTAGCGCAGGATTTTGAGAATATTTATGTTTACCTGTCACAGCGTCTGGTGGAGGCCAATATAAAGAAGGATAAGAATATTCTGGAAGAGGTCAATGGGCATCTGCGTTCGGTAAGGGATACCTGGAAAGAGGTAATGCGGATCAATCAGGTGAAAGGGGCCAATTAATGGAGAGCCAGTTGAGCATTCTGCAGGAAAGTCTGGTGGCAAAACGTCAGATACTCCTGGAAATACAGGAATATAACAGGAAACAGGAGGCCGTCTTTACCGCCGAGGAGGTGGATATGTCTCTTTTTGATGAGGCGATAGAGGAGAAGGGTCGACTGATCGACAAGCTGACACAGTTGGATGAAGGATTTGACTCCATGTATCAGAAACTGGCTCGGGAACTGGAGAACAACCGGGAGCGGTATGCGGATCAGATACACACGATTCAGCAGCAGATCAAGGAGATTACGGATCTGGGTGTATCCATACAGGCGCAGGAGGCAAGGAATAAGTCTCTGGTTGAGCGTTTCTTTTCCAGAGAACGCAAGAATATACACACAAGCCTACAGAATTCTGCCAAAGCATACAACTTTTATAAGAGTATGTCCAGCTTGAATGCGGCAAGTAACGAGCCGTCATATGACAGCAAAAAGTAAAGGAGCAGGGATTTGACATCTGTGTCAAATCCCTGTTTTTTTGATCTTTTTAATATTCAGGCTGCAGTTATACAATGGATCTTTTCTGTAATGGTCTCTCGACCGTACGCCGTCTACCGCAGTTCTGCGCGCAGCGCGGCCACAGTATCGCTCTCGTCCCCGTTCTCCTTTTGGGGATGTTCCTCCAGATAGCCGATGATATAGTCCATGCGGTTGACCGGCACGCCTGTGGTGACCAGGCTGGCGATCACTTTCTGCAGCCGCCCCAGGGATACCTGCTGCGGCACCACGCCCTCCACCGCCGCCGGGTAGCGCCGTCGCACGATATCTACCATATCGGCGGTGAACTGCCTGTTCAGGATGCGGTCATAGTGCTGCAGGATGATCTCTGCCATGTGGGTTATAATGCAGTCCATGGCGGAAAATTCCACATAGCCTTCCGGCACGTTGTCCTGTCTGTCCAACCATTCCCCTTCGGGCCATACGGTGCTCCAATTGGCTGCGGGAAGTTTTTCTCCCCTGATATAGAAATATTTTGGGTACTCCGAGCTGTTCTGCGCCACTACCTCTCTGCCGTGGAGCAGGATCCGATATTCATGATCTCCCAGGGTGATATTGTCCCGCATCTGTATCACAGGTACGACGATGCCCATCTCGTGCCCCAGTTTCTTGCGCATATTGTGTATCAGGGCATAATTGTTCCGGCTCTCCTCCATCAGCATATCCACCAGGCCGATTCCCACATCCAATACCAGAACGGATTTCAGGATCGAGTTTTCAATCTCCGTCTGTCTCTGCACCGACTCCAGATTGCGCCGGGAGATGTCGGAAACCTGGTGATCCAGCAGGTAATCCGTGGAACAGTCCATCAACTGCGCGATGGAGCGAATCATCTCGGCGTCGGGGAGACTGGTGCCGTTCTCCCATTTGGATACCGCCTGGGGAGTAACGCCCAATTTCTCGGCTATTTTTTGCTGCGTGTATCCCTGATCCTGTCTGAGTCGTATAAATCGCTGGGCAAATTCAATGATCATATTTTTTCCTCCTCTTTGCGGGGATTCTCGCATGGTCCCCTCCTGTATTTTTCTCAAGGATAGCATAAAATCCCCTGGGACGCAACCAACTGTTGATGGAATATGAACACAACTTACAGTTGTGAAAGCCGGCTGTTCTTGACACAAAAGGGCGTTCGGAAGTATAGTATAGATATATTCCATACCTGCGCGGCACCGCAGGAGCGAGATGAAAATATGAGGTGTCCGCCGAAACGGGCAGAGGGGAGTTGGCGCGAGCATATGAAAAAGCAGAAGAATATTACGGTAGGTGTATTGGTCAGCGGTATCATGGATGATTTTACCAGGATCATCTGTAAGGGCGTGATGAAAGCGGCCCGGCGCAGAGGGGTGAGACTGGTGATCTTTCCGGCAAAATATGTGGATCGCGATGTGTCGGATAATCGGGATCTTCGGTATGAGTATCAGTATGGCACCATTTTGTCCTATGCCAAAAAGCAGAATCTGGATGCCATAGTAGCTGCCACAGGTTGTATCGGATGCTTTAGCACTACGGAGCGTATGCTGCGGCTCATGGAGCAGTACGAGGGGATTCCCTGCGTATTGATCGCCTCCCGGCTGCCAGGGTATGACAGCGTAAATTTTGACAATTTTTCCGGCGTCAGGGAGGGTATGGATTGCCTGATCGAGCAAAAACATTGTACCAGGATCGGTATGATCGGAGGCCCACAGGACAACTCCGATGCCCAGGAGCGAAAAGAGGCATACTGCCAGTCCATGCGGGAGCATGGGCTCGCGGTGAGCGAGGGTCTCTACGAGGAAGGTGATCTGACCCGCAACAGCTGGGAGGCTTATGTCAGACTGCTCAACAACAATCCCGATCTGGAGGCTGTATTTTGTATCAATGACGATACTGCCCTGGGACTGTATGAGGAATTGAGACGCAGAAAATTGCAGGTGGGCAAGGATATCCAGATATTTGGATACGATAACATACAGGCGGCTGCCAAGGCATCCCCGCCCTTGTCGTCGGTGCGGGCGGATCCGGCGGAGCTGGGAGAGGCGGCTCTGGAACTGGTACTGCGCAAGCTGAACGGAGAGAAGGTGGAGAGCAGAGTGCTGCCCACTAAGTTTATCCGCCGCGATTCCATAGGCAGTCTGGATGATGAGCAGAGAGAGCATACGATAGACTCCCATATGATGGACGTATGGTTTGACGATGTGTTCTACCGCTGTAAGCATGAGGATATGCAGAAGACGGTGGAGCAATTCCGCCACTCCTTCAAAATGCTGGTCAAGTGTATCCGCTCAATTTATGAGGAGCAGGAGGAGGGCGTGTGGGAAGTGAAGGGGCTGCTGGAGCAGTTCCTGAACGTGGAGACCATCGAATATGCGGATGTGGACAATCTGATGATCGTGTTCTGCAGGCTGCAGAAGATGCTGCTGGGAGGGGGAAATTCCTACACCAAGGCGCAGAGAGACCTTTTCCCCATGATATACCAGAGAATCATCCGGGTGATGGATCAGAGGATATGGGAGATGAAAGAGAGGGCGCAACGGGACAGCTTTGACATGAAACTGTTCGTGCAGAAGACGCTGCAGTTTGAGAAGGGGACGGATCAGAGCTACGGGGCGCTGTTGGAAAATCTGAACTGGCTGCAGGTGAAGAATGCCGGAATCTATATCTTTGAGTCGCCCATCACGCATCTGGTGAGCGATCCCTTTCAGGCTCCGGAGGAATTGTATCTGAAGGCCGTGCTGAGGGGCGGGGAGGTGCAGGTGATACCTGTCATGGAACAGAAAAAGAGCCTGTCTGAGCTTTTTACCGACTGTAGCGGCATCATGCAGGATTGTATGGTGCTGTTCCCCCTGTTTTTCAATGAGACACTGGAGGGTGTGATCCTCTGTGAGATGACGGAAAGCATTTTTGAGAGCGGAGAGTTTCTGGTCAATCATCTGAGTTCGGCTACCAAGATGATCCAACTGTTGCGCTCCAATCAAAAGATACAGCAGGAGCTGGAGGAAAGTCTGGTGGTACTCAAGGAGAACAATATCGTGTTGGATAATCTGTCCAAATCCGACAGCCTGACCGGGATCTGGAACCGCAGAGGACTGTATGAGGAGGGGCAGCATGTGGTACAGCGTTGCCATAGGCAGAAACGGTGCGCGTTGGCAATCTATGCCGATATGAACAATCTGAAGATCATCAATGACCGCTATGGGCATGAGGAGGGAGACTTTTCCCTGAAAGCCATTGCGGACAGACTGGCGGAGGCCGCGGGCAGCGAAGGGGTTGCCGGGCGTATCGGAGGGGATGAGTTCGCCTGTGTCCGTCCTTATGACGCAGCTCGGGAGGGAGCGGACGCGCTGGAGGAGCTGTATGCGGCTTTCAGCCGTTTCAATGAGCAGAGCGATAAGAAATACAATGTCACCATATCGGCCGGAGCCTGTGTGCTGGAACCGGGCAGCAGCATGTCTCTGGAGGAGGCGCTCAGCGTCGCCGACGAGAGGTTATATGAAGTGAAAAAACAGCGTTCCAAGGAAGTGGCCAAGGGAGTATAACAGAACCCGGCAGGAGGATATGGGGATGGACTTTGAAGACGAACAGGAGAACAGGAACAGGGAACCGCGGGGATGGATGCGTTTGCTGCCGCTGCTGGCGGCGGTTCTGATCATCATTGTGATCTTGCTGGTGATGGTACTACAGCGCAGACATAGCGCAGGGGATGATCAGCCCCAGGAGAGCGCCGCATGGGAGAGTACGGACGGCTTGGGTGAGAACGGCGGCGAGACGGGAGAGAGCGCCGCGCGGGCAGAGGGGGAGGATACCCCAAAGGAGAACACTGGGGCAGAGAATCCCGCGCCGGAAGGCCCTGCGGAAGAGACGGATCCCCAGGAGCCGTCCCGGCAGGAGACGGGGAGCCAGGTGGATGTAAAACAGCTTCTTGTGTCGGATCGGGTACAGGAGCAGGAGCGTGTGACGGTAGGGATTGACGTGTCCCACTATCAGGGGACGATAGACTGGAGCCGGGTGGCAGAGTCGGGAATCGATTTTGCCATGATACGGGTTGGGTATCGTAGCGCCCAGGAGGACAGAGGGATCTATGCCGATACCAATGCCCGCTACAATATGCAGGAGGCCCAGGCGGCAGGCATACAGGTGGGTGTGTATTTCTTTTCCACGGCGGCCACAGAGGAGGAGGCCGAAGAGGAGGCTCTGTGGGTGGCGGAATATATCTCTCAGTATCAGATCACCTATCCGGTAGCCTTTGACTGCGAGGGATACGAGAGGGAGGACAGTGTGTTGTACGCGCTGGACAATGCGCAGCGTACGGACATTGCGCTGGCCTTTATGGAGGAAATCTACAAACAGGGGTATACTCCGATGTTTTACGGTTCAAGCTATGCCATGACCGGCAGCAATCACTGGGACATGGAGCGGATCGAGCAGAGCTATAAGGTATGGGTATCTCAGTATCCGGCGCTGCCCTATCCCCAGACGGAGCGCTCTTCCTATCAGGGAACTCATGCCATGTGGCAGTACACCAATCAGGGCAGCGTGCCGGGAATCGGGCAGCCGGTGGACGTGAATGTGGCGTACTTTGGCTATGAGGGGACAGCGGAGGCAGTGGACGGACAGGCCCCGGATCAGGCCCATCCGGATGTGGAGGCTTTGATGAATTTCCGGGAGGTGGAGGAGACCGTGACGGCCAAGGAGGCCACCAATCTGCGGGATATGCCCAGCCAGGGGCAGGAGAGCAGCGTACTGTGGACGCTCCAGAACGGGGAGCCGGCTCTGCGCACCGGCATAAGCGACAGCGGCTGGTCCAGACTGATCTACCGGGAGCAGGTGTGCTATGCCGTGTCCAATCTGTTGACTACGGATCTGACTTATCATGTGCCAGAGCCTGAACCGGAGCCGGAGGAGGACGGGATCAAAACACAGTTTACGGATTGCAGTGAGTTGATGACTGCCAAGATCGAGACCAATCTGCGGGCTCTGCCCAGTGTGACCAACCCGGATGCGGTGGTGGTGGCTACCATCCGTTACGGGGATGTGGTGGTGCGCACCGGCATCAATACGGATGTGGGATGGTCCCGGGTGGAGTACGGCGGACAGGTGCTGTACTGTGTGAGCAGTTATCTGACGCCTGCCCCGGCGCAGACGCAGGAGTAAAAGAGAAGTAAGAGAATCGAGGAGCGAGAAGGGCATGGCGGGAAATCTGACTACTCTGTGCTATATTGAGCGGGACGGCGCTTATCTGATGCTGCACCGGGTGAAGAAGGAAAAGGATATCAATAAGGACAAGTGGATAGGTGTGGGCGGACATTTTGAGGAGGGGGAGTCCCCGGAGGAATGCCTGCTGCGGGAGGTTGCGGAGGAGACGGGACTTAAGCTGACAGATTATCGTCTGCGGGGCGTGATCACTTTCAGCACGGAGTCCTATCCTGTGGAATATATGTTTTTGTATACAGCGGAAGGCTTTTTGGGGACTATGCACGCCTGTGATGAGGGAGATCTGGAGTGGGTGCCGAAAGAACAGGTATATGAGCTGCCCATCTGGGAGGGAGACAAGATATTTTTTCGGCTCCTTGAGGAGAGACGGGATTTTTTCTCCCTGAAACTGCGGTACGTGGGGGATACCCTGGCGGAGGCCGTGCTGGACGGAAAGGACAGATTGATATAGGGGGAAAATTTACAGAAATATAAAAAAACACTTGACCTTCCACCTGATGGAAGCTGTATAAAAAGGTTACCGGACAGATAGAAACAGGCTATGAAGGGGGGATCCGCAGGCCATGAAGATCAAACAAGTGGAGGAATTGGTGGATATCACCCGCAAGAATATCCGCTTTTATGAGGAGCAGGAGCTGCTGAGTGTGGGGCGGTCAGAGAACGGTTACCGGGAATACAGTATGGAGGATGTGAAACGTCTGAAACAGATCCGCCTGCTGCGCAGGCTTTCCGTGCCGCTTGACGACATCCGGCATCTCTTTTCAGGGAAATATACTTTGGAGGATATTCTGGAGCGCCAACTGACACAACTGGAGCGGCAGAGGGAGAGTCTGGACAAAACGCAGCTGTACTGCAGGCAGCTGCTGGAGGGAAGGCCCCGGCTGGAAACTCTGGATGTGGACGGCTGTCTGGAACAGATGGATAAGCTTGAGCAGGAGGGAGTGAAGTTTATGGAGGAGTCTCACAGGGACACTCGGAAGAAGAAACAGAAGGGGGCTCTGCTTGGAGCCGGGATCATGCTCTTTTTGACATTGGCGCCCATCGCGCTGGTATTGTGGATCAGCGCAAGCACGAAGGAAACGATCCCCATGTGGATATTGGTATTTTTTATCGGTATTTCCCTGGCGGTAAGCGTAGCTATAGTAGCTGCTCTGGTGAGCAGGATCAAAGAGATCAAAGGAGGAGAAGAGGATGAAGCTTCTAAGTATTGAATATATCCCCGGCCAGGAGATCGAGGCGCTGGGAATGGTAAAGGGCACTGTGGTACAGACCAAAAATATCGGCCGGGATTTTATGGCGGGTATGAAGACGCTGGTGGGCGGAGAGATCGTAGGCTATACGGAGATGCTCAACGAGGCCCGACAGATCGCTGTCAAGCGCATGGTAGACGAGGCCCGGGAGCTTGGGGCCGACGCGGTGATCGGTGTCAAGTACGGCTCCTCCCAGGTCATGTCGGGAGCCGCCGAGGTCATCGCCTACGGCACGGCCGTAAAATATAAGTCGTAAATATATGCGGAACTCTAAACAGCATGTTTCCGGACAGTACACTGATGCATGTCGGGACGTTAAAACGGCCTGACATGCATCACCGGAACTGTGTGCTGTTAGGAAACATGCGGAACTCTAATAGGAGGTAAAACAATATGTCAGTCAGTACAATGATCCCTGACGTTCCCGTAGCCAACATTATCGGCATCACCGTCTCACTTGTTATATCCGTGGGGCTGCCCATTGCCCTGTGTATCATCGTGTGGAGAAAGACAAGGGCCAGGATATCCAGTTTCTTTATAGGAGCGGCCACATTCGTTCTGTTCGCCCTGATCCTGGAACAGATCCTGCACACGGTGGTGCTGACGGCCACAGGCACAGCTCTGACAGGCAATATCTGGCTCTACGCTCTGTACGGCGGTCTGGCGGCAGGCGTCTTTGAAGAGACAGGGCGCTATCTGGCTATGAAACTGTGCATGAAAAAGAATCTGAATAAGCAGAACGCCATAATGTACGGCGTGGGACATGGTGGTATCGAGGCGGTGCTGCTGGCGGGAATAGCGTGTGTCAGCAATCTGGTGATCGCGGTGATGATCAACAGCGGTCAGGTCCCGGCTCTGCTGGAAATGAGCGGGGTGGACGGCTCAGCCTATGTGCAGGCGGTCTCACAGATGACGGCTGTGAGCACTACTCCGGCATGGCAGTTTTACATGGCGGGGCTGGAGAGGATAGCCGCCATTATCTTCCACATTTCCCTCTCTTATCTGGTATATCTGGCGGTGAGAGAGAAAAAGCTGCCCTGTTATCTGTTGGCGATCCTGCTGCACTTTCTGATTGACGCCATAGTGCTGATCCTCGCGAATTATCTGCCGATACTGGCAGTGGAGCTGATCACCCTGCTGTTTTCCTGTGTATTCGGTGTGATCGTGTGGAAGATGTATCATCGGCGCCCCGAGGTCTAAATACAGCCAAAAAAAGGAGAATCACTTCTCCTTTTTTTTGGCAAACAGATTGTCTATGTATTTCAGAATCTCTTCATCAGGCATAGTTTTCAGCAGATATCCCTCGGGCTTTAGGGACATAACCCTCCGAACGCTTTCCCGGTCGCCCTTGCCGGTCAGGAACACCACCGGGATGTCGGCGGTATTTTTCTGCGAGCGTATCATCTCCAGTGCCTGTCTTCCGTCGCAAACCGGCATCTCATAATCCAGCATGATCAGATCGGGTTTGTTCACCGTTATGCTCTGTATAGCGGCGATACTGGAATCGGCTTCGGATACCTTGTATTTTTCCGAGAGCAGCTTGACAAGTTTTGCTCTCATGAATTCGGAGTCGTCCACCACCAGGATATTTTTTAGAACCGGCCTCTCCTGACTCAAAAACATGTTGATGGCCTGCATCGCGTTGTCGGGATCAATGTTAGGCACGATCTTTCCGCGGATAGACTCTGAACTGTTGGCGCAGAACGCGAAGTATCCGTTTCCCGTGTCAAACAGCAGGCTGCAGGCGGGATTGGCGCGCTCAAAAGAATCCACAAGCTGCTCATAGGTGAGCAGGGATTCCTTTTCCAGCTTAAACAGATCCACAAAGGGGAAATTCTCCCGAATCCGCTCCATAAATTGCCGTGAAAGATACCGCATGATATTGACTACCATATCATCCACCCTTAAATACTGGGTGTTCAATATATCGCTGATGATCTTCAGCAGTAAATATTTTTCATATACCAGCGTTATTTCCCATTTCTCCTTGTTTTGCCCTATGTAGATCAGGCGGCAGCAGACCACTTCCCCAAAATCCTCTCCCGCGTATTGTTCGCTGATCAGCTTTGCCCGGAGATGAAAAATATCGTCGATCAGCTGAATGACAGACTGCTCCAGGGCCTCTTTTTCCTTTTCATGGGGAATATCCGTCCACTTACTCTTACGCTTTCCAACGATCGCCTGATCCTCAGTCTGCGTGTGCGCCACCACCCAGCCGATACAGACTCCGAGAAAATGCCGTATGGATTCCACAGAGTACCGGGACTCTTCCATCTCTCTTTCCAGCGCGGGAAGAGTGACATTGCGGAAATCATCGTGCAGGCGTTTATGGATATCATACTCGCTGTAATTGATGGAGCGCATGTATTCTTCCTCATGCTCAAAATGCTCCAGAGTATGGTTTTTCAGATATTTGGCGCCCTCCTGGCATACCCACTCGCTCTTTTCCTCATTTTCACTGATCCGGAGCAGTTTGTTCATGGTTGAAAACAGTACTTTGTGTTCCTTGTCAATAAAATCCACGCCTATATTATATTTGTCATGCCATACTATGCGATCCACGCTGCCTCCCGTCCGGGCAAAAGAACCCTCATTTATTAATTATAGAACATTATAGCACCTTTTTTGCGTTTTGCCTATCATAACTTTTATAGGAAGTTTGTATGAAAAAAACAGCAATAATATTTCATATAGTATATTGCAATGGATAATAGCTTGTGATATACTAAACCCTGTGAAAAGCGGAAAACGGATCAGGAGACGCGGAAAAGAGGAGAATATGGAAGGACAGAGCAAACCAAAACAAGAGGAACAAAAGTATAAAGCCTGGCCGGTGGTCAGGCGTCTGGTCAGAGAGATGGTTCAAGCGGACAGAGGACAGTTGGGGCGGGTGGCCGTCTATACCGTCTGCCAGGGTCTGTATCCCTTTTTGGCGGTGCTGCTGCCCAAGCTGGCCATCGGCATATTGGAGCGGTACGGGGAGGATGCCATGAGACGGCTGCTTCCGGCTCTGGGGCTTTATTTCCTGGCGGCGGCCCTGCTGGGCTATACGGCCAGGCGGGTGGGGAGTGTGATCTGGTCGAAAAACATGCGCAGGCGCATCTTCTATCTGGTGGAAATGGGAGATAAACTGACCGGCATGGACTACCGCTATGTGGAGGACGCGGCTTTTTGGGAAAAAAATGAGAAAGCCATGAACGCGGGCAACAATAATACGGAGGGGATCGAGGGAGTATCCAACAAGATCTGCGAGCTGCCGGCTGCGCTGGTATCCCTGGCGGGCATGACGGTGCTGGCGGCGGGCTTAAACCCGGTGCTCCTGTTGGCCCTGCTGGTTCATGTGGCCGTGACCATGTGGGTCTCCAGGCAGGATCACAAATACCGTTACGCGCACAAGGAGGAGGAGGCCAGGGACTATCGGCGGATCAATTATTACTGCAATACCACCCACGATTTCTCTTTTGGCAAGGATATCCGTATTTACAATTTTCGGGACCGCATCCTGGCGAATTATCAGGCGGAGATCGAGAATCTGAGGGCGCTTGCGGCCCGTATGGCCTGCCATCAGTATCTGGTGGGACTGGCGGGGATAGGCACTCTGCTGCTCACCAACGTGCTGCTGTACGGCATCCTGCTCTATCAGGCGGTGAACGGTATGCCCGTCAGCTCCTTTACCATGTATGTGGCGTTAATTAATACGCTGATGGCCTCTATGCTTACGTTTGGCAAGGATGTTACTTTTATACAAAATCAATGCCAGTATGTGGGGGAATACTTTCGGCTGGTGGATGAGAGGCTGGAGGACGAAGGCAAGGAGGAAATTCATATAGACGGCGCGTTGGAGATCGTCTTCGACCATGTGGATTTTCGCTATCCGGGCAGCGATACCTATATTTATAAGAACCTGAATCTCACCATACATAAGGGGGAAAGACTGGCAATCGTGGGGGTCAACGGCGCGGGAAAATCCACGCTGGTGAAACTGATGACCGGGCTGTTTTCTCCCACGGCGGGGCACATCTACATCAACGGTATCGACATAGAGAGGTTTCGCAAAAAGGATCTGTATCGGTTATATTCCGCCGTGTTTCAGGATGTGAATATTCTGGCTTTCTCCATCCGGGAGAATGTGACCGGAGGCGGGGAGGCGGACGATATCCGGGTGCGGGAGGCTCTGGAAAAAGCGGGGCTGTGGCAGAAAGTACAGGAGACGCCGGGAGGGCTGGATCAGATGATGCTCAAAATCATAGACGAGAAGGGCACGGACTTCTCCGGGGGCCAGCGGCAGAAACTGTCCATAGCCAGAGGACTGTACAAGGACGCGCCCATGGTCATCATGGATGAGCCCACGGCCTCGTTGGACGCTTTGGCGGAGGCGGAAATCTATGAGAATTTCTCCGATATGGTGCGGGGTAAGACGGCGGTGTACATTTCCCACCGCCTGGCCAGCACCAGGTTCTGTGACAAGATCGCCCTTTTTGACAGGGACGGCCTGAAGGAGTATGGCAGCCATGAGGAATTGATGGCCATGGAGGGAGAGTACTACAGAATGTTTACGATACAGGGAAAATATTATCAGCAGGTTCCCGGTGGAGAGGAGGGTGTATTATGAAAAAGTTACGGTATTTTTGCGCTCTTGCCTGGAAGGAATCACCGGCTTATATTCTGCTGCTGGCGTTGCAGGCCCTGGCGGCTGCTGGCAAGCTGTGGCTTAATGTGATATTGCCTAAGTTTCTGGTGGAGGAGTTGACGGGGGACAGGGAGATCGGGACACTCTGTCTGCTGGGCGGCCTGATCGTGCTGAACAATGTGGGCATGGCCTGGCTGGAAAAGCTGCTGGAGCGTTTTCTGGAGGTAAAGAGGATCTATGTGCGGCAGGCCATGAGGCGGCAGATGGCAGAGAAGATCATGAATCTGGAATATGCCTGCCTAGAGGACCCGCACTATCTGGATCTGAAGGAGCGGGCGGCGTTTGCCATCAGCAATCAGGACGCTATCGCCCGGCTGATCCTGTGCATTTCCGATGTGTTTTCCGGCGCTTTGACTCTGGCGGGTCTGGCGGTGATCCTGGTGACTCTGGGGCCGGTGCTGCTGGCGGTGCTGTTTCTGAGTATCGGTGTTATGCTGCTGCTGGCCCGTAAACTGTCAAAATATGGCGTGTGGGTGTCGCAGGAACTCGTCCCGATCAACCGCAAATTTGGGTATTACCTGGGTTTGCAGACGGAAAAACAGTACCAGAAGGATATTCGTCTCTACGATATGGGAGACATGATCACGGAGCGCGCGGCGCAGTTCACCCGGGACACCTGCGACCTCTTTGATAAAATGAATGAGCAGAGCGGCAGGACGAAAGGGGCGATCAGTGTACTCAACGACTTTCTGGCGGTGTTCTGTTATGCCTATGTGGGGCTGCGTACTTTATCGGACAGCTTTGGCCGACGGCTCTCGCTGGGGGATCTGACCATGTATGTGTCCGCGGCATCCCAGTTCACAGCAACGGTGGTATCCCTGGGACAGGATGTGATCGCTATGTTGGAGACCATGTCCTTTCTGGAGCCCTATATGGAATTTATGAGTCTTGCGGAGGAGACGGCGGCAAAGGGAGGAGAGAGATTGGAAGGCCCGGTGGAAACGCTGGAGTTTTCCCATGTGACCTTCACATATCCCAAGGCGGAAAAACCGGTGCTACAGGATGTGTCTTTTCAGATACACAGAGGGCAGAAGATATCCATTGTGGGTCTGAACGGCGCGGGAAAGTCTACGCTGGTGAAACTGATCTGCCGGATGTACCGGGCGGACAGCGGGGAGATACGGGTCAACGGAAAGGATATTTACACATACGACTATCTCTCCTATATGAAAGCCATTTCCGCCGTGTTTCAGGATTATCGGCTGTTTAACTTTTCCATCGCCGAGAACATTTCCTGTGTGGAGCAGGGAGACGAGCAGGAGATAAACCGTCTGATCGACCAGGTGGGGCTGCGGAATAAGATAGACGAACTGCCGGAGGGCATCTACAGCCGATTTGGCAAGGAGTATGACGAGCAGGGCATAGAGATGTCCGGGGGACAGGATCAGAAGATCGCTATTGCCAGGGCTTTGTATAAGGAGGCGTCCATGGTGATCCTGGATGAGCCTGCCAGCGCTCTGGATCCCATAGCCGAGGCGGAGATCTATGAGAAGTTCAACAGTCTGGTGGAGGATAAGACGGCCATCTATATCAGTCACCGCATGTCTTCCTCCGTGTTCTGCGACCGGATATTGATCCTGGACGGCGGCAGGGTGGCGGACTTTGACACCCATGACAATCTGATGCGCAAGACGGACAGCCTGTACTACAAGCTGTTTCAGTCCCAGGCGGAGAATTACAGGGTGTAGGATTTATCTTGTTCGCGCCTTCTTGATCTCGTACATGCGATGGTCCGCCTCCTGCACCAACTGTTCCAGACTGTTTTCCATGTCCTCGCTCCAGACATGGCCCATGCTGGCTGTCAGAGGAAAAGGCATCCGGTGGATCTCGCTGTACCGGGCAAGCCATAGCTGCATTCTTGCCTCCAGGGACAGGAGGGCGGCCTCGTCCGTATAGGGACCCACGGCCAGAAATTCATCGCCCCCCATGCGCACCTTGATAGGAGCCTGGGTCAGTACGGCGTCCATGGCCTCTGCCACGCCCTTGATGGCCATATCCCCCATGGCATGCCCGTACTGATCGTTAAAGGTCTTTAATTTATCCACATCCATAAAGATCATATAGATGCGTCCCTGCTGCTGACGGAAATAATTCTGTGCCAGATCTTCGTAGCCGAAACGGTTGTAAAGACCGGTGAGCTGATCCCGGACATATAGTTGCTGCAATTGCAGATTCATCTGCTGTAGCTTTTTCTGCTGCCATATCAGGGACATGGCCGTGGAGAGATTATCCACGAATTTTCTGTGTTTATCGTATTTAAGTAAGTTCTCGTTATAGGGCACTACACAATAGCCCAGATTTTCTGACTGGAAATGTAAGGGAGAAAACAGGAGAACCTGATAGTCCTCATGGGTGCTCCAGGAGTCCGGTACAAGAGAAGTGACGCTGTCCGGCCCGCAGTTGGTGTAGAGCTGGGCAGCGGCGTCCTGGGAATCAGGGGCAGAACCCGGCTCGGACTGCAGATATACGGCCAGAGCGTCCAGATCCAGCATCTGGCAGCATTGATTCAGCGCGTCGGGCAGCAGGGGGCCGATGCTTGAACTGCAGAGCAGTTGCTGGGTGTGAAGATGCAGCTCGTTATGGTGTTCGGTGGTCTTTTTTTCCTGATACATGTATTGCAGTATGCGTCCGTTGTCATGGTCTTTCTGACCGCAGCCGCAGCTTTCATTAAAAACACAGTATCCTTCCGAGTAATATATTTTTTCCTCGGAATGGCCTTCTATCATATCCAGCAGACGGCAAACGCTCTCATATCCAAGCTGGATCCAGCCCCGGTTGACGCTTGTGATGGAAGGGGAGTAGATCTGGCCCTCCTCCGAATTGTCGAAACCGCTGATACGAAAGTCCCGGGGGGCATAGTATCCGTCCCGCTGGGCAGCCACGCAGTAACCCAGCGCCATGTTGTCGTTGGCGCACAGTACGGCGTCCGGCAGATGCAGCCCCTTCTCTTTCCAGTGCAGATAAGCATTCTCCCCGTCCGCGTGAAGGAAACTCCCATGCATTATGCGCTCCGGATCGGGAGCGATCCCATGGTCGGTCAGGCAGTCGCGGAAACCGGCGCAGCGTTTCTGGTTTTCCTCATTGAATTCCGGGCCACCCAGATAATTCAGGGCTTTGCAGCCGTGATCCTCTATCATATGTTTGGTTATCTGATAAAACATGCTGTAGTTGTCGATGCCTATACAGGGCTGTTCCATAAACTGCTGGTCGATGCTGAGGATCTTGCGTCCGTGACGCAGATAGGAGGCGATGGTGCGGTCTATATAGGGCGTGTCTCCCACACTGTTGATAGCCACTAATATACCGTCGTATTCCCTTGGATCCGGCAGCTGAAAAATACTCTGCTCCATCTGTCCGTACACCGAGTGATCCACCACATGGTATGCGTTGAATATGTGCAGGTAAATATCCGTGTCCCTGATACGTTTCAAGATTCCCTGGATCAGGCTGTCTATGTATATAATGTTCCAAGTGCTGGTTATCATCAGGATCTTTCTCATGATCTGCCTCCTCGGTCTGCCCTATGGGAATATTATAGCATCAGTGAATGGGAAGGACAAGAACAGGTTGAAAATATATATGAAATAGATATATATTACATTGACAAAAGGAAGGGGCTGTATCATAGTTAATGTACAGACCCGGATTGGCCGCGGAGGCTGAAATGGGGCGTAATAATACGGAAAGCCCCGCATGGGCTGTCAGGCCATGCGGGCAAATATAAGGAGCATATTATGAAGTGGGAACCGAAGACTTTGGATTATGAGAAAAGTCCCTACACGGGACTGACCAGGGATAGCTGGCTGGAGGCGGCGGAGTATATGCTGGAAGGTATTTTCCGGCACATCCGTCATTTTGAGGACCCGGTGGTGGTGCCCCGGCAGGAGACGGATATCACTTATCCTCATCTACAGGACCCGCCCCAGGCGCAGCGCAGCCAGCGGTCGGCGGAGATCTTCGAGGGGCTGACCCGGTCCTTTTTCATCGCGGCGCCGCTGATCGCCAACAGGCCGGAGGTATCCCTGGGAGGGTATTCTCTGGCGGGGTACTATAAATACCAGGTGCTGCGCTCCTGCACGCGGCTCTGTCCTCTGTACAATGCGGCCGGAGAGGACGAGAGCTACGTGGGTACATACGAGGAGTTGCAGGCTCTCAATCAGGCGGACGATTACAGATGCTACCAGCAGACCGTGGAGACCTGCGCCCTGGTGATCTGTCTGTGGATCAGCCGGGAGCAGATATGGAATACCTATACCAGGGAGGAAAAAGACGCCATAGCCGCCTTTTTGAGCAGTTATGCCCATCATGCCACCGTGCCCCAGAACTGGCGGCTGTTCAATATGCTGGACATGGCTTTTCTGCATATGGAAGGGTACGCCATAGACGAGGCGGTCATGCGGGAGCACACCCAGGCGATCTTAAACTATTATGTGGGGGACGGCTGGTATCGGGACGGGCATTCTTTTGACTACTATTCCTGCTGGGCTTTTAATATGTACGCTCCCCTGTGGAATCTGTGGTACGGCTATGAGAATATGCCTTACGCGGCGGCCCGGTTCGAGGAGCATTCCAATAAGCTGATGGAGACTTACGGGGACTTTTTTGACAGGGACGGCTGGACTAATATGTGGGGGCGCAGCAATGTGTACCGTTTTGCGGCGGTCAGCGCTTTTGACGGCAACCTGCTGCTGCCGGGGGGCAAGGCGGACCCGGGCAAGGCCAGAAGGATCGCCTCGGGTTCCCTGCTGCAATTCTTATCCAGGGAGGATTTTCTGCGGGACGGGATTCCCACGCTGGGATTTTACGGGCAGTTCTCGCCGCTGGTACAGGGGTATTCCTGCGCGGAATCCCCGTTCTGGCTGGGCAAGGCGTTTCTGTGCCTGCACCTGCCGCCGGAGCATCCCTTCTGGACAGCGAGGGAACATAACGGCACATGGGAGGAGCTTGCTCCCGGTCAGGTCAGGGAGACTTGCCTGGACGGCCCGGCGCTGTGCTTTTCCAACCATGAGAAGAGCGGGGAGACTATACTGCGCAGCGGCAAGGTGGTGAAAAACAGGGGAGATATCCATGGCATGTGGAACTATTCCAAACTCTGTTACAACACCAAATACCCCTGGGAGTCCGCCCCGGAGCAGGGCCTGGAGAGTCAGCAGTATGTGCTGCAGGACGGGGAGAGCGGGGCGTTTAGCCGGGCCAACGTGACGTTCTGGTGCGGGCGCCGGGACGGGGTGCTGTACCGGCGGCAGTTTTTTGACTATAACCTGGAGAACGAGTGCCATTGGATACAGGCCATAAATCTGGCGGACTTTGCCGTGCCCTGCGGGATCCTGCGGGTGGATAAGCTGCGGCTGCACCGCACGCCGATCCGGTTGACGCTGGGGGCCTATGGATTTCCGGATAACGGGACGGAGATTGCGGAGCGGGAGTGCGGATATGAAGTGATGGCGGGAGCGGGGACGGTGCCCTTGGGCAGCCGGACAGCCCGCGCCGTGATCATGAAAGGGCATGACAGCACCGGGCGGGAGAAACAACTGGCCATGACGGTCTATGACGGCTGGGAGTGCCTTAAGATCAAGCGCAGCACTGGCACCAACCCGGACTCGGAGCGCTCTCTGGTCGCCTGGGCGGAGACTTCCAGGGGCAGACTCTACGGCAACGAACCGTATATACTGATCTCTCAGGTCATCACCAAAGAGAGCCTGGAGGATTTTACCGGGGAGGAACTGTTTCCCATCGCGCGGATCGAATACGCTGACCCCGAGGGCTGCGGCGGCTATGGCCCGGTGGAGGTACTGCTCAAAAGCGGCGGCCGCAGGAGCGTATGCTTTGAGGGCATCGAGGGGAAGATGATGCTGTAGGGGATGTTTCATGTAAAATATTCCGTATTGTCAAAGGTCAGGTCGCACCGGGCGGGTATATCGAAGGCCCGGTAGTAGGCCTGCTCCAACGGGATCCAGCGCTGGAGATAGGCGTCCAGACGGGTGCTTTCCCTGCGCCCCAGCCGGGAGAGCTGCGCCTGGGGATCGCAGCGCAGGAATATTTTCAGGTCGTAGTGGGGCGCCAGCAGCGGATGATGGCTGTAGCTCCCCTCCACGATGGTCAGCGGCGCTGTAGGGAGCGTTTCGGAAGGCAGAAACTGTCCCTTCTGGCAACTGTAGGGTTGACAGTTTATGGGCATATGATCGGCGGCGGGCAGCAGGGCCTGCCGCCGAAAACGTTCCAGATCCATATTGCCGCAGGGCGTATGCTCCCAGCCGGGGGCGCGCTGCTCCAGGGGCAGGTAATAGTCGTCCATATGGAGAACACGGCTGGGGAACAGATCTGAGAGCAGGGCGGCCAGGCTGGATTTGCCGCTGCCGCAGGGTCCGTCTATGGCGATAACGGCATAATCCGATTGTGCCAGACATTTTTCCACCTGATAGATAACGGGAAAATAGATGGCGTATTCATCCCCCAGGAGCCGGTAGTGGGGGGCGTATGCCTGCCGAAAAGTCTCACTGTGTCGCAGGGCAGGGCGGCCCGCCCGAATATACTCTGCCAGCCAGGACTCCATGCGGGGATCGCCCAGTCCCTGGAGCAGGCCAAGTTTCCTTGTGAGTCCGGCCCTTGTGCCCCGGTGCTCCCGGGCGGTGCGGTAAAAAAGCCGGGCCAGCAGCGGCGCGGCTGTCCGGATATCATAGCCGCCGGTCAGGTGAAAACGGTAGAGGCGGTTGCCGATGTCTTCAATGGGAGGTTCCTTCATGCAGGTTCCCTCCGCGCGGCCGCTCTCTGTCCATTCTCTGACGATCCATTCTTTCGCCGATTCGGGGCTGTCGATCATATGCTCCGGGCCAAATTCATTCTGATATATAAGTTTTCCATAATCAACAGGCTCCATCAGCGGGTAGCGCTGTCTGTGAAGAGAAAGGATTTCCTGTAAATCCTTTTGTCTGACTGCCATATATTCCAGATCCTTTCTGTCTCCTGATCTCGCCGTAGCGGCGGCGTAAATTATATGTTATCTTACCAGAGAAAGCGAAAATAAGCAAATCCTATTGTTGCTTTGTTTGTGTCAAGTACTCGTTGGCATTTTTCCTGTTTTTCTTTATGAGCACCG
>CAZGVI010000040.1:0-39178 GCA_964529395.1 uncultured Acetatifactor sp.
TGAAAAGTTGAAGTACCCATGCTTATCCATGGGAGATACGCTGACCATGACCACATTCACGTCCAGGAAAAACTCATAGTAGGCCGCATTGTTGTGGAACACCATGGGGATGTAATAGCACAGTCCCCGGTCGCAGAGTTTCCGCTCATAGGAGGAACAGTGCCAGCTGTGATAGGTGAAATGCTCCTGGCTCTCGTCGCACTCCGCCACATGGATGGGGCCGTCGATCAGGTTGCCCCGGATCTTCACGTCCCGCAATTCGTCCCTGCGAGCCGCCAGAGCCTGATCCAGCAGCACCGGTTTTCCCAGACAGCTGGTATAATCCACCCAATCTCCGCTCTTTACCACTGCCGCCGCCTCCTGGGGCGTGCGCAGCTTGCTCTGATATTCTTTCGTGAAATCCTGCAGCATCCCATCCTCCTTTTCTGTGTATCAGGCTCTGCCCGGATACTTCGACCGCTGTTCTGCCCGCTATGTACCTGCCAAAGGGTTTCCCTTTTTATTAAATCTGCTCTCCTGCCGACAATATTTCCTCAGTCATAGTCCACCTGCATCAGGCACAGTCCCTGGGCCGGGGCCGTGGGGCCCGCCTTTTGGCGCTCCTGGGACTCCAGAGTCTGCTCCACCTGGGCCGCGCTCATATGTCCCCAGCCCACTTCCAGCAGCGTTCCCACCATGATCCGCACCATATTCTGCAAAAAGCCCGTGCCGTGGAACGTAAAACGGATATAGTCTCCCTCCCGCTCTATATCGATCCGATCCACCAGCCGCACGGTGGATTTTTTCATCCGGGGATTCACACAGAAGTTGCGAAAGTCATGCTCTCCCCTGAGGATCTCCGCCGCCTCTCGCATGGCGTCCATGTCCGGCGTCTCCTCCAGCACATACACATATTTGCGGTCAAAGACAGGCTTGACCGGGCCGTCAAAACAAGTGTAGCGATAGGTTTTTCCCAGAGCATTGTACCTGGCATGGAACCTGGGGCCCGCCGCCTTCACTTCCCTGACCGCGATATCCTCTGGCAGATAGCGGTTCAGATAATCTCTTATCTCCTCCGGGGTAAAATCCACATTCAACACCGCATTCGCCACCATATTCCGGGCATGGACGCCGGCGTCCGTGCGCCCCGCGCCGATGATCTCCACTGGCTCGCCGCACATCCGCTCCAGCACCGCCTCCAGCTTGCCCTGCACCGTATCGTGGTCCGGCTGCCTCTGCCAGCCGTAATACCTGCTGCCGTCGTACATGATCATAAATCTGTAGTTCTGTTTCATCCTTACCTCTTCCTTGCATATCTGGAGTTTGACCAAGTCAAACTCCGTTTTCACCAGTGATATGGCACCCTTCCAAACTAACCTTATTACGCATATCCGCAGTTGACAGATCAACTACCGCATTGCCTCACTGCCGAGTCTGACATTCCCATATAAACTGCCTTTTGATCTTAAGCAGTTCTTCCATCTGCCTGAGCACATAATAAAGCACCGCCCGGGCCTCAAATTCCTCCCGGCTTTGAGGCAATGGCTGGGTCTGCATATCCCCGAACAGCTCCTCCATCTGGGCGAGCAGCCCCTCCACATTGTTGTAGCGGTGGTACTCCTGCCGGACCCTCTCAAGGAGCTGCGCCACCTGCCGCGCCTGACAGGGCAGATAGGACAGCCCCCGGATATTTTCATGGACTGCCTGCAGGATCACCGCCTGCCGCTGACGCATCCGCACATAGTCCAGCTCGTAGGTATCTCTTGAGAAAGGAGTGTTGCCATAATTTGCCACCGCACAGTCCTCCGCCTGGCGCAGCGCCTGCAGCAATTCCTGCTCCTGCGCCTGCCAGGGTTCCTGCTCCCGGGGCTGAATCGGCTCCTGTCCCTGGCCCTGTCTCAGCTCCCGCTTCTGAGGCTGACCCGGCACTCCCTGCGGCATCGCCGTGGGAGCATTTTCCTCACCGTCAGATCCATACTCCCCATTAAGCCGCCGGGCCATTTCCCCCAATATCTCCTTGATCAGTCCGTCCACCCGGTCGGAGAGCCGGGTAAACTGCTCCCTGCGGCTGCGCAGATGGAGATTGACCAGGATTCCGAATCCCGTACCCACGATAAACAGCAGCGCCTCATTGCCAAGCAGGGGCCAAAAGCAGCCTTTCACCAAAAAGTGGCTTACCAGCACGGAGTCCATGGCGATGGCCTCCTGCCATCTCATGGCCAGACAGAGCAATACGAACAGAAACAGGTATACCCCAAAAGCCCACACCGTATAACCCAGCAGTCCATAACAGGCTCCCGCCAACAGCAGCGCGCACAAAAACGCCAGCGCCCTTTTTCCCGCCGTTTTCAGCGTCTCCAGCTTGGTGCCCTGGATGCTGAGGATCGTGATGATTCCTGCCGTAACAGCGTTTTCAAGCCCCAGAGCCTGCGCCAGCGCCATGGCCAGCACGGCAGCCAGCGCGATCTTCAGGCTCTTTGTCAGTTTTTCCAGCCAGCTACCTCTCATGTACCGTCCCCTTATGTTCCCCCTGGCAGCGCTCCCAAGTCTCCAGGATCTTCCTCTGGGCCGTCAGTATCTCCTCCTCCGTCCCCTGCCAGTTGTCTATGTCCTCCCCGATAAAGGCCAGCACCCGGTCCGCGAGATTGGAGAGAAAACGCACCGCCACCGCTCCGGATACGCCCCGCATGGCCGCCGCGAATTCGCTGTTTTCCAGATTGCGCAATATGGTCTGTATCTCAAAATCCCCCAACTGTGCCAGCGGCTCCAACAGATTCGTGTTTTCGGAATATGGTTTCTTGTCCCGATACTTCTCTAGGATCTCTTCTCTCGCCCGCTGCCTTGTCATATCGCCCACCGTCTTCTCCCAATAATCCATGCCGATATAGGATGCAAGGATCTCTCTTATCCATTCCTCGGACTCTCCGGATACGATGGCCTCCAGAGCCGCCACCACCATCGGCCCCTCCCTCTGTTCGCAGGGCAGGGTCTTCTGATAGTTGCGCAGCAGCTCCATGATCCTGCCCACTTCCATCTGTTTCATAAATCCCTGCAGGATATACTTTATGGCAAAGGGTAAAAACTCGCTTTCCCCCTGAAAACCTGCCGTCTCCTGCTCCAGGGCGAGAAGTCCCTGCCGTCTGCTGACCTGGCTGCACCGCAGCAAGTCGCCCGCTATGGCGATCAGACGGAGTTTTTCTTCGTCATACATTCCCACCCGCTTAAGCTGCTCCTGTCTGCGCCCCACCAGTTCGTCCATCGTACACTCAAAATAATCCGCCAGCATCCACAGCAGTTCCAGGCCGGGGACCGCCAGATTCCTCTCCCACTTGGACACCGCTCCGGGACTCACGCACAACACAGCCGCCAGCTGTTCCTGGGTCAACCCTTTCGCCATCCTCAGTGAATAGATCCTCTTTCCCATAAAAATCCTGTGGTATTCCATATTCCTTTGTCTCCCTTCCCTTTTTCAGACGGTTCACCGTCCTCCTTCTATTACCCAGCATAACAGATACGCCTTTCCCGGTCAAAGGATAGGGAGTCGATTTCCCTCTACCGCAGGTTCTGCATCCGGATCTGCTCCTCCCGGATCAGAGGATAGGTGATCAACGCCCCGGCGTCCAGATCTTCCAGCCTCATGTCCACCGCCGTGATCTGATGGTTGTCGTAAGTGGTGTAATAAAAGATCCCCTTGTCCGCATTGCAGCAGCAGGTATAGATCGTGATCTCATGTTTTCCCTCTCCCACCTCGCAGCAACCCCGCTGCTGGTCTACCGATCCCAGGATATGGAAAAACTGGCTGACGCTCTCCTCCTCCGAATCGCCGGACAGAGAATTCATCTTCACAAAGGCCACCCGGACAAAACGGGACTGTGAAGACAGATCCCCCGGCAGGCCCAGCGCCCCCATGCCCCGGCTGTAAGTCCGCAGATCCAGCTTGTCGGAAAAGAGGTTATGGGGATCCTTCGGCGACAGATGCATATAATTGTTCAGTTGAAACATCTGCCGGTCAAAAGTCGGATTGTTGGTCAGCACGCCCACCGGATTCTCATAGACCCGCAGCCCCTCCTGCACCGATTCCACCACGATGGCCCCGCTGCGGTCGGCGATCATCCAATGCAGCTGCGCGGGGGGAAGTTTCTCGTCAAAGGGCGTGTCCGTCAGGCTGATCCTCTCAAGCAGCGCCCTGGCCTCCGTAAGAGTGGCACACTGTGCCAGTATCCAGGGAATAAACTCAAAGGTTGCCACGTTGTCCCTGCCCGGCTGCGCCTTGCCATATACCGCGTTTCCCACGAAGTTCAGCCCCGCCATCCCCAGGCCCTTCTCATTCACCGCCTCGTAATACAGGGGACAGTTCCCGGCTATGTGAGCTACGCCGATCATCGCGTAGTGATTGTCCATCCTGTCCTGATGCCGGAAATGAAACGGGAAATTGCGGGGAGTTATGGCCACCTCCTCACCATAGGAAAAATCATAGTCCAGAGTACGTCCAAAATAAAAATCTTTCGTCTGATAAGTCGCCGCTGTGCACATTTTTGTACCTCCTGCATTCACTCGGAAAATATATTGCCATCTATATAATAAATCATACCATAAATTGCCGCAAAATAAACAACATTTGTTTATTTTGCGGCTAAAAATTTACCCCAATCAAATACCCTGCGGGAATAAACCTACTCCTTGATCAGAGAATATGCGGCGATTTTTTTGATCGGTTTGCAGAGGATCACACCGATCACCATGCTGCCCGCTGTCAGTATCACCGCCATGACCAGCAGAATATACAGCGGAATCTCAAAATTGTTTTTTATGGCGCCGATCACGCTGAAGATCCCCTGAAACATCGCGGGAAGGTACAATATGCCTGATACCGCGGAGATCAAAGCTCCAAAGAGAATAAACGGCGTGATACTGCCCACCGTCTGCACAATGAGCTGATTGCTGGTATATCCCATCGACTTGTATATGCCAAATTCCGTTTTCAGGCTCAGGATCATAGAGCGGAGGATCACATAGAGTATCAGCAGTATAATGAGCATCGCCAGTATGAACAATATGACGGCGACCACCGTGATCAGGGAGGCGTACATTTTCTGCATACTCTCCGTTTCTTTTGCGGCGTTGCTCACATTTATGACATATTCCCCATACACATCGTCTAACTTATCTATAAACGTGGCGACATCGCCCCGATCCCCCAGATACAGATTGAGGGAACACATTGGAGAGTCGGATATTCTCCCATATCCCGCATCCGTCACCTCCGCGATGATCCCGTTGTTGTTCACGCTCTGGATAAATCCCGTAATGACGTATTCACATTGCCGGTTCTCCAGCGACAGACTGAATCTGTCCCCTATGGCGTAATCACCCTCAAATGAGCTGCCGACCGCTATTTCCCCCTCCTTTTGCGGATGGCTGCCGCTGTAAACAATATGGTTTTCAAGAAGGGAATAATCCTCGCAGACGATCGTTGGAATACTTCCATCCCCATACTCTGTCATGACAACTCCATAATTCACGGCTTTTATGTTTTCCTCTTGCAGAATATCCCTCAGGGCGTCATATTTGTCCTCGCTTGTCTGCACCCGGATATCCGGCAGTTCCTCGGACAATGTGGTGAGAAAATTATCCGGCCGGATATTGACATTGTAGAATAAAATGCCCGTAAAAGTCAGCAGGATCATCATCACAAAGGCAACGGCAAACAAAAGAATGTTCCTTCTCACCGACACGCCCGCCTGTTTGCAGATCAGGCCAAGCCACACCGGCCCCTTTGCCCTGTCAAGGGGAAAATGATTTCTCCCCGCCGGTTTCAGAGGATCTATGCCTCTGATCGCGTTGATCGGTTCAAGCCTCTTGATCTTTCCCGCCGCCGACAGGGTAAACAGAAACACTGCGATCAGTACGGACAGCACGGTAATAAGGGCGGCCGAGGCATCCCATACGGGCGTATAGGAAAATCCCGACTGTACGGCAAGGACATGAGCCATAACGGGGATCAGGGCATAAGACAGCACCACCCCGCAGACAAGCCCCGCGCCGCACACAAGCAGATAAGGGATGACCTGACAAAGTTTCAACATGCCGCTGGTATAGCCAATCCCTTTCAGCACGCCCATCTCATTCATTTCCTCGTCAATGGTATTCTTTATTCTGAAACGGCTCAGGAATATGCTGACCAGCAGCACAAGCCCCGCAAAAACCGCCAAAAATAACACGATCGTACTGGATACCATCGTTCTGCTGTCCTTGGTCGTCCGACAGTCCAAGAGAGATACCACAGGAATGTTCCTCTCTTTCAGAAATGTTCCCACATTGTTTCTGACTTCCGTTAATTCGGCGTTTCCCTCCGCTTTTATCAAATATTCGCTGACTGGGGTAAACCCTTCGTCCTCCTTTATCCGGTCATAGGTCTCATCGGTAAGAAACAGACCGATAAACCCGGTTCCGTAGTTGCCGTACTGCATTTCCTCCACAAGCCCCTTCACGATAAACCGGTATTCCCTGCCGTCGATGACATAGCGGATGTCTCCGCCCACTTTATATCCGCCAAGCTCCGAAAGATACAGAGGAATATAGGCGCTCATCTCCTCCGACGTTTCTATCTCCTGTGAAATGTTATGCCGCGTCAGTTCCCGCTCATCGCCCACGGGATAAAAATAGGTGTTCATGGTAAATTCCGAATCCTGGAAATCCTGCAGGGTACTCTGCGCAAAAAGCGCTTCATTGGTATCTACCGCACCAACGCCCTTCAACTGTAAAATTTCCCCGGCAAGCTCATCGCCGGAATATGCGGCGGGCACCGCAACACTTAAATCGGCGGTGTTCAGCTCCTCAAACAGCGAATCATATGCGTCGGAGGTCTGGAACAGGAGCACAAGGGCGCTGTTTAATATAATCGCCGTGATCATCATAACAATCCCAAAGGACAAAAACTGCCCCCTCGCTTTATTCAGATTGTGCACAATCAGATTTCTCATATTACCACCCCATTTCCGCAAGGAAGTTTTCGAGTTTCTCCGCGCGTTTTGTATCCTGAGCCGAATAAACCCCCAGATCACAGTCCCCGCATATCATACCGTCCCTGATATACACCACCCGGTTTCCTCGGAGCGCGGACTTCTTGTCGTGCGTGACCATGATAATACTCTGCCCCGTGCCATTGAGCATCGAAAATACGTCCAGCACCGCGTCAGAATTGTGGGAGTTGAGCGCACCCGTGGGTTCGTCCGCGAAAATCGCCGTGGGAGCATTGATCGCCGCCCGGACAATCCCCGCCCGCTGTGCCTCGCCGCCCGAAATAAGGGACGGCAGCTTTCTCCTCGTAGCCTGGGAGATGTTCACCCTGTCAAACAGCTTATTGGCACGGTCCACAATATCCGCTCTGTTTTTGCAGGTGAGGCTGCCCGCCGTGATCACATTGTCCATCAGGCTCATCTTTTCAATGAGATAGATCTGCTGAAAGACGAATCCGCAGTTTTTTCTTCTGAACACCGCAAGCTCGTCGCTGTTTAGTTTCGTGATCTCTGTCCCGCCAAAAGTGATGGTTCCCGCATTAGGCTTATCCATACCGGACAAAGAATACATCAGCGTGGATTTCCCCGCGCCGGAGGCGCCCATGATCACAGTAAAGTCCCCCTTGTAGATATCCATATCAAAATCCGAGTATACGACCTGTTCGCTCTCCCCGGCGCCAAAAACCTTCTTCAAATGTCTGGCCGATATTATCACTTCTTTTTCCATTACATCCCCTCCTCCATGAAAGAGCAGATAACAAGTTCGCTCTTTAAACCGTTTAATTCGATCACATTGTCAGCGTCGGGCGTGTCAAACCTTTCCGCCGGTTTCCCGTTTTTCTCATAAGTAATACTTGTTCCGATCCCTTTTGTCACGGCTGTAAACGCAGTTCCCTCCGGAATATGGATTTTTGAGGTTGCCGATACCTGATTGATGGCAATTTCACCGCTCAGGGAATTGCAATTTATATTCATATCCATATTGCAGTTTATCTCAACTGTCCCGGTCACATCTTCCAGCCTGACATTTTTTGTTTTTATATCGAGTTCAATGCTTTCACACTCCAAAGAGCACAACTGAACCGTCTCCGCATTTACCGCCAATTCGATTTTTCCCACATAGGGCGAAGGAATCTGCACAAAAACGGAAAGGTTCTCCTTGGCCGCCGCCTCCGTCACGCCGTTTTTACGGTTGATGTCCACATCGATTCGCCTTTTAATATCATCGATTTTGACCTTGAAATCATTTTGAATCGTCGGCAGGGTGTCAGACCCAAGCCTGACACGTATTTTCTCACCGTCGTATCCCGAAACCACAAGCTGTTTCGCTCCGCCGAATTTCATATCATAGCGTTTCGGCCCATCTATGTCATATTCCGTGACACTTTCATATAAATACTGGCTCGGTACCCTCTCTTCCTTATCCTTGCCCAGCAGTTCGTCAATGGAAATATGAAACAGATCAGAGATCGCCCTGAGATTTCCGATATCCGGGATTCCGGCATCCGTTTCCCATTTCGTGACCGCCTGTCTCGACACGCCGAGTTTCTCCGCCAGTTTTTCCTGGGACATACCCGCCTGTTTGCGGATAGATTTTAATTTCTCTGCAAATTCCATGTAAGTCCTCCTTTTTTACGGAACAAAACCTTGCCCGGCCGCTTTCTAACGCAAAATATTGTTCCCCTGTCATGCTTTGAAGTATAGACAGGAATGCTGTCCCCCGCAAGCATATGTGCGTTGCAATTAAAAATTTTCTGCTACTTTGCGTGGCAAAAAGAAAAAGCCCTACTACGGATAGCGCTTTTTCTTATCTCCACTTTACTCATTTTTTAGTACAAAACCAGCCATGCTTATTGGCCGTTAATCTACTCTTTGTTCTCCCCGCTGCGGAATGTGACCAGGCGCAGATCCACGGTCAGCGCCGGACGCACGCCAAAGCCCTCCAGCCCCGCGTTCTCCTGCCGGATCACATTTTCCGTATAGCCGTTGTCCACGAGATAACAGAGACTGGAGGCCTCCGCCACCGGTTCCCGGAGCCACCAGCTAAAGCACTCCACTCCATAGGTATCGCGGTCCAGGCTGTACCAATAGCTCTGATCCTGCTCCACCGCCGCATCCGTGGGCGTGGTGAATTTACTCATGCCCGCCTCGTCAAACCAGGCGAGCTCCTCCAGCGACAGCAGCCACACCTTGTCATAAGTAGTCACGCTGCCGGACTCCGAGAGCGCGTTTCCGTTCGTCACCAACTCCGTCTCCACGATCGCGTCCCGCTCCTCCTGGGTAAAGCCGCACAAGAAACCCGCCTCATTCTGATAGCCGTTCTTCTTCTCCGCCATGGCTGTTGCCACCGGCGGCTGCCCGGTATAGGCTACCACCTCCGTATCGGCGTTCAGCCATGCCCGCAGATTGGAATCGCTCCAATCGCTGTTGCCCCGCACCCGCGTCTGGAGTGCCATGTCGGTATCCGCCTCGGACTCCTGCGTCCAATACTCCTTGTCCCCGTCATAATTGTAGCGTCCGCTCTCCGCAGCGTCATATGCTTTCATAGTCAAAACATGGGCGGCGATCAGAACCGCCTGAGTTTCATCCTCAGAGACATGCAGCACGCGCCATTCGATATCCTGATTCAGGTAACTTCCAAAGAGCACCGTATCTCCTGCCTGCACGGAAACCGGTTCCCCGCCGCTCTCCCGCGCCCCAGGGGTCCACATGGCAAAACAGGCGATCATCACAATCGCGGCAACGGCGGCAACCGCTGCAAAAATCCCTGCCTTTCGGCCCCTCTTGCCCTCTGCAGCCCTGCCCTCTTTCTCCTGCCCTACAGCCCTGTCCTGCTCTCCGTTCTTCTCCTCCGCCAAGCCCTGTGCGAACGCCAGGATATCGGCATAATCCTCCCGGGACTTTGCGCTGACCCACTGATGCGTCATCAGAAAATATTCCATGGATCTGGAGAGCGCTACCTCCTCCAGCTTATATACCAGGATCGGCGTATTGCTGCTGACCGCGTGCTCCACTTCCCGCAGTACATGGGGGGAGCTGTTTGCGCTTTGCGACATCAGCAGGACCATCGCCGCCGACTGATCTATGCCGTTGATGATCTCCTCCGCGTATTCCTTTCCCGGTCGTATATCTCTGGGAGCTATAAAACATTTAATCCCGTTTTTTTCTAGCTGCTCACAGATCTCTTCCGCAATAGCGGCGTCTGTGGAGGAATGTGACAAAAAAATCCGCATGACTGTACTCTCCTGGCTAATCTTTTCTCCCGTTCGTTTTCAGGCAGTTCATTTGACATTATGTAAAATTACGCCGCTCCGGCTGCCAGCGTGCTTTACCGCTTACTGACACCGGACCCATTTACCGAAAAAGTTCTTTTTATAATGGGCCAGTTCCGCTTTTGCTTCCTCATGGTCGCCCGCCCTCTGCAAAAATGCCACGCCTCTGGAGATGTCCTTAGGCACTCCCAGTCCGTTGGCGTAGATCATTCCCCGGAAGTAGTCTGCCTCCCAATACTCCCAGTTCATCTGTTCCAAAAGCTGGCGGGCCAGGTTATAATCCTGCCCTGTACCATAGCCGTAGAAAAAGCATTTTGCCAACAGGAACAGGCCCATTTTGCTGCCCTTGTTGTACGCATAATACAGGTAATAGTACGCTTTGGAATAATCCTGGGAGACGCCTCTCCCCTGGAAATACGCCCTCCCCAGCAAATCGTAGGCTTTGACGATACCGCGGGGGATATCCTTCTCAAAGCAGTCCACAGCATATGTCTCGTCTTTTTCCGTGGCAATCCCCTCATAATAGTAGCGGCCCACGTCGCTCCACGCTCCCGGATGTCCGCCCTCCGCAGCCTGTTTGTACCAATAGAGAGCATCCGCGCTCTTCCCCTCTTTCTCCAGATCGTCCGCATAGATGGCCTGATGGATGGGATACCCGCACTCCGCGCCTATCTTCCAGATATCCCGGGCCTTTTCCGGCTGAGGGGCAATGATTCCCTCGTCCCCCTGGGTATAATAACGATAGAGATTGTTGGCGCCAAAATACATACCGCCTCTGAACGCTTTCCAGAACCAATCCTCACATTTGGAAATATTTTCCCTCAGATACACCATGTATTCCGCCTGACCGGTAAACGAGTTCTTATCCCTGCCCTGGATCCGCACAAAATCCCACCAGAAATATGTATTGGCCACCGTGTACTGGCAAAAAGCCTCTCCCTCCTCCGCCATCGCGAGCACCTGCTCAAAAGCCTCCTGCAGGCTGGAAAAAGGCATTTTGCTCTCCAGCTCCGGCGTCAGCTCTCCCATGCGCATGGCCACCAACACTCCCAGAGCGCTGCCCTGCTCCACAGACCTGTGCATAAGCTCGATTGCCCGATCATCGTCCTCCGGGAAACCATGGCCTACCCACACATATTGTTGTCCGCAATAACACCTGGCCAGGATACAGGAGGCATCCCCGTCTCCTGCCTGGGAGGCCTGCTCCAGCAGGGCGAAGGCCTCCTTGCCCCGCCCGGTGCGCACATTATAATAAATGTCCCGAAGTCCCTGTTTTACTTCGTCTGAAAGATTTTTTGCCATATCCTTCTCCTTTTCTGAGTTTCCGATAGATCTCGGTCTGCCGAAATCCCCCTTTGCCAAAATCCGCTGGTCCAATCCCGATAAGATTCCTGCCCCGAGTACTTCCCGCCTATATGCGCGAATATCTCATAAAACCTGGAGCCGCACACAGCTTACAGATTGTAGGGTGTCACCTGATACACATAATAATTCAACCAGTTGCTGTACAGATTGTTGCTGTGGGATCTCCACTGCAGCAGCGGTTTTTGGCTGGGGTCATCCTCCGGATAATAGTTGTAGGGCACATGGATGGGCAGGCCCTTATTCAGATCCCGGTGATACTCATTGTCCAGCGTGTAGCGGTCATACTCGGGATGGCCGTTGACAAAGATCTTTTTCCCGCCCTCGGCGATGGCCAGAAACACTCCCGCCTCCTCGCTCTCCGCCAGCACCGTCAGCTCCGGGCAGGCATGGATGGCCTGAGCCGGTGTCTCGGTATGGCGGCTGTGAGGAGCCAGGAAAATATCGTCAAACCCTCTGACCAGCGGAATCTTACGGTTGGACACCTTATGGGCATACACGCCGAAAAGTTTTTCGGGGAGTTTGCGCTTATTGATCCCGTAATAATGGTAAAATCCCGCCTGTGCCCCCCAGCAGATATGTAAAGTGGAAGTCACATGGCTTTCCGCCCAGTCCATGATCTCACAGATCTCGTCCCAGTAGTCCACCTCCTCAAAGGTGATATCCTCCACCGGAGCTCCGGTTATGATCAGACCGTCAAACTTTTTATCCCGCACCTCGTCCAGAGAGGTATAAAACTTATTCAGATGATTGGCCGGGGTATTGACGGAAATATGGCTCTTTACATTCAAAAAAGTCACATCCACCTGCAGCGGCGTATTGGACAGCGCCCGCAGCAGCTGCAGCTCCGTGTCCTGCTTGACAGGCATGATATTTAATATCATGACTTCCAAAGGCCGGATGTCCTGATGCATGGCCCGGTTCTCATCCATCACAAATATATTCTCGTTTTCCAGTATCTCCTTTGCAGGGAGATCGCTCTGTGTCTTAATAGGCATAATCCCACGCTCCTCTCGTCATTCCTACAGATATTTTGCCATAAAATCCTCTTCTGTCAAGATGGGAATCCCCAATTCCTTGGCTTTTTTATTCTTGGAAGAATTGGAGGCGATATCGTTATTGATCAGGCACTCGGTCTTGGAGGTCACGCTGCCCGTAACCTTGCCGCCCCGCTGCTCTATCACATCCTTCAGCTCATTGCGGCTGCCATAGTGTGTAAGGCTACCCGTAATACAGAATCCCTTACCCGCCAGATTCTGCTGTGCGGACACCTGTACCGCCTGAATCCGCAGTTCCTTCATCAGATTCCGGATCCTGCGCACATTCTCCTGATCCCGCATATACTCCACAAAGGCGGTGGCGATCACCTCTCCCACACCCTCTATGGCCCCGAGCTCCTCCACGTCCGCCTGCAGCATCTGCTCCAGATCATAGTCGAAATGCCTGCACAGCATCTTGGCGTTGGCCACGCCGATATTGGCGATCCCCAGTGCATAGATCACCTGGGGCAGCGTGACCTCCCGGGATCTCTCAATGCTGGCCTGCAGGTTTTGGTAGGATTTCTCCCCGAATCCCTCCATGGAGACGATCTGTTCGTGATAGCGCTCCAGATGGTACAGATCCGCGAACTCCTGTAAGAATCCGCTGCCTAAGAATTTTTCCAAAGTCGCCTCAGACAACCCATCAATATTCATGGCATCCCTGCTGACAAAGAGGGTGAAGGACTTGATCTTTTTGGCGGCGCAGTCCTCGTTGGTACAGTACAGACTCTGAGCGTCCGCCACCTGGCGGATCTGGGTCCTGCCGCCGCAGACAGGACAGGTCTTTGGAATCTCCACCGTGTCACTCCCCGTTAGATTTTCCGCGATCTGGGGGATGATCATATTGGCTTTATACACGGTGATCCGGTCCCCGATCCCCAGCTTTAAGCCCCGCAATATACTGATGTTGTGCACCGAGGCCCGGCTCACCGTAGTGCCCTCCAGCTCCACCGGCTCAAAGATCGCCACCGGGTTGATCAGTCCGGTCCGGCTGGGGCTCCACTCGATCTCCAAAAGGGTGGTCTCCCGCAGCTCATCCGCCCATTTAAAAGCGATGGAATGCCGGGGGAATTTGGCAGTGCGCCCCAGTGACTGTCCGAAGGCGATATCCTCATAGGTCAGCACCAGGCCGTCCGAAGGGATCTCGTAGCTCTCCACCCGGCGGGCATAGTCCTCGACAGCGTCCAGGATCGTATCCTCCGTCACCAGGACCCTCTGCACCACTTCAAAGCCCTGTTTTTCCAGAAAAGCGAACTGAGCCTCCCGGGAATTGGCAAAATCCACCCCCTCTGCCCGCACCAGATTAAAAGCGATGAACCGCACGTTTCTCTGGGCGGTGATCTCGCTGTTTAGCTGGCGCACGGAACCGCTGCACAGGTTCCGGGGATTCTTGTATCTGGCGTCCGCATCCTCGATCCGGCTGTTGATCCGCTCAAAATCGGAGTAGCTGATCACCGCCTCTCCCCGCAGTACCAGCTCCCCCGTAAACCCTATATTTAGTGGCAGATTGATAAAGGTTCTGGCGTTGCCGGTGATGACCTCGCCCACCTCCCCGTTGCCCCGCGTCACCGCTTTTGCAAGTTTTCCGTCACGATAGGTCAGAACGATGGTCAGTCCGTCCAGTTTCCAGCTCAGAATTGCAGGCTGTCCCTGCAGCCAGGCCCGCAGCTCCTCCCGCTCCTTGGTCTTGTCCAGGGAAAGCATGGGAGATTCATGAGCCTCCTTGGGAAGTTCATCCACCGCCTCATACCCCACATGTTGTGTGGGACTGCCCGCCAGAATGATCCCTGTTTCCCGCTCCAGCCCCTCCAGCTCGTCATAGAGCCTGTCGTAATCGTAATTGCTCATGATCTCCTGATCCTGAGCGTAATAAGCCTTGGATGCTCTGCTCAAAAGCTCCGTCAGTTCCTTGATCCGTTCTGCCTTTTCTGCTGCCATGATTCGCTCCTCATCTTTTCAGACATCAAAATGTCATTCATTTTCACATGCTTTCCGTCTTAACAACGATCAGCCCCTTTGCCCGTTCTCACCCGAAAGAGGCACCCCCGCGTCCCGGTACAGCCGCTCTAGCTCCCGGCCCTGCACCTCCCGGTACTTTCCCGGCGCCAGATCCTCCAATTCTATATTCATGACCCGGACACGCTTTAACTGACGCACTTCATATCCGCAGGCCTGGCACATCCGCCGGATCTGCCGGTTAAGGCCCTGGGTCAATATGATTTGAAACGTGTACTTGCCGGTCTGCCTGATCTCACAGGGCCGGGTGGTCTGTTTCAGTTCCCGCAGGTATATGCCTGCCGCCATTTTTTCCAGGAACTGGGGTTCTATTTCCCTGTTTACTTTGACGGTATATTCTTTTTCGTGCCTGTGGAGCCCCCGCATCACAGCCTCTATCAGGTCCCCGTCATTGGTGAGCAGCAGCAGTCCCTCGGAATCCTTGTCCAGACGGCCCGCGTAAGTGACCCGCACGGGATATTTTACATAGTCGTTTATGATCTTCTCCGCATGTCTGTCCTGCTCCGTACAGGTGACGCCCACGGGCTTGTAAAAGGCCAGCACCACCTTGGGGGGCCTGCCCTGCAGCTGTTTTCCGTTCACCGCCACACTGTCCCGCTCCGTGACCTTGCATCCCATAGCGGCAGTCTGTCCGTTTACCTCGACCCGCCCCTGCTCTATCAGTCTGTCCGCCTCCCGCCTGGAACATACGCCGCGATCCGCCAGAAACTTATTCAGCCTTATCCTGTCTTCCTCCAAGCCCTATCCTCCTTATACGCAGATTCTCCAGCGCTTACCACTGTAAGACTCTGCAATCCTGTCATTGCGCCCAGGGCTCCATCTCCTCCATCAGCCATACATCCGGGATCCCCTCTCTCTCCGTCAGCCCGTCCTTGGCCAGCCGGTCCGCCAACTCATTGTAATACACATTGGTGTGAGCCTCCACTTTGGTAAAATGCATCTGTATACTGTCCATCCAGTGCCGCATGGCCGCCGCGTACTTCTGGGTGAGTTCCGTCTTGCTCTTCCATGCGCCAGTGACCCATTTTTCTATGCCTTCGTAATCATACCGCAGCTCTATCCGCGGGAAACCGTTCTTAATGGCCCACCGCACGGCAAACATAGCCCCCAGCATCTCCCCCGATACATTGCGCTGCCGCGCCGTGTCGGCATTGTCCCCGCTGCCGTTTTCCACATATACGGTATCGTCCGGCAGGATAAACACGCAGCCGAAGGCGTATCTTTTGAGAGAATGCTCGTAACTGCCGTCCACATAGGCCACCAGGCCTCCTGTGGGATCCCCCATGCCTCTGGGACGCTCCTTGTCGGCATACCGCCGCACCTTATTCTCACCGGACATCCCGCTTTCACCGACAGATAAATCGCTCTCACCCGGCTCCGCCGCATAAGGGATTCCCTCCATATAAGTTCGGGCCTCCTCCAGGGTCTTAAAGCTCTTGTACTCTGCCCCCGGATATCCGTCCACAGCCTCCTTACAGGCCTCCCAACTGTCCAGGATCCCTGTGACTTTTCCTCTGCGCACCGCATATACTTTCTTTGCCGCCATCCCCGCCTCCGCTCTGCCTGTCTGTAACATAAAGCCACCGCCTTCGTGGGCTGTGGCTCTGTAGAGTATATTATCATATTTCTGCCTGCGGGACAAGAAGAAATCGGCGACTGATTTACACTACTGATTTACCATGCTAACGTGTACCGTCCGAATTTCCGGCAGCTATATGATAAAGATCCGGGCAATCCGCACACTGTTTTCCCATCTTTCATACAATAAAGTAAGAAAAATGACAGGAAGTTCTCTATTATGTATTTTTTCATCGGTTTTCTACTGTTTCTGGTTCTGTGCACGGGATTATTTATCTGGCGCAGACGAAGGGCACGTAAAAAGATCTGCTGCATGTCCTGCCGCGAAAAGCGCGATCTGCTGAATACGATTCTGGAGCCCTTCGGGTACTGTTATGTCTGCGATCAGGACCTGATCTCCACACGCAATGACGCCTGGCAGCGGGGGGCGGGCTACACGGCGCTCTTTGATAAAGCGGCGCTGCATCTTCACATGGTGTTTGACGCGCTGCCTGTGTACTTTGATCACTGTGGCCGAACCTGGCTCATAGAGCTGTGGAAAGGACAGTACGGCATCAGCACCGGAGCGGAAGTGGGGATCTACCACGCCGACAGGCTGCTCACGGAAGAGGAATACCGCTACGCTCATTTTCAGGCGGTTTCAGACAGCGAAAGGCTGCCCGTCTCCTTTACCCTTTTTAACGGAGAAAAAAAGCTGGCCGAAATGTCCCACACCACCTGGTGGCTCACGGCATTTCTGGTGGGCATGTTTACCGACCCCAGGCAGTTATCCATGGAAGTGGTCATCGGATTTCCCGATCAGGAGATGCAGCGCCGCTTTCTGGAGGCCCTTGACTGTCTGAAACAGGAAAATCAGTCTCTGCAATTTTCCTGCTGCTGTCACGGCATGCATGTGCATATCCGCTACAGCTGCGGCTGCCCGCTGTCTCCGATCTGCCCCGAGCGCATCTCCTGTTTCCGAAAGCTGCGGATTCGCTGGGCACAGCTTTGCAACCGCTTTTTCTGCCGGATGTACTGCCTTATCACCCGGCCTTTTGAATGTACGCTGGATCGGATACTCTATCTGTATGAACTGCTGCCCTTTATTCTGCGCCGTATGCTGCGGCGTTTGAAAGGAGTTATCCGCGCATGAGTTACTCCTCCCGCCTTACCCGTGCTTTTCGCGGCGCCCCCGTGCTCCCTCTGGGCCCGTGCAGCCGCTATGTCCTCATCAGCGACTGCCACAGGGGGAACGGCACCTGGGGCGACAATTTTCTGAAAAACCAGAACCTCTATTTTACGGCTTTGAAACACTATTACAGCCAGGGGTTCACTTATATCGAACTGGGGGACGGGGATGAGTTGTGGGAAAACAGGCGTATGGGCCAGATCATTGAGATCCACAGCAACGTGTTCTGGCTCCTCTCCCTGTTTTACCGGCAGGGACGCCTGTATCTGCTGTACGGCAATCACGACATGGAGAAAAAAAGACCTGGTTATTCCGACCAGGTCTGCGGCTCCTTTTTTTGCACGGATTCCCAATGCCATCAGCCCCTCTTTCCCGGCCTGACTTTTTACGAGGGCCTCATCCTGGAGCAGTGCGGTCAAAACCAGCGTCTGTATCTGACTCACGGGCATCAGGCGGACCCGCTGAATTCTACCTTCTGGAAATTGGCCCGCTTTCTGGTGCGGTATTTCTGGCAGCCGCTGGAACATTTCGGAGTATTGGACCCCACCAGCGCCGCCAAGAACTATACTCATCAGGACCAGGTGGAACAGCGTCTGACCGACTACGCCCAAAAGACCGGTCACATCCTGATCACCGGGCATACCCACCGCCCCAGGCTCAGCGCGGACACACCCTATTTCAATACCGGAAGCTGCGTCCATCCCCGCTGCATCACCTGTCTGGAGATCGTGGGGGATAGACTTACTCTGGTCAAATGGGCCTGTGATACCAGAAAGGACAACACCCTCTATGTGAACAGAGAAGTGTTGTCCCAGATCAAATTGTAGCTAAACGGTGGCGTCCACACTGCCGCCCTCCGGCATCGCTGGAGCCTGGGCTGTTTCCACAGGCATTTCCATGCCGCCAAGCTCCAGAGACACGCCGCTGCCGTCATAACCTCCGCCGCAGGAGGAGGCGCCGCCGTTTCCGTCGCCGCTGCCTGCGCCCACGCCGGAGCTGCCGCTCCCCTGCTGCTTTTCCTGGGCCAGCTTGTAAAAGAGCGCTTTCAGATAGGCCATATCCGCCTCCATGATATCCCGCTGCTCATCCAGACGGTGCTTTTTCTTCAGCTCGGTCAGATCCTCGGGGTCCATGTCTCTGGCGTTACCGCCTCCCAGCGCGTCTGCCAGTTCGTCCATATCCGAAAGCTGCGCCATCTCCTGCTCAAATTCCCGCTGGGCCTGCTCCATCTCCCGCATCATCCGCTGCATTTCCCTCTGAATCTCCTGCTGACGCTTTTCCAGCTCAGCCTCCTGTTTCCTGCGATCCTGTTCCAGCTCCTGTTCCTGCTGGGCCTCCTCCTGCTCCGGCTGGATCTCCTCACATTCCTCTTCCAGCTCCCCAAAACAGGGACCGCCCCGCTTGGCCATCTCTTCCTCCTGCAGATGGCGCATCCTCTTTCTGGCTATGCGCTCCATCTTCTCCGCATGGATAATGGCGCTCTCCAGCTCCTTGTCGTCATACTCACCGGACTTCAGCCGCTGGCGGAGCAGGGCCGCCTTACCCCTGGCCCGAGCGGCCACCTGCCGGGCGCTGCCGGAGGTCTTGGTCTGGAGGATCATGGCGGAGATCTCCTTAAAATTATAATTCAGCTTTTTGGTCTTTTTCGGCGCGGGTTTTGTCACCGATATGGAGCCCGCATAGGTTCCGTCCGCATTTCGCAGCACGGTTCTCGTAGTCACCGAATTGCCTCTTTTGATTACTTTCCGCTCTGTCATACGGGGGACAGCGCCGTTATAATCCGATCCGATTCCGATTCCCATATTCCACTCCTCTGAAGGCTGCGCCTGTCTTAATATCCGTCCTCACATGGCAGACCCTCCCTCTGCTGTAGTCTATATACCCTATATCGGATTACATTTGTAAATAGTTTAGCCGTTTCAAAATCTATTTAGTTCGCCATCTGTCCTTATCCCTCTATTTCACCTGTGGAATCCTTTACCCTGTAGTCCTGATGGTATTTTCCGCCCCACACATAGCGGATCACATGATAATACTCCCCGGCAAAGCTCTCCAGGTCATAATAGAAAAAGTACGCATCCCCGTCCTCATAATAGTGATCCGGCAGATCCACCCCCTTGAGCAGTTCATAGTTCTCCTTCTGCCAGGACGCGTAGGGCAGCTCTTCCCGCGTCCACTCCCCTTCCCGGGAATCCCTGAAACATTCCAGTGCCGCCGTCCCGTCCATGCGGGTGGGCAGTTTATCGCGATGCACATAATATCTGTCCATCTCCGGCAATGCCTTATGAGTTGCCGGGTATATCCCATTGGCCAGATCCACCCTGACCGTACAGTATTCATCCAGAGCTATGGCATATCTGATCCAGTTTCCCGGCTCCTGTTCATTATATACGCTCACTGTATCGCCGTCCCAGCAGTCGTCCACCACTATGGTCCACACCGGTTCCAGTCCCCCCTGTTTATACCGGTAAATCTTCGTTGTAACGGTGCCCACGCCGCTGCCCGACTCCGACTTCGCGAGCACATATCCGTTACCCATCCATATCCCCCGGTAGGGATCCCCCCTACCGCCGCCGGAGATCAAATCGCCCATACGGATATCATGCTCCACTTCGCTGAAGGAGCCATCCTGATTCCGGAGCAGAATGAACAGACGCCGCTCATTGTTGTAGGAATAGACCTCTTCCTCCATAAAATCCCCGTTCACCACAAAGGCGGCGTCCGGCAGTCCGTCCCCGTTTAAATCCGCCTCCTTGAAGTCAAAGCATTCGTATTCCTCCATATCCGGCCGATACCGCGCCATCCAGTCCGCCACCGTCTCCGTCTGCTCCTCCGTCTCCGGCGGTTTCCTGCTCTCAAAATATAGATACGGTACTGTCAGGACCGGGCCGGGATCTGTACAGGGATTGCCGGAGACGGACAGATACAAAAGGTCCGGCTTGTCCGACAACGGCCAGAGATCCGTGATCTGATTGCCAGACAGACTCACCTGATATAAATGCGTCAGATTTTGCAGAGCCGAGATATTGCCGATCCGGTTGTCAGTCAGATCAAGCTGCTCCAGCTTGTCCAGATATGCCAGAGAGGATATATCCGAGACAGAATTGCGGGCCAGATCCAGGCTCCGCAGCCCGGTCAGAGCACTGAGAAAACTTATGTCCACGACGCCGCAGTCCTGTAGTTCCAGCTCCTGTAGATCCGTCAGCCCTCCGACGGTTTCAACGTTTAACATATTGGGGGTTTTGTCGCCGTAAATCTTCAGTTTCACCAGTCCCGTCATGTCCTCCAGCACCGCCAGATCTCCCACCGGAGTATAGCCTAGGGAGAGCCGCTTGAGCTGGGGCATGTCTTTCAAAAAGAGAGCGTCTCCCAGATCGCAGGCAAAGAGATCCAGTTCCGTAACCGTACCCATACCAGCCAGAAAAGAAAGATCCATATCCTCCCCCGCAGGCCAGGCAATGCGCAGCTCCTCCAGGTGGGAAAGCTCCCCGATGGGGCTGTAGTCTTCTATCCGCGAATTATCCCATGGGTCATAAGCAATGTTCAGCTCCCGCAGATTCGGCAGCGCCTCTCCCAGACCCTCCAGGCTGTGTATATCGTCCTGGTTCAGCGTCAGGCTCCAGCACTGCTCCAGCTTTTGCAGCAGGGTTTCTCCGGTATCGCCCTCCATTATCCCGGCGGCATCCGCCACCGCCTTGCACAGTTCCCCGTCCGGCATCCACTGCCCCAGCGTTTCCACCGCGGGATCCCCCTCTGCCGCAGACTCTGGGGCAGTGTCCCTCCCAGTTTCCGTTTCCTGACCGGAAGTCGGACTCTCCCGCCTCTTTCGCGCCCATATCTCCTGTTTCACGCTCTGCCCCGATGCCGGATAGATCCTCCTGTATCTGCGTCTTTGCATCCCCCGGGATGCCTTCTTCCTCCCCGCCGGGCAGGCCACAGCCGGTAGGCGCTGATCCGCATAACACCAACAGAGTCACTATTACAGCTGCTTTTCTCGTTGATCCAGTCACTCCCATGCCGTTTTCTCCCGTCTCCCCTATACTGACATATCTCGTCCCCAACCAGCCAGAATTGTATGTACCGCATTCCCGGCTGTGATATTATTCTTTCGGTATCTGTCCGATCTGCCGCATATCGCTGCCGTCCACGTTCATCCGGTAGACCGGATCAGGGCCGTCAGTCTCTACCTGCACAACGATCTCGCCGCCGCTGATGTCCCGTACCCGCAATCTTATCCAGGGCGGCTCCTCCGGCAAAGGCTGTTGCTCCAGTCCCGGACACAGGTATTCAAATACGGTTTCTCCTCCCGTACCGTCCAGATCGATGCGTTTCAACCGCACCCCAACGCGGCGCTGCTCCCGCACAGGGTCTCCCTGGCCCTCCGTCGGATAATAAGATACCTCCCCCATGACCGTTTCACTGTAATATATCTTATCCCTGTAAAGTATGGGGTCGCTGATATCCGGATATCCGTCTCCTTCCATCATTATCGTCAACGATTTATCCTGCCAGCGGTACATGGCCAAATAATATTTCCACAGATTCTCCTGCTCCCTGTTAAAAAAAGTATATAACATACAGTTTTCATCATAATAACAATAATAATAGCTGTAACCTGCCTCCTTTGGCGTGACAATATCTATCGCGTCCAGTGTAAGATCCGTCCCCTCCGCAAATACGATCTCCCGCACTTCCCAGTCCGTCACCCGGTCCAGAGCAAGGCTCCCCCGTCTCCCGGCCTGCAGGAGAGTAGGCGGCTCATCCAGCCGCATATCATACACAAGGTCATACTGTATCTCCCCGTCCTCCCCCTCCTGTTCTTCCATGCGTCTCTCCAGATCCCCGCGGTCGTCACTCTGTATGCAGCGGGTGCGGACACCTGTCTCCCAGTCGTCCGTCACACTGTTAAATGTGCAGCAGGGCCCCATGAACCAGTCGTCTTCTCCTGCCTCGGCCAGATACCAGTCTCCGTCCCTGTATGTAAACGTGTATGTCCAAAACCACTTCCATGCGCTGCCTCCAAGGGCCGAGACCGTGAAGGAAGTCCCCTCCGCCGTCAGCGGCTCAAAGGGATCTCCGAACGGCCCGCCCTCTTCGAGTGTGGGAATCAGATTTTCATCCTGAAAATCCAGGCGGTACTGCCCTGCGCCCTCGCTTACGACCCCGAACAGAATCCGCAGCCCGGAGAGCCCCCCTCTGCCACTCAGTTCACCGTTCAATGCCTCCTGCACACCCACATAGTCCGTCACGCCGTCCTCATTGTAGTCCAGTTCCACGCTGTCTATGAGTTTCCAGCCCTCCGCCACAAAATCGGAGAGTGTCTGCCCTGTGGCGGGCAGCACAGGCACACCACCCATGATAGGTTCCTGGTATATATGTTCCGGCTCAGGCTCGGACTGCCGGGTCTCGCTGCTCTCCGGCCGGTCGGGGGATGACTCCAGCTCCTGATCCTGATCCTCCCTGCCCTCCTGTTGCTCAGAAGACGCCTCCGGCGGCTGATCCTCCCCGCTCTCCAGACAGTCGAGGGACAGCTCTGCCGAGCTATCCAAAATATCCGTATTATCCATGTCGGTATATCCCTGGGACTCCGGCTCCTGCTGCCCAGGGCGGGCATCTCCGCACCCGGTGACAATGACCGCCCCTATTACGAATATTGCCGATCTGAACACATTTTTTCTACCATGCATACACGAGTCCACGCTTTCTTATTCTCCGCCCTCTCAGAGTTGTTCCGTCTCCACACCGGACGCTTTCCTGATTTCTTCCACCTGCTCAAAATACTTTGCAGCTACCTTCTTTGTAAGCCACACTCCGTTTTCAGACCTATAGAACAGGATCCCATCCCTGTACATATCCCCGCTGTGAACCTTCAGCACCACCGGGCGGCCGTGCCGTCCGCCCACCTTGCGGGCCGTCTCCATATCCCCTGACAGGTGGACATAGAGCCTGCTCATAGGCAGCAAGCCCTGTCGGCGGATGCTCTCCATAAACCTGTCGGCTGTACCGTGGTACAGATATTCCGGCGGCTCCTGCTCTGCCAGTTCCACATCCACGGGAATGCTGTGCCCCTGGTTGGCGCGGATCAGTGTTCCCTCCCCGCCAAAAGAATATCTCTGCTTTTTGTCCGTCCTGACGATCTCCTCCAGAGTCTCCCTGTCGATTGTCCGCCCGGTAGCGTTTATCCCCGCCAAAAGCTCCTCCACATTGGCCCAGCCATGCTCGTCCAACTGTATGTTTGCATCCTCCGGCCTATGGCGAAGTACCCGGCTGATAAATATGCTTAATGTATCTAAATCACTCATTTTTATTTCTCCTCATATCAAAAAAATTGCGTTTCTTCCGTTTCGTTGCCATTCTCCCAATCACCGTTTTTGCATGACAGTTTCCGGCCGCAAGCGCCTGCGGATTCTCAGAGCGTTGTTGAGTCCCTGCTGCCTGAAGGATATTTAAAAACCTCCGCAAACGCCTGATAATTGCCGTCTTTTCCCTCCGGTATGGCAAAGATCACCCGCTTAAAACACTTATAGCCATTCTCCAGATATTCCTTGAATATCCCCGCCACCTCCCCGGCATCCTGCCCGAAGACACCGCATCCATAGGCTCCCAGGATCAGTGTGCGCACCCGGTTTTCCCTGGCTATATCCAGAACAAATCGTATCCTGTCCCTCAGCGCTTTACTGTTCTCCTCCCGGGAGACATTCTGGTTCCTGTGAGCCGCCGAAAAATTGGGGGCGGCGCAGGTGATCACATCGCATACCGCCTGCTTTCCATCCCTCATAAAGACCACCCCAGGCGTATACATGCCTCGGTTGCGGTACAGCGTTCGGTTTGTGTTGCGGTTGTTCCAGTCATAGAACTTTTCTGTCATCTGCGACAACACATTGTACAAGAACGACTCCTGACAAAGACATTCCTCCTGGGCTTTGCTGCCTCCGATAAAGCCCCCGCCCGGATTTTTGTAGGACGAAAAATTCAGCACTGCCAAAGGTTTCTTACAGCTCTGTGCCTCTTTCAAGATCGCAGATACGCTGTCCAGCGTTTCCAACATGATCTCCTCCTCGCAAACCTGCATGCCGCCACCCACAAAGTCCACATCATAGATCTTGGTCTGCTCTATGGAGTCCCGGATCTCCCGCTCATAGACCTTCTCCATCTCCTCCGTGTGACGTACCGCCTGCTGTGCCCTGCTTTCCCTGTTGTTTTGATATTCTCTTCCATATGTCATACGATATCCCTCCCTTATTAAGTCGCTACGCAGCCCATCTCTCAAACAGGCTCTCCGCCTCCGCGCCGCTGTAGCCTTATGGGTTATTCTCCATATATTTCTTTAAAAAACTCAATACCTCTATGGTGCAGTCCACCACCCGGTTGTGGCTGTAGTGTCTGTTACAGGAAAAATACCCGAAATATCCCCAGGGATCTTTGACCTGGGGCCCATAATCCCACAGTCCGTCCTCCCGGGCATTCTCCAGAAGCCACGTTACGGCGTTACTCAGATAGAGCGCGGAACCTCGGAACTGATTGATATAGTTGAAGGTATGGAACCAGCGCCTAGTCTGCTTACAGACAAATGTATCCGGCAGTTTACCGGGAGTCTTCTCCCAAAAATACCCCTGTTCATTGGCCCGTCCTCCCAGATGACGGAGCATGACATCCTCCAGCTCCTCCGATATATTCCGGCGTCTTTTCAGCAGCAGTTCGCTCTGCATGGGCACCAGCCTGTCCTCTCTGGTGAGAAATACCTCGTGCTGGGCCTCTTTATCCTTTTCATAGGAGTATTCCCCATCCTCGTAGGCCCGGTTTGCTATATACAACCACTGCTCATAGGTTTCGTCGCACAGCGGATGATCCGCCGTTATGGCCTCCAGCAGATTGCAGGCGATGGCCTTCTGCCAGGGATTGGCCCGCTCGTTCTTCTCAAACACGCCCTCCCGGCCCTGGCCGAGAATCAGCTCCTGCAGATACTCGCTGGCCATGAACAAGATATCCCGATCCTCCACGGTAAGACCGATATACAGGCAGCGCTCGATCCCCACGCCGGAAGTGGGGATCCGTGCCTTAGCGGAATAGTCCTTGGATCGCAGTTTCCCCCATCCCCCGTGGATATCCTAGGTCTGATACATCTCCTCCACGATGTCGCTCCTCAGGAAGTCCTTCCGCAGCGCCGTCAGCTCCCCGTCCTGATAGGGGACATCCAGCAGGGAAAAGAGTACCTTGTATCTCACGGCAGGATACGGGCAAAAGTCTAAAAGCGCCTCCGCATGTTTTCTGAACTCATTTTGTGTAAGCATTCTATCTCCCTTAAATCTACCAGCTCAGGTCCAGCGGCAGAAATGTCCGATACCGCTCCGTCCTGGCGCGGTATTCCTCCACCGTCACCCATTTGTCGTCAATCAAATATTCCGTCACATTATCCGTACACTCCAAGATCGTCTCCGCCGTATAGGGATTGTCCTCATCGTCATAGAACACCCCCGCGTTTTCCAGCAGTTCCTCTTCCTCATAGTCATATCTGCTGTGACTATAAATGTTGAAAGAAACCTCCCGCACTGCCTCTCCGTCTTGCAGCGCATACACCTCCATGTTGGTCAGGAAACCGCCAAATCCGCCCAGACTGCCCTTAACGCCCGGTTTCCAGCGTTCCTGCTCTCTGTCATACACAAAGCAAACATAGTCCCCTCTCATAGAGCCGCCGCATTCATACTCACCGAGCAGCTGTGTCACCTCTCCGTTCCTGACAGTGAACAGACCGCTATGGGATTCGGGGAAATTTGGCCGTTCCCAGGGAGCGGCATGGAAGTACAACACCTTCTCTTCCCCCATGCGGTACAGTTTACAAAAGACATGCTCATACCGCTCCAATTCTCCTATCTCTGTAATATGTCCATTGGATGCGTCCTGAACAGTCATAGACCCATTTTTCAACAATTCCGCAAAAACCCCCGTTTCCGGCGTAATCTGGTTGCGCAATAATACCTCTTCAATGTCCCGCCCGCACTCCTGCCCTGTTATAAGCAGGATGTCTCTGTCTAAAATGTAGGAGTATTTTGCGCCCTCTACAGACTTAGATCCATAGTCGTAATCGGAAACGATCAAGTTCCCCTGCATGTCCCAATAGCTGTATCGGTGCCGGACCGCATCGACCTCCTCCCGCGTTTGATATCCGTTCCCCCACTTATCAATATCGACATACGGACCCTCGAGGATCAGATTGCCCTGTCTGTCCGTCAGCGTCGCATTCTCCCCTCTCCAGACAGCCATGGAACCATCGTCATACAGCCTGATCTTGTCATATTCACAGGACAGCTCCAACACTCCATCCAGTCCGCAAATACCGTCTTTTTCATTATAGGAGATCACAGCCCTGCCCTGGACAAATTCCCCTATAGAATCATAGATGGCTGGGATCCTTATAGAAAAGTCCTCTCCGTCCAGATATCCCACTTTCCCTGTGTTTGCATCCGTATAACGGAAACCGCCCTCGTGGAGCGTATTACAGATATATTTGTATTGAAACGGCACAATAATCCGCCCCTCATAGTCCAATATACCGTATCTGCCGTCTGCATCCTGAGCCACCAGCAGATCTCTTCCGGGTATTAAGCGTGGATAACGATACTCTGTGGTATCCATAAGGATCTTACCGTCGCTGTCCGCCAGAACGTAGCGCTCATTCTTGCGGTTGCGGGCCCAGAACATCCCATCCTCTTCCCACATATAATACCATGCTCCGGAAAGCAGCTCCCTGCCCGCTCTGTCAAAGCAGTACTTTAAGTTCTCCCGCTCGGCAAAGATATAATTCTCCTCCAGATTGACCGTTTCGTACCGGCAGGGCAATATCTCTCCGCCCTCTCTCCCGATTACCCCGCAGAGGCCGTTTTTCCTCACCACCGCCAGGCCGTCATAAAAATATCCCACATCGTCATAGACCGGTTCAATGACCTCCTGCCCATCCCGATCCATATATCCGTACAGGCCGTCCCGGCAAAAATACGCCAGCCCTTCCCTGAAAGAGCTGATGCTCTCATATCCCTCCAGCCGCATCTCCTCACAGCTCTCCCGGTCGATCAGTCCATACTCCTCCCCACGGGAAAAATACGCCCGGCCCTCCCGAAAAGGGGATGCCTGGTCATAGACAAAGGGCAGCACCGTCTCGCCGTCTTTTCCGATGTAACCGTATTTCCCATCCAAACACACACAGGCCAGCCCCTGGGAAAAAGGTGTCGCCGCGGTATATATACAGGGCGTTATCTCGCTGCCGTCCTCCGCCAGATACCCATAGAGAGAATCATCCCGATAACAGTAGCGCCCCTCCGAATAGACGATATACTCGATATAGTCCCCTGGCAATGAGACGGCTATGGGCAGACTGCTCTCTTCCTCCGGTATCTCCAGAGCGTCAGAGTCTCTCCCCGATGAGGTCTCTGTAGCCGGAACGCTCCCCTCCGGCCGGATATCCGCCGCTGCCGGATCGAGTCTCTCCGTTTGGGCGGCTCCTTTTGTCCCTTCCGACGAGATCTCCGGCCCGCCGCATCCTCCCAGTAATACCGCCAAAGCAGCCGCCGCAAGAATATAGAAAAAATTTTTTTGCAAAAGCATACTGCACTTTCCTTTCCTGTAGGCATCATGTAAGGAACTGTTAAGAAATAACATGACAAGATTGCGCAGAATTCTGCCCGGCGCATATCCCGTGACCGGGCGGCATACGTCGGGTGGAAAAGAAACTCTATTCTTCCTCCTCCCAGGGGAATTCATGGGAAACCTGTCCTATCTTCCTCTGTTCGCTGCCATCCACATTCATGCGGTAATAGGGACAGTCTTCATCGCTGATGTATACCCCAAACACAATCTCACCGCCACTGATCGAGACGTCATATATACTTATACTATATGGAGGTTCCTCCTCCAAAACCGGCTGATCCATACCGGGATACCTGTACGTAAATATGGTTTCCTTCTCCGTCCCGTCCAGATTCATCCGAAGTAGTTTCTGACCGACCACCCAGTCTTCCTCTTCTATGCTGGTTTCTCCGCGGAATATATAATTATAGCGTACTGTCTCTAGGATATCCTCTGTATAATAGATCTTGTCCCTGTAAATTCCTACCCCCGGAGTGCTGAACCCCTCTTCGTACACCTCCACCTGCGTCAGCACCGCCAGACTCTTGTCCTGCCAGTTGTACAGAGCCAGATAACTTTTCCCGTCCTCCTCATCGTAGAGCGTGCCAAGCACATAGTTTTCATCCATACAGTCGGAGTCGTAGTAGATACTTTTTGCCAGTTCTTTGATTCTGTCCTCCGAAAGGTCTATCCCCTCCGCCATCACAATATCTCTGACTTCCCGGTCCCTGATCCTGTCCAGTGTAAGCCACCAGCGCCTGCTTGCCTGATAGAGGGTGAGGGGTTCGTCCAGGCGCATCTCATACTCCAGCTCATATACCCCGGGGTCAAAGACCCGCTCTCCACGGCAACAGTTCACGGTGCGCCCTCTGGTCTTACGAATGTGGATACCACTGTCCCAATCGTTCCTGCGGTAATCATCCACGTTCGAGTTATATCCGTAACAGTCCTCCGAGGCCGTAAGGTACCATGTCCCATCCCTGTAAGTATAAGTGTAGGATTCCGTCCACTTATCCGAACTCCCGCCCCAGGTATGGGTGGTAAAGGATCTGCCCTCCCCTTCGATGCCATCGTAGGGATCTCCCATCATCCCTCCTTCCGACCCTGCGCGGATCAGATTGGCGTCCTGAAAATCCAGCCGGTACTGTCCCTCACCATCGCTGGCTATGGCAAACAGAACGCGCAGGCTGAGATCGTTCTGCCACCCGTCCTTATTCTTATCTAAGGGTACCTCCTGTACGCCCACATAGTCAATGATCCCATCCTCATTAAAGTCCAGCTCCACACTGTCCATGAGCTCCCAGCCCTCCGCCACAAAGTCAGAGAGCTGCGTCCCTGTGGCCGGAAGTTCCGGCTCTATGCTGCCCAGGTCTCCCTCCGCATCGGACTCCTCCCCGGCATCCTCCTCCGACAAAGATACCGCCACAGGGAGGTTACTGTCCTGTGGCGTTTCCTGGGCGGCAGAATTTTCCTCCGAGGAGATATCTGCGGCCACAATCTCCCCCTCCGCCGAAAACTCTGAATCCTCCGGTCCTCCGCATCCCCCCAGGAGCATTGCAAAAGCTGCCGCCACAAGCATACCAAAAAGCTTTTTATGTCCAAGCATACCGCTCTCCCATCATCCGCCTTATTTTCCGATCAGCTTATCTTCGTTCAATATATGGTTTACCAGCCATTCGGTGACAAGGCGCAGCATCTCCTCAATGGCCTCGTCCTGATTCTCGTCGATGGCGTCCAGATCCCAGCCGCTGATGGTCTCCTTCAGCGCGTTGTGCTGACTCACCTGGGTGAACATCTTTTTATAGCCGATGGATCGCATATACTCCTCCTCATGGGCGAAATGCGTAAGGGTATAGTCCCTCAGTTCCTCCAGAATATGACGGATATTGTCATATTTGTCGGGGATAAACTCTTCGCATTTCAGTTCATACAACTCGTTGGCGATCTCAAAGAGCCGCCTGTGCTCCCGGTCGATCAGCTCGATTCCCGTCAAAAACTCCTCTTTAAATTCATACATAATTTTCTCCTCCTTTTTTGACCCGCTATACATACTCTCCCTGCAAAGAACAATAAACAGAAAGAAAAAGGTGTACAGCCTCAGATATCAAGCCAGGCTGCTTGATAATTCAACAGACTTCACACCTTAATTGATGTTACGCTTATGTAGATATGCTTATGCTATGTTTTCTATGCGTTCTTTAATTCTGCGCAATTCATTTTCCAGAGAATTAACACGGATTAATAGCATTTCTTTTTGGTTTTCTACTTTCAAAGCATCGTCCAGTTTACGGCTTAAGTCCAAATGTCCTTCGGCTATAATTTTTATATTGCGGTTAGTCTCATTTTCAAGTGTCAATTGAATGCTTTTTATGTCACGCTTTATAGGCTCCAGCATTGACTCAATGGCCTTTAAATCTTCAGTAGTTAATGCCATATTATCACCCCCTTATTGTGGTATATATACTGTAAAGTTAAACGCGGAGCGTTTTACTCATTGTACCACATATCCGGCGCAAAGTCTATTCCATTATCCCTGTATTTCCGCCAACGAATGAACATATGCCAAAATTACAGACAGTCCCTCTGAAAAATAAAAGATAGTCGCATAACTACATGTTACACAAACTGCCGGATTCTTTTGAGATTCGACAATAATTTTATGCACAGAAATGGAGCTGCGCACTAATTAATTAGTTCGACAGCTCCACCTTATACAAATGGCTGGATAAATAATTCAAATTAATGATTGTCCCCTAACATATTCAATGTCCAGATTGTCCGTAAATGTCGCACCATGCACTGCATGTAAACGAATACTGACAAGTAAGTGTAGCCGTGGAATAAAGGGTATCACTGAAAAAATTATCCGATAGGCTCTCACTCCACGTCCTGTTGTTGGAGGTATGGCTAAAACCGGTACGATGAACAGAGGTACCATCCGAATATCTGTATGTAAACATTACATACATTTGATCGCCAAAGGCATCTGTAGTCCAATAGTCCTCTATGACAATATCACTACTTGTATTTTTTGCAGTACCTTCATTTTCCCCTTTCCTCTATTCATCCAACACCAATTGTACCCGGCTCTGTATGATATGCGCCGTCTCCCGAGAGCTCTTATCTCCGGCAAAAAAGGCGGCGGTCTCTTCCTGAATGATATTTATGATCTTTTCATCCAAGGCTCCACTTTGAAATGCTCCATTTTTCAAAATCCTGTCAAACAGCTCCTTATCTTCTGTTTCCACATGATACTCGTCCCCTTGGATTTTAAAAGTCTCCTCCCCGGCTTTTTCCCACATAGCATCATAGGCATCTTTGCGGGTAGGCCAGCCCAGCCCCTCCGTCTCCTGATAAGCAGAGGAAAACAACGTGCTCATAAATATCCATGCGCCCTCTTTCTGATCGCTTTTTGCATTCAGTGCGCACGCGTCCATGGATTTATTGACAATATACTCCTGACCTTCCGCAGTGGGATAACCGTATATCTCTATGCCCCGCCCATAACTTGCCTTCGTGAGCAGATACTCCACATAAGAGGAAAATGTCATATCAAGAAAAAGCGTCCTCTGGGCCATGTCCTCCATGGACATCGTACCACCCTGACCTGTCTCTCTGCCATATAGCCTGCAATACTCCAACAGTTGTATAAATTCTTCCCCTTCAAAATTACAGGTTCCTGCGTCCTGATCAATAAAGTCCCTCTGCATTCCCCTGACTGCCAACAGCAACACCTTCTCCGCCGCCGCGTTCGTAAAGATATTTTTTTGCCCCGCATTTTTTTCAATCAGGGCAAACATCTCCTCCACATTCCAATCCGTCATACTCTCTGTGTCCTCAGAGGAAATTACCAGACCGGACAGTGTAAAATGCGGCAGCAACATATACGCTTTTCCCCCTATATTATAGGGCTCCACAACCTGCCACATAATTTCTCCATATCCGTTGTCCCCATTTTCCATAGCGGCCTGAAGATATGGAGTCAGATCCTCAAAATAGCCGTTTCTCGCATACTGCTCGCTGTTATCCATGAAAAATGTATTGATAATATCCGGCCCGCTGCCACTACTCAGAGCCGTCTGCATCTGCATCCTGCCGCTCTCAGGATCTCCGTTTCCGTAAACCCGCACTGTGACATAATAATCCCTGTTCTGTTTATTAAACTCTACAATCTGATTCATAATGGCGCTATTGACGGCCAGCGTACCGTAAACCACCTCCTGCCTTGGAGATTCCGCCCCCTCCGATACCGGACTCAACTGATAAACTACCAGACGGTTTCCATTATCGCTTTTACCGTATAAAACCAGCTTTTCTTTTTCCGAATCCCTGTCCACAAAGACTCCGCCCAAAATATCCATCGTCGATATCCCGCACTGCAACAGATCCGTTTCAGACAATATCTCGCCGGAAACCGTATTTACACGAAATAGAGACTCATCCGCGATCAACCAGACTTCCGAATCAGAATGGTCTATCATTAGCAAATTGTGCATACAGGGAATTGCCAGAGTCCATTCCCTCACCGGTTCCGCGCCACCTATATCTATTAGGTTCAGACCTTCCGAGACGCTTTCCAGACATTTGACTCTGCCCGCCTCCTCCCAAAATACAGTTCGTCCGTTTATGGATATTCTCTTGCCCTGACTCTCCCCGTTTGTTATATATATTTCATTATCCAGACTAAAATAAAAATTCTCCTGTTCGTCTACCCAAAATGAGCGTATGCCATCCACATCCTCCGATGGAAAAGACGCTATATTTTCCACCGGTTTTCCCTCTTGCACTCTGCAAATCTGCACGTTACTCCCGTTCCCGACAACAAGATATAAGGTTTCCTCCCTCGCCGCCATGGTTACGATATATTCACCGCCGTCCATATTCCAATCAACCGGAAACGTAGATAGCATTTCCCTGTCATAGAAATAGACCGGCGAATCTTTAACAGCCGCCAGAACCCAAGCCCCTTGGGAGTTGCATACCGCCTGACAAGGCAGATCTATCGCTGCCTCCTGCTGATATTCTATTGAAAAAAATCTCTCCATGTGTTCCCCCTGTTCCTTTTTACAGGCTATCAATGGCAGCGTAAAAAGAATCACAGCCATAATGAATACGATCTTCTTCAAAAACTCATCTCCCTAAATATGACGACATATCCCGCATTTATTCATATTCTGAATTGGTTTATATAATTACCGGAGCATTCCGTATTCTCCCAGCTCCTGAAACCCTATCCGGTTGTATATCCTGCCCGCCACCGGATTGTCATAGAACAGACAGAGATACTTTTTTCCACGCTCAAAGCAATCTCTGCACAGAGCCGAAACCACGGCGGAGGCATAGCCCTTTCCCCTGTATTCCTGGGCGGTAGCCACTCCCACCACCATAGCGCTCTCCCTATTCTCCGCGCTGGTGGAGGCGGTTGCAATCAACTGTCCGTTTAAGAACCCGCCCACAGCCGTCTTGCTGCCCTGGGCCATCTCTTCCTCCATGCGCCGGATCTGCTCCTGCCGCTCGCTGTTCTTGTAGGTCTTGCTGAATTCCTGTATCTTGTACAACAGTTCGATGACCTCCGCCGCATCCTCCTGTTCCAGACGCCGGATCACCAGATCCTGCGAATCGCCGAAACCTTTCTCCACACGATTGCAGCGGCTCATATAAGTGGACTGGATCGTCCACTGGGGAAACGCCGGGGCGATCTTCTCCAGCAGCGAAGTCTTTCCGCTGATACAGTCCGGCTGCTGCCCCTTAAAGAACGCGATGGCCTCTCCGGCGTTGTAATCCTCATACTGGCTGTACAGAAGGAAATACTGATGGAATCTCAATATCAGAAAATCCCATCTGTCCCTCTCCTCGTGGAGATAAATGTTGACTGTCTCGCTCTCTACTCCGAAAGTCTCTATGTCCCCGATAAAAAACAGATTCATCTCCGGTTCCTTCCCCACATAACGAAGGATCTCTTCTCTGTCCTCTTCCTGTAAAGTACGCATATCTTCTCCTCTCTGCCCATGTAACCAATTTGGATTAGGGCGTCAAACTATATTCTGTCCGCCCATTTTGTTATAACAGGCGCCAGCGCTTCCAGCGCCTCCTCCTCCAATCCCTTGCATCTTTGCAGTATACCGATATAGGCTTGCCGCTGGGAAGTCGCCTCCTCCACTGTAGCGGGCGTTTGGGGAAAAATCTCCTTCAAACATTTATCACAGATAGACAGGATTTCCTCATATTTTGAGATAGCCGTCAGAAATGCCCTGTCATCCACGTCTTCCAGCAAATGTATACAAATCTCAAGAAATTCCTTGATGCGCAGCTTGCCTTCATAATGTATGAAAATATGAGGAAACATGCACTCAATCGCCACAAGCTCCTGTCGGTTTTCCCTTCTGAGTTCATCGCACCAATTATTATATATGACCAGGCCATATCCCTCAAGCGGTTGGTCAAATCCATGGATCTTATTACTTAAAAGAGAATATCCTTTTTGCAGGGCCTCTCTGCATTTACCGGCGACAGAATCCGTTTGCTCATACGGCTTTATGAGCAGCAGATCCGAGTTACATGCATACCACCGGGAAAAACTTTTAAGATGTCCGAAAGACATGACGGAATTCTTATCGTCATCACCATCCAAAAAGGAAATGCCTTTCAGGATTTTTCCCCGGTCAGAGAATCCCGTTGCCAGTATCATGTCGGTATATTCTTCCGGAAGAACAATCACCGGATATCCGCTTGAAATGGCATCCACCGCCAGAGAAATATATTCTTCTTCCGAATAGTCTGCCCTGCTGTGTCTCTCTCCGGTCAGGCCGTATACACTGAGACAATTTTTCCACGCTGCATCGGTTTCTCCCCATGAATACCCAAAACAGATACAGGAAAACGCAGATTGGAGAATATATTCGGCGTCATCGTTTATCTGCCGATTCATGGAATCTCTGCGTTCCTCAAGACCCATAAACAGCTTGAGCGCTGACAGTATTGCTGGTTTTGCCATACTGCGGGGCCAGTTTCTGCCTGTAAAATCCGCTATAGGAGCGTAAGGCAGCAATATATGCTCAAAATTGGCATTGGGCGCAGGGCGGACGGCAGGAAACAGGATGCTGTCAATGGTGCAGCCCAGCAGCTTTGCCAATTCCACAAAAAGGGATAATTCCGGCATCGTATGTCCATTCTCCCACTTACTTACCGCCTGAGGGCTTATCCTCAGCTGGTGGGCAACATCCTCCTGGGTCAATCCCTTACCTTTTCTCAGTAGCGCAATCTGTTGTCCCGCTTTGATAGTATCAAACATTTTTAGTCCTCCCTTTTCAGTTATACTGCCATTGTATGTGCACAGGACTGACTAAACAATACATAGGAGGTTTACTCCGAAAGCAAATAACTCAACCTGAAGTTAAGTTAGTCATATATTCTTCCAAAACCGTTTCTCTGTCTCGTGCCGTCTCATAATACGGTAAATCACATGCCTTGCACTGCGCCTTTATCATTTTGCTGATCTCTACTATTTCAATACAATCCTTATAATTCTGCTCCTCTGAGTGAAAATATGTGTAGTCTTTTGGCGTGTCATATCGTTTCAGGATCTCAAATCTTTCCTGTGGGGTAATATCGGAGGTGATAAAATAGTATATGTCACAGATTTCGCTGTCTATATATCTCCTATAATCCCTGGGCAGCAACTGATATATATCGATCACCATGCCGTAATCACATTCATCGTATTCCCCACTGTCCATCATGGCCCTTAAAAACGGCGCCATCCTGGAACTGATATATTCCAGATTGGTCTGGGGATCCACTGCCGCCTCTGTGACGATCCCTGTCTCGGGAAATGTTTTCTCGATCCCCGCAATGACACCGTCCATACTGACATGCTGGTATCCCAATCGCTTCGCTATCATCTGCGAAACCGTGCTTTTCCCTGCCCGGGGCACCCCGGCTATGATAATATGCTTTTTCATGCTCTCCTTCGTTATACTCACCTTCTCGCCTTTCAGACAAGAAATATCCTTCGCTCAAAGGAGCTCGGTCAATCCCCATTTATTAAGAAAAGAGAGTACCTTAAATATATCTGTTTGTTTTCGCATAACTTATTTCCCGCAACATATACTATCCCATGAAACACTATTTATGGAGGTATCGCAAAAACATGCGGTACATGTGGAGATTTCTATGAAACTAATCAAGAAATATACGATCATCGGAACAATATTTGTTCTCCTCACAGGAACACTTGCCCATTTCGCATATGAGTGGTCCGGCGACAATTATATAGTCGGCCTTTTCACACCGGTCAACGAATCCGTCTGGGAACATATGAAATTAGTATTCTTCCCGATGCTGCTGTTCGGGCTGTTCATGATCTACCGTTTTAAGGAGGACTGTCCCTGTATCACTTCTTCCCTCTGCCTGGGGATACTGGCAGGAACTTTGCTGGTCCCGGTCCTTTTCTATACCTACACCGGTATCTTGGGAAAGGATATCTTTATCCTGGATCTCGGCACGTTTATACTGAGTGTCCTGACCGCGTTCCTGCTCATTTATAAGCTGATGTTGTCATGCAAGGCAAAGTCCCATACGTTTTTACTGTGTGCTCTGGTATGCGTCCTTCTTGTATGCTTTATGGTATTTACCTATTACCCGCCGGATATGGGGATCTTTACAGTGCCGAATACTAATCAAACTCCTTCTCAAAGCTAAGTACCTCCCCGGTGACAGCATCCACGTCACAGGAGTACTCCGTCCGTCCCACACACCACTCTATCTCATACTCAGCGCGCCCATCGTCATAGTCAAGCTTAATCTCCAGGCGCTGGGTATTTTCCTCGGCCACACCTGCATACTCCAGAGCGATCTGTTTTGCTTTCTCCTCATTGATCTGCCCGTCGCCCGCCATGCTGCCGTCCTCCCCCTCCGGGGAGTATTCCGCATCATAGTCAAAGGACAGGATCTCTCCGGTCAGGGCGTCGATGTCGTAATCATACTCCATATGAAGACTGGGATGATAAAACTCCACATCGTATTGCCAGACTCTGTCCTCGAATTCCAATTTCGCGTGTAAAAAACGTACTTCCTCCTCTTTCTGGCCGGCATGCTCCAAGGCGATATTCCTCGCCGTTTCAAGGCCGATATACTGTCCCTCTTCATTCCCCACTCCCGTCTCCGGCATGGCAGCTCCTGTCTCTGGCTGGGCAGTCTCTGTTCCCGCTCCCGGCTGAGCAGCTCCTGTTCCTGCCTCCGACGGGTTGTTCACAGCCTGCATTGTGCTCTGAGACACATTCCCCAGATCATAATCTCCTGCCTCACAGTTCATGGAAAGAATCTCCCCCGTCGCCGCGCCCAACTTGTAATCATACTCCATATTCGCACTGATAAACTCAAGGTCATACGAAGGCGACCCGCTCTCGGAGTCCAGATGGACCCGCACAAAGCGCACATCCTCTTCCACAAGCCCCGCATTATCCAGAGCTATGGCTTTCGCCTCCGCCACCGTTATATATCCGGCGGTCTGGCCCCCAGCGTTCTCCTGACTATTACCGGCAGTTCCCGACGTGACAGACATATCCTGCCCGCCGTCCAGTCCCGCACCGCATCCCACAAACAGAACAAGGCTACAGATCAAAATATAATATCCGAAAATACATCTTTTTCTCATTTATACTCATCCCTCCAATCCGGTCGGTTCTATAAAAAATTCCTCTCTATATAGCGCGCCACTCCATCCCGATCATTGCTTTCCGTCACGCAGTCCGCCGCGTTAATCACCTTCTCAATAGCGTTGGAGACGGCCACGCCCAGACCGCAATTTTCAATCGACTCTATATCGTCATTGTCGTCTCCAAAATAAACAACCTCCTGGGGATCGATACCGACTGCCCGTAGCATCGTCCTGACACCGTTCCATTTTGTGGCCCCGGTACTCATGATCTGTATCAGTTTGCCCTCCGCCACCGTCCTATATGTATCCGGCGTCAGCGCTCTATCCACTTCTGGCCATAGCGTACCGCCTTCCCTACTCAGCAGGATCTTGTAGATGACGCTTTCCGTAGGCAGGGCGGGAAAACCCTCAAAAACGACGGCGTTCCATTCCGGAATGGAAACATTGGAAAAAATCCCCTCTCCCGTCTCCAATGACAGTGTCACATCCGGTATGGCGATCACTTTTTTCAAAATGGCCTCCGCGCTGCGGGGCGCAATACCATTTTCCACCACCTTGCCGGGTAAGACGATCCTCGCGCCGTTTAAGGTCGTCACCATGTCAAAGCCAATCTGTTCCTGATATTCTGTTATGGCTCTCTCCGGCCGGGCCGTGGCTGCCATGAGGTATATTCCCCTCTCCCGGCAATCTCTTAAAACCGCGCATGTATACTCCGACACGGATTTGTCTGTGCGCAACAATGTTCTGTCCAGATCCGTAATGATCGCTTTCATTCCACGGTCTCCCTCTTTTTGTATACGCGGACACGGATATATGGATAGGGCAGAACGCATAAAGCGCCCTGCCTGCGATCCCTGTCAGACTCCTATACCTTCTGATCAAATACAGACACGTCGCCGCTGTCCGCCATATTTACAAAGGCGTACTTATCATTATGGGGAAACAGCATTTCCATATACAGGTTTCCCAATAGCCCCTTTACAGTATCCATATCTATATCCGCCACCGGAAAGTCTTCAATTTCCAGACGTTTCAGATTATCCAAGATCCTTTCTATGCTCTGCCACTCATAAAGCTCCGGCTCCAGTTCCGGTTCATACTCCAAAATCTCAGGGATATCCGGCTCCATGATGGATTTTATCTCCGGAATTTTATATACTATATTCTTACATGTCTTCTCAAAACACTCCGGGTCATACTTGGCCAGATAGCCCAGATCATCCATAGTCAATGTTCTTTTATGGTGTATCTTAAGGTAAATATTGATCAGACGAGTATCCTTTGCCATAGTTTCCCCCACGCCATCCGCCATTTTGTGATATTCATGTCACAATGCGCCCGGCGTCAAAAATTCCTGTTTTATTTTATTATACACAGCACTGTGGCAAATTGCAATTTCATAATTCCCGGAGTTTGTGTCAAGTACTCGTTGGCATTTTTCCTGTTTTTCTTTATGAGCACCGTGG
>CAZGVI010000041.1:0-37831 GCA_964529395.1 uncultured Acetatifactor sp.
TTTTTTCGAATCTCCTTTTACCCAGCATATACCGGGGAATCATATCTTCATCCCCCGCACGGCCACCTGAAATTGATATAAATGCTACTATATCACCCTCGTTCAATTTGGGCGGAATGATTAGATTTTTCATTTTGCTTCCTCCTTAAACTTAAATTTGTATATTTAATTGAATTCTGTTTTGATTATCTAAAAAACTTATCTTGTAAAGATCCTATCAGACTTATATAAAATTCCATGCTTATCCTGTTGGAATTTAAGTCCCTTAGGCACTGAGAATTCATGGTAGAGAGATTCTCCACTAAACCTGCTTTTATATATTGTGTCATTAAAGGTATTGCCATCTATGATTTCCTGCAATCCATCCCGCAGAGCTCGCATCAAAGCAATATCGTCATAATCTCTTGCATGGCCATGTAAAATTACGTCAGCCTCATTTTCCAGAAACATGATTCTGTCTAACGATTTAACCGCATCCTCAATGAACAAACACCCATCCCCCTGTAAATACAGGTGATGATTGATTCCGTCTCCGCTAAAGAGAATTCTTTCCTCTGGGCACAGTAACACAAGTTCACCGGGCGTATGTCCGGGAAGTGCATATATTTTAAGTGTAATGCCTCCTAAGTCAATAACGTCACCTTCCTCAATATACCCAAATGGGGGAACTGTTAAATTTCTTTTTTTCATCTTCTCAATAAATTGCGGCTCCGATAAAAACGTCTGAGCAAGTTCTACATCTGTCTTACTTATAAATACTTTATCAAAATATACATTCCCATATATATGATCCGGATGTCCATGAGTGTTAATTACTATAATCGGTTTATCTGTCAGCTCACGCACGGCATTCTGCAGATCGTTATAACCCATCATAGTATCAATGACCGCAGCACGTTCTTCGCCTATTAATATGTATCCCGTAGCCTCATGTGCCTCATCCATCAGAAACAGATTGGTGCGCATCTGCTTTACAAATAATTCTTTATCTTCGTATCCCATTTTACGTTTCATTTCCATCCTCACTTGAAAATAATCAAAGAGTTATCGTGCAAACGATTAGAACAACTATCTGACTTATCATTATCACTTTTTAAGTCTTGTTATTTGCATTTTCATTACACCCCTTGTGGGTCTATGCAAAAATAATTACTGTCTATACCCCCTTTTTGTTGCATAACAGGGGGTAAAAAGAACAAATTTCTGTGTATAGACCCATCCAATCTCCAAAATAAGGGGAATATCTTCATAAAATGGGTATAAAAATGAGATTTTTTTCTATATGCCCACCAGAATCAAAAACCAAGCGTTCCATAAGCAAATCCAACTGTGGAGCCTGCTGGATACAGCTCCGGATGGGTAATCGTCCTCTTCGCCGCACCTCCACTCGCATACATTTACTCATGCAGCCTGTGCACCAACCGATAAACAATATCTCCCTGGTTGATCAGCGCCCTGGTATGCGCGAAAAACACGATCCCGTCCGTGGGCGCAAGAATGGTCTCCCGCACGGTCCCCTCCTGGGGATCGATGATCTCCGCTATGGGACGGCCATAGCGCACGTCGTCCCCGGGACGCACCAGACCTAAAAAGATTCCCGCCCGGCCCGCGTGTACGTCCGACAGATCCTGCTCATACAGCACGTGGCTGATATACCCGCTGTGGCTCTCGTAGCGGATGATCCCCATTCTCTTTAAGAACCGCAGCACCGCCGCCACCGCCTGTCTGGCGCTGGGTTCGTCGATCTCCCGGTTGGTCTTGGTGAACAGGGAAAAAGCCGCGGTGTCCGCATTCTGCCAGTTGTAGTTGAGCGTGCCCGTGTCAATGGGCGCGGGTTTGTGCACCACCACATAGGGCAGTCCGAACAGATTGGCCAGGGAGGTGTTCTGGTACCCTGTCTCCATCATCCGCACGTGGGGCATGAACTCTCCCTCCATATAGAAAGAGGCAAACTGGATCCCGTAGATATAGCTGCCCATATCCTCCAGCAGCGCGTGGGCGATCCGCCTGTTCTGCTCCCCGTAGGAGTTACCGGGAAAAGCCCGGTTTAAGTCGCTGTTGTCCACCCCGAAAAAGCGCCGTCCCACATTGATGCCGTAACTGTTGACCACCGGGATCACCTGGATCTGCTTGCCGGTGCTGATACAGTTGTTGTTCTCCAACTCTTTCAGCGCCCGGATCAATTGGGAGCAGACATACATCTGCTGTATCTCGTTGCCCCGCAGCGCTCCCACGATACAGGCCGATCGCTCCCCCTGGCCGAAAGTATAGCCCACGATCTTCATATCCTCTCGATAGGTGGAATGCACCGTATAGATCTCATGAGTATGCATATACGTTTCCTTTCTGAAATACCGGACTGCATATCTGAATGCCGGACTACATAATGCCCGTCAGGATCCGCGCCAGCAGATCCCCTTCATAGACCACCGGATAGTTGCGCAGCGTGAACAGCAGCCCGTCTTTTCCCGCCTCGATCCGGCTCTTTACCTGTCCCGTCATGGGGTCTACGATCTCGCCGATGGGTTCCCCCACACAGACAAAATGGTTGTGCTTGCTCCTGGGAAGAAAGATCCCATCCGTCTCGCTGCGTATAAATTCCACTTTGCCGTCGCTGGAGATGGCAGGCAGCTGTGAGGGCGGCACTTCCCCCGTCCACAGCCCCATCTCGTGCATCACATTGAAAATACCGTCCACCACCTGATTTCCATAGGTCATGTTGATGCTGTTGCCCTGTCCCAGCTCCACCACCATCGTGGGAACCCCCATGATATTCAGAGAATGGGCCAGCGTGGCCTCATGTACCGTGGCGGTGGCGTTCATCCAGATCACATCCACATTCATCAGTTTGGCAAAGGGGAGCATCCTCTCCGCAAACTCCTCACTGAGCCTCACCTGGGGGATCTCCTGCACGAAAATATCGCTGGAGTGCACGTCAATGCACAGATCCGCCCCGATCAGGTCATCCACCACCGCCGCCGCGATCTGCTCCATGGCATTGCCGTCCCGGCTGCCCGGAAACATACGGTTCAAGTCCATATCGATGACCGGCAGCGCCTTGCTGGCCAGATCGATACCCAGCGGATTCAGCGCCGGATAGATATCCACGATACCCACCATGTGCTCAGGCTGCTCCGCAATACGCCGGGCCACCTCGTAGCAGATATACTGTCCCTCCAGTTCATCGCCGTGGGTGCCGGACACTATGGCCACACGCCCCAGAGCTCTGGTGTCCTCCCGGTAACAGATCCTGCTGCGGCGAACGGCCAGATGTTCTCCCACCGGGAGTTCCAGCGAAACGATCGTCTCTATCATCTTTGGTTTCCCCCTTTCCATGTCATAAAATATGCTCCCACCGCCGCAGGCAGGAGCATGCTCTCTATTCTTCCATTCCCAGGGCAGTCAGTATATACAGAAATTCCCGGTCAACGATATCCGCCGTGATGCCGATCGTCTGGGCGTTGATCTTGAGTCCCTCCAGGACAAACATGATATTGCGGGCCGTTCCTTCACTGTCCACGCAATAAAACTCGCCGTTTTCCACGCCGGCCTCAATAAGTTTCTGTATGATCTTCACCGCCGAATCAAACTGTTTCTTCAGAATATTGTCCTTCTTGGGCAGATTGTTCTCAAAATAGAACTCATAGGTCGCCTGGGTCAGGGTATCCTTTTTCCGCAGCAGTTCTTTCTTCTGCTCCTTTAAAAATAAGGTCAGGATATCTGCCGCCGTAGCGTCCTCAGTGATACTGTCCGAAAAAACGTCGTCTGCCTCCTCGCTCTCCAGTTTCAGCACCTCCAGAAAGATCTCCGCAGTGCTGTTGAAATAGAGATACAGGCCGCCCCTGCTGATATCGCAGGCCTCCACGATATCCTTCATGGTCACTCTCTTATAACCCTTCTCCATAAAGACCCGGCGAGCCGTCTCCAAAATATACTTCCTCTTCTGTAGCGATTTTTCTCCCATCTGCCTCTCCACTCTTACCTTTATCCATGATATGGCGCCTGTAAATGCCCGCCGCGCCAGCCCACGCGTTTCCCCTTCCCCGCCGAGGGTATCTACTCAAGATGCCTGTCCCAATACTCCACGATCTCACGCATCTTATCCAGTATCATATAAAATATATTCTCCTGTACGGCCTGCGTCCACAGATATGCCTTGGTATTTCCGCCCAGCACATACTTGGACAGGATACCGCACAACACGTCCCATTCCCGGATCGTTGCGGTCTTTATGGCCTTCCGTTCATCCTCCGGAGTTTTGATCCGCCTGCGTGAATATATGTATGCGTAATTCCGATCCATAAAGGAAGACTTGGACGCCTCCTTCACAAAACTGAGTAAAGTACTGTCATATACCGGAAACGACATCGTGTTATTGCCATCCAAACTTCCATCATAGGAAGAGCCTGTCCGCTTTCCCGCGTGTTCCTCAAACCATGGCAGATATCGCAGAAAAGGCGCCAGGGCCTCTTTGTACTGATCCGCCAGCTCACGCATATACTCCTGTTTCAATACTACCGACCTCCTCAAAAAGCTATATATAATTTAGTATACCATCCCTTTTTCAAAAAGCAAAGGGTTTTCTGTAAAAAAAGGCAGAATAGAGCAGAATAAAGTAAAAGCCCCCGGAATTTCTCCGGGGGCAGACATTGATTTACGCTTTCAGGCCCGTATACAACTGGTAATACTTTCCTTTTTCCTCCAACAGCTGTTCGTGGGTACCCCGCTCGATGATCCGTCCCTGCTCCAGGACCATGATACAGTCCGAGTTGCGCACCGTGGAAAGACGATGCGCGATCACAAAGGTGGTTCTCCCCTTCATCAGCTTATCCATCCCGTCCTGTACGATGCGCTCTGTACGTGTGTCGATGGAGCTGGTAGCCTCATCCAGGATCAGCACCGGCGGATCCGCGATGGCGGCCCGGGCGATGGCGAGCAGCTGGCGCTGTCCCTGGCTCAGGTTGGCTCCGTCACCGTGCAGCATGGTGTTATAGCCCTCCGGCAGTCTCCGGATAAAACCGTCCGCATTGGCCAGTCTGGCTGCCGCTACTACCTCCTCCTCCGTGGCGTCCAGTTTGCCGTAGCGTATATTTTCCATGACAGTGCCGGTGAACAGGTGCGTATCCTGCAGCACGATTCCAAGGGAGCGCCGCAGATCATCCATCTTGATCTTATTGATATTGATGCCGTCGTAGCGGATCTTACCGTCCTGAATGCTGTAAAAACGGTTGATCAGATTAGTGATCGTTGTCTTTCCGGCGCCAGTGGAGCCCACAAAGGCAATCTTCTGACCGGGCTGGGCAGACAGCACGATATCATGCAGGATCATCTTCTCATCCGTATACCCGAAATCCACATGGTCGAACACCACATCCCCTTTCAGTTCCGTATAGGTGACGGTATCGCTGTCTCTGTGATAATGTTTCCAGGCCCACAGACCGGTACGTTTCTCGGATTCCTCCAGCCTCCCGCCGTCTCTCCGCGCGTTGACCAGCTCCACATAGCCCTCGTCCACCTCAGCTTTCTCATCCATGAGCCGGAAGATACGGTCCGCGCCCGCCAGCGCCATGATAATGCTGTTGAACTGCATGGTGATCTGGTTGATCGGCATGCTGAAGGATCTGTTCAGATTGAGGAAGGACGCCAACCCTCCCAGGGACAGGCCGGATATTCCGGTGACTGTCAGCAGACCGCCCGCCACGGCGCACACCACATAGCTCAGATTTCCCAACTGACTGTTGATGGGTCCCATAATATTGCCAAACTTATTGGCGCGGTAAGCGCTGTCGCAAAGGCGGTCATTCAATTCGTTGAACTGTTTCAGACTCTCCTCCTCGTGGCAGAACACCTTTACCACCTTCTGACCCGTCATAGTCTCCTCGATACAACCGTTCAGCTGCCCCAGATCCCGCTGTTGGGCTACAAAGAAACGGCTGGACAGAGAGCCGACCTTCTTGGCCGCCACCATCATCACCGCCACCATGAGCAGTGTTATCAGGGTAAGGGGAATATCCAGCACCAACATAGCCGCCAATGTGGACACAACGCTGATGGCGCTGTTGAGCAGCTGGGGAATGCTCTGGCTGATCATCTGCCGCATGGTATCGATATCGTTGGTGTATATGGACATGATATCGCCGTGGGCATGGGTGTCAAAATACCGTATGGGCAATTCCTCCATTTTCTCAAACAGATCATTCCGCAGATTCCTCTGAGTACCCTGCGTCACATAGATCATCAGCCTGGACTGGGTGAAAGAAGCCAGCACTCCCAATCCGTAAAAGCATGCCACCCTGCCGATGGCTCCGGCCAAAGGGCTGAAATCCGGGTTCTCCCGGCCCAGCAGAGGGACTATATAGTCATCGATCAGCGTCTGCATAAACAGCGTACCCTGCAGAGACGCCAGTACCGTGATCACAATGCAGATCACCACCACGATCCAGTGTATGGCGTAATCCTTAAATGTATAGCCAAGCACTCGTTTTAACAGTCTGCCGGGATTCTCTATCTTGGGTCTGGGACCTCTGGGGCCTCTGGGGCCGCCGGGGCCATGGCCTCCGGAACCCGGACCACGGCCGCCAGTTCCCCCCTGATTTACCCTGGGTGTTCTTTCCTCCGCCATGATCACATCCCTCCTTTCTCGTCAAAATCGCCGTTGCCGCCGGTCTGAGACTCATATACATCCCTGTATATCTCGTTGGTGGCAAGCAGCTCCTCATGGGTGCCAAAACCGTCGATCTCTCCCTCATGCATGACAATGATCCGATCCGCATGTTCCACGCTGGATACGCGCTGGGCAATGATCAGCTTGGTAGTGCCGGGAATCTCCCGGGCAAAAGCCTGGCGTATCCTGGCGTCCGTAGCCGTGTCCACCGCGCTGGTGGAGTCATCCAGTATCAGGATTTTAGGCTTTTTCAGCAGCGCTCTGGCAATGCACAGTCTCTGTTTCTGACCGCCGGACACATTGGTGCCCCCCTGCTCTATATATGTGTTGTAGCCTTCCGGCATCCTCTGAATAAATTCATCGGCGCAGGCCAACTGGCAGGCATGCCTGCACTCCTCCTCCGTGGCGTTTAAATCTCCCCAGCGCAGATTCTCCAGAATGGTTCCCGAGAAAAGCACATTGTTCTGGAGCACCACCGCCACCTGATTGCGCAGCGTTTCCATATCATAGTTGCGGACATCCACACCGCCCACCAAAAGTCTCCCCTCCGTCACATCGTAGAGTCGGCTGATCAGGTTTACCAGGCTGGACTTGGCGCTGCCGGTGCCGCCGATAATGCCGATGGTCTCCCCCGGTCTGATCTCCAGGTCGATATCTTTCAGTACCGGTGTATCCGCATCCTTCTTGTAGCTAAAGGAAACATGCTCAAACCGGATACTGCCGTCGGCCACTTCCGTGACGGGCTCCTGGGGATTGCTCAGATCCGGCTCCTCGGTCAGAACCTCACAGATTCGCTTGGCACTGGCCGCGGACATAGTCATCATGACAAAGATCATGGACAGCATCATGAGATTCATCAATATGGTCATGCAATATGTCAGCAGAGCCATCAGATCCCCTGTCTGCAGAGAGTTCTGCACGATCAGCCTGGCTCCGATCCAGCTGATCAGAATAATGCAGGAGTACACAGTCAGATTCATCGCAGGCCCGTTCCACGCCACTATGCCCTCGGCTTTACAGAAGATCCTGTAGATACCGTCGCTCGCCTTCTTAAACTTCTCATTCTCGTAGTCCTCCCGCACATATGCCTTGACTACGCGGATGGCTGACACATTTTCCTGAACGCTCTCGTTGAGGGCGTCATACTTGGGAAATGCCTGATCGAAATACTTCATTGCGCCGGTCACGATCACTCCCAGCACACAGCCCAGCGCCAGCACTGCCACCAGATAGATGCTGGCGAGCCTGGGACTGATCCAGAAGGACATAAACATGGCGCAGATCAGGCTGACCGGGGCGCGCATGCACATGCGCAGGATCATCTGATAGGCATTCTGAATATTGGTCACATCCGTGGTCAGCCTAGTCACAAGTCCCGCCGTGCTGAACTTGTCAATATTGGCAAAGCTGAAGGTCTGTATCCTCTCATACATGGCCTTCCGGAGATTTCTGGCAAAACCCGTGGACGCCTTGGCCCCGAACACACCTCCCCCCACGCCGAAGGCAAGACCGACCAGCGCCGCCGCCACCATCAGTCCCCCCGTCAGATAGATATGCCGCATATCCCCTTTTTCCACCCCCTCATTGATTATGGAGGCCATCAGCAGCGGAATGATCATCTCCATGATCACCTCGCCGATCATAAACACCGGGGTAAGAACGGATTCCTTCCATACCCCTTTAGCATGCTTTCCCAGTGTCTTCAGCATCGCAATTCTTCCTTTCTTATTTATAGTTCCGCAAGTTCCCTACCAGCACACGGCCCGGTGATTCACGGCTGCCGGATCTCCCCGATCCAGGAGTCGTCATCTCCCAGAATGCGGGATGCCAACCTGCCGGCATTCCCCTCGATCTTCTCCAGAACGGCAAAGAAACGTTTCTGCTCCTCTGCGGATATCCCGTCCAACTGCCTGCAATTGAGCCACTCTATGGTACTTTGAAGCACCTGACACTGCTCCTCTCCCTTGGCCGTCAGAGTCAGGCGTTTAAGTCTGGCATCCTCGCCGTCAGTCTCCCGATGGATAAAGCCGTTTTCCTCCATCCGCGTCAGAATGTTGGTCACAGCGGAGCGGCCTATCTTAAATTCCCGCTCGATATCCCTCTGGTAGATCACCTGATCCGCGTGATGGTGCAGATATTGGATGATAAAGCCGTTCATGGCCGTCACCTCATCCATGCCCTGCCCGCTCAGCGCCAACTGCATGTTCCTCTTGAGCATATTGTCCAGCTTGCGGATTCGATGTCCCATATGAAAATTGCATTTTCCCCCGTCCATAGGACTCCTTTCTGTCTCCCGTTCCGAATTGTTCACCCGTGAACTGTTTTATCATGAACAGTTTATGCCTAAACAATTTATTTGTCAACCGAACAATTTATTAAAAAAAAATGAAACCATTTTCCCAGCGATCCTGTATTGTTTATTTATATTAATCAGAGTATAATTAAGGAAAAGTGTGTCTGCCCCTATCCCTGGAGCGCACGCCGTTGAAAAAGGAGCTTGACTGACTATGCCATTTATTGATCTACCCAAAAACAAAACGGTCTACAAGGCCGGGCAGCCTCTGACCGCCCTTCACCTGATCACCAGCGGCAGCGTACGGGTATACTCCCCCACAGGGGAATACCTGATCGGCAAGGGGGATATGATCGGTATCTGCGAGATCTGTTCAGAAGTTCATTTTCTTGCATACGAAACCGTGGAGGCTGTACATATTATGAACTACCCCCTGCCCAACCCGGAGGCCCTGCAGGATCTGTTCGAGAGAAATCCCGACCTTGCCAGCCTGTCCGTGATCTCCGCGTTCCGGCAGATGTGTACGATGCTCAACCACTGTGAGGAATCCGCCCTGACCTGCGGCAATCTCTACAACCGTCTGCACGAACATCTGAACGCTTACCGGACATTCTGTGAGCAGTACCACCTCACCGCCAGGGAATTGAGAGATTTAGAGCAGATCACCACCTATGTGGGTATGGAAACGCCGGATATGTGGCTTACCGACTTTTATCAGGGACTCTTGCAGATCTTTTCCGCTAACCCTGCGGCATCTATCGCCAGGGAACCCGCTGTTGTCACCGGCTTTCTGCGAAAAGCCAGCCTGGACTTCCGCAAGACTTTCCTGTCCCTGGAAGAACAGCTGCGCTATCAGGATCAACTGTTGCACTATTATATCAGCCCGGAGGGAGAGGATCTGTTTTCCTGCTACACCAACCTGTTCTATCAGGTAGCACAGGCCTCCGCCGACACGGCGGATATATACACGGCCATCCAGGGGGTGATATCCACGATCACCAGCAATGCGGCGCTGGACAAGCCACAGCTTGCGGCGCGGTTACAGGATTTCCGTGAAAATGTGGTGCGGCTGGGCGCCAAACAGCCCGTTTCCGCAGATACCCCCCATGCGGAAGTACACGAGCAGTTGGCGGGCTCTCTGTCCGCGATTCTGGAATTTGCTGCCGCCGATATCGAGACTTCCGCCGCTTTCCGGCAGAATGTGGACGACTACAAAAAACTGTCTGACAAATCTTCCTCCGATGAGCATGCCTGTCGGTTGCGCCGTAAGCTGACGGAAGGGTTTTATACCTTATATACCCATGTGCTGAAAAAGAGCCTGACCGCTACCAGCGCTCTGCCGCTGCCTGTCAAGCTGTTCCTCACTTTCGGCTATGTGGATGAGGAGCTGGCAGGAACCGCCAACAGCGTCTATCTGTCTAAGCTGGTAGGTGGACCGGATGAGATGAACGGCGACGGTGTCTACACCTTTTACAATTGGATAAAGAATATCTACGAGGGGAAAAAGCAGCCCAGCCGAAACGAATTTGGAGAGGATTACATAGATTATCTGCACAAACAAAAGGCCAGTGGAAAGCTGTCTGAGGAGGAACTGAGAGATCTCACGGACAATCCCATGCGCAAGGTGGAATTTGAGCTGCTCAATATGTTCCCCACCGTCAACAAGATCACATACGGCAGAGTCACCACTTTCTGCCCCCTCTTTGTCTCGGACAATATACTGAAGGAGCCGTCCTCCTGCCACGTGACAGCAGCCGCCGTCCGCTCCGTTTTAGACAAGATCCGCTCCATAGATTACTCTGCCTTTTACAGGGAGACATTAAATATGGACAGTCCTGTGGCGCAGAAAGAGACCATACATGTGGAATGCCTGCCCGACATGATCCTGATGCCCAACGCCGGAATCCGCGGCGTCACCTGGCAGGAGATCGAGGGCCGGAAACGTACTACGCCCTCCCGCATGATGCTGTCCGTCTTCCATATGGAAGATCTGTATGCCACAACCATACGTCTGGTGGGCGATTACCGCTGGGAGATGTGCAAACGCGTTCAGGGCGCGCGCTGGAACGATCTCTCCGAGCGCTCCCTGACCAGCGAGTACTTTGACTATATCCAGTTCTATAAGAAAAACAACGATCTGACGCCGGAAGCCAAGGAGAGGATCAGGCAGAGCCTTATGGGCGCAAAGAACAGTTTCAAGGAAATGTTTATCAGAGACTATCTGCTGTGGATCATGCTGGAAAGTTCCGCCTCGCCCAGGCTCAATAAGATTGCCCGGCAGATCCTCTTTACCTACTGTCCTTTCTCTTTAGAGGTACGGCAGAAGGTGCAGAGTAATCCCCTGTACGGTGAGTTGCTGCGCCGACATGATGTGCAATGCCAGCAGCATCTCAGCCATCTGAACAAGCTGTGCCAGAAACTGCGCAACGAGGGAACCCAGGTTCCAGAGACTATTGAGCAGGAAGTTGAGTATTATAAGAGGCAATTTCCGACATGATGTGACATTTTCTAAAAAATTTTTCAAAAATGCTGGACATTTTTCAAATCAGGGTGTATACTAAGGATGTTCAGTCGAGAGATTGAACTGGTAATTACCAAAAAAATATTCCGGAATAATTCCCCTTTTACACTGACGTAGCCGCTGTTTCCCCAGCGGCTATGTCTCTTTGCCTTTTTCCAAAAACCCCTAGTATTTCCCCGCATAGTCCGTTCCCGTCTCCTCCCGCATCTTCCGCTGATATTCTTCCGGATGCTCCTGCATCTTCAGCATGGTGTGGAAAGCGCTCCACAAGAGTCTGTCCTGATCGTATCGGTTCATCTCGTCCGGTCTGTCCAGGAAAGCTTTAAAATGGTCTACCTGCCACACCAGCACGTCGGCCAGGGTATATCCCGCCACCTGGTATTTACACAGCAGACTCTGATGCGCGTAATAATACTCCAGCTCCTCCCGCAGTCCGGGTGAGCTCTCTATCCCACTGGCAAAGTCCTCCGCCTGTTCCGCACTCTGTCCCGCGCACTGCGCCAGCCTGACGGCCCATTCTCTGATCTCCTGTCTCATGCTTTACCTCCTGCAAAATTCCATTTCTATACATACTATACCTCTTTACTTTCTCGCGTTCATAATATCAAATATGCGCGTGAAAGTAAACTCTTTATTTTCAGATATAAAATCGAAAAAAAGCAAAATTATACTTGCGAAAGTCATAACAGTTGTGTTATAATAGCTTTCGTCAGTGAAAAACAAGACCCATAGGGGGATAGTACAGCGGTAGTGCGGCGGTCTCCAAAACCGTTAACGGGGGTTCGATCCCCTCTCCCCCTGCTAAAGCTTTAAGTGCTTATGAAAGGCTCTTAAAGCTTTTTTATATGTCCGTGGAACAATTATACAACGAAATCTGCCTGATTTCAACGAGCGTTTTGTGAATAAAAAAACCCCCAGAGTTACGACCCTGGGGGAGATTAATTGTCTCACACGGAGCTCAGCACATCTACCGTGCTTATGTGAGCAATCTTTTACGAAAAATTATTGTCGCCACAAATGCGCCAATACAAATCATTGCAAATACGATATAAAACACGACTGCTTCCGGGACAGACGCAAACCCTCTGGGGACCCCGAAAATATCCCCCACAACACTGTCATACAAAATTTTATCCTCAATAATAACGCTGCGCTGTGAGAAATAATACTCTTCCCATACACCTCTGATTGTCAGAACATAAGTGCCAGCCGTAAGCGCATTCAGTATTCCAGCAACACTGCAGGAAATTCCTTTAATATAAATACTTCCACTGTCACATGCCAAATTAATATAACAGAGCGGAAGGCATATTGCAGAAAAAATTACTGTCAAAAAAACAAAATATTGCACTGAATCCGGTTTTATGGCATACACAATCAGCATAAACACAACACACAGTATGAACATACAGCACAGCGCAGAAAATGAAGCGCCGATTAACGCCAGGCGCATAAGCAAAAAGGTTAGTACCATCACGCCGCATACCAATACCAGAAAGCTTAGTATAGGATGCCCCGGTATCACATTTTGCAGGCTTTCAAAGGTAGAGCACATTATGCCAGTGACAATAAACATAAAAGGATATGCCGTTTTTCCAAGTATGACTGCCAGGAAAGGACTATCATCTGATGCTCTTTCTATCCACACCAATTCACTCATGCTAAAAATCCTCCTTTGCCATGATGGAGTGATAGACCGGCTCCGGCTCCGCGAACGGCCTCTCTCTGAACGAGGAAACCACGATGGAATCATAAACCTTCACGTCAACTTTGTTGCACGCATCCGCAATGGCCTTAGTCATCGCAATGCCATCCCCAGAAGAAAAGCGTTTTTCCCCTTCCGATGAAGGTCCCAGGCAGCTATACAGCAGCGTCACGTAGGAGGCGTTGTAAAACTGCGCCGTCTGCTTAATCTCCTCCGGAGAGAACATCCTGTTGTGCGGCATCTTTTTTTTGTCTGCCGTGGCAACACAAAGGGGCACGAGGTTGTCGTCACAGAATATCGCCACGGCAATCTCCTCCTTCGTACCGTAAATCTTTTCAAACACGAAACCTATCGCCTCCTTTGCGGTCATTATCGGCTCATCGCTCAGCGCCATGTCCACATGTAGGTAGTCCGACACTATCGGAAGCCCCTCGAGTTTCTCTTTTACCGTAGATTCTTCCATGTTAAAATCCTCCAGTTTTTTCAAAATGACAAATATGTCAAAGCCAAGCTATTTTATCTTCTCCAAAAGTTTCTTCGCTATCATCCAGGGAGCAATAAATACACCTGCAAATATAGAAAATGCTATTCTTAGGGCCAGTAAAAACAAGGTGACAGGGATTGACTCGGTTCCTCCCCCGGAGGCGTAAAAGAACGGTAAGCCTTTGGTTGGCTCTAAACCCAAAGATTGCAATGATAATAAGTATAACTATGGTTAAAAATGAGTCATGTCCATTAAGGATTTGGTTAACCGCATAAAAGGCTAACGCAAAGGCAATTCCATAACTCACAACAGCTATCAATATCTTCACGAATACTCTTGTCCCGGAACTCATACTTTTTTCCTCTTCTTCATGTTTGGTATTTTTATTTTAGTGCGGCTGCAATCCACTTATCTATAAACTAATGGAAAGCAGCTGCCTTATGGACTCTTTTGCACTGAGGGACTTAGCGGATTTCTTCTCCCATTATTATAAATTCTTTAATTTTCCAAGACATTGGTGATGCCATTGTTCCATCCGTATTAAACTCAAAGCTTACACGATTAACTAAATTTAGTTGGGCTCCGGAGTAATCATAAAGACCGTACTGTACCTCTTGGTCAGTCTCGCTAAGTTTGAATATCCTGTAAAATGTTATGCTTTGTGCTCCTTTTCTATAATAGTGTGGTGTATCTGCAAATTCTACAGGGATGCGATCAGTGTGATGATCAATTATTGTGCTATCATATCTGTGGTAAGTCGCCTGATCTTCTTCTACCTCCACAAAACCGTTATCAGCGAGATAAGCAAGCACATCCTCCATCGTCTTAAGGTCCTCGAATTCTGTAGATTCTTTATCGAACCAATTGTTTTCCATGTAAGCAGAACCATACCCAATCCAATAAGAATATCCCTCGTTCCGCAATCCATATTTTACTACGTGATCATCACTGGTCCAATTGTGTTTCCATATTTGGGCCACCCGTTTTCCGTCTACAATAAGGCTGTCAATACAGACTTCACCGTTTTCGTCAAATCCCTCCCCAAGCTCAACATCATACGAAGATCCCTCCACGGTTTTCCTAATGTCTTCCTCTGTTATATCATCGTAGTTGTCAAATACCATGTCGTAGATCTGCACCTTGCGCTCATACCACTCACTATTCACAAGCTCCGGCAGCGGCTCCACCACTATTTCTTCCGGGGTTTCCTCCGTGACGCCGGGTTCTTCCTCGTCCTCCCCGTATATCTCATGAGCCAATTCCTCCGCCTCTTCCCTGTCAAGCCCCAGTTCATTCTGGTAGTAGTTCACCGCCTGCTGCTCCTCAGAACTCTTTCCGCATCCTGCCACAGATAGGGCAAGGCAAAGAGCAATTCCACCAACAAATATTCTTTTTCTCATAACTTTCTTCTCCTTTTTTTATTTTTTTGTGCAGTGCCTTCTTCATCAGAATCTCAGTTATCGCCTTTATTGCTATATTTTTGAAAAGTATCGCACTGTATCTACTATTTTACCACGTATAACGGAACCAGTCAAACATTATCTCCGTTTTATTGGATAAAATATAATGTGAAAGGTGGTGAATTGTATGTACGAAGACTTGTTTCCCGCACGCCTGGCACAGCTTCGGAGTCAGAAGAAAGTCTCGGCGAGGGATATGAGCCTGTCCATCGGGCAGAATCCGGGCTATGTGAACAACATAGAGACAGGGAAGGCCTTGCCCTCCATGGCGGGATTCTTTTACATCTGCGAGTATCTGGGCGTGACTCCCCAGGAGTTCTTCGACACGGACTCCAAGCAGCCGGCGGAGCTGCGCCCGTTTATGGAGAAAGTCAAGAGACTCTCACGCACACAGTTTGCGAGCATAGAGACCGTAGTTGACGAATTTCTGAAGAGGTGACAGGACAAAATTCTTATTCTGAAACATTCCCAAAAGTTTCGATATAGACATCTGTGGAGCAGTGTCTCTCAACCCACGCCTTCGCCTCCTCCACACTGAGGGACACGAGTTCCCTGGCACCGCACCGGCTGAAACTGCCGTTTGGCCGGGAGTAACGTGACAGGGGACCGCCGTGCCCGTCGAGAAAGAACTCGCCGTTCTTCTTCCGGTAGAGCGTCTCCTCAACAAACCAGAGATCGTCACAGCTCATCCCGTTGCTGTCGCAGCCTATTTCCTGCGCTGTATCCGTGTCGTACATTTTCCCATTGATGATCTGTTTCATAGGATTTATCTCCTTTTTCCCCTGTGATTGTCAATAAAAATCAATATCTTTTCCCTTACGATCCACACCAAACAGAACACGGTTCCTGCTATACCAGTATATAATAGATTTATGTCCAGCAAAGTATCAGCCATCTCATGTCCGAGTACCCTCTCATACCATGCCGTATTTGCATCATTTTGAATTGAGATTCCAGTTCTTGATAATGCAACATACAGAACCGCCACAACATACCAATACAAATTCTTTCCAAGATATATTTTTGTTATCCTCTCATCCTTCTCTGTCAAAACATAATGGTAAAATAACAGGAAAAATGATAATGAAATCAACAGCACGGAGATCCAACTATATTCCCGGATCGTTTCGACTGAGCAGATTTGCATTATTCCAAAAGTAATTCTCATAAGCAACATACTGCTGCCAATTATTCCGGCAGAAATATCTGTGAGAGACGTTAATGCCACAACACCTAATAGTTTCCACCATGTAAATCCGGTAGAAATCATCAAAAATATTCCAAGGCAGAGTAATACAAGGTTAATCCAGGTCAAATCCTTATTTCTGAGCTTTGCTATGCCCTTCCATATGCACAGTCCCCAGAATAAATACATCCATATGGAAAAATTCGAGATAAAGTTCGGCATATAAGCCATCTCAAATACAACAGCGCCAGATAATGCCAGGGGAGCTCCAACTATAACTGATGTCGCTTTATGTTCTCTCAGGTACTTCAATCTTCTGCCATATTTTAGTCTGTCAAACTCATTTAATACTTCATCTATTGTCTGATAACGGTCATCCGGATCATAGCTGATCATTTTGAGCACTATGTTGCACAATTCTTCAGATCCGGTAGTTGGATATTCCGCCTTGAACCCCCTTGTATACTGCATTACATTAGGACGATAGTTTGTTGATCCCGGAAATCTCAGCTCATTTAACAGCACATACAGCAACATTCCAAACGAATAAATATCCGCAGTATAATCATATTGACTTTCCAGCGTGCCCACCACTTCCGGCGCGCCATATCCTTTTGTAAAAACTACTGTACTGGCTAACCCATCATCCGTAGTCCGCGCAATCCCAAAGTCTCCAAGTTTATAATGCTCACCATCTGCTGTATAAAAGATATTTTCGAGTTTAACATCTCTATGTATCAGTTTCTCTGCATGCGCCCTGGACAATGCGGTTCCAATATCATGTGCCAATTTCAGGATCTCTTTTTCATCAAAGGATGCCAGCTTACGTGATCCTAATGAGGGTTTCCCAAATCCTTTATCCATAAGAACGGGGGTGATTTCCTCCATAAGGATAAATTGCAGATGCAGGAAATTTCCTTCGATAATTTCCTCTTCTTCATATGGATCATATGGATATATTTTTTCAATTTTAGTTACCGTATTATTGCCCTTGATCCACACCCTCAGCTCCGTATGGCCGTATATTTTTACTATATTGTTTTCAAACAGTCCCAGCTCTTTTTGAACCTGTACTGATGTCTGAAAAGACTCAGACTGGACATGTTGATCTCCAAATCCGATGACTTTTATTGCATAACCGCTCTTTTGACCCGTTCTCGTTTCCGCTCGGTATACATTGGCAGATGCGCCCTTACCCAACAAAACAAACTTACCATTCTCTGAAGTAAAAGCATATTTCCTGAACGGGAGATTCTGATTATTTAATTGTCCCAATATTGATTCAATATCCTCATTCGTCCAAATCCCTGACATCTTCTGATTCCCCATCTCCCACTTCAGAATCCACAGATTCTTCGTCTTCACCCAACTAACCGTCCAACCGGTCCAAAACACAAACAGCTATAAATGAAATAATTCCGGTTCTAATGAGATGCATTCGTTCAACCAATTCAGGAATTGTTATCTGTTCAAAATGTTGCAAAATAAAAAGTACAATTCCCGCTAAAATCATAACAGGAAATCCCTTATTATATATATAGATCACCCGATAATCGTTAATATAAGTTGTCTTTTCCCACTTCAACCGCATATATAAATATCTGTTTACGGTTATAAATAAGGCGATCAGCAATATCCATCCCAAATCGTATTTCCAAAGGAGATCAAGAAACGACACTTTACCGGACAACTGTAATCCGATCCAAATTCCCGTGGCTATGGCTCCGGAAACAGTTAATACAGGGCAGCCAGCCAGCACAACTATCGTCATTGTGATATGCGGCATGGCAATCCCCATTTGAAAGGCCGATATACCAATAAGTCCTACTGTCAGCGCTCCCCAAAACAGATGGAACTCTTTTACCCTTTGAAGTATTGCCTCAAGCAAAACGGCCACCGGGAGTGCAAGAAATAACCAATTGTCAGCAATAGATACATCTTCCTGCATTCCTCTAAACAGCAATGTCAGAATGAGTGTTATGACAATCCCAAACTTTATACTGTCCTGTATATACAATCGATCGATAAGTTTCTGTTCTCTTTTCCTTTCAGCCCTTGTCTGAGGACGTTCTTCCGGCTCAATCTCTTCCTGCGTAATATCCTCTTCACGATATGTCTCTGTGGCCATATCAATCAGCTCTTCGCTGATATCCATACCTTCCAGTTCATTATTCATCACCAGGGCTGACAATACATCCGCCATGCACTGATATCTGTCCTCAGCTCTATAGCTGCACATTTTCCTTATAACCCTGGTCATTCCCTCCGAAGCATTAACCGGCGCAGGAAATACATAATCCGGATTATACTGAACCTCAACTTTGGGATAGTATCCCTCGGAGCCGGGAAATCTCAGATTGTTAAGCAATACATATAGAGTGATGCCAAAGGAATAAATATCCGCGGTGGCATCGTAGTGATCGTAGATCCTTCTCTCTATCTCGGGCGCGCCATATCCGTCCGTATACACCACTGTCTCTGCGTTTCCATTTTCTGTATATTTAGCGATCCCAAAATCCCCTAATTTATATATCTTTTCATTTTCATCCCAAAAAATATTTTCTAATTTAACATCCCTGTGTAAAACACTGCAGCTATGCGCCTCATATAGTGCCAGCCCGATTTCCAAAGCAAGTTTCAGCACTTCCTCCTCAGTGTTAAGTTCCTCCTTTAAAAGAGACACCCTCTTAAATCTATCTTTTTCAATAATCTTCTCAAGTTTTTCCATCAACACAAGCTGTAGATGAAATCCTTTTTCTGGCTCCTTTTTTTCTGACTCTTCTTTCTCTCTCTCTTTTGATATATCCAGCGCACCCAGGACTTCCCCATGCTCATCCACATCAACCGCCAATTCTCGTGCATTAAGTACTCTTGCAATGTATTTTGATTCCCGGCAGAGAATCCATTGTATATTTTCTGTGTCCCAGAAATCACCGGAACTGATCGTATGGCGTCCCAGACCTATTACTTTTAGCGCAAACTTTAAGTCAGTCCGTTCTTTATTCAACATTTCATATACGGACGAAAAACCTCCATATCCTAAAAGCACAGGTTCATTATTTGACTTTGACAATTCAAACTGCGGGAATAAATATCCACAGCCATCTAACTGCATGATCACCCGATTCACGGTTTCTCTATCGAAAACAGACATCGACAATTCTCCTGATATTTTTTATATTGCGATAACTGAGATATCACCGGCCAGATAGGTAATATCCCCCATATATATCGCTATACCGTTTTCTTTCTCCACAACCGAACCTTTTTCAGGCCTTTCAAGCTTTATTGTGTCATTTCCGTCTGTAAAAGCGATCTTTTCCAGCCCTTTTGTATCCTCAACTCTCCATCTCTCCGAGAAAGTTCTCTCAGAAAACATCGCCCAAGTCGTCTTACAGTTAATCGAGACTTCTTCGCCTCCGCCAAAGATTAAAATATCTCCGTTTTTCAAGGCGATTGGCTTTATACGTCCCCGTATACCCGCGGTAATATGTTTCCCGTTGTAAACCGTACCGTTTTTCCCATTGTTATCGAGGTAAAACCACATCCCGTCAATATTTTGAAATCTTCCGTGTTTTCTGCTCACCGTCAGGGAATATAATTTAATATCCGGAGAATTATTCTTTGACGGTCTTCCCACTTTCCAAACCAATTTGTTGTCTAAGTCATAGGATATCAATTGACCGTTCTCAATAACGATCAATGAATTCATTCTGTTACCCCTCATCCTCTACCTCCGGCAATTCTGAGATAAACTCCTCAACTTCAGGCAATTCCAGCTTATCAAGAATCTTTCTGGCATAATTGCACAATTCATCCGGGTCATAATCGTCTGACTCTATATTTAACAGATCATTAAGACTGGCGTCATCCAAGATGAACATGATGACACTCTCAAATATGTTCTTGGCGCAAAGCGGTTCCATATGCGCCAATTCCAACATTTCATCAATCTGCTCATGATCCATGCTCAGGTGCAGCCCCAAAGATATGATTTTATTTCTGGTTGGATACCATTTGCTCTGCCTGATCGCGGACACACACTGTCTCAGCGAGGACGACCACCCCTGTATCTCAGCCATCTCAAATATACTGTCCGCATACGCAGGCTCCATATAGTTCGCTCTGATATTCATCTTTACATACGCGTAAAATTTATGATAGGCGTTCGCGAACATCGCGATATTATCTGTGATAAACTGTTCCAGATCATCTTCATCGCATACTTCCAATAATTTAGAGTCGAACTTTACCGTGCTTACATTCTCCATCTCCTCTACATTATCGTTTAAAATGATTTTTTCTTTGATCTTGCTGAGAATATACTTATATTTATTAATCGTATCCTCGCCGTAATTATGGCGGATCACATATATACAGATACAGTCTTCCAGACTCTTGGAATAAAGCGCCGGATATTTACCGTACCTCTGTAAAAGCTGATTCATCTTCTCGATATCATACCCGGCGGCCATACCTATTTTTAGAAAGGTCTCCCGATTCTTGGGAACTACTCCTTTGCACCACTTGTCTACGGATACCCTGCTCACTCCGCACAATTCCGCGAATTTTGTTTTGGTGTACTTCTTTTCTCCGATGATTTCATTGATCTTTCTGGCCCATTCCTCTTGCTGAGAATGGATCATCGGAAATATCTTCTGTTTCAGTTCTTCAATATCTTCACACCTGGCAATCTCATCCTTAATAATAAAAGTCTCTAAATGATCATATCCATTCAATGCTTTTACCCCATTTTGTACTTTCTGTATGAATTGGCTTGGTTACTAATACAATACAGAAACACAGATAATTTTTCAATACCCAGTTTTTCTCCCTCTTTCCTCACGACAAGAGTTTTCTAAAAGTTTCCTATTCTTCTGCCACTTCTTCTCCTGGAATCAGCGCAGCCAGTTTCTTCGCTATCTTCCAGGGAGCAACAAATACGCCTGCAAATATAGAAAATGCTATTCTTAGGCCCAGTAAAAACAAGGTGACAGGGATTGATCCGGTTCCTCCCCCGGAGGCGTAAAAAAACGGTAAACCTCTGGTTGCTCTAAATCCAAAGACTGCAACGATTATAAGAACAACTATGGCAAGAAACGAGTCATGGCCATTAAGGATTTGATTAATCGCGTAATAGGCCAACGCAAAAGCAACTCCATAACTCACAACAGCAACCAAAATCTTCACTAATTTTCTTGTCCCAGAACTCATACTTTTTCCTCTCTTTCTCATTTTATATTTCTTTAGCTTAGTTCTTGCAGGCGTAATAAAAAAGTGAAATGAAACTGATATTATAGTAGCATTTATTAGAAACTCTGTTTTCAGAATAAGTTTACACTACACCTTTACATAAAAATGCGCCTACAGAGCAGGCGCAAAATTTATCAAAAGACTTTATAGATTTGTTAGCGATCTGTCTATAGGATCGCATTCACCGCGTCCTGGATCGTCCTGACGCCAATGAGTTTCATGGTATCGTCGCTTTTCAGGCCCTTCATGCACACTGCCGGGAGAATGCAGGTATCGAATCCCAGCTTGCGGGCCTCCGCCACCCTCTGGGCCGCCATACTGACGCTGCGCACCTCACCGGAAAGTCCTACCTCTCCAAAAGCCACCAGCCTGGGACTGATCTCCCGGCTCTTAAAGCTGGAGAGCGCCGCCAGCACAATGGCCAAGTCTATGCCCGGCTCCTGAACTTTCATGCCGCCGGCGATGTTCACATAGGCGTCGCATGCCGACAGCTCCATGCGGCAGCGTTTCTCCAGCACCGCCAGCAGCAGGTTCACCCGATTAAAATCGGTGCCGGTACTCTGTCTTCTGGGGATTCCGAAATTGGAGCGGCAGACCAGGGCCTGTATCTCCAAAAGCAGCGGCCTGGTGCCCTCCATGGCGCAGGCCACCACGGAGCCGTTAGCCCCCTCCGGCCTGCCCTCCAGCATATACTCAGAGGGATTGTGCACCTCCTCCAGCCCTTCCTGACGCATTTCAAATACGCCGATCTCATTGGTGGAACCGAAACGGTTCTTCACCCCCCGCAGGATCCGATAGGACGCGTGTCTGTCTCCCTCGAAATACAGCACCGTATCCACCATGTGCTCCAGCACCCTGGGGCCCGCCACCGTTCCCTCCTTGGTCACATGGCCGACGATAAATATGGAGATATTCATGCCCTTGGCCAACTGCAGCAGAACTGCCGTGGACTCTCTGACCTGGGACACACTGCCCGGCGCGGCGGACACATTCTCACTGTACATGGTCTGGATAGAGTCTATGACCACCACCTTGGGCAGCTCCCGGCGGATCACCTCGGCGATACTGCCCAGATCCGTCTCACACAGCAGCAGCATATTTTCCGAAAAACTGCCGATGCGGTCCGCCCGCATCTTGATCTGTACCTGAGACTCCTCGCCGGAGATATACAGTACCTTCTGCCCGTCCCGCGCCAGACAGCGGCATGTCTGCAGCAGCAGCGTGGATTTTCCGATCCCGGGATCGCCTCCCACAAGCGTCAGAGATCCCTGCACGATACCGCCCCCCAACACTCTGTCCAGCTCCCCGATCCCGGTCCGCAGGCGGTCCTCCTCCTGGATCGTGATGTGCGCCAGCACTGTGGGAGCCTGATTTCGGCCGTTTCCGGCCTTTCCCACTTTTCCCGTATTTTTTAAGGAAACCGCGTTTACGGTTTCCTCAACAAAAGTATTCCATTCCCGGCATCCGGGACATTGCCCCATCCATTTTGTGGATTCAAAGCCGCAATTCTGACAGTAAAAAACGGATTTATTCTTTGCCTGCGCCATCTCTCTTACCATTCTTGACTGTAAAAGTCACCTTATCCTGCTTGTAGCCCGCGGATACCGTATCTCCGGGCTGCACGTTGCCTCTTAGGATCTCCTCCGCCAGGGCGTCCTCCACCACGGACTGAATGGCACGTTTCAAGGGTCTGGCGCCCATCTTCTGATCGGCATATTTGTTGACCAGATGTTCCTTAAGCGCAGCGGTCAAAGACAGATGGATCTCCATCTGATCCTGACAGCGCCTGCACAGACTGCCGGACAATAGCTGGATGATCTCTTTCATATTGTCATGATTTAACTGATGGAAGACGATAATGTCGTCGATCCGGTTGATAAATTCCGGCTTGAAACTGCGCTTTACCTCCTCCATCACCCCGGATTTCATCTTTTCATAATTGCGCTCCGGGCTGTTGTCGGCGGCAAATCCAAGATTCTTGGGATCCACGATCCGCTGCGCGCCCGCGTTGGAAGTCATGATCAGAATCGTATTCTTAAAGCTGACCTTTCTGCCCTTGGAATCGGTGATATGACCGTCATCCAGCACCTGCAGCAAGATATTGAACACATCCGGATGCGCTTTCTCGATCTCATCGAACAGCACCACGCTATACGGGTTACGGCGCACTTTTTCGCTGAGCTGTCCTCCCTCGTCAAAGCCTACATAGCCGGGGGGAGAACCGATCATCTTGGACACGGAGTGGCCTTCCATATACTCGGACATATCCACCCGGATCATGGCGTTTTCCGAACCGAACATAGCCTCCGCCAGCGCTTTGCTCAGCTCCGTCTTCCCCACGCCCGTCGGGCCCAAAAACAGGAAGGAACCTATGGGACGGGACGGGTCCTTGAGTCCCACCCGGCCCCTGCGCATAGCCCTGGAAACGGCCTTCACCGCCTCCTCCTGGCCGATCACGCGCTTATGCAGGATCTGCTCCAGTTTCAGCAGACGCTCACTCTCTTTCTCCGCCAATTTCTGCACCGGGATCTTTGTCCACATGGATACCACTGCGGCTATCTCATTCTCTCCGATTTCCAGCTCCGGCTCCTCCTTGGTTCTGGAGCCCCGTTTTTTCATGCGCTCCAGTTTCCGGATCACCTGGTCCTGACGCTGTTTGACCGCCCCCGCCTGTCCAAAATCTCCCTGCCGTACAGCCTCTTCCAGTTCCCGATCCAATTCCCGTTGCTGCCGCAGCAGTTCCTGCTGTTCCTGCTGCCGGTACGGTGCGTTTGCCATTTGCAGTCGCGCAGCCGCCGCAGCCTCGTCGATCAGGTCGATAGCTTTGTCCGGAAGATTCCTGTCATTGATATATCGGCTGGATAGACGCACCGCCGCTATCGTGGCCTCCTGGCTGATCTTGACCCGGTGGTGCGCCTCGTATTTTTCCTTGATGCCCTCCAAAATACGGATGGCCTCTTCCTCCGTCGGTTCCTCCACGCTCACCGGCTGGAAACGGCGTTCCAGGGCGGCATCCCGCTCCACATACTTGCGATATTCGGAGATCGTGGTGGCGCCGATCAACTGGATCTCTCCCCGCGCCAGAGACGGTTTGAGAATATTGGAGGCATCTATCGCCCCCTCTGCGCCGCCTGCCCCGATGATCGTATGCATCTCATCCAAAAACAGGATCACATTGCCTGCGGCGATCACCTCCCGGATCACCTTTTTTATCCGCTCCTCAAATTCGCCGCGGTATTTACTGCCCGCCACCATGCCGGACAGGTCCAGCGTCAGCACCCGCTTGTCCCGCACCGTAAAGGGCACCTGCCCTTCCACAATGCGCAGCGCCAGTCCTTCCACCACGGCGGTCTTACCTACGCCCGGCTCGCCGATCAGGCAGGGATTGTTCTTGGTCCGGCGGCTCAATATCTGTATCACCCGGCGGATCTCATCCTCCCGCCCGATCACAGGGTCCAATCTGCCTTCTCTGGCAAGGGCGGTCAAGTCCCGGCTATACTGATCCAGTGTCGCGGTCTTGCTGCCTTTTCCCTGCTTTCTGCTCAGATCCTCCTTATACAGGTTGGGATCCGCGCCGATGGCCGTGAGCACATCCACATAGATCTTCTGGACGGAGACGCTCATGGTATTCAACAGACGCACCGCCACATTCTCTCCCTCTTTGATCAGCGCCATCAAAATATGCTCCGTACCCGTCTGAGACTGTCCGAAACGCTCCGCCTGACGGTGAGCCTCCTCCAGGATCTTCTCCGCCCTGGGAGAATAGCCCTCTCTTTCCTTTATGGCCGTGCCCCCCTCAAAGGCGATCAGATCCCGTATCATATCCATTACCTGCTCGAGAGACACACCGTTGTCCTCCAGCACACCGGCGGCCACGCCCGTGCCCTCTTTAAGCAGTCCCACCAGGATATGCTCTGTTCCCACATAGCCCTGTTTCAGAGACCGCGCGCATCTCTCTGCATATTTCAGCGCGGCTTCCGCCTTGTCCGTAAACCCACACTGCATCACTCCAGTCCTCCATATTCTTCATAGATTTCGTCAATCAACGCATGCATCTCTTCCCTGGTAATATTTTTACAACTGCCCTTCGCCAATATTACCCGGAGTTCCTTTTTCAGCTCCTCGGCGGTACGCAGCTTGTCCACATCGATCGCGATGACGGCTCCTCTGCGCCTGTCCACTTTAACATAGCCCTCCTGCTTGAGTACAGTGTAAGCCTTGTTGACAGTATGCATATTGATCCCCACCAAGTCTGCCAACTGACGGACGCTGGGCAATGAATCTCCCTCCCGAAACTGCGCAGTGGCTATTCCCAGAATGATCTGGTTACGCAGTTGCAGATACAGTGCCTCATCGCTGTTAAAGTCAACCTCTATCACCATACACAAAACCTACCTTCCACCAGTACTTCCACACTACATGAACTTCGCGTTTTCGTATTGCTCCGCTATTCCGTGCACTTTAGCGCACGCTCTATTCATTGTAACACAGCCGCCGTCTTTTGCAAAGTGACGAAGTTGAATTAATTGGGGATTTTATAGAAATTTAAGAGGAACCCATCGGGGTTCCTCTTTTGTAAGACTCCTGCGTCTTTTATCAGTTATCTTCCTCTCCGTCCCAGTTCAGGTATTCAAAATCAAACTCATCGTCATCTGCCACAAAATTCTTGGCCGGTCTGGACGCATTCTGCTGTTCTCTGGAGACAGGTCTTTCCTGCTGCGTTCCCCGGTTCTGCGGTCTCTGCTGGCCGCTGCCCGCGGGTCTCTGCTGTCCGTTTCCGGCGGGTCTGGGCTTTTGCCCCGCAGATCCGGGCTTTTGCTGAGACTGACCTGAGGATGTCCTCTGCTGGCTGCTGCCCGCAGGTTTCTGCTGGGACTGGCTGCCGGACACTCTCTGCTGACTGCTGCCAGCAGGCCTTTGCTGAGACTGGCCGCCAGGTCTGGCGGCGGATGAACGGTTTCCGCTTGCCCCCACTGTGGGCATACTGGCTTTTCCGCCACTCCTCTGCCCCTGTCTCGTGCGGATCGTCTCTTTCTCCACTTCCTCAAAGTACGCGGCGTCCATCATATCCCTGATCTTAAAGAACAGCAGCGTAGCCGTCAGCGCCAGCAGAATCACCGCTACCACCAATATGATCATGATGATCCGCATGGTTTTCAACTGCGCCTGCCCCTCTTCATACAGAGTTTTATTCTTCTGATTTGTCTCAAACAGCTGGGTTATCAGATATCTCTGTCCGGAAGAATAGTCCAGAAGATACCAGCCGCCCACTTCGTCTTCACCCGGCTCATAGTACTGTGTATCATAATCCTTTTGCACCGGCGTAGGCGTAGGCTCCGGTTCCACGGGATCCACAGGATCCGTAGGGACCTCCGGTTCCACAGGATCCGTAACGGGAGGTGTAAGCTCTCCCTCCAGCGATACAAAATCTTCTCTGATAAATCCCGTCATCTGTCCGCTGGCATCCGTGAAACTCACTTGATACCAGGTCTTGTTTTCGCTGTCCTGGGCAGTGCCCGTAACGGTCAGCACCACATCCCTCCTCACCGTGCTCACGATAGATCCGGAGGTGGAGGCATTGGACCTCACCCGCACCTGCTCTCCTGTCACCTTGGCGGTGACGGGCTGCACGGCGGATACATCCGTGGCGGGTGTCGTGGCCGGTGTGGTGGGATTTGTTGTGGTAGGAGCGGCGGGTGTCGTTGTACCTGCACTGCCTGTCTTGCTCACGCAGTCAGAACGGACATAGCCGGTGGTGGCCCCATTCTCAAACTCCCCTGTGACCTGATACCACGTATAGTTGTCCGCGCCTGTCACCTCCCCCGTGACCTGCAGTTTTTCTCCCGCCATAGCGCCGCCGATCATCCCACTGTTGACATCCGCGCTGGCCCGGATCTTCACGGAAGAGGCCGTCACCGTCACTTCCTCCGCATGGCTGACGATGGTCATCAAGCCGAACATCAACACCGCCGTGATCACCGCCGCAGCAGCCATCGCCATGGCTTTTAACTGGATACGTGTTTTACCTGTCTCTCTCATATGCAATCCTTCCTACTCCTTATTTATCCCGAGTAAATCTCTTGGCTCCCTGCTGTCCGGAAGTGTCTTTTATCGCCACGCCCATCATATCTTTCTTCATGTTAACGCGCCTGGGATCCTCTGTCTTAGGCTGCTTTGCCGCGCACTGCGGGCAGAAATCACCGCTGCGTATGGGCGCTCCGCACCCCCTGCAGGATAAAAACGTGCGGGAACCAGCAGCTACTTCCAGCCTTTCCTCCCTGAGTAACTGGCGTATTATCTTGTGGGGCACTCCTGTACCGGCCTCCGCCTCCGCAATAGTGGCTCCCGGGTGCTGCTCCACGTACAGCCTCACCTTTCCGTAGTCGTCATAGACCACGGCGTCGCATTGCTCGCAACGGTATTCCCCCACTCCTTTATAGACCAGTTCGCCGCCGCATTCTTCGCAAGTATGCGGCACATGGTATCTGTCTTTTTCCAAAAAGTCCATACCCCACCTCTTTCCGCATATCACAAGATTCCCCTGCGATAGCTGTCATAGCTCTTCTATCGCCTTGCCTATGTCATGCCGCATGTATTTATTCTCAAAATCTACCCACTCGGTGGCAGCATAGGCTTTTGCCCTTGCCTCCTTCAGCGTGGCGCCCTTGGCAGTCACGCCCAGCACTCTTCCTCCGTTTGTCACCACGCGGCCCTGCCCGTCGAATTTGCTGCCCGCATGGAAACAGTAGTAGTCCTCTTTTCCCTCGAAATTCTCCAACCCCCGGATCTCAAATCCCTTTTGGTAGGACACTGGATATCCGTCCGAGGCCAGCACCACGCATACCGCCGCGTTGTCCTCAAACTCCAGCTCCACCTGATCCAGCGTTCCGTCGATACAGGCGTCCACCACGTCCATGATATCGTTCTTCATCCTGCACAGTACCACCTGTGCTTCCGGATCGCCAAAACGGGCATTGTATTCCAGTACCTTAGGCCCCTGGGGCGTCAGCATCAGCCCGAAGAAAATAACTCCCTTAAAAGGTCTCCCCTCGGCCGCCATGGCGTCCACCGTGGGCTGATAGATATATTTCCTGCAAAAAGCGTCCACTTCATCCGTATAAAAAGGACTGGGAGAAAAATTGCCCATGCCTCCCGTATTCAGTCCCTGATCCCCGTCCTTGGCCCGCTTGTGATCCTGGGCGGAAGTCATGGGTTTTATCGTCCTGCCGTCCACAAAAGACAGCACGGAAACTTCCCGGCCCGTCATAAACTCTTCGATCACCATACGGTTGCCCGCGCTGCCGAAGTGTTTGTCTTCCATGATCTCTTTCACGCCCGCCCGGGCCTCCTCAAGAGTGTTGCAGATCAGCACGCCCTTACCCAGCGCCAGGCCGTCCGCTTTGAGCACAATAGGCATGGGGGCGGTCTCCAGATATTGCAGCGCCTTCTCCGGATCGTCAAAGGTCTCATAGGCCGCCGTAGGAATGTTATACTTTTTCATCAGATCCTTGGAAAAAGCTTTGCTGCCCTCCAATATGGCCGCTTTGCGGTCCGGGCCAAAGGTTCTGAAACCCGCCGCCTGCAGAGCGTCCACCAATCCGCCCACCAGCGGATCGTCCGGAGCCACAAATACCATATCCACCGCTTTCTCCCGGGCATACGCAATGATCCTGTCAAACTCCATCACGCCGATGGAGGGCTCACACTCAGCGATCTGAGCGATGCCCGCGTTCCCCGGCACGCAGTATATCTTTTCCACTCTGCTGCTCTTTTTCATGCTGACCGCAATGGCATGTTCTCTGCCACCGCCTCCTACGATCAATACCTTCATCTCACACTGTCCTTTCCGGGCGCTCTATACCCGCCCACCGGAAATCGCGCAGGCGCTCAGCGCCTGTATACATGCCCCTCCCGGATCTCCAGCCTGCCGTTGGCGATATCGTCGATGGCCTGGGGCAGCAAGATCCACTCCGCCTGCTCCATGACCCGCCTCTGCAGCGTCTCCGGGGTGTCATTTTCCTCTATCAATACTGGTTTCTGGGCGATGATAGGGCCTTCGTCCATACCGTCGTTTACAAAATGTACCGTAGCGCCGGTCACTTTGACCCCCCGCTCCAAAACCTTCTCATGTACCTTAAGGCCATAATAGCCCACACCGCAGAAAGAAGGGATCAAAGAAGGATGGATATTGACGATCCGGTTGCTGAACTCCCGCACCATCTGCGGGGGAATCTTCACCAGAAAACCTGCCAGCACCACGATATCCGGCGCAAGCTCCTTCATCTTATCGGTAAAAGCCTGATTAAAAGCCTCTCTGTCCGGATAGGATCTGGGAGATATACAGATACTGGGGATCCCCCGTTTCCCTGCCCTCTCCAGTGCCCCGGCTCCCGCATTGTTACTGATCACCGCCAGGATCTCGGTGTCCGTGATCTTTCCATTGTCTATCGCATCCATGATAGCCTGCAGGTTGGTGCCGCCGCCGGATACGCACACTACGATCTTCAGCATAGGGTCACTCCCTTTTCCCCGGCCACACAGGTTCCCGCGATCCAGGCCTTCTCGCCCGCCGCCTCTATGGCCGTCACAGTCTTATCCGCATCCGCCGCGTCCACCGCCAGCAGCATACCGATACCCATGTTATAGGTATTGTACATCATCTGCTCGGCGATACCGCCCTTCTCCTGCAGGAGCCGGAAAATGGCCGGAACCTCATAACTGCCGGTATTCACATGGGCGTTGATCCCTTCCGGCAGCATACGGGGGATATTCTCATAGAATCCGCCTCCGGTGATATGACTGCAGCCCTTGACGGTCACGCCAGCGTCTTTGACGGATCTCATAGCCTTCACATAGATCCGGGTGGGCGTCAGCAGCGCCTCTCCCAGCGTCTGTCCCAGGCTGTCATAATAGGTGTTAAGACTCTCCGCCGACATATCGAACACCTTGCGCACCAGAGAGAAACCATTGCTATGTACGCCGGAGGACGCTATTGCCACCAGGGAATCTCCCGGTTTGATATCATCCCCGGTGATCAGATCCTTCTCGTCCACCACGCCTACGGCAAAACCGGCGATATCGTAGTCGTCCTCCGGCATCATGCCGGGATGCTCGGCAGTCTCACCGCCCACCAGCGCGGCGCCAGCCATCTTACAGCCCTCTGCCACGCCCTTTACGATGGCGGCAATCTTTTCCGGATAATTCTTGCCGCATGCGATATAATCCAGGAAAAACAGAGGCTCTCCCCCTGCGCAGGCCACATCGTTCACGCACATGGCCACGCAGTCGATCCCTATGGTATCATGCCTGTCCAGTACCATGGCCAGTTTCAGCTTGGTACCCACGCCGTCCGTGCCGGACAGAAGTACCGGATGCTCCATATTTTTGATGGCATCCAGAGAAAAAGCGCCGGAAAATCCGCCTAAGCCCCCCATCACTTCCGGGCGCATGGTCTCTTTCACATACTTTTTCATCAGTTCCACCGATCTATAGCCCGCCTCGATATCCACGCCAGCCGTCTTATAATCCATCTTGTACTCCGCCTTTCTCCATATAAATGTAAATTACTTCTTCATTCCCTCCAGATAGGTCTTATAGCCCTGCTCCCTGAGCCTGGCGTCCTTGGCCTGTACCTGATTCTTCAGATTCTCGCTGTACTCTTTCAGTTTTTCCAACAGTTCTTCGTCGGAGGTAGCCAATATCCGGGCCGCCAGCAAAGCCGCGTTGGCGCCGCCGTTTATCGCCACGGTAGCCACTGGAATGCCGGAGGGCATCTGCACGATGGAATACAGAGAATCCCTGCCTCCCAGGGAGGTGGTATGCATGGGAATACCAATCACCGGCATGGGAAAGATCGCCGCGCACATACCCGGCAGATGAGCCGCCATGCCCGCCCCTGCGATGATCACCTTAAATCCCTTCTCCTCGGCGCCTCTGGCATACTCAAAAAACACATCCGGCTCCCTATGGGCGGAAATGATCGTCATCTCATATGAAATTCCCAGCTCTTCCAGCACATCCGCCGCTTTTGCCATAACAGGCATATCCGAGTCACTGCCCATAACGATACCGACTTTTGCCATATTGTTTTCCTCCGTCTATCCACGACATTCTATTAATAGTTTACTAGATTTAGTGGAGCTATGCAAGGGCTTTTTATATATTTTGTGGTCGCCCATTTCTTAATTTTCGTTTATCTTTCTTCCGTTCCCCGGATCAAGGGCTCATTTAACTCCTCCGTTCCCGGCAGCACAAAGCGTCCGTTCGCGATGATGGGGATCCGGCTCCCGTCCTTTTTCACCGCGGTCAGCTCTCCCAGCTCGTCAAAGGGCAGCGTGATATCCGTGTGACAGTTAAAATACGCCTCCAAGGGCTCCGTGTCCCGCAGCCGGGATTTCTCGTTCTCCCGGGCCACGATCCTTTTGCCGTTGGTGTTGTATGCCACCACATCCTCCTCGTGGGAATAGCAGGTGTCGCCCACCGCAAAGTGCGGGCCGGTCTTCTCCGCGATCAAAATGGGCAGCTTGTCCTCGATTCCCCATTTGCGGGCCATCATGTAGGCAGTGGTGTTGGTGCCGATGGCAAACTCGCCCATGGGCAGAGTCTCCCGATGATTCAGCACGTTCTCCTTGAAATAATTCTTTCCTTCCTGCGCGTCGGGGAAGTTGTCGCAGCTATAGTCCGCGATCATGCCGTCCTTGAATGTGACGGACAGATTTTTATATTCCAGGCCCCTCAGAAATACTCTGGATACCTGCAGCACGCCGTTGGTTCCCGTCAGCACCGGGGAAGTGAAGACCTCCCCCACCGGAATGTTCACATCCGCCACACAGTTCTCAAAGATCGTCTCCTTCTCCGGGTCCTGCAGTTTCCACAGATTGACGGTCAGATCGGTGACATTGCCGTTCATGCCCCTGATCTCCACATGATCCGCCTGGTCCAGGGAATCGATCAGACATTCCTGGATCCGGCGATACTTCATATAATCCAGCGTATTGACCTTGATGGTATCCTCAAAGATCCCCCGGAAGTCCTCGCCGATCTCCGGCGCCGGGAAGGCGATGATGGTAAAGCTGCGCTCAGGCATGGGGATATACTGGGCGTAAAGCTCATTGCTCTTACTGCTGTACTCCACCCACATCTTCTGCTGCTCGGAGGACATCTTTATAGCCTGGGGTCTGCTTTCCGGCGAAAAAGGCTCCTCTCCGAAGATCTCCACCACCGCGGGACCCGCATATCCTTTCGCCTCCTGCTTATGATGCTCGTAGGCGGTCTTCATCACCTCCAGCTTGCGCTGCTGCAGCGCCCTGTCCCATATCAGTCCCCGATCCTCTCTGTGATCGTAGGTATACTGTCTGTTGGGCTTGGCTCCCTCTATTCCGGCTCCGCGGGCCACGGGCTTTAGTCCCATGGCGGCAAAATTCTCCACCGCCTTGCGCATCATGCGTTCAAAACCGATGTGATAATACAGATCCACCGACTTCTTTATGGACAGATCCTTTCCTGTCACCTCAAAACCGATCCGATAGCCCTCGGTGTATGTGTCCGCCATGATATCGATGGTCTCCTGGGGAAGATCCGCCAGGAATCTGGAGATCTCGATCTCATTTTCCGTCACATACAGGCCGTAGCGGTACAGATAGCGCACGTCGGTGAGATCCGCGCCCATGATGATATCCACAGCCGGATTGTCCTCGGTACAGACCAGGGATCTGACGGATCTCTCCGACCTGATATCGGAGTAATCGCTGTTATGCCAGTAAATGATCTGTCTGACATTCTCATAGAACGGCAGCTGTCTTTCCTCCTGCCATGCCTCCGAAAAAGCGCCGTAGATCTCCACCAGCAGTTCCATGCAGATGACCAGCTCCTCCATGTCTCCCTCTGCCGTGGGAACGATACTGCCGCGCAGGACATTGTATACATAAGCCAGGAGCCGCCCCCACTGCTCGTCAATCTGAGCCGTCGCGTAAACCGGATTGCCCCAGCTCTGTCCGTAATTTTCCGGCAGGATATCTCCGTACAGTTTCCGGTTCCAGCTTTCCAACTCCTCCAGCGTGGCCTCTGCCATGCCTCCCCGTTCCACAAAAGTGTGATAGCCTGTCAGCGTTTCCGCAAAGGACGCCATCTTTCCGAAATATTCGTCCAGAGCCGGATGTCCCACCGACTCCTGCGCGATCCCTTGCAGCCGCTCCGCCGCCAGCTCGTATCTCTCCTGCAGTACCTCTCTGTTTTCTGTTTTCTTCATACTTTTTTCCCCTTCTTTTTTATTATGGTCAGAATATCCTTTCTATAAGTAGGCGGCCACATAGAGGACGCCGCTCACGATCCCCAGGCCAACGCCGTTGAGCAGAATGCCCAGCCAGCCAAACAGTTTGAATCTGTCTGTTTCCCTCACGGCGAATATTCCCAACAATAGTCCTATCAGGGATAAAACTGTCGCGAACAGTCCTGTGAAACCGTAGCCTGCGGGAACGTCCCCGTCGCTGATATAGGACATGACGATCACGATCAACATGGATACGGTGCATAAAACACCAAAAACCGTAGACATGATCGCTTTTTTTGAATGCCTGCGGTTAGTAAACATATAATTCTTTTTTTGTGGCATAATTCCCTCTTCAAATATACCGCCGGTCCCGCCTGCGATATCGCGCTGTTACATAATATAACTGATCTTCTTTCGGTTTGTGAGTTTTCCAATGATTCAGAAGAGGATCTTAGACTTGCCAGCCAGCAGCTTGGCGCCGCCAACGATCAGCAGTATCCCGCTCACCAGTCCCAGGACCAGCGTTATCACGCCCAATGTGATGTTGAGCGCGCCCGAACCTCGCATTACCTTGTATACCTTTTCTTCCATATTAACTGTCCGCCTTTCCCCGCATCCAGAGCCGCGACTCCGGACACAGATGCAATGCCTCTGTCTCCCTATGCGCCGTACTGCGCGTAATATGCGTCTATCGCCGCTTTCAGCGTATCATCAATCAGTATTTCCCCCCTGTAAGGTCTGTTATACAGATGTTCGATCACTTCCCCCATGGAAACGATAGCGCGAGCCTCAAAACCGTATTTTTCCCGGATCTCCTGGAGAGCGCTCACCTTGCCGCCCAGGCCCTTTTCCATACGGTTCAGGGAGACCATCAGACCCTTGATCTCCACATCCGCCTGCCCTTTTAAGATTGGGAAAGTCTCTTCGATAGACTTGCCGGAGGTGGTCACATCCTCGATGATCACGACCCTGTCGCCGTCCTGCAGCTTACTGCCCAACAGTATCCCCACATCCCCGTGATCCTTTACTTCCTTGCGGTTGGAACAATACCGGATCTCCTTGCCGTACAGTTCGCTGTAGGCAATGGTGGCAGCCACGCTCAGGGGAATCCCCTTGTAGGCCGGCCCGAACAGTACGTCAAAATCATCCCCGTAATTGTCGTGGATAGCTCTGGCATAATATTCTCCCAGTTTTTTTAGCTGCGCTCCCGTCACATAGGCGCCCGCGTTCATAAAAAACGGTGATTTCCTGCCGCTCTTTAAGATAAACTCTCCAAACTTCAGCACTTTGCTGTCCACCATGAACTCGATAAATTCCTGCTTATACTGTTCCATTGTCAGCCCAGCTCCCTTTCCAGTTATTTCTTATCCCATTCATCTTAACATACTGCTTTTGGATTTTCAACAAAAACTACTGGGAAATAAAAAAGACAAGAAAGGGCTGCCGCGCATGGCAGCAACCCCTTCCTGTCTCTCAGAGCGTCTTACTTCATCTGCTCTTCCTGTTTCTTGATCATCCGACGAACCATCTCGCCGCCGATGGAACCGGCCTCCTTAGAGGTCAGATCGCCATTGTAACCTTCCTTCAGGTTCACCCCCAGCTCAGATGCAACCTCGGTTTTGAAACGATCCATGGCTGCCTTAGCCTCGGGAACTTCCACTCTATTAGATTTGCTTGTCATTCTGTTTCACCTCCATTACGGTTTTCTTGTTTTGTCTGCAATCTATATTCCAAGATAAGTGAGACTCTCACTTATCCTGGCTCTTCCGCTGGTTCTCTCTAAACCCTGCCGTTTAAGTGATATGTCATCGCTTATCTTGGTTTTAGTATTAGCGCCATCACAGAAAATATAATGGAAAGTTTTTCATGCCTGCAAATCAAAAAAAGAGCCGGAGCGCAAAGGCTTCCGGCTCTGAACGAGCGATATTTATTCGCCGAACACTGCTTTGTAATCGGCCTGGAACTTGGCAATACCGGCGTCAGTCAAAGGATGTTTGGTCATCTGCTCGATAACGGCGTAGGGCACTGTGGCAATATCCGCGCCCGCCAACGCACAGTCGGTAACATGAACAGGATTGCGCACACTTGCGGCAATGATCTGGGTATCCACATCACATACGGCAAAGATATCGGCGATCTCTCTGATCAGATCCACGCCTCTCTGGCTGATGTCGTCCAGACGGCCAAGGAAAGGAGACACATATGTAGCGCCCGCCCTTGCGGCCAGCAGCGCCTGATTAGCGGAGAAGATCAGCGTCACATTGGTCTTGATGCCCTCTGCTGTCAGTGCCTTACATGCCTTCAGCCCCTCAACGGTCATGGGAATCTTTACCACCATATTGGGATGGATCTTGGCGATGGCTCTGCCCTCGGCAATCATGCCCTCGGCATCCACAGTGGTAGCTTTCACTTCGCCGCTGATAGGTCCGTCAACGATAGAGGCGATCTCCGCGATAACCTCTTCAAACACTCTGCCTTCCTTGGCGATCAGGGAAGGATTGGTGGTAACGCCACAGATCACGCCCATGTCGTTAGCTTTTTTAATGTCTTCTACCTTTGCGGTATCAATAAAAAAACGCATATTCTCTTCCTCTTTTCTTTATATTATATTTTAAGAATAGATTCCTATTCTTATGTCCTTTCAGACAGATCCATTATATCACTTTACAAAATTACCGTGCAAGCCGGAATTTTGCTATCTTGTCCCTATCCGTTGCTAAATTATCGGCCGCAGCACTTCTTATACTTTTTGCCGCTGCCACAGGGACAGGGATCGTTGGGATAGATCTTGGCCTCCTTAACGATGGTGGTGGAAGACTTCTGCTCCTTGTACAGCGCCTTGCGCTTGTCCTCGTCAAAGATCGCGTTCCACTCTTCCAGATTGTACAGCCAATCCGCATCCGCCGCCACCATATTCTTGTACAGCAACTCCTTGTCAAACTTCAGGCTGACGGGCGTGTCCTCCTCCATCTCCTCTATGGGATTGGGCGTTACCAGGCTTTCATTGATGCCGTCCAGAAATCCTGTCATCGTCATCAGCGACACATCGTATTTGTCGGACAGCTCCTTGACCGTACCCTTTACTTCCTCGTCCGGGTTCTTCAGCAGCTGCATATAGATCTCTTTTTCTTCTTGAAAATAGGCGTTCCATAACTGCTTTAATTTTTCCGTGCCCAGCTCCTCGTTATATGCGACCTCTCTCCACTTTTCCAACAATGCCATAACAATTAACCATGCCTTTCTGTCCGGAGTATGCTCCGAAATATTTTCGTACACAGTAAGTATATAACAATTTTCCCGCAAACGCAACAAAAACGTGAAATTCCCGTTTTATATCTTGCATACTTCGTCAAACTGTGGCAGGATATTCTTATTAAATATAGAAGAGAGCATGTGGAATGATACTATGGAGGATATAAATATGAACAAAAAGCAGGAACGCATACCGAAAAGGAAAATAACCTCCCGCCAAGTGGTGGCGCTGGGCGGAGTGATATTGCTGGCCGCGCTGTACCTGGTCACGCTGGTGGTGGCGATCGCAGACCGCGACAGCTCCGGCAGACTTTTTCAGGCATGTCTGGTGGGCACCGTGTCCATCCCCCTGCTGATCTGGATCTATATCTGGATGTACGGAAAACTGAGGGGAAAGCATACCATGGCCGACCTTGACTTAGGAGGCGTGTCTCAGGAGCAGGATCCCGAGACCGACGATGCCCCGGAAAATACAAAATAATTTTTTTCACATAGGATGTATAAACGAAAAAAGGGCGGACATACTATTACTGTCATCGGACCCCCTCCTTTGACAGGTACGGAAGATAAAAATAATACTTAAATCCTCCCCTTGAAGAGTTGGCCTTTGGCCAACCGGAGTTGGCTTTCAGCCAACCGGAGTTGGCTTTCAGCCAACTCCCAATCCCGGGCTTAGCGTTTAGTGCAGGTCCGGGATTTTTGTCTTCATTTCGAAGTTCACAGAAAGTTCACAAAAATTGTTAGC
>CAZGVI010000042.1:0-37289 GCA_964529395.1 uncultured Acetatifactor sp.
GCTCGGACATCGGCCATATTCTACCGCTGATTAAATTACCACTATTATAAAGTCTTACTTGAATTTCTGTTTGAAGCACTTTTGTTACAACGCTTAATATATCTTCTGTATTTTCCCAAAAAATAGTACAACTGGTAATGCGATTGCACTCACCTTTCGCCATACTGTCACCTCAAATTTCAATTTACATATTCGATTGCTCTGAAAGAATCTAACCCACGTTTTACACCTCATCGTTATCCAGATAAAACAGTATGTCCCGCTTGCCTTCCTGATTGGTTCCCCGATACACCCGGGTATCTAGGCCGCCGATCTCAAACCCGCACCGGATGTAAAAAGAACACGCCCCCAGATTGTTGTCCTGTCCTACGGTGTACACACCTCTGTACCCGTTTTCCCTGGCCAGCTCCCCGCCTGCGTCGATCAGCCTTTCCCCGATTCGCTGTCCCCTGTATGCCGCCTTTACCTTCAGATCATACAGATACAGGTATTTGTTCCAGTTGTGCTGGTAGATCGCCAGCCCAACGCACTGTTCTCCCTCATAGGCTCCCACAAAGATACATGTCTCCGTCATGGCGTCATAGTCATAGCCCTCATCGGGAAAAACCATTTCTCCTATCTGTTCCTCCGGGAACCTGACCGTATCATAGCTCCACCTCTCCCCGTCATATCTGGGAACCATACGCCCATATAGAGAAAACGGTTCATTGGGAATGCGGATATCCACCTCCCGGCTCTTATCAATTCTCCTGATTGTGATCTCCATCTTTTCCTCCTCGTCTCATACATTGTGTCCGTGAGAAGATTCACTTCCCCAGATTCAGCACCATACATTCTTCCGACGCCGCAAATCCCATCTTTTCATACAATGGCCTTCCCTGCTCTGTGGCGTCCAGACTGATCTCCGTAACTCCCCGGCCTTTGGCCTCCCGGATCAGCATTTCCACCATCCGGGCCGCAATGCCCTGCCTGCGGTAACTTTCCCTGGTGTACACGTTCATCAGATGCGCCCGCCTTCCCGTGGGATGGGAAAAAGTAGGCATCAAGCCGATGTAACACAATGTTGCGCAGCCGATCACCTGACCCTGCTCCATGGCCAGAACAGTAACCTGATCCCCCTGCGCAAAATATGCTCTGCTCTCACGGACCAATCCGGCATCAAACTCATAAGTGTCTGGCAAACCGTTTACCACCCGCAGCATTTCCAGTCTGCTGCTCATCAAAAGTTCCATATCTTCCTCTGCCGCAATGCGATACTTCACCATACTTCCATTTCCTCACTCCCACATCTCATATACCGCAACTGCGAAATTGCGTCAATCAGCATTGGGAACCCCTGTTCCCGGTTCCTCAAACTTTGCAAAGAATTCGTCGCAGAACTTATTCCACTTCACCTCATACTCTTCATGAGAAAGCACATTCATGTCTGCCACATGAAAAACCCCTCTCTCCTGGGCCTCCCGCATAAAATCCGGAATATAACCTCCTGCGTCTTTCTCCGCAAACGTCCGGACGTGGTCATACCCTCTCTGATAGGCCAGATAGAGCCGGGTATGCCCGTCTTCCGAGACATAGCGCCCCTCATATTCCATCACCGGAATGACGATGTCCTCCGGTCCTCGTATGAAACTGTCTACCGCCAAAAGCTTTTCTCTGTCCACATAGAACTGGGAGGGCTGAATCTCCCCCAGAGGTAAGTCAAATAACTCCATTGGGGGATATTCTTTCAGCAGACGGCCATCCGGGCTGTAAAACCGATGGATATGGCCCGTATAGAACCGAAATGTTTCCAGAATTTCCTCCATATCCTTGTAATCGTGATAATACACCTCTGCCGATTGCCCGTCCAGAATCCGGAACCCGCAGGGGTACTTTCCGTCTACCACAAAAGCTCCATGCTGCCGCAGGATATCCGGTTCAAAACGCGAATCCTCATACTCATTGATTCTCTGCACTACCATGCCGAACTTACCTCTTTCCCGCATAATACGGGCCGTGCCCGTATTACTGCCTAGATCGGTACTCGGAAGTTTCACTTCCGAACTTACCTTTTCCCCGCATAATGCGGGCCGTGCCCGCATTACTGCCTGGATCGGTACTCGGAAGTTTCACTTCCGAACTACCTCTCACGATATACAAAATCTCCAAACGCCGCCTGACCGCCGGCCTCTTTCGTGGAATATACCACCAGGCCGAACCGGCACCCCGTAAAATGATCCAGTTTGAAGTACAGCTTATGTTCGCCTCCAAGCCTTAACCATGGATTGTTCCTCTTAAAGCCGGAACTCCGGTAATAGAAGGAAACCGTGTCCTTCATTTCGGTAAAATCCACTTCCAGTTTCAGCCGTACCGTCTCTTCTTCCCACGGCAGAGCCGCCTTTTCCTGCTCCACATTTTCCGCTGATCGCAGCGGTGACATAGAGTTATCCGCCGCCTCCACTGTGCGCACGGTCAGATACAGCTTTCCCTCTCTCCTGGTCAATCCCACAAATCCGTAACATCCCTGCAGGGCGCAGATTCCCGCGAAATCCCCCTCCTTAAGGCCGCTGCCGTCCACCGTTACCTCTCCGGCGCAGCCCGGATACAACATTCTCTGGGTGATCATATTTCTGGCCTGGGTCATAAGGCGGCAAACCTTGTCCGTCCGCACCTGCCAGAAACCTTTCTCCCGGTCGTGCAGGATCAGAGCCGGCTTGGGCTCATGGTTAAACTGCCAGCAGGCTTTCAGTTCTCCCCGGAAATCATCGCTTTCCACCAACGGATGATAGACATAGCCCGGGCGGGTGCTTTCCACCGCAAAATTCTCCGGTATCAGACCGTCCACACCAAATACCGGATAATCCTTCTCCCAGCTCACCGGTATAAGTATGGGAATCCGTCCCACCGCCCCGCTGTCCTGGAACAGCATGGCATACCATTTCCCGTCCGGCGTGTCCACGATACCCCCCTGGGCAACTCCCTGGCCGCAATATCCTCTGTCGTCATCCAGCACGTCTCCGCCGGTAAACTCCCCTGTCAGGGATTCCGCCATAAAACATGCCTCCGTCCTTCGCCAGCAATCTCTTCTGGAATGGATAAAGAACAGATAATACTTTCCGCCTATCTTATAAAAATGCGTTCCCTCATACCCCAGGCCCGGATGCCCCTCATCGCTGACCGCCAGCCGGTGAAGGCCGCCCTCCAGCGGGCCGCTCAGATCGCTACGCAGCTCCGTGATATAAATATTTTTGTTGCCATAGGCAATGTACACCCTGCTGTCATCGTCAAACAGCAGAGAACAGTCATGATAAAAGCCCTCCACATTGTGCTTTTCCCATGGTCCTTCTATGCTGCGCGCCGTATAGAGATAGGTTTTGTGGGTATCGTTGGCCACAAAACACACATAATAGGTTCCCTCATGATACCGCAGAGAGGCCGCCCACATTCCCTGGCCGTATATGTTCTCCTCTCCCTCCAGCCTTTGGCCGGGAGTGCCGTCCAACCGGTCATAGACATAAGCGGCATGTTCCCAGTTTCGCAGATCAAAGGAGCGCAGGATCTCACAGCCCGGCATAAAGTGCATGGTGGTGCTGACCATATAATACACATCCTCCACCCGGATCACATCCACATCGGGATAGTCCAGACGGGTAATGGGATTTATATGAGGATACTGCATGGTCCTCTCATAGGAATATCCTCTGTCCGGCTTTATCTCACCGGGCCTATACTCAAAATACACCACCCCGTTCTCCGCCACGGTAAAGCGGCTCTCCGTTCTGCCGTTCCGGGCGCAGACCCGCACCGTCTCGGTGTGAGGAGCCGCGGCGTCACGCAGCAGCTGACGCTCCTCTCCGGTTAGATTGGCCGGTTCCCCCAGATCATGCCACACTTTCAGAGGATTGCAGTACTTTTCATCCACCGTCCGGGTCAGCAGGCACCCCTGGGACGTTCCCGGCAGTTCCAGGGTTATCCCCAATTCATAACCCGCCCGGCGGTTCGTCATATTCCAGACAACGCCTCTGTAAGTTCCGTCCGCCAGCGCCATGACCACCGCGTTGTCATCCCGGTAGATACAATGCCCCTGTTTTTCCTTTAATTTCTTAAAAAATACAAAGCTCCAGAAAGTGGGCTTGGGAATACTTCCCTCCGCTACCAGCCCGAACCCTCCGTGAAAAGGCGTAAACGGCACGCCCTGTTCCTCAAACACATCCCCAAAGGTCCAGTAAGAATAAGACGCATTATCCTCGCCCAGCCGTGAGAGCTGCCGGGCGATAAAAGCTGCATTCTGGTTGGTGTCGTGGAGAGGACAGTTGGGGATATAGGAGGTATTGAACTCCGTAATATGTATCTCCAGCCCTTTATATTCCGGAAAACTGTCAATGATCTCCCTGGTGGTGTGCAGATTGGCAAAGCCGTCCTGTGCCTCCATCAGCTCCGCGTAGCCGTAATGCCCCACCCCCTCCGGAAGCTCTGTGGTATAATGATGCCTCGTGACAAAATCCAGCGGGATATGATTGTCGTGGCAGTACTGCATAAAGGCCTTGATCCACACCTCGTCGCTGCCGCCGCACACCGCCGGACCGCCCACCCGGAAACGGCTGTCCACCTCCTTCACTGCCCGGAAACTGTGATGGAACAGCTTAAAATACTCCTGCATGTCCGCATTTTCCCAGAATCCCGGCAGATTGGGCTCGTTCCAGACCTCCACGGGCCAGGTCACCACCTCGTCTCTTCCGTACCGGCCGCACAGATGCTCCAGCAAAGCCTTTACCATCTCACACCAGGCCTCGTAGGAGGCAGGCGGCGTGGTATTGCCCTTCCAGTAAAAGATGGTCTGGCTGCCGCTGGCCAGCCGTGAAGGCATAAATCCCAGCTCCAGAAAGGGTTTCAGTCCCAGCTCCAGATATCCGTCCATCACCCGGTCGATATAGGTATAGTTATACTCCGGCCGCCCGTCCTCCGTCTCCTGATATATGGCCATATCGTCACAGAAGAGTCCGTGGCCCCTGATATGCTTAAATCCTATCTCCCGCTGCACCAGCTTAAGCTGTTCCATGTACTCCCTGTGCAGCGCCAGGCCCATTCTGCCCGTGCCCACGCAAAAATCCACCTGATTATGAAATTCTACTCTGTTCTCCGCTGCCAGCGTGATTATTCTCTCTTCCATAATTCTCTCCGTTCTCCTGTACTTTCTGCCCTGCTTTGATTCTCCGGTTGGCTACACAGCCCGTCCTGTTCCGATCCCAGGTCAGCTATGCGATCCGTCCTGTTCCGATCCCCGGCCAGCAATGCGGTCCGTCCTGTTTCGATCCCAGTCCGTTCCATTATTCGTCCGGTTTCAGCTTAAGCGATCGGCTTTCGTCAGGTTTCCTGCTCCAACTCCCCAGCCGATCTGCGCTATACGCCCTGCTCCAACTCCTGGGTAAGGCTGCAGATCTCATCTATCATTCCTCCGATGGTCTCAATGGTATCCAGCAGCGGAGCGTCCGTAGTGATATCTATGCCCGCTAACGCAGCCAACTCCACCGGGGACAGCGTACTTCCCGCCGCCAGCACCCTCTTCCAGTCCGTGGTAGCCTGCTCGCCCTCGTTTTCAATGCGCTTGCACATCTGGGTCGCAATGGTCAGTCCGGCGCTGTAGGTATAGGAATACAGACCCATATAATAGTGCGGCTGGCGCATCCAGGTAAGCTCCGCGCCCTCGTTTATCTCCACTGCGTCCCCCCAGAACTTTTGCAGGGTATCCCGCATGATGCCGCTCAAAGTATCCGCCTGTACGCTTTCGTCCGCGTCCACCAGCTTGTACACTTCCCTCTGGTAAGCCGCCTCCATCAGATGGGTCACGAAATTGTGGTAATAAGTGTTGCCGATCATGCAGGTCAGCACCCAGCGACGGAAACGCTTATCCTGACTGGTCTTCAGCAGATAATGGGCCATCAGCAGCTCGTTCATTGTGGAGGGGGCCTCCACAAAATAGGTGGAAACCTCTGTGTCAAAAATGGACTGGCTGGCGTTGCAGGACTTAAAGTGCCCGGCATGTCCCAGCTCGTGGGCCAAAGTGAACACGTCCGACATCTTGTTATTCCAGCTCAACAGGATAAAGGAATTTTTGCCGTAAGGGCTGGCGCAGAAACCGCCGGTGGATTTTCCCTTGTTCTGGGCAAAGTCCACCCATCTCTCCTCATAGGCGGTGCGCACCATCTCCACATAATCCTCCCCCAGAATAGAAAGCCCTTTTTCGATATATTCCCGGGAACCTTCGATGGTCACTGTCGGAGCGTAGTCCGGGTCAACAGGCAGCTTTAGATCCGCAAAAGTCATCTTGTCCAGACCATGCACTCTCTGAATCAGTTTCGCGTACTTTCGCATATGAGGAGCCAATTTCTCCGTGATCAGGTTGATCTGGCGGTCATACAGCTCCCGGCTGACCTTCTGGTCAAACAACAGATAATCAAACACCGATTCAAAGCCCCGCAAAGTGGACAGCACTTTTTCCGTCTGCACATTGGCATTGTAAGCGGTAGCCGTCACATTCTCATACTCTTTGATCTTTTTGGAAAAGGCGGCAAAGGCAGCCCGGCGCACCCCGGTATCCGGCTCATACTCGTAATCGTCCTCAAAAAGACTGTAACCCAGCGGATACTCCTTTCCATCCACTACAAAAGAATCGAACTTCATATCCGCCAATTTGGCAATATTGTAAACCTCATAGGGCGTACTATAGATACTCTGACTCAGTGCGGAAACCACCCGCTCTGCCTCCGGGTGCAGCCTGTGGGCTTTATCCCGCAGGACATTTTGCAGAAAATATTTATTGCCGTCGCTGATGGCTATGGCCTGTTGGACCACCGTCTCCTCCTGCTCCATGATCTCACTTCTGATAAAGCTCAGGCTGCTCTGCAATTTTGCGATCAGGCGGCTGATTCTGCCGTTCCTCTCCTGATTGTGGTTGTCATAGTAGTCCACAGACACCGCCAGATCACAGTAGCTCCCAGTGAGCGTCATCAACTCGTAAAACTGCCTGTAGACCGTGACACATGCCTCTATCTGCTCCGGCGTATCCAGATGTCCCTTATACTTTTCCACAATCTCCTGAGCCAACTTTTCCATTTTCTCCGCATCCCTGAGCATGTCCTCCTCCGAGGCGTATATATGGGACAAATCCCAGGTCAGCTCCTCCGGTATCTCTTTTCTGCTCTTCAATTCCTCTGCCATTTCCAAATCCTCCTATTAAAGTTCCGTATGTTCTCTACCAGCGCACAGTGCCGGTGATCAGAGACAGGCCGCTTTAGGCGTCCCGTTTCTGATCAGTGCGCTTTTCCGAGAACATACTGTTTTAAAGTTCCGTATGTTCTCTACCAGCGCACAGTGCCGGTGATCAGAGACAGGCCGCTTTAGGCGTCCCGTTTCTGATCAGTGCGCTGTCCGAGAACATGCTGTTTTATAGTTCCGTATGTTCTCTACCAGCGCACATTACCGGTGATCAGAGATAAATCCAGTACCTTTTGATCCACTCTCCGTCCACCAGCACTTCCTTCTCAAACACACCGCCGCATCCCAGGATCGTCCGTTCGCTTGCCGGATTGTCCCGGCTGCAGGTCACCATGACTTTTTCAAGTCCCCGCTGCCTGCAGTTCTCCAGATTCAGCCGCAGCATCTCCCGGGCATAGCCCTTGCCCCGCTCATCGGGCCGCACACTGTACCCCATATGTCCGCCCCATAAACCCAGGATGGGATGCTCGATATGATGCCGCAGATCTATGATCCCCACCAGCCGCCCGTCCGACTGCCGTATGGCCAGATACACATGGGAGGGCACTTTCCCCGGCTCTGCTACTTCTTCCTGGTGGTAAATATGTTGCAGCCACTCCCCTATATCCTCGTAATACTCCAGCCTGCTGCAGCCTGCAAAAGCGTCCGCGTCTCCGGCCTCCCGCAGCTGTCGCTGAAACGCCTGCAGCTGCCCTATATGTTCCGGTGCGGGACGCACTAATTTGATTTCTTCCATGAAATGCTCCTCCCTGTATCTCCAGATTCTTCCAGCGATACTGTATATAGCGAAAAAGGTGTCCCCGAAAAACCGAAAACACCTTATACTGTTTTTGCAGGATTTATGCCATTTCCCCGATTATATTGCCGCTCTATTTCGTATATATGCTCATTTATCCTGCATTTTCAGACAATTTGCGCCCCAAAGGGCATCAAGGCCAGTTTAGCCAGCTTAAAATGCTGTAGCCCAAAAGGGATTCCGATAATAGTGATACAGAACACACAGCCCCAGGCCAGGTGATGCAGTGCCAGCGGGATACCGGATATCAGGATCCAGATGATATTTACCACCAGAGATACCGTACCGCCGCCATATTGGATCTCCTTTCCAAAAGGAAAGAAGGACATGGAGGCAAATTTAAAACACTGCATTCCCACAGGAGCGCCGATGATCGTGATACACCACAGGCATCCGGCCAGCAGCCAGCCAAGGCCTCCGACGCATCCGCCAAATACAAACCAAAGCAGATTACCCAAACAACTCATCTTTTTTTCTCCTTTGAGGACAATATACCTATAATGATCAAAAGAGTGATCACCGTCAACACTTCCGCACCCAACAGGATAAAGGTATGCATTTCCATAAAGCTTGAAACGCTGTCAAAAATATCAGTATCCAGATCGCTGCCGTATTTTTCCATAAAGGAATCAAGGTCGTAGTTCTCGTATTCTTCACGTCCGTCATTGGGGATATCTTCTACATCTCCCCCATGGGCCAGCGCCGAGGAGTAATCCGATACCGCCTGCGCGATCTCCTGGATCGTCCCTTCCTCAAAGATACTCTTCAGTCCGCATTTTTCCAGCAGTTCGCAGTACGTCGTTGTCAGGCCGTAAGTGGTCAGTTCCATATATTTGTCAATCCCCGCCTGACGGTCTTCCAGAGCGATGGTCCATATATCCAGCGCCGCCAGAGCCGACGTCCCATAGCTCACATAATACATGGGAGAGGAAAAGGTATGGGGTACATCCACCCAGTCGTAAGCTTCCTCCTCCGTGTCATAATATGTGTAGCCGTATTCCAGGGACAGCTCGCGGAACAATTGGTTTACCTCCTGCGCCGTCATCTCATGATCTGCCGAAAATACGGCATTCTGAAATTCGTCGTACAGGCAGCCGTCAATCACGGAGTAGAGCAGTTGATACAGGATCATCTGCTGGGCTGTGTCTCCCAACTCCTCCCCATATACATCGTCCGCATATTCCAGATACAGCAGTTCCAGTCCCTGGGAGTGGATCTCCGCCACATCCATATTGGTCACATCGGTGATCAAAGTGGTTCCCGCATGGAATGCCTCGTTATAATGGCCGAACTCGTGGATCATGGTTTCCAGATCGTAATAGGAATAATCCGGCGTATTGAAAATAAAAGGCTCCTGATATTCGTACAGGGTGGTGGTATACCCCACATTCATCTTATTGGGGTCATAATCGATATCATACAGATGATGATCCACCATATACTGGTACACCTCCGCCAGCGCCGGATCTATATCCCCCATATGCCGTCCCACCACATCGATCACATAGTCCTCCGTCAGATAGTCCATGTATATCAGGTCATTGATATTTCCCGAATAAACATGCTCCTCCACCTCTGCCAGCACAGGCACAATGTATTCCTTTACCGCCGCGTATACCGTCTGTATCTCTTCTGTGGTATAATCTCTGTTGTACAGATCCGTATAGGCATACTCGGCATAGTTATCATATCCGTATATCTGTGCACGGGCGTTCCGGTTTTTTACCAGATCCAGAAAAATAGGACAGATCGCCTCATTCTTCGCTTTATCCAGCGCCGTGCTGATGGCCAGCATTTCCCGCCAGGTCAGATCCTCTATGGCCTCATTGTAGGACTCTTCTGTCCATTTCTTCCCCTTTACGGTCACGGTGTATTCCGCCATACTGGCCTGATCATACTGCTGCTCCAGCGCGTTCTCCTCATCCAGCAGGGCCTGCAGTTCCTCGGTCATATCCTCGTATTCCAGATAGTCCTCCACCAGTTCCTCATCACCGATATGCGCCCCCAGCGAATCCCGGTAGTCTGTGTTCAATACGTCTCGCACCGCCTGCAGAAACTGATCCACCACATCCCGATATATCTGCTGCATCTCCGTGTCAATGGAGGCATACTCTTCATTGTTCACATCCCGGTAATAGCGGATCTCATTCAGCGCCTGCTGGGTGTACAGCTTATCTAGCTCCTTGCCCATCAGATCATAGTTAAGGGCCAGGCTCTCCTCATTCCCCGGCTCCTGTGACAAGGTTCTGATCTCCTCTATCAGTGTATATGCATATGCGGGATCATAGCCCACATATTCCATATCTTCATAACTGATGTCCGCACGCACAATGTCCGAGTCGTCATACCACTGGGTCTGGGCATGTACCGGCAGAGTCCAAACCGCAATAAGACCTGCCATCGCCAGACTTAATCCCTTTTTTATAATATCTCTGTGCATCTTTCTACCTCACTTTTCCTTGGCGTTATCACCATTGTCCTATGTTCAAGTATTCTTGTCAAGCCTCTTATCGTCTCATGCCGTCAAAATCTTCACAATATCTTTTCCATGCCGATCTTCTGCGGCACCAGGCCGCATTGCTCGTAAAAGCGCAGAGCCGCAGGATTGCAGGACCACACATTCAGCGTCACATTATAGCAGCCCTCCCTGCGGGCAAACTCCAGCACATACTCATATATCTGACGGCCAATATGCTGTCCCCTGCATTTTTCCTCCACACATAGGTCATCTATATACAGAGTCTTGATATCCGTCATAATATTGCTGTCTGTATACTGCTGAAATACGCAGAACGCATATCCCAGCACCTGCTGGGATGCCTCATCCACCCCCACAAAGATCGGACGGGTGTCGTCCCGGATCAGTTCCGCGAGTTCCCGGTCCGTATATTTTTTCACGTTCCCTTTAAACAGATCTGGTCTGCCGTTATGGTGTACTGTCAACACCTGAAACAGCAGCCTGTCAATCCCCTCCATGTCTCTCTCCTGCGCCCGCCTGATCAGCATGCCTTTGGCCTCCCATTCTCTCATATATCAAAAGGGAGTGGCTTCGTACCACTCCCCTGCCATTACCCTAAACTACACTTAACTATACCATAAAGCCGGTAAAAAGTACACAATTTTTTCATGTTCCGACGCGGTTGCTTCTGCGGATATTATCCTTTATAATAGATTATTAACCGTCATCCGAAACAGGCAGATGAGAAGATATGAACGGAGGAAAAAATGGATAAACGTCTGGAACAGATAAGAGACAGTGATAAGAGATCTCATACGGAAATATACACGGCCAAAGAATTGTACCGGGAAGGCAGTTGGCTCAGCAAACCAATCAAGTCGGTACAAAACCTGATGCCTCTGTTTCAGGATTACCGAGAGCTGCATGTGTTGGACCTGGGCTGCGGCGTGGGAAGAAACTGTATCTTTATCGCCCAGCGCTATCGGGACATTCCCTGTGTTATCGACTGTGTGGATATACTGGAGCTGGCCGTTGAAAAACTCTGCGCCAACGCGGAGAAATATGATGTGTCCGCAAGCATACGGGGAACGGTCTGCCCAATAGAAAAATATCCCGTTCGAGAGGAATACTATGATCTGATTCTTGCCGTATCCGCTCTGGAGCATGTGGATTCTGAGACATCCTTTATCCGCAAATTGCGGGAGATACAGACCGGCACACGCAGAGGCGGCGTTGTCTGCCTGGCCGTCAACTCCCAGGTGAGGGAGAACGACAAATTCACCGGGGCTGAAATGCCTGCCCAATTTGAAGTCAATCTATCCACAGAGAAATTGCAGACGGTCCTCAGGCAGACCTTCGCCGACTGGACAATCCTGAAATCTTCCGTTCAAGTCCAGCAATATGACATCCCCAGAGAATGGGGCGTCGCGTCACTGACCAGCCACGTGATATCTCTTGTAGCCAGAAAATGTCAAAATCCTGGCGGTTGCCCACCAGGATCTCATCTACCTTAACATGAAAAAAACAGGCCATAGCATACATATTGTCAAATGTGGGCAGGCATTCCCCTCTCTGCCACTTGTATATGGCCTGGGGCTGTTCAAAGCCCAGAAACGTCTGCAACTGCCTGACACTGATGCCTCTCTGCTCCCGCAGTTCCTTGATCCTCCTGCCGGTGGCCTTCAGATCGATCATCGGAAAAACATGTTCCATATTGCCCCTCCCTTCCCGCCCGCCTAGTGTGCTGACACGCTCATTTTTGAACTAATGACGAAGAATAAATTTTCACTCTGCAAGGCGGCGGAGGGAGGCGATGCGGTGGCATCGTTGACCGACAACAACGCAGCAGATGGAAATTTAGACAAGTCATTAGTCAAATTATGAACGTGTCAGTACACTAGGGCTGTCAGTGAAAACGAACCGCAATACATCCGGCGTGTACTGCGCAGGTTACAAAATTTCCCGAACACTTTTTATACTATACCATTTTTTCATCCTTCGTTCAAGAGTTTTTGTTCGCCGTGATCCTCCCCGCGCGGCGGCGGCTATACCGCCGCCCTCTGCAGCGCCTCCTCCACCGGAGCGTACCTCGGTCCGTCCAGCGTCCTGCACAGACTTTCATAGGGATCCTGTATTTCCCTGTGGGCCGCCTCCCGTATGGCATTCTGGGAAAATCCGGACAGCAGGCAGACGCCCTGCTCCCCCTTCACCATGGGAATGGCGTTGCTGCGGCCGCACACATTCCAAAAGATCAGACGGGGCATGACATAGCCCTCCCGAGCGTACTCCCCGGCAATACAGTCAAACACCGTGCGGTCGAATATCCGCCCATACCGGCCACCCGTCGCCGCATCAAACTCCATGTCCGAGATGATCAGAACCTGTCCGGGTATCTGCTCCGCAGGCACCTGCCCGCTCACCGCCATATCCAGCAGCAGTCGAAACACCGCCTGAATATTGGTATTGGCCACCTCGTCATAAGCGCGCATGATCTCCAGTTTCTCTTTCAGGCTCTCCCCCCTGCTCAGATCGATCAGCCGAGGCGTCTCGCTGAAACTAATGGCCATATCATGAAAGATCCCCTTAAGCTGCGCCGCGAAATAGATAGCCAGGGAATGGCAGACCTCGATAGCGCTTACCAGGCCGCTGCCGTCCACCAGAGAGTACATGCTGCCGGAGCCGTCCGCCACCACAATACAGTCCTCCAGACCCCATTCGTTCTCAAAACCCTCCCTGAGCAGTTTCTGCCACATCAGTTCCGCCAGCAGATTCTCCTTGAGCGAGGCGTCCCAGCACCAACTATTGCTGCCGCAATAGATCTTGTGGACGATCTCGTAGGGCATGATCCCTCCGATGTTCAGTTTCCCATCCTCCAGATACACCCGGCGCAGATAGTCCTCCCGGCGGCCCCTGTCATGTCTGGCAAAAGCGGCGTCGTACCGCAGATTTGCCTTGGCGGGGACTTTCTCGTAGTCCACCTGCTCCCACTGCCTGGCTGACATCTTTACTTCCGTCACATTCAGATAGGCTCGAAGAGCCGACAGAGTCCTGCGATACTCCCTCCTGTCCATACCCAGCATTCCGGAGATCCTCACCGCCATAGCGCGAGTGGACGCGGAGGAGGTATTGATGCTGGGCAGCCACTTGGCCAGCAGACTGGCGGGACGCCCCGCCTTCATGGCCTCCCGGTCCGCCTTGAGCTGCCCGGCAACGAACGCTCCCATCTCTTCCTGCAGCGGTGTATCCAGATAGAGCATCAGATCGTCATAGCGCCCATACCGGGGGATCAGTTCCATAACTTCCCGGGCGATCTTTGGATGAGACTGGGCCAAGTACCTCATGCAAATGCGGAAACTTCTGCGCTCTCCCAGCCCCTGAGCGATATCCCGCAGATAAAACAGCCATTTTACCGCGTAACGCCGATTTTCATAGTACGCCTTAACAAAGTTATCCTCTATGTAACGAACGTTCTGTCTGCGCAGAGAAGACACTTGGAAGTGCAGGTCCAACAGCTCGTGTCCGGTGGTCCTATGGCCCAGGCCGCCGTTCTCCGTTTTGACGCGGTTGCCGTAGCCTTCCGCGAAGGAAACCGCCTGTGACCGATACCCGTTTTTTCCGGAATAAACCTGATGGCTCCTGGATATATCATATTCCGCGATCTCTTTTTCCATATCGCCGTTGTCGTATCTCACCGCTCTCGCCCTGTTCATCGCTGTCCCTCCTCTCAAGACCATACCATGCCTATTTGGCCATCCGCAGAAACATCGCCCATAACATGATCTGTTATAGGCGATGTCCCCGATTTCCACACGCCAGACGCTGTCAGAGGTAAACGCAGCGCGTTTTACTCACTTCCCTTGTCTTATTATAATATGCGTTGTTTTGATTGCTGTATGCGCCTGTTCTCCCGTGCCTGTAAGGATACTATAACAGGCCCGCCGCATTTTGTCATTGAACCTGTAGTTCAATATGCCGCCTCATATCGGTATGCCCACAAGTTCTTGATCTGGGGGACCAATTCCTCCACATCCCAGCTTTTTTCACTGTTTATCCGGCTGTTAGGATCGCAGACCCTCACTCTGCCGTCTTCATCCAATCCCGACAGCACGATAAAATGTCCCGTGGTGGTAAAATCGCCGGGCCGCATGGCACATATGATAGGTTCTCCCCACTGCAGCCGCTCCAGGATATGCTGCGCGTCAAACACCACGCTGTCAACCGTAAGCCCCAGATCCTCCGCGCCCATGGACATCAGATCCCAGGCTGTCCCGGCTCCTTTCACATAATACCCCTCCCGCTCCGCATACCTGGCCATTGCGAGCGGATCCCACCTGGTGTCCCCGGTCAGACCGCACCATACCATGGACAGGCAGGTAGGGCCGCATCCGGTGACAGCCAAAAAGTCGCTGCCATAGTTTTCGTATCCCCAGCGCTTGTCCCACTGCAAAAACAGCGGAATGGTCCCCTGCTCCACCTCGCCGGACAGATCGATCTCCGGATGTTGGTCCTTATTCTGAAAATACTCCAAAACGAACTCCTCCGCCTCCGGATTCATTTCCATCAGTGTAAGCAGACTGTCCGGATATTTTAACTCTTCCTCCTGGGATACCGCATCCCGCCCACCGGGCACGCTGCCGGCCTGCCCGGCCATGACTGATCCCTCCGCCCCTCTGTAGCACAGCAGGGCCAGGATCCCAATTCCTATCGCAACTCCCAGTGTGACCACGATCATGCATACACAGCATGCCCTCTCATAGCGCCTTCTGCGGCTTCTGCTCTCCCTGCCTCTGCCGTATCTCATTTGCCGTTCCGCATTCATCTCCAGTCCTCCTCCCTGGTGTACATAGATTGCTTAAACATCCAAAGTTCTTACTCAAAAGCCATTCACAATTGTCTGCTTTAAATATAACAGAAAGGGAGAATACTATTTTTCAAAATATCCTTATAAAAATCTTGCAATTTTATTACAAAAGAGGTATTTTAAATTTAAGGAAAAAATTTTGCGATTTTCGTTTTACTATATGTAAAATGTTTCCGTTCGTTTTTTTATTTTCCTGACAGTATGCATTGCCGTATTTCTTTCTCCAAAAGGAGATATAATAAATAGAACAGGCATAAATTTTCAGGAGTAAATCAGGAGATTACAGATGAGTTTAGGTGAAAAACTGTACCGCCTGCGCACAGAGCGCGGTATCTATCAGAAAGAATTGGCCGCCGAGCTGCATATGTCGATCAGCGGCATTTCCAGCTATGAAAACGACATTCACTTCCCGGATATCAAAACGTTGGAAAAGTTAGCCAAATACTTTCATGTATCCACAGACTATCTATTGGGCCGCGTTGATTATATGGCGCCCATAGACGACATGGATAAAAATCTGATCGATCAGTACACGGCCATTGATCTTATGGATACCATCATTGAGCTGTCCCCTGAGCGCCGACAGGATTTGATCGATTATTTACGTTTACTAAAATCATCCGGAAATTCTGAGAAAAAATGATCACTGATTTTACCTCATTGCTCACGAAAAAAATTCGGAGATGGGTTATTCACCCATCTCCGAAAGTTCTGTCTCTGTCTCCAGCATACGCTCTAACAGGCTTTCCTGATTCTGTTCCTCCGCGTCTATAGCCTCCTGCAATTCCACCAGACGGGAATAGTCGCTGGCTAAAGCCGGATCCGCAAGCTGGATCTGCAACTCCGCCAGTCTGCTCTCACTCTCGGATAACTGGCGTTCATACTTCTCCAACTGACTCTTTAAGCGGGAACGTACCTTTCCAGGATTGTAATAGGTCTTTTTGTCAAATACATCCGTCAAAGTGGGAGCCGCTTTTCCGGACTGTGTCTTGGGCTGCTCCGCTGATACGTCTGATAAGGATCTATTACCGCCGCCTGCCCTCTGGGGATTTGCGTCGGAGCGGGCCGCTGCGGCGTTGTTTCCCACCAATCCCGCCGCCTCTTTCTGTTTTCGCTCCAGATAGTCCTCATACCCCATCTTGTACTGTCTGACTCCGTCTGCGGAAAATTCCAATATTCCCGTGGCAATGCGGCTGATAAAATACCGGTCATGGGACACAAACAGCACCGTGCCCGCATACTCCCTCAGCATCTGTTCCAGCGCCTCCTTGCCCACGATATCCATATGGTTGGTAGGCTCGTCCAGGATCAGCAGATTGGGGCGGGTCTGCAGCATCTTGCACAGAGACAGACGCACCTTTTCCCCGCCGGAGAGCTGCCCCATGAGTTTCATCACGTCCTCACCCGAAAACAGGAATCCTCCCAGGGCGCTGCGCACCTCCTCCCGCACATAGCGGGGATATTCCTCCCAGAAGTTATCCAGCACCGTCTGCTGGGGATCCGCGTCGTCCTGCACCGCTTTCTGCTGGTCAAAGTACCCCCACTCCACATTCTGTCCGAACTTAAATTCGCCTCCCAGTGCCGGCAGCTCTCCGATCAGGGTTCGCAGCAGCGTAGATTTCCCTTTCCCGTTCTCCCCGATGATGGCAAGCCGCTCCTTCTTTTGCAGCAGAAAATTCACTTTTTCCAACTCATGATCATATCCGATGGACAGATCCCTGGCCTGCACCACATTGGTGTAGCTCTCTATCCTGGGTTCATATCTGGCGTGGAACGCTTTGGTGTCAAACCTCCGGGGTTTCTCTATTTGGACCATATGCTCGATCACCATGCGCTTGGAGCGTGTGGCGGCCACCTTACTGGGAGTGTTTTTCCACTTCTCGATCCACTCTGTCAGCCGCTGGATTTCCTTTTGCTGCTCCTCATAATCCTTTTCCTGCTTGATCAGATTCTCTTCTTTCTGCCGCATAAAAGCGGAGTAATTGCCTGCGTAGCGCTTGATCCTGTGGTACTCGATCTCGTAGGTCACATCGATCACCTTGTCCAAAAACATCCGGTCGTGGGACACGATGATCACCGCCTTATCATAGTTCTTCAGATAGCCTTCCAGCCACTCAATAGTCGGCAGGTCCAGATGGTTGGTGGGCTCGTCCAGCAGCATAATGTCCGGTCTTCCCAGCAGCAGCTTGATAAACGCCACTTTGGTCTGCTGTCCTCCCGAAAAACTGCCAATAGGACGGGATAAGTCCTCCAGCGCAAAACCGAAACGCTGGAACATGATCTCCATGTCCTGTCTCCAGGAATATCCCCGCAGGGCCTCCATCCTGCGCTGCAGACTGTCATACTCCCCCAGAAGCTGTCTGCTGTCAGACTCTTTCATCTGCTCCTCCAGCTCGTTCATCCTCTTTTCACACGCAAAAACCGGCACAAAGACTTTTTTGATCTCCTCCTCCACCGAGATCTCCCTGTCCTCGAAGTTCACCTGGCGCAAAAAACCGATCTCCTGTTTTCCCGCCATGGTGATGCCACATTGCTCATCGCTGTCCGGATTGTTCATCTGAATATCTCCCGCGATGAGCTTTAACAAGGTGGTCTTTCCACAGCCGTTGCGGCCCACGATAGCTATTTTTTCTCTGTCGTGTACCTCAAAATTAATATCCTCCAATATGGTATCCGCCCCAAACTGCACCAGGGCATGTCTGATCTGATATCTCATAACCGTAACCTGAATCCTTTCTATTCTCTAACCTAACAAGGTGATCTCTATAACTCGAGGACCGCGATGGACTCCTCTCCGTCCATATCCCCGGTCTCTATAAAACCGAATGAGCGGTACAGCTCCTTCGCCACCAAATTATCCGGCTCATAGGACAGCCAGCAGTATGTAGCTTCACCGCATGGTTTTGTCCTGATAAAATCCAGCGCAAGCTTTACTGCTTCTTTGCCGTATCCCCTGTGCTGATAGCCCTTATCAATCATCAGACGCCATAGGTTATAGTTTCCCTTTGCAATCTTTGGAGCATCCAGCCAATACTCATCCGTGTCATAACCCACCATCAGAAAACCCACCGGGGTCTGATTCTCATAAATCCCAAAAGGGAAAGCATATCCGCCTCCGGTGATGGTCGTATAGGCCTCGATGATACTTATGTCATTCCCGGCCACAAAATTCGACTGCTCCTTTTTTACGCTTAGCCTTAATATGTCCCATACGTTTTTACCGTTTATTTTTTCTATTCTCAGCATCGTTCTCTCCTCCTGCATGCAATCATTTAATACAGTATAACACAAAAGACAAAAAAAATGGTATACGAAATGTATTCATAAATGCCTTATATCGGTGGAATCACAAGACAAATTCCCCGGGCCTTGCTTGACAAATTCTTCTCCGAAACATATAATTAAGAAAAATTTCAGAGGAGCCCTGCTTTTATGGAAAAGGAAATAGAGCAATACTGCGAAAAACTTAAGAGATATTATGATTCCGAAAACAAGCTCACACAATACCCTTCTAAAAAGCCTATGCGGATTCTGGCATTGGCACAGATAGCCTTAAAATTTGACGCCGCAGGGAAATATACGGAAAAAGAGGTAAACCAGATCATCCGGGATTCTATTGCTTTCAGTGACATCGAGCTGATCCGCAGAGAAATGTATCAGTATCACTTTATCGACAGACTCAGGGACGGTTCCGAATATTGGACGAAACCGGACTGGAAAGTAAAGTATGCGGAATATCTTTAGTGACTTTTTGCGCCGTAGACTGCTGGTGGTGGGACACTGTGAAAAACTCGAAATAAATTAATTATGAAAGAGGGGAATTATTTATGGATTCAGCACAAGAAAATATCCATACAATAGAGGACATCTACGCCCTCCCGGATGGCCAAAGGGCGGAACTGATTGACGGTCAGATGTATATGATGACTCCACCAAGACGAATACACCAGGATCTTGTCAGCCAATTTACGAAAGTAATAGGACAGTATATTGACGCGCATAATGGTGTTTGTAAGGTATACCCTGCCCCATTTGCAGTCTTCCTAAATGAAGACGAACGAAACTATGTGGAACCTGATATTTCGGTTATTTGTGACATGAGTAAATTGGATGAATATGGCTGTAACGGCGCCCCTGATTGGGTGATCGAGATCACGTCTCCTTCCGATTCACAAAGGGATTACGGCATCAAGCTTTTTAAATACCGCGCGGCAGGAGTTCGAGAATACTGGATCGTAAACCCAAAAACGCAAACCGTCAACCTTTTTGACTTTGAACACGAGGAAATGTCAAATCAGTACAGCTTTGATGATGATATCCCTGTGTGCATCTATGGTGATTTAAGCATCCGGATATCTGACTTATTGTAATTGTTGCGACGTCGCAACAGAGTAATCCATAAAACAGCGGATTTCCTCAGTCTTTATCGAGGAATCCGCTGTTTTTCAAGAGATCTTCTATACTGCTGGTGGTGGGACTTGAACCCACACAAGGTTGCCCTCGGCAGATTTTGAGTCTGCTGCGTCTGCCATTCCGCCACACCAGCAAATTGTGTGATTTCTTACAACAGAGTAATTCTATCACACAAAATCTGTTTTGGCAAGCAAAAATTTCGGATTATTAGTATGCCAGACCACTCACCGGCATCTGTCCCAGAGGGAGCCGCGTATATGTTAAACTGTTACATAGATACAGAGCTGTAGCCAATGCAATAGTCAGCAGCATAGCCGGTACTACCCATTGCCACAAAGATTCTTCCTTTTTACGTAGCTCTCCAATGGTCCATGCAGCAGGGATCGTAAAAACCATGTTTGCCAACATCCAAAATACACCCGGCGTCTCCAAAAGACCCACAAAGCGTAAAAAAGGTATCCCAACCCTCTGTACATAATCCCACGGAAAAAACTTCATGGACATCACGGACAATGCACCCGCCGATATCAACAAACCTTTTATTGCTTTTTGCATCTTTCCGCCATATCCGCTCCAGTAGAGCCATATCAGCAGGAAAAAGGCTGCCGCAAGCGCGATTCCCAATCCGGGCATATCCGGACAGTACGTCCAATTTGTCATAAAATGACTTAACGTATACCCTTTCCCCATAATACTTCCCAAAGGCAAGTCCCACACCTGCATGCCGCCTTTTATCACATATCTCGTCAGATATACGATCACCGGCACGGACAGCACTGCTCCCGCCGCCAGAAACAGCAGACCGACATACTTACGTTCCCAAAATATCAGATATAATACCGCACATCCTCCTATGACCACTCCCCATCTTGCATCTGCATACCAGATGCCTGCATAAGCCACTGCTGCTACACAGCCATACAGCGCCTTTCTCCCCCGTCCCGGACGCAATCGAGCAAGTCCACTCACAAGCAGCGGCATCAATGCCCAGACAATCGATTGTCCCAAATCGGCCTTGTCATAGCAAATATAAATACGGTATGGACAACTCATATAAAACAGAGTGCCAAATAATACTGTTGCCCTGCTGTCAAAAAAAGCTTTCATCATCCAATAAGCTGCCCCCAAAGTGGCTATTCCGATCATACCCGTAAGGATGCAATAGGACATCTGCTCTCCTACTCCCAGTATCTGCAGGGCTACTGCAGGCAATAGCCATATCCCATTGTCAAAACTCATGCTCTGACTGTTATAAGCTATTACCAGTTCAGGAGTCGGAAACCATGAAACAGCGCCGCCTGTGAAACTTTCCCGAAACTCCCGAATTCTGCCAAGCCACACAGCACTGTCTCCACCCTCCATTACATAGCCGCAAAAGACAGGAGCCGACGTAAAAGCAAAAATCAGGACATAGAGAATCAAACACAATATATTTTTCTGTTTACTATCCACGAGCATCTTTCCCTACCTTTCTATACCGCTTGGCCAAACCGATTCCCAAACACAGCAGCACTGTCACTCCCGATATTGTTTCAGCCACCCGATACAATAAAAATCCCCTATAAGACACCCGAATATTTCCTGTGTAACCAGGGGGAACGGCGATTCGAAGGTCTCCATGCGCTCCTCTCTCTTCCGTAATATAGGGAGCTGCAGTCTCTCCTAAAGTTTCGATCCCATATCCCTTGTAACCTGTCAATGGCAGTTCCATATACAATTCCCGTGTGGTCTGATTCTCCACATGGAGACTGATCGTCAGCCCTTGTTTATCATAATCTTCCCACAGCAGACCTTCATCCGCCACCGGATCATGATATTGCATCTGCTGGACGCTCATACCTTTCAGTAAATATTCGCCATTTACTACACTAATATTTCCCATGTTCTTGGCAGTATATAGTCTGATAGGGGTACGTTCATAAGATATCTCGTTAACATGAAAAAGTGTTGCCCACAGAACGATTCCAGCGATTCCAATTACGCTTCCCACCTTGACCATATACGCAGTCTGTATTTTCCAATGAATGCTCTCTTCTTTCATCCACGGCACAAAAAATGCGGCAGTAAAGGAAATAAACAATGTTGCAACAGCCATCAGGCGAGTAGGAAACTGTATCGCAGTTGCAAGCAGGCCTATTCCTGGTATCTGCGCTACTATATCCCACGGGAAGTATCTGGTACTCATGAGCAAAAACAGTAACCCTAACAGAGTGTCACATTTCATTGCTTTATCATATGGATTTCTTTCACTTTTACCCTTACGGCAAAGCCTGACGGCAAAATAACAAATCAAAACAGCCCACAGAGCAGCACCAATCTGAATAGGTTCACAGTTATACATCCCCGTCTGCCCTCCTCCAGCATAAGGATATAACTGCAGAATTCCAGCAACTCTGGTTCCCATATATTGGATATCCTTTGTAACAATATCACTCAGCGCATATTTATCAGCCGAAAGCATTTTCAACAGCGGAAGCCAGAACCATGCATTCACCGCCAAAAATATCCCTGCCGCTTTAGCCAACTCTTTTAAAGTATCTTTCCGAAAAGTTTTCCGCCACATCACTATAGCCGTCAATACCAACACTATAACTGTCATCTCACAGGTCAATATGTGAGACTGTAGGATACCACTAAGCCCAACAATCAAGGGGGTTTTCGCTCTCACATAATCCTGTTTCTTCACATCCTGAGTATATATGCGATAAAATCCGCAGATCACCATCGGCAGAAACATCATTCCTAGACATTCTCCTACCGCGTTACGATTATAAAAATTATAAATGTGATAGGGCGCAAGTTCATACAATACGCTTCCTAACAATGCGCCATAGCGGTTCCCTGTACAACGATAAAAAGAAGTGTATGCGATTACAGCCGTTCCCGCCAACACCGCCAGCACAAAAATTTTGTACGCATCCATTAGCGAGAAACCGATAAGACGTAGCATCGCCGGAAAAAACAGGCACAGATCCCCATAGAAACTGGATACGGCATAGCCATGTCCATAAAGCCAATATTCCTGTATCCTGACCGGGAACTGTTCTCCCCTCTGCAAAGTCTCTTTTAGTCCCTCTATCCGCAGCAGATGAAATACCCCGTCCGCGCCCATGCTCATATAATCTGTACAGTACGGCAGATAAGCCAGTAGTACACTCAGCGCCAGAACCCCTGCAACAACGCCCTGTCCTATGGAAACAGTACCCTTTAACAGCTTGTCCCGCAGCCCAACCAACAGATTTATTCCTGTCGCAACTGTCACCAGAAGAAAGGTCAGCATCCGCCAGCCGGCGCTCGTCCTGTGCATTTCAATTCTCTCCACCGGCTGATCCGTTTCTCCGATATAATTGCAGATTATATAAGCGTTGTCTATCGTATCAACCACATATACGTCTATATCTGTTTCACGCTGGTGTGCCAGAACTGTGGCGCCATTACACCGCAGCGCCTGATAGCTGCTCTCCGCTGCCCCTACCGAAGGATACAACATCCCTTCGTGATCCTTGCAATACACCCGCAATGTGTATACACCGGGCCTCAGAGCTAATGAACCGCTGCGATAGTAGTTACCGCCTTCATCCATATACAGCTGGTTTGCCACGGCATCCGCATCTGCGGAAAATATCAACTCCTTGGGGCGAAAACAAAGCAGAAGACATATGAACGCCCCCAAAAGCTCTATGCCAACCAACAGTTTGTGCCTGTTTATAAATTCCCGCATTTTTTCTTCTCCTTTCGGTGTATTATATATACCACCAGAAGGCTCAGTAACATCATATAGCTGACAGCCTCTGCAACGCGCCAATACCAAGGACTGACAAATCCAGCAGTGACCTCCCCATCAAAACCGGCCGGTATGATAACCCTGACCACATTATTGTCTCCTTTACATACAGGCAGCTGTACCTCTTCGGCATATGCACGGTATCCATAGTAGTGCAGCAACGGCAGCTCCACATACCCTTCCTGGTCACCGGTATTGCTGCATCTGAAATCCGCACGCAACGCTCCTTTCTCATACTCCTCTATCAGAACGTTTCCGCCGGTAACAGGAGCATGATAAAGCAATGTATCCTCCTGCGTGCCCTGAACCAGATATTCCGCTCCCGAAATATACCCTTTCCCCATCCCCTCTTCATTAAACAGAGCCAACGGATTATGGTCTCTGATCACATGATCGCATAGATACAGGCTGGAAGTGGCAATTCCCACCAATGCGCACAATATGCCAACATGGTAAAATATTTTTATTTTCTTTTCTCTAAAACAATACAGACAGCAGCAAAACAGCAAGACTAAAAAGGTACTTGCCCAGCCCAGAAAGCGATTGGGAAACTGTAGGCTGCTGACCAGTGAGGCAGCTATTCGGCTGCTGTTTTGAATTTTATCCCACGGAAAAAGTTCAAGGCTCATACACATCAACAGCGCGCTGAAAACAAAGGAGAGCTTTCCCAACTTACATATTCGCTTATCCAGATCAACAAGTTGGCCTAAAAACCACAATCCACCAAAAATCAAAAACCCACATATCAAGATAAAGCCTACTCCCAACGCGTGGGAATGATACATTCCCGATTCACCGATCAGCGCATTACTGCCAAACCGCCACCAATTAAACAGCAATTGGGCTAAGTACAAGCCCCTTTCCTGAATTGGCCTTGCCCAGACGTGCTTGATATGCATGTCTTCCCGAATATAATAATCCAAAAAGGGAACCAGAAACCAGAGACTCAAAAGCAACGCCGCAGCTGCACCTTTACACAATTCTCTCAGAGTCTCTTTGCGGAATATTTTTTTAATGCACACAATACATAACAATAGAGTCAAAAACGCTGTGATTTCACAGCTGAGTACATGTGTCTGAAGAAGTCCCGCATATCCGAATGCCAGCGAAATCCAGCAACTGCGATATTTTTTTTCATGAACATCCTCCGTAAACACACGCCAAAAACCATAGACCACCAGAGGCATAAATGTGACCGCGCTGCCCTCTCCCACCGCTGATGTGATTATCAGCTTGTAGATCCGAAACACGGACAGCGTATACAGAGCGCTGCCTGTCACACCTATATATTTATTGCCAAATATCCTTGAAAAAGAATAATAAGAGATCCATACGGTCAAAGCGTTAAGGGCTATGACATAGCAGTTATAGGAAAAGGTGATAGGGAAACCTATGATCCGCAGCAGGGCCGGAAACAGCAGCAAAGTGCCGCAATAGAATATACCATTGGCATATCCATGCCCATGCACCCATTCAGGTTCCAGCCTTACCGGAAATTGTCCGGACAAGATCCCATCCTTAATGCCTTCTATCCGCTGCAAATGATAAGTAAAATCCGCCCCCGATGGCGTCATCCCCGTTAAGAAGGGGATGGAGGCCGTCAATACCAAAATTGATAAAAGAAATATAACATTCTTATTTTCGTGAGAGATACCGTACTGCCTGTCATACCACAACAGCATCCGTATGGCCAGCAAAAACAATGTTAAGGCCACAATGCATGTCAGACAGATCCCCCACAGCTTGTCGGTCTCATAGATGTGCAGATTCCCTGTCTGCAAATATCCCTGCCCATCATACCTGGCCAAGATCCGCAGCGTATCGGTACTCTCAAAGAGCCACATATGAAAATCTGTTTGAGAAAGTCCGCTGTAGAACTGCTCCCCATGGGTCAATAATCCGTCTGTAAATACATTTCCATCTTCCACCCAACACAGGCTCTGCATATCTGTGCTGCAGGAATACTCCAGTTCCATGCGGTACACTCCCGGAGACAGACTGACTCCCTCAAAGACAGGATATTCACTGACGGCGGTTCCCTCCTGGAACAAAGTGCTCCCCTCATACAGGTATTCCCTGTTAGGCCACAGCATCCGGATCACACACAAAAAACTCAAAAATGCTGCCGCCAGCAATATTATCCTTGTACTTTTCAATTTCCAGAAATCTATTATTTTCATTCTCTCCCCCGTCCTTGTATACATATATCCCCGGTTTCAATATTTTGGAGACTGCCACATTCTTGTCACACAGAACACAGCCAGCATTCCCGCAAATAGTCCATATTTTATAACCGTCTTTTTTAAAGTCTCCCTGTCCCTCATTCCACCCTGGTTCCTCTGCTGAAATAATCTGTCATTTCACTCTTCTGCCTATTCATAAACATTATAACATATAAAACAGAGAGTATGCGCCATAGTCTATTTCCTGAAATCCCGCGCTCCGCAGTTCCTCCATATATTGCGTATAAACATGTCTGACGATATAGTTACAATCTTCAGATATTTCACCAAGCTGTCTCCACACATAGTTTTTATACTGATTATTTTCTCTTTCCTCTATCCGCAGTTCAAATGGGGAGATTCTGGTACTCAAGGCATAATAAATTCCTTCCTCCATCATATATGTCAACTTTTCCTGCAGCTGAGGATGGTTCTCGATATATGTTATTGCCTCCTCAACCGTTATGTCAAAATAATCCATCTGGGAATTGTTCAGGGTGTACGCACCACTGTAATAATACTGTCCAAACCGTAGGAATCCCCATGCATATATGAGTATCCACAGACAACAGATTCCCTTGGCTATCCACCCTCTTGCACGCCATAACACCCAAATCCCCTCTATAGCAATCAAAATCACAGAAAAGAAAATGCCATTAACCTTATTCACATTACTCACAATGTGAGAGCACAAAAATATAACACTTAGAAACCAGAACAGAACAAGACAGGAAGGAACCCATTTCCTGTTTTTCACGGAAAGAATTGTTTTTACCATAATACAGATAAAGCCCAGCACAAACAATATGGAAGTCTTTCCATATAAATTAGGTATACCCGGAATAGAATTATATGCAAACGGATCACCCCAAAAAATACTATTCCATGCCTGCACAAAGTAGATAGGCTGAAAAAGTCCTATTTCACTGGCACGATAATTTGTCATTTTAGTGATGGTAAAAATACCCCATGTCATCTCTGACAAGTCAAACATGTTGACAATCTGCACAGCGATCAGCGGAGCCGCCAGAATCCCCATGGGAATGGCCATTATAAGCCATTTTTTCCATTCACACTTCCTAATCCTAATACAATAAAGCAAACTCATCACCAAAAAAAGAGGAAGAATAATATAAGTAAGCGCATAGGTATACAGCACGAGTCCGCCCATTCCTCCTGCTATGGCATAACTTCTATATGTCCCTTTTTCCAATGCATCCATAAAAAAATACAGAAATACGGTTGACATTCCCAGCATCAGATTACAATCCAACCCGAAACGGCCTGCAAGAATAAAATATGGACATATTACTAAAAGAGCTCCTACTGCATATGGCAGATAACTATCTTTTGAATAGATTTTCTGTGCTATTTTAATCCCAAATATTAAGGTCAGCAGAGAAAATAAAACAGCAGGCATCCTGATCAGAAAAGGATGCCAACCAAATACTTTGAAGAGAAACGCACATAGAAAGGTGTACAATGAACTTTGTCCACCGCCAAAATTTTTGAAATATACTGGCCATGATTTTAAATAACGGTCTACCCCATACTTTGGAAGACACCACGCATTATAGGCCATTACCGCCTCATCGATATGGTATCCGGCCGGCTGTTCCATCAGATGAAACAGCCGTGTCAAACCAAACCCAATCAGCAGGACGCCCCATAGCCCAATGGCGATTATCTTTTTCCTTTTACTGTTTATCTCCATCTCTATTCCTCACCTACCGGTATTCCATCTCCACCTTCACATGATTGCCCTCCAGGGTCACAGTCGCCACACTGCCTACCACCAGGGGCATCATGGGGCTGAGATGCCCGATGTCCATATCCATGATCACAGGAACCCGGTACTTAGAGGCCACGGCCAGCACTGCCTGGCAGGCATCTAAATTCATCATGGGCTGACCGTTCAACGCCCTGCCAAAGAGAAAGCCCTTGACATAGCGAAACCACCCTGCCTGCTCCATCTGCCACATAGCCCGGCGAATGGACATCACATTGAGATCACAGGCTTCCAGCATCCACAGGATGCCATCCTCCTTATATTTCTCGCAAAATGCCGCTGTGCCGTCATACTTGGTGCCCAGCAGATTCACCAGGCAATCCATACAGCCGCCCAGCAGTCTGCCCGTGACACTCAGTTTGGTGCCGGCCTGTCCGGGATCCGCGACAAACTTTCCCTCCGTGTAAACCTTCATTGCCAAAGGCTCTGTCACATAGTAGGGCTGCAGGGGATTTTCCTCATCCCGCAGGGACTCCTTTTCCCACAGGGAGTAGCTCTCCACCGCTCTCCTTTTCCCCGTGAGCAATTCATAAGCGTCGTCAATCGACGTATGCCATGGCTCCATGCCAAAGGCGGCGGCACAGGGGCCATAGATCGCCGCCGTATCACACAGCGTCACCAGCGGATATACCAGATTGGTATTGTCGGAATACCCCATGAACCACTTGGGAGCCGCCTGAGCCAACTGCCGGAAGTCCACATGCTCCAGGATCTCGCACATGAGTTCACCGCCCCCGCAGGAGATCAGCGCGTCAGCCTCCTTTCCGCAGTACATCTCCATGACTTCCGCGGCACATTTCTCCGGCGTGTTGCTGATACCCACTCCCTCACCCACATAGCAGTTGGGCCCCACTATCGTCCTGTATCCCATTCCCTGCCACCTGTCCAGAGCATGGTCAAACGCGCTTCTGTAAGGCTCTATATTGCAGCCAAAAGAGGGTGCCAGAAACCCGACCGTATCCCCCTTGGTTAAATCTTTAGGATATCTCATATCATTCCTCCCGCCCGGCCAGACCAGGCTGCCGCATATTCCTATTTTTCCTCTTTGGGAAACATCTTTTCATATATGTCAAAACAGTCGAAAGTCGCAAAGTAATCCTCCGCCGTCTCCGCCCGGCGGATCAGCTGCACGCTGCCGTCCTCTCTCAGCAAAAGCTCCGCGGACTTCAGTTTCCCGTTATAGTTATATCCCATGGCAAACCCGTGGGCTCCGGTGTCATGAATGACAAGATAATCGCCGATCTCCACCTTCGGCAGCATACGGTCTATCGCAAATTTATCATTGTTTTCACACAAAGACCCCGCCACGTCGTACATGTGATCGCAGGGCTCCTGTTCCTTGCCCAGCACGGTGATATGATGATACGCGCCATACATGGCAGGGCGCATCAGATTCACGGCGCAGGCATCCACGCCCAGATATTCCTTGTAAATATGTTTTTCATGAATCACCCGGGTTACCAGATGCCCATAGGGAGCCATCATAAAACGGCCCAGCTCCGTATAGATCGCCACATCTCCCATGTCGGCGGGAACCAGAACCTCTTCATATACCTTTCTCACGCTCTCTCCGATGACGCGAATGTCATTGGGGGCCTGCTCCGGGCGATAGGGGACGCCGATCCCGCCGGACAGATTGATAAAACAGATATGGGCGCCGGTTTCCTCCTTAAGCCTCACCGCCAGTTCAAAAAGCTGCCTGGCCAGTACCGGATAATACTCGTTGGTCACGGTGTTGCTGGCCAGAAACGCGTGAATGCCAAAGCGCTCCACACCTTTCTCCTTCAGAATCCTGTACCCCTCAAACATCTGCTCCGTGGTAAAACCGTACTTGGCGTCTCCCGGGTTGTCCATGATATCCGTTCCCAGAGAGAAGTATCCGCCCGGATTGTAGCGGCAGCTGACAGTCTTCGGCAGATAGCCCAGAGTCTTTTCCAGATAATCTATGTGGGTGATATCGTCCAGATTGATGGTGGCCCCGATCTCTGCCGCATAGGCAAACTCCTCCGCCGGGGTGTCATTGGAGGAAAACATGATATCCTCCCCGGCTATCCCCATGGCGTGACTGAGCATCAGCTCTGTCATGGAAGAACAGTCCGTACCGCAGCCGTAATCCCTCAATATATTGATCAGAAAAGGATTGGGAGTTGCCTTTACCGCAAAAAACTCCTTATATCCCGGATTCCAGGAAAAAGCCTCCCGGAGTGCTTTGGCGTTGGCCCGGATTCCCTTTTCATCATAGATATGAAAGGGAGTCGGGTATGTCTTTACGATTTCCTCTATCTGTGCCTTATTTACAAATGCCTCTTTTTTCATGTTTTCCTCTCCGTACAAAGCTGTAAATGACTGTCTGTATACCTGCTACTGCCAAAACCAGTGAAGACTGTGATCATATATCCGCATCGATTCGCATATCTCTAGAGTAATTGTGCCCGCATTTCCTCCGGAGTCATAAGGCTCAAATACGCGGGAGCCACGTCAAATACGGTCTTACAGCCCGTCATTCCCTCCCGGTTCATCCGATATACAGCCCTTGCATACGCGATCAGTACGCAGGCGGTAAACTCCGGGTTGGAATCCAATTTCAGGCTGTACTCGATCACATGGTCATGCTCCCTGTTCACACCGGTCTTTCCTGTCCGCAGCACCATACCGCCATGAGGGATCCCTGCATGCTCCCGCTCCAGTTCCTCCTGGGTAATAAAATGCACAGTGGTATCGTAATCCGCGAAATAGTTGGGCATGGTCTTGATCTCCCGCTCGATCCGCTCCCTGTCAGCTCCCTCCTCGGCCACCACATAACACTCCCGGGTATGTTTCTGCCGGGTGGTAAGCTCAGGATTCTCACAAGCCCGCACAGCGCTCACAGCGGACTCCACCGGAACGGTATACTGTCTGGCATCCTTTACCCCCGAAATGCGCCGGATGGCGTCGGAATGCCCCTGGCTGACCCCTTTTCCCCAAAAAGTATAATCTCTGCCGTCCCGCAGGATCGCATTGGCATACAGCCGGTTCAGGGAAAACATGCCCGGATCCCAGCCCACGGAGATCATTGCCACTTTTCCACCCTCCCTGGCTGCCCGATCCACAGCGTCAAAATGTTCCGGTATCCTGGCATGGGTGTCAAAACTGTCTATCACATTAAAGTCCGCCGCATACGCCGGGGTCTGCCGCGGCAGATCCGTAGCCGATCCGCCGCAGAGCATCAGCACATCGATATCCCCCTTTTTCTCCGTCAGCTTTTCCACTCCGTATACCGGCACGCCGCTGACGGTTTTTACAGTGGAAGGATCCCGGCGGGTAAACACCCCCACCAGTTCCATATCCTCGTTCTGGCCCACGGCGCACTCGATGCCCCTGCCCAGATTTCCATATCCCAAGATTGCAATTCTGATCTTCTCCATACTGTCTTCTCCTTACTGTCTTCTCTATACTGTCTTTTCTTTATTAAAGCTCCTCTGTTACAGAGGTTCCTTTCCCACTCAAACGTCCTCGATCTGCCAGTCAATAGGCGTCACGCCATGTTCCTCCAGGAAACGGTTGGTCTGGCTGAACGGCTTGCTGCCGAAGAAACCGTTGTACGCCGATAACGGACTGGGATGCGGGGCTTTCAGGATCAGGTGATTGGGATTGTTCAGCATTCTTTCTTTCATCTGGGCAGGTCTGCCCCAAAGAATAAACACAATGGGCCTGTCCTGTTTGTTCAAGGCTGCTATGGCAGCGTCCGTAAACTCCTCCCATCCCTTTCCTCTGTGGGAATTGGCCATATGCGCCCGGACGGTCAGCACCGTATTGAGCATCAGCACTCCCTGCTGAGCCCACTTTACCAGATAGCCATTATTGGGGATCCTACACCCCAGATCATCGTGCAATTCCTTATAAATATTCACCAGTGACGGCGGGATATCCACCTCCGGCCTCACGGAAAAGCACAGTCCATGGGCCTGTCCCACGTTATGATAAGGATCCTGCCCCAAGATCACCACCTTTACCTGACTTAAAGGCGTCAGGTGAAAAGCATTAAAAATATCATCTGCGGGAGGAAAAACCTGCATACTGTTATATTCATCCTTCACAAACTGAAACAGTTTGGCGTAATAGGGTTTGTGAAACTCCGGGGCCAGCTCCGCGAGCCAGTCATTGTTTATCATAGCCATACATTTTACCTCTCTATACGTTAAGAGCGCCGTGCAAAACGCCGAAAAACCATCAGACCAACCGCACGGAAACACCCCTGGAATGCAGATATTCCTTTACTTCCCGTATTTCCAGTTCCTTATAATGAAAAAGGGATGCCGCCAGCACCGCCTCGGCTCCCGCATCCACCAAAGCCTCGTAAAAATGTTCCAGTTTTCCGGCGCCGCCGGAGGCTATCACCGGAATCCTGACGATGTCCGACACCGCCTTGGTAAGCTCCAGATCATATCCTTCCTTAGTTCCGTCTCCGTCCATGCTGGTCAAAAGAATCTCTCCCGCGCCCAGCCGCTCTGCCTCGGCTGCCCATTCCAGCGCGTCCATGCCCATATCTACCCGACCGCCGTTTTTGTATATGTTCCATCCCAAGCCGTCTGCCCGGCGCTTGGCATCTATCGCCACTACCACGCACTGGCTGCCAAACTTGTCCGCCGCATCGCTGATCAGCCGGGGATTCATGATCGCCGCGGAATTTACTGCGATCTTATCCGCGCCCTCCCGCAGGATAGCCCGGAAATCCTCCACCGTACGGATACCCCCGCCCACGGTAAAAGGTATGAACACCTTGCTTGCCACCTGACGCACCCAGTTAAGCTGTGTGGCCCGGCTGTCCGCAGAGGCATTGATATCCAGGAAAACCAGTTCATCCGCTCCCTCTCTGTCATAGGCCGCAGCCGCCTGAGCCGGATCCCCCGCATCACGAGGGTTAAGAAAATTCACACATTTTACTACCCTGCCATCCTTCACATCCAGGCAGGGAATGATCCTCTTGGTATGCATATCGACTCCCCTCTGGCCCGTATCACCGGGCAATATCCACTATTTCTCCGTGCCCTTTACCACCGCAATGAAATTTTGCAGTATCTTTCTGCCCACGCCGGAACTTTTTTCCGGATGGAACTGACAGGCAAAGATATTATCCTTTTCCACAGAGGCATGGATCTGTACGCCATACTCTGTAGTGGCAGTAACGATCTCCGTGTCCTTTGCCTGCAAATAGTAGGAATGTACAAAGTAGACATAGGAGTCTTCGGGCAGATCCTGAAACAGCCGCCCTTTATTGGGGAACTTCAAATTGTTCCAGCCGATATGGGGCACTTTCAGTCCCCCCTCGCCCGGGATCCGCAATATCCGTCCCGGCAGCAATCCGAGCCCTTTTACCCCCGGGCTCTCCTCACTGCTCTCAAACATAAGCTGAAGTCCCAGGCATATCCCTAAAAGAGGGGTTCGCAGCTCTGCCACACGAGCTATAGTCTCCACCAGACCATAGCTTTCCAGACGTTCCATCGCATCCCCAAACGCTCCCACTCCCGGCAGGATCACGCCGTCGGCGCGCAGGATCTCCTCCGAGTTCCTGGTCACTACCACCTGTTCCTCCAGGGCAATCAGCGCCTTTTCAACACTCTTTATATTGCCTGCGTCATAGTCAATTATAGCAATCATGTTTCTATTACTCCATAGTGGTGACATCTGTCGTATCCGAATTTTCCTCTTCCGAAACACGTTGCCGAAAAAGGTCTCCATATCCGGTGTCAATAAATGTCGTATCCTGATGTTCTTCTTCCTCCGGCAGCAGATCTTCATAAGAGACTGCCGGTTCCTGTTCGTCCTGCGTCTCGCTGTTTAACGCCTCCAACACCTCCATCAGCGCAAGCGTATAGTCCACATCACTTTTCAGTGCGGCAATCTCCGCCGCCCGCTCCTCGGTCAGTCCATAATTGGCTGTCAATAGCGCGGTCATCCCTGTGAAAGTCTCCTCCACCACGTCCATGCTGTTCCATTCCTGTCCCTGCAGATAGAAACTTTCCCTGCGGCAGATACACTGTACCAGATAATCCAACGCCTCCAGTTCTTTTCCTTCCATCACCAGCCTTCGGTAATTCCCCTTCATGCGCTCCATTTGCAGCACAAGTTCCGCTTTATGATACATCATTTCCTGATTATCATTTCGATCCTGTCCAAACAGCAGGCTGTAGCATTCCATGTAATCTCCCGCGTAATACGCCTTTTCCGCGCTCCGCTTATTGACATAATCTATATACAGGTGACTGACCAGCACATAGGCAAGACCAAATGCCAGTACCACCAGCATAATGGGCAGAACCTTTCGCAGCGACAGCTTTTTGCCGGGGAGCAAGTCTTCCACGGGAACAGGCGGTTTTTCTTTCTTGGGTTTCTTTTCCTTTTTCTTCTTTTTCTTGCTGTCGTCGGCCTCCTCCAACTCTTCATCCTCATCCGCTCCGGCAGCTTTTTTGTCCTTACTCTTTTTCTTCTTACCCTTTGCCTGTTTCTTTTCCTTATCCAGTTCTTTCAGAATTTCTCCGTTCTCATCGCTGACTAAGTCAGCCGGTTCCTCCTCCGGCTCCTCCTCCTGCGTCAAAGCGCTCAGAAGTTTTCCCCAAAAGCCCTGCTTTTTCTCCTTTACCACGGATTCAGATTCGGGTTCAGCGTCTGCGTTTTCCTCCATCTCTTGCTGCATGGCCAGCATATTATCAATCACTTCCTGCGTGACTATATCCGGCATATCATCAGCAGGTTCCTGGAGTTCCTGATTCTCCGGTTTCTTTTTACCGCGGGGTTTCTTCTCCTTTTTGACCTTCTCCTTTTTGACTCTTTCCTTTTTTACACGTTCTTTCTTTTTTCTCTTTTTTTCCGGTCTTACGGGCAATTCCTCTTCATCCGAAGGAGTTTCCTCCCCATAATCTGCATCCAAAGGCAATTCCCCGTTCAGATCCTGCATCAGAGAATCCACCGTATCCTCCACCGGTTCATCGCGTTCCGCCTTATCCAGCAGATTGGAGAGTTCCTGACCTTCCGCTCCCAGACTCTCCAGAAGGCTGCCCAGATCATCGTCTTCCCCGTCTGCGTTGTCCGGCGGCGTCATGTCCAGCGGCGCCATGTCTGGCGCGGATGGGTCTGTCGGCTCCGGCTCGGCTGCCACGTACATATCCTCCCCGTCCTGTTCCGATATATCTGGCTCTACCGACTCCGGCTCATTTACACCGGACTGCGTCTGCTCCATCTCGTCAGCATCCGGATCTTTAAACATATCAAACTCCGTCTCCCATGCCATATCGGATTCTGCCTGCTCATCCGCATCGGGAACCGAAGGCTGTGAAATTTCCGGTTCGGACGGTTCAGCCTGATCAGAGTCCGGTTGCTCATCTGCATCAAAAACAAACGGTTCCGTTTCCTCCACTGGTTCAGGCGGCACCGTTTCCACTGGTTCCTCACTGTTCTGCTCCATCACATCCTGAATCATACCGGAAAGAATATCCTCTTCCGATTGCCCTTCCGGCACATTCTCCGTACCGTCCATCAGTCCGCTGAGCAGTTCCGGGGGCACGCTGTCCATATCGTCCGAAAACTGATTGAGCAGATCTCCCAGCCCATCGTCCTGGTCTGGATCACTCCCTCCATCTGTAGCCTTTGATGAGGTTTCCTCGGTCAGAGATCTCAATAATTGATCTAAATATTCTTCATTGGAATCCATTTTATCCCGACTACGCCCATGGCGTTCCTTTCCTGTTTTTAATACTTCTATAATATCTCTTCTTTAAGCAACCAGTCAATAGCATTCTTCGCTATTGAAATGCCTCTCTCACTCAATTCCTTCGTCAAATAGTGCAGACTGCCGTTCACCCGCACAAAAAGAGCCTTTTGATTATAATAACCAATCTTTTCAAAAGGAAAGCGTATCACTGTCGGATGATCCAGATTCACTCCCAACTCCAGAATACACAGGTTCCGATTCAAAGTTCCCTGCAGCCACTTAGTATATCGTTTCCAATCCTCCAGATAGCCGCCCTCCAGGTATTTTTCCAGATAAATATTGTTAAATGTCATCCTTCCCTGACATTTGGGGCAAAGTCCCATTATATCCGCTTCATACTCTCTGCCTGTGATCGCGCGGTACAGTGAATCACGCTCGGAATCCCCCACTGATGCCAGACTCTGCTCACAGCCACAGACACATTGTTTCTTGCGCAGAGTACCGCAGGGAGCTACCGTCCGCTCTGAGGGAAATCCCGCATGGTATATGATATCTGTCTTGCAGGTGCTGACCAGGAAAAAATTTTTATCTTTTACTGCCTGATACAAACGATTCAGCGCCGCTGCCCCATGACCCTTTTCCCTGAGAATCTCATCGGCCAGCAGCGGTAACTGCTCCATACATCCGATATGTTCAAGATACTTCGCGGCGCTCTCATACTCCGGCTGCGCCTCCAAAAAAGCCCGCTCCTCAAACTCCTCTCCGATACCAATCAGAACCCTATCCGCCGCCTGCAGCTCCTCCAGTACCTTTCTTTCCATCACATACCCGCCTTTTCACGAAAAAAGCCGGGAACCCCGGCCTTTTTCTTATTTTGAACTTTCTAATAACTCATCAATTGCATGGACCAGATTGACGATCTCCGGCTTTGACAGCTGTTTGTCAGCTCCCAGCGCCTCTCCTTTTCTCCTCATCTCCTCATTTACCAGGGAGGAGAAAATAATGATCGGAATATGTTTCGTGTTGTCGTCCTCTTTCAATAGCTTGACCAGACGGTGGCCATCCATCTGCGGCATCTCGATATCTGTGATCAGACATTTCACCCGCTGATCCAAATTGCCTGCGGCTACCCCTGCCATGATATAGTCATATGCCTCCTGGCCGTTGGCTGTATGGGTAATATTAGTATATCCCGCTTTGCTCAGACAGTCTACGATCAGTTTATTCAGCAGCAGGGAATCCTCTGCGATCAAAATCGGGACGCTGTTTCTCTCACGAGGACCAAGTTCAGCAATCTCCGAAATCTTAAGTCCGGTCTCAGGGGAAATATCCGTCACGATCTTCTCAAAATCCAATATCACAATCAGTCTGTCACTGATCTTGACAATACCGCTGGCCACGCCGCTCTCCGCATCCGACAAAGTCGCATTGGGCGTAATGATATCCTTCCAGGTAACTCTATGTATGCCGATCACCTGTTCCACATGAAAGGCAATATCCAGCTTATTGAAATTCGTGATAATGAATAAGCCCTTTTTCTCCATCTGACCTCTCTGCAGACAGTTCATCAAATCAATTGCTGTGATCATGCGGTCTCTCGGCATGAATACACCCTCGATGCTGGGATGAGAATTCGGGATCGGCGTAGGTTCCAGATATCCAATGATCTCTTTGACCTTCGCCACGTTGATGCCATAATAATTGCCATCAACAATAAACTCCAAAATCTCCAATTCATTTGTTCCGTTTTCCAGTAAAATTTTAGAATCCATAGTCTCCACCTCGCATTTTATACCCATAAGCCCTTCGACGTGACTCAGTAGAGATATTATAACATATATTTTCAAAAAAGCATACTACTATCTGCAAAAAAATAAATTTTTTTGTAACAAAAAACAGACACATAATGTCTGTTCGGTAATTTCCTAGATTTAATGCTTTGGCATTTACCGGAGTTAATGCTTTGGCACTTACTCCCATGCCCTCAAAACCGAACACTGAACTTTCTTATCTCATTCGCTTACT
>CAZGVI010000043.1:0-32889 GCA_964529395.1 uncultured Acetatifactor sp.
GGAAGAGGTTTCGGCCTCTTCCTTTTATTTTGCCAACTAAAATTTTACACTAACATCAGGCGCGTCAAATGACGACGCAGGTTGTCATAAAACGACTATAACCACCGATAAAGCTTTCGTGAATTATGCCGATATCCATATCAGTAAAAAGCAATTGTAAGCCACGGAAGGCACGGACAGGGAGTCTACGCTTTCCGTGGCTTTATCAGTGCGGACAACAGGAGGAATACACTATGAAGATCGGTATGGAGACAACAGCGGCGGCTTTTGAGAGAGGACGCACCCACAAAACCGCCAAAGCGGAGTCGGACGGCAATCCATTTCAAAAGCAATTGATCAACACCATTCGCAGCGCCGCCCCCAAGGTTCCCTATGGATATCTTGCCAAAGACGGGGTGATCACTTACAACGATGTACAATTCATCTGTGATGAAAAGACTAACAGCATATGTCTGGGAGATGTGTCAGACCCCAAAAAAGTTATCAATATTTCACTCTCCGGGGGCGGACATCTCAAGGTAAATCGGGAAAACCTAGGACAGCTCTCCAAGGCGATCGGCATGTTCTCCCCCGAGGATGTAAACCTGATCCTGCGGGCTATCCACTTAGATACCAAGCTGCAGTCCGTTCAAAAGGAAGTGGAAGACCTGGAGGCCGGTGTGGGCGAACAGATCGCGGACGGAAACAGCGCCGACGAGGCAGAAAAAGAAACTGCGGAAAACTGAATACCGAAAAGCAGTACTTGCTTTACTATGCCAAAAAGCACCGGATACCGGGGCAAATAATAATCCCCCTTTTCCGGTGCTTTTTTATTTTCTTGAGTGCATTTACTTATTGTAGTTGACGATAGAGCCGAAGTCCGGTTTCAATGACGCGCCGCCTACCAGGCCGCCGTCAATATCGGGCTGGGCAAACAGCTCGGGAGCGCTGGAGGCAGATACGGAACCGCCGTACTGGATACGGATGGCCGCCGCTGTAGCCTCGTCATAGATCTCAGCGATACAGTCGCGGATCGCCTTGCACACTTCCTGGGCCTGCTCGGTGGTAGCCACTTTGCCTGTGCCGATGGCCCATATAGGCTCATAAGCGATAACCGCTGTGGCAGCCTGCTGGGCAGTCACGTTCAGGAAAGCGATCTTAATCTGCTGGCGGATCCAGTCGATGGTGATGCCCTGCTCTCTCTGGGTCAGGGACTCGCCGCAGCAGATGATAGGGGTAATGCCATGCTCAAAGGCCTTCAGCACCTTCTTATTCACAGTCTCGTCCGTCTCCGCGAAGTACTCTCTTCTCTCGGAGTGTCCGATGATCACATATTTTACGCCCACATCCGTCAGCATGTTCGGAGCAATCTCTCCTGTATAGGCGCCCTTGTCCTCAAAATACATATTCTCTGCGCCGATCTGGATATTGGTGCCCTTTGCCGCCTCCATAGCGGGGATGATGTCGATGGCAGGCACGCAGAATACCACGTCCACCTGATCGTTTACCACCAGAGGTTTTAAGGTATTTACCAGTTCTACTGCCTGGCTGGGAGTCATGTTCATCTTCCAGTTTCCGGCAATGATCTTTTTTCTAGCCATATTTTCCTCCTCAATTTTACTATTTGAGTTCCGCATTTTCCCGCCCCCTATTTCCAGCGGGTCATATTTCTCTCTATCTTTTCTGTGTAGACATGTTTTAACTCATCGGCTGTGATTCCATAGCACAGCAGCACATCGTTGTAAAACATCAGGACATCCGCCATCTCTTCGACAAGATGCGTCCTGACCTGTGTGTCTTCAACGATTGGCTGTGAACCGTTTTTCTTGACTACATCGATCACTTCGCCGACCTCGCCGATCATCCACAGCAATTTATCCTTGCCGTTCTCCGGACAAATGGGCTGCCACCGGTCTTTGTATGCCTCCTGGAGCTTTCTTTGCATCTCCAACATCTCATTTACGGTGAAGTCTTCCATGCTATTCCCGTCTCAAGCCTTATCGTCAGCCGCTGCTACGCCGGGAAGGGTCTTGCCCTCCAGGAATTCCAGAGAAGCACCGCCGCCGGTGGAGATATGGCTCATCTTGTCGCCAAATCCCAGTTGGTTCACCGCCGCCGCGGAATCGCCGCCGCCGATGATAGTGGTGGCGTCAGTCTCAGCCAGCGCCTTGGCCACAGCGATGGTTCCTGCCGCCAGAGTGGGATTCTCAAATACGCCCATGGGACCGTTCCAAACCACGGTCTTAGCGCTCTTTACCGCCTCCGCATACATAGCGGCGGTCTTGGGGCCGATGTCACAGCCCTCTCTGTCCGCAGGCATGTTCTCCACATCATATACGGCTGTCTCTACAGGCGCGTCGATAGGGTTAGGGAACTCGGCAATGGTCACGGAATCCACAGGGAGCAGCAGCTTTTTGCCCAATTTCTCGGCCTTGGCCATCATCTCCTTGCAGTAATCCAGTTTCTCATTGTCCACCAGGGACTTACCGATCTCATAGCCCTGCGCCTTCAGGAAAGTGTAGGCCATACCGCCGCCGATGATCAGCGTATCGCACTTCTCCAGCAGATTGGAGATAACGTTCAGCTTGTCGGCAACTTTGGCGCCGCCTAAGATAGCCACGAAAGGACGAACCGGATTCTCCACGGCATTGCCCAGGAAATTGATCTCCTTCTGCATCAGGTAACCTACCACATTGGAGCCGCCCTTGGCGGTGATGCACTTGGTCACACCTTCAACGGAGGCATGGGCCCTGTGGGAGGAACCGAAAGCGTCGCATACATAATCGTCGGCCAGATCAGCCAGCTCTTGAGAGAACTTCTCGCCGTTCTTGGTTTCTTCCGTACCGCGGAAACGGGTATTCTGCAGCAGTACCACGTCGCCCTCTTTCATGGCCGCTACCGCTGCGGTGGCTGCCTCGCCGGTCACGTTATAGTCCGCTACGAATACAACCTCTTTGCCCAGTTTCTCGGACAGTCTCTTGGCAACAGGCGCCAGAGACTCCTTCTCGTTGGGGCCTTCCTTCACCTTGCCTAAGTGGGAGCACAGGATCACCTTGCCGCCGTCATTCACCAATTTCTGGATCGTAGGCAGCGCTGCCACGATACGGGTCTCGTCGGTGATCTCCCCGCCCTTTAAAGGCACGTTAAAATCGCATCTGACCAAAACTCTTCTTCCTTTTACGTTGATATCATCAACGGATTTTTTGTTTAAGCCCATCTCTCTAATCTCCTTTACATGATATTTAAAAGTTAAGGGCCCGGTCCAAGGACCGGACCCTTATAGGTCTTAATTCATACAGCTTATGCCAGCTCGCTGAAATACTTGATGGTACGAACCATCTGAGAGGTGTAGCTGTTCTCATTGTCATACCAGGAAACAACCTGTACCAGAGAGTTGCCGTCCTCCATCTTGGATACCATAGTCTGGGTAGCGTCGAAGATGGAACCGTAGGTGCTGCCGATCACATCGGAGGATACGATCTCGTCCTCGTTGTAGCCAAAGGACTCGGTAGCGGCGGCCTTCATGGCAGCATTGATACCTTCTTTGGTAACCTCACCCTTGACAACGGCTACCAGGATCGTGGTGGAACCGGTGGGGGTGGGTACACGCTGCGCGGAACCAATCAGCTTGCCGTTCAGCTCGGGAATAACCAGGCCGATAGCCTTGGCAGCGCCGGTGGAGTTGGGAACGATGTTGCAGGCGCCTGCGCGGCTTCTTCTCAGATCGCCCTTTCTCTGAGGACCATCCAGGATCATCTGATCACCGGTGTAAGCGTGAACGGTGGTCATGATACCGCTCTGGATCGCAGCGAAATCATTCAGCGCCTTAGCCATGGGAGCCAGGCAGTTGGTGGTGCAGGATGCTGCGGAGATAACGGTGTCCTCAGGCTTTAAGGTGTTGTGGTTTACATTGTATACGATGGTAGGAAGGTCATTGCCTGCAGGAGCAGAGATAACTACCTTACGGGCACCGGCGGTAATGTGTGCGGAAGCCTTCTCCTTGGAAGTATAGAAACCGGTACACTCCAGAACCACGTCTACTTTCAGCTCACCCCAGGGAAGCTTGGAAGCGTCTGCCTCTTTGTAGATAGTGATGGTCTTGCCATTTACCGTGATGTTGTCCTCACCAGCCACTACGCTGTCAGCGTACTTATACTTGCCCTGAGAAGAATCATACTTCAGCAGATGCGCCAGCATCTTGGGGCTGGTCAGATCGTTGATAGCCACTACCTCATAGCCCTCTGCGTCGAACATCTGTCTGAAAGCCAGACGACCAATACGGCCAAAACCATTAATTGCTACTCTTACTGCCATTTTAGTTTCCTCCTAAAATATATTTTGTTTTGACTGATAATCCCGCAACCCTCCGTTACCGGACTGCTACGGATTGTCAAAATTTTGTCAACACAGTTATTTTACCTAATTCCTGTCCAAAATTCAAGATGCAAATCAAAAATAATTGGCAAAACTGGGAATTTTTACAGTTTGTTAATAATTTCGGCCCATCCCCTGTCGTCGTTTTCATTTGACAGGCGCAAAACAAAATATTAAAATACAAAATATACAAGAGCTATGGTACAGACACCGCATAAGCAATTGCAATATGAAAGGAGACAAAGCCATGTCCATCACTGCCGACTGCCATCTGCATTCCTCCCACTCCGGAGATTCTGACACCCCCATGGAGGATATGATCCGGGAAGGGATCCGCCGGGGACTGACCCATATGTGTTTTACCGAACACAACGATTTTGATTATCCTGTGTCGGAAGATACCCCCCAGGGCATGTTTGAGCTGAATGCCGACGCCTATCTGTATGATCTGATCCGTCTGCGGGAAAAGTATGCCGGGCAGATACAGCTCCTCTTTGGAGTAGAGCTGGGCCTGCAGCCCCACCTTATGCGGCAGAACGCCGTATTTGCCAAGGCCCATGACTATGACTTTATCATTGGTTCCTCCCATATCTGCGGGGGCAAAGATCCCTACTATCCCGCATTTTATCAGGGACGCAGTCAGGAGGAGGCATATCGGGAATATTTTCAGTCCGTCATAGACAATATCAAAAAATTCGATAACTTCGATGTATACGGGCATCTGGACTATGTGGTGCGCTACGGCCCCGATAAAGACCGGGATTACTCTTATGAGAAATACAGCGACCTGCTGGATCGGATCATAGACCTGCTGCTGGAAAAAGAGAAGGGCCTGGAAATCAACACCGGCGGGCTCAAAGACGGACTGCGGGACGTACATCCCTGTAAGGGGATCCTGTGCCGCTACAGGCAAAAGGGAGGCGAGATCATCACCGTCGGTTCCGACGCCCATGATCCCGCCTGTATCGCCGCCGACTTCCACAGGGCCGAGGAGGTACTGCGGGAATGCGGTTTCAAATATTACACTGTCTTTGAAAAACGCCAGCCGGAGTTCAAACGCTTATAGGACACAGCACTACGATCTTTGAAGGCGTAGTCTGGGCCGGTATGCTCCGGGTGGAACTGCTGTACACCACCACCAGATCATTGTTTGCGGGGTTTCCCATAAAGCGCTGATTATTGGTGGTGGTGATATCCACGCTGCCGTTTAAGTTCAGCTGCAGCGTCATGTCCCTGTTCAGCAGAGACTTGTTGTAATAATCCACATCCACCATCTGCCCCATCATCCTTGGCACTACTACCGCCGCCCTGTACTGGGGCGGATAGATCAGCGGTACCGGCTCATCCGTGCGGTAATACATGGTCACTTCCATACCCTCCCGCAGCATAAAAAAATCAAGCACAAAGGTGGTGGGAGAAACCATAAAATTCACCAGATCCCCGTCCTGATTCTCCAGTCCCACAAACATCAGACAGCCGTCCGCCCGGCGATTGCCGATCCTGGTGGGCTCTATACTCACGATGGTGCCCTGTACGCCCCGATAGCTCTTTTCTCTTCTGCGGTTTCCGCCCAGTTGCATATCCATTTTTTACCCCTCTTTTCCCGTATATTACGCATGGCACGCAGCTCCTGCCCGTGACCGGCCCCGGTATGTTTCTTCCCGGCGGCAGGCCAACCTGGGCGTCGCTGTCTCCTTTATCCTATGCAGCCGTGCCTGTCCGGTTTCCTGAAGAAAGATCAGATTCCGTCACAGGATCGTTCCGCCTCCCAGCACATACTCCCCGTCATAAAACACTGCCGCCTGCCCGGGAGCCGGGGCCCGGACCGGCTGTTCAAAACTGCACAGTATTCTGCCTCCTGGCTGTTTCTCAATCACACAGGGAGCGCCGCCGTGGTTATAGCGTATCTTGGCTATGACCCTCCTGGGCTCCGCCAAATCTTCCACCGCCATAAAGTTCACCCCATCGCAGAGTACCCGACCGGCAAAAGTATCCTCGTTCTCCCCGATGACCACCTCGTTTGTCTCCGGCCTGATCTGTGTCACGAAGACCCTATGCCCCATGGCCAGCTCCAGTCCCCTGCGCTGTCCTACGGTATAATGAGTGATCCCTTTGTGCCGCCCCAATACCTGCCCGTCCCGTGTGACAAAATTACCGGGGGGCGGTACTTCGCCCGGAGCCTCCCGGTCAATGAAAGCTCCGTAATCATCGTCCGGAATAAAGCATATTTCCTGGCTGTCCGGCTTGTGCGCCACCGGCAGCCCCTGTTCCATGGCGATCTTTCGGATCTCCTCCTTGGTGTATTCCCCCACCGGCATCAGCGTATGGGCAAGCTGCTCCTGGGTCAGGCTGTACAGAGCGTAGGTCTGGTCCTTTTTGGCCGTCACGGAGTTTCTTATAGCGTAACGCCCGTTCTCCAGCCTGTCCACCCGGGCATAATGTCCGGTGGCGATATAGTCCGCCCCCAGCTCCAAACTGCGCTGCAGCAGGGATTCCCATTTTACATAGCGGTTACAGGCAATACAGGGATTGGGCGTCCGCCCCCGGAGATATTCCGCCACAAAATAATCCATCACCTTTTCCCGGAATTGCCGTTTAAAATTCATCACATAATAGGGGATGCCCAGCATTTCAGCCACCTGCCGGGCATCCTCCACCGCCGACAGGCCGCAGCACCCGCCCTGAGAAACCTGCTGCCCCATATCCTCGTCCTGCCAGATCTGCATGGTGACGCCGATCACCTCATATCCCTGCCGCTGCAACAGATACGCCGCCACCGAGGAATCCACGCCCCCCGACATGCCCACTACCACTCTCTGTTTCATACTCTCTGTCTTCCTTCATTTCTGCTCGCTCGCATACTGTACCGCTCGCCTCTCGCCAAATGACCTTTGCCTTGCCTCCAGCCACCGCGCAGCACTCGATAAAATTGCGCCGAACACCTGTGTCCGACGCAATCATTGTAGCATATCCGGGGAGAAAATACAAATCTCCGGAATCAGTTGTTCTCATTGAAATACATCTCCGCCCGGCTCTCCATAACTTCGATCACCTCGTCCAGACTCTTGGCGCCGGAGAAATAGAAGGTGGCTTCCTCTGAAATGATGATCCGCAGTTGTCTCATCGCAGGATCCTCCACAGACGCTGTTCCAATAGCCTCCATGACCATATCCGTATAGCGTTTCCACATATTCAACTCTTGTGCATCCTCCGCCTCGTCGCAGGCTTTCTCCAGCATTTCCGCCAATTCTTTCTGTCTGGATGGGAAACCTCCTGTAGATTCTGTCTCTTCCGCCACAGACTCCTCCAGGTAACACCATGCTCCCTCCTTATTTCGGGAATTGCCGGAAATACCCATCGGCCTGTCGATGGTCATGCGCGCGCCGCCATCTTCCCTCTCAGCCCCGGGATATCCGATGAGCACCATCTCCTGACAGTAAGTATTTTCCAACTGATACAGACTGTAAACGCGATCTATGCTGACAGCAGGCATCAATATTTCCCCATCGCCTACCCGGCGTTCCAAATCCGCGTCTCTCCATCCGGCGCTTTCGTCAAACTGCATTCCGTTGATCCGTGTCATCAAGCTGCGGAATCGCTCATTGTCAAAATCCACTTTCCCCTGCTCCGCATCTATAAATCCGTCCAGTCCTCTGTATAGCGCTAAAAATAGAATATCTTTCTTCAACTCGTTCTGATCCGGCTGTCTGCCACTGCCTCGAAGATAGAAATACGAATTGGGATATTCTTCCATGAAATCTAAGAACTCCTCAATATTCCAACTGCTCCTGCCTTCTGCCACACTTTTCGGAATGGCAAGCGTCGTCAGATCAAACTCCTGCGGCAGCGCGTAAAATCCCCCGTTTACCGTCAATGCCTCCCGGAGCTCTGGCACAAAATTCTCCAGACTGAGACGCTCGCTTTTCTCCAGATAGGGGGACAGATCCTCCAGCCAGCCTTTCCGGGCATAGTTTACATATTCCTGCATACTCCACATCTCGATCAGATCCGGCGGATTCTTGCCTGACATAGATAATTGGATCTGCTGTAGCCTGCCCTGCACATCATTTGTCCCATAATCCCTGATCTGTAGTAAATACTCCGGATGACGCTGGTTAAAAAAGCGTATCCCTTCCTTTAATGTATCATTTACATTTGCGGAGGCAACGGAAAGAAAAGTTTCCGCCTCCTTCAGCCCCCATTCGAGAGAGACGATCTGCAATCCCGAATCCGTATGTAGTAACATCCTCCATCCATTTTCCTCTTCCAGTACTTTATCTATCTGGTAATAAGAAATCAGATTCTCTTCCAGAGAAAAGGCGGATTCCATCTCCTCCGACGTCCCCCTATAGCGGTACGCAGTATACATATCATGGAAAAGAAGGCCGTCCCCCACCGCCGTCTGCAACGGCATCTTCCCCTCCACCGTATCCGTCTCCTCCATACTTAAATTTTCCCCGTTCCACTGATAGATCTTATATTGCCCCAGATCGTCAAGACCGTTAAACGCAGGTTTGGCAAGCGCCACCAGATAAACCTCCCCCTCCCCGTCACTGGCAAAGACAGATGAATACACCGACGATTCCAGATTTTCAATGGGATACTCCTGTTTACTGATACATTCCCCTTCCGGCGAGATCACATACAGATCGGAACTCGTAGCCATAAAAGTATGGCCATCCTCTGCCATAAAGCATTTCACTCTATATGAACTCAGCGTATTATCTTTGGAAAACCCATCCAGCATGTTCTCCCAAAGCAACTCTCCCTGTGTCGTGTAACACTGCAGCGAATAGCTGAGGTTCTGTAAAATGTTCTTTTCATCCCTGTCATAGATCGAGGCCACACACAAAAGCATCCGTTCCTGAGCGTTTCCTCCCACAAACAGCCGTTCTGCCATGACGTTTTCCGGTAATGAAAAAAGTTTGTGCTTTTCCCCGCGTTCGGAATCGTACCAACTAACGGTTCCTCCCTCCTCAAAGGTCACAATATAGATACCTTCTTCGGCAATATCACATAGATTATTATTTGTAACTTTCACCGGTACAGACGCAAAGGCAGGCAGATATCCGTATTCCGGCTCAGGTTCTTCTTCCTTGCCGCAGGCGGCCAAAACCAGCATACACAGCAGAATAAACCCTGCATATAGTTTCCTGCGTTTCCCTTTTTCGCTCATAATAATCCTTTCCAACCGCTATAGTTAAGTCTCACTGATCACTGGACTGTTTCGTCTATTTTCTCAAACCCAGGACATTCCCAATCTGTTTGTAATATGTTCTCTGAGCTTATCTTGACACCGCATTGGGAGCACGTTACAGTCTTCACTCCGTCACGCTGCGTTTTCCGCCTTTCACACAACTGATGTGCTTTTATCATATCACTGCATCAAATAAACTTCAATGATTTTATACAATTTCTTGATATTTTCTGACATCTACACCTCTCTCCAATACACCGCATCCGCTAATACTCCGGTTCCACTGCCTCCTCTCCGATATCCGATTTGGGTTGTTCCAGCCCCTCTATCACGATCCCGTTTTTCTCCGCATAGTCCCACAGCGCCGCATGGATGGCCTCCTCCGCCAACAGAGAACAGTGTACCTTCACCGGCGGCAGGCCGTCCAGCGCCTCCATCACCGCTTTGTTTGTCACCTGCATGGCCTCCGAAACCGTCTTTCCCTTGACCAGCTCCGTGGCCATGGAGCTGGTGGCCACCGCCGCCCCGCACCCAAAGGTCTTGAATTTCACGTCCCGGATTATTCCCTCCTCATCGATATCCAAAAAAATGCGCATGATATCCCCGCATTTGGCGTTCCCCACAGTCCCCACGCCGCTGGCATTCTCTATCTCTCCCACATTACGGGGATTCTGAAAATGATCCATCACTTTTTCACTGTACATGTCCTTCTCCTCTCTGAGATTTGATAAAATCCTCATACAGCGGCGACATAGCCCGCAGTTTCCCCACGATCTCCGCCAGGGCATCCACCACCGCGTCCATCTCCTCCTCTGTGTTCTCCTCCGACAAAGTCATCCGCAGGGAACCGTGAGCCAACTCATGGGACAGCCCCATGGCCAACAGCACATGGGAGGGATCCAGCGCCCCGGAAGTGCAGGCCGAACCGCTGGAGGCGCAGATTCCCTTCATATCCAGCATGATCAGCACGGACTCCCCCTCCACGAACCGAAAACTGAAATTCACATTGCCCGGCAGCCGCCGATTCCGATCCCCGTTTAGACGGCAATAGGGGATCTTTTCGTAGATCCGATCGATGAGATAGTCCCGCAATCTCATCTCCCGCTCGATCTTCTCGGGCATGATGCCCACGGCCCGCTCTATTGCTTTGCCAAAACCCACGATACCGGGAACATTCTCCGTTCCTGCCCGGCGGGAACGCTCCTGGGCGCCGCCGTGGATAAAACTGCCCAGCTTTAAACCGGAACGGATATACAGGCATCCCACGCCCTTGGGACCGTTTACCTTGTGGGCGCTGGCGCTGAGCATGTCTATATGCAGCTCGTCCACCCGGATGGGCATCTGGCCGAATGCCTGCACCGCGTCCGTGTGAAACAGGACTCCCCGATCGTGGGCTATCTGCCCGATCTCGCCAATGGGCTGCAATGTGCCCACCTCATTGTTGGCGTACATCACCGAGAGCAGTATGGTGTCCGGCCGGATGGCGGCCTCCAGCTCCTCCAGACGCACAATGCCGTTTTCATCCACGCCCACATAGGTCACTTCATAGCCCTGTTTCTCCAGATATGCGCAGGTGTGCAGGACGGCATGGTGTTCGATCCGGGTAGTGACGATATGTTTTCCCTTGTCCTTATAGGCCTCTGCCGCCGCTTTCAGCGCCCAGTTGTCCGCCTCGGAGCCACCCGCAGTAAAATAGATCTCCTCCTGCCGGGCCCCCAGAGCGTCCGCCAGGATCCTCCGTGCCTGGTTCAGCGCCTTTTTGCTGATTGAACCCAGACCGTATATACTGCTGGCATTGCCGTAATTTTCGCTGAAAAAAGGGAGCATGGCCTCCACCACCTCCGGGGCCGTCCGGGTGGTGGCCGCATTGTCCAAATAAATCACTGTAATTCCTCCTTTTTAATTCCTAGTATTTTACTCAGATTTAATATAACACGCCTGCCAGATTCTGTCAACTTCCCAAATTCCCGGCAGCGCACCGAAATTCCTGAAACACACCGACTGCACTGCCGAATTTACTGCGCATAGCAAAGACAATCCCGCAATATAAATTAAAGAAAACAAGATTGACAGGGAGAAACACATGCCGCTCTCCACCCAAACCCGTCTCCGGCTCCAGGCCAGGCATCCTCTGGTCATGGGAACCGTCATATTGACTGCCACCGGGCTGCTCACCCGCATCATCGGATTTTTTTACCGGATTTATCTGTCCCGGCTGTTCGGGGAGGAAGGCATGGGGCTCTATCAACTGCTGTCTCCCGTGCTGGCGCTGTCTTTCTCTCTGACCGCCGCGGGCTTTCAGACTGCCATCTCCAAATTTGTGGCGGCCCAGGCGGGACGGGAAAACACCCGTTTCCCCTCCCGCCGTCCCATGGCGATGGGTCTGGTCTTAACAGTTCCCCTGTCCCTTGCCTGCACGACGGCGCTCTTTACGGGCAGCGATTTCATAGCGGTCAATCTGCTCCGGGAACCCCGAACGGCCCCCATGATCCGGCTCCTGGCTCCCTCCGTTCCCCTGAGCGCCATTCATGCCTGTATCAACGGCTATTTTTACGGTATAAAAAAAGCGGGGGTCCCCGCAGGCACACAGTTGCTGGAGCAGTGCTGCCGGGTGGCCTGCGTCTATCTGCTCTCCGCCTCCATACTGGCCCAGGGGCAAACCCCTTCCATCAATGTGGCGGTGCTGGGCCTGACCATAGGGGAAGGCTGCTCCATGCTGGCGGCTCTGGCGGCCGCCTGGTATCACCGTTTCCGCCAGACCGCCGTCTCCACACCCGGACATTCTTCTGCCGCCTTCGGCTACGGGCAGCTGCTGGGTATGGTGATCCCCCTGACCGCCAACCGGATCGTACTCAATCTGCTGCAGAGCGTGGAATCCGTATCCATTCCCGCCGGGCTGCGCAGTTACGGCTACGACACCGCCACGGCTCTCAGCGTGTACGGCGTATTGACCGGCATGGCTTTCCCCATGATCTTTTTTCCCAACGCGCTCACCGGCTCCGTCTCCGTCATGCTGCTGCCCATGATCTCCGAGAGCTATGCCCGGGGAGACGATGAGGGGATCCGCAGGGCCATCCTGCGCACGGTAAAATATTGTTTCCTGCTGGGTTTTGCCTGTATGGGATTCTTCCTGCTCACCGGGCGGATTCTGGGAGAGGGACTCTACAAGAGCCCCCTGGCCGGGCATTTCATCCGCACCTTAAGTCTGATCTGCCCTTTCCTCTATCTGGACACCACTCTGTCCAGCATCCTACAGGGGCTGGGCATGGCCGGACGCCTGTTTCTGATCAATGTGACCTCCCTCCTGGTACGGCTGGCATTCATCCTGCTGATGATTCCCCGTCTGGGGATCCAGGGATACCTGTACGGGATACTGGTCAGTCAGATCCTGCAGTGCACGCTCTATCTGGCCTGCCTGTGGCGCCGGGGCTGGCAGGGAAAAATTTCTCAGAAAAATTAGGACTGCCAAAGAGGCCGGCACAAAATACTTGCCATATTTTTATACATATACTATAATTGGTACTGCTTAAGAGAAATTGACTAAAAAATACAGAAAGGTCTGAACATACAATGAGTTTCACTTTTATCGAAAAATTACCTACCCCGGACGAGATCCGGGCCGAATTTCCTTTCCCCCAGGCGCTGGCACAGCGCAAGGCCGAGCGCGACCGGGAGATACGGGAGGTGCTCACCGGAGAGAGCCATAAACTGCTGGTGATCATCGGTCCCTGCTCCGCAGACAACGAAGATTCCGTATGCGATTATGTGAACCGTCTGGCCGCGTTAAACGACAAGGTATCCGACAAGCTGATCCTGATTCCCAGGATCTACACCAACAAACCCCGCACCACCGGAGAGGGCTACAAGGGAATCATACACCAGCCCGATCCCCAAAAGCAGGAGGATTTTCTGGCCGGACTTATTGCCATGCGCAAAATGCATATCCGCGCAGTGGAGGAAACGGGCCTGACCGCTGCTGACGAGATGCTGTATCCCGAAAACTGGGGCTATGTGTCCGATATCCTCTCCTATGTGGCCATCGGCGCCCGCTCCGTGGAAGACCAGCAGCACCGTCTCACCGTCAGCGGCTTTGACGTTCCTGCCGGGATGAAGAACCCCACCAGCGGTGATTTTTCCGTGATGCTGAACTCCGTATTCGCGGCCCAGCACCCCCACTCCTTTATCTACCGGGGCTGGTCGGTACAGACAAACGGCAATGATCTGGCACATACCGTCCTGCGGGGCGCCACCAGCAAACACGGCAACAATACCCCCAACTACCATTATGAGGACCTGAACCGCCTGATGGAAATGTACGGAAAGATGGATCTGAAGAATCCGGCCTGCATCATAGACTCCAACCACTCCAACTCCAACAAGCAGTTTGCCCAGCAGATCCGCATTGTCAAGGAAGTTATGCACAGCCGAAAGTTAAATGCCGATATCCACAGACTTGTCAAAGGCGTCATGGTGGAGAGCTATATCGAAGAGGGCTGCCAGAAAGTAGGCGGCGGCGTCTACGGCAAATCCATCACCGATCCCTGTCTGGGATGGAAAGATACGGAGAGATTGATCTTTGACCTGGCGGAATATGAATAAGCCGGATCGGAACTTTTTTCATTACGCTCTCGGGTGTGTATGGGCATATTCCTCTCGGGCATTGTGATGGTAGACCGCCGCCAGTTTCTGTATGGCCGCCGTGTCCGTGTATCCCAGCATCTCCTGTACGCTCCGTGCATCTGCGCCATTCTCCATCAGATGCACGGCAAAGGCATGACGCAGGCTGTGGGGAGTCACTTCTTTTCGTATCCCCGCCGCCTCCCCATATCCCCGGATCATCTTCCACACTCCCTGACGGCTCATCGCCTTCCCGTTGCAGTTTACAAACAGCATATTGCTGTGCGGCTCGGTCAGCAGGGCCTCCCGCCCTTCCTCCAGATATTGCAGCAGGGCCGTTCTGGCATGATTTCCAAAGGGAATGACACGCTCCTTTCCTTTCTCCCCGCAATGCAGAAAACCTCGCCGGAGATTCACATCCCGGACTTTGAGCGCGATCAGTTCCGACACCTTGATCCCCGTGGCGTACAGCAGCTCCAGTATCGCCCGATCCCGCTGCTGCCTGGGGCCGTCCCCTGACGGCTGCTCCACAAGCAGCCTGACTTCCTCCACGGTCAGCACTTCCGGCTCGCTCTGCTCCGGCTTAGGCGGCTGCAGCTGTTCCGAGACATCCTCCCTGATCAGATACATCTTTACCATGTAGCGGTAAAATGTCCTGACTGAGGACATGTGCCGGGATACGGTGGATGCCTTTTTTTCCCGGCCCAGCATGCAAAAGTACTCCTCCAGATCACCGGGGAGCGCCTCCCGAAAATCCGCTATCTCCCTCTTTTTTTCCAGATACCGCCCTAACTGCCGCAGATCCCGCCTGTAGGAATCCGCCGTATTGTGGGACAACCCTCTGGTCTGCTGTAAATATATGATAAACTGCTCAATCTGTTCTTCCATATATGTATATCCCTTTATATTCCCGGCCAAACGCCCGTAAACACTTACATCCATTCGTATCCCACTGATTATAGCATCTGAAAAATTGCCTGTCAATTTTAGACAGACCATCCAAAGCGCCTGTTACTTCCCGCTCTTTAAAACAACTTCAGGACCAGACGCAGCAGCCAGGGATTAATATAGGCCTCCAGCAGGCACCCCACTGCCAGGACAAAGAGGAGCAGTCCCGCCTGGGCGGACAGGCGGATCCCTATGCGCTTAAGACCAACCAGCCCCTCGTTGCCGTTCATATAATAGAGCCGCCTGCAGGTCCTCTCCCCCAGCGCCAGCAGAAATAGCCAGGCCGGAACATAGACCAGCGCCTGCGGCAGCACTCCCGCAACCAGCAGGACGATCCCTTTGAGCCCGTATTCGGAGAACAGCGCCGTCAGCAAAAGTCCCAGCGACAGTCCGTAGCGAAACGCGTAAAACCATACCGCCGCCAGCCCCAGAAACGTAGTGGACAAAAGAACGAACAGCACGGCCTCCCCCAGTCTCCTCCCCAGTAAGTGCAGAAAAAGTGAATTGCTGTCGATCACGGCATAACGCGTCTGCAACAGGGCATTCTCTCCCAGCAGCTCCGTCCCCGACAACAATTCACTTTTTATCAGACTGGCGAGCAAAATACCGCCGCATATTCCGATAATAAACACAATCAGCTGTTTATTGACAAACCTCAATTCATCCTCTTCCCGCATATTCCCATGCATAGAGCTATTGACACTCTATTGTATGCCGCGGGATATCCCTGCATGACTGACAAACTTCCCCGCCCTGCATATATCATTATTAATCATTCATCGCCCGCTCTCTGCGTTTCCCTGAGCTGTCATATATCAGGCTGCCAGCAGTTTTTCCACGCTGACCAGTTTCACACAGAGGACAAAAAGATCTGTAGCCATGGCCATCTCCTCGGGCGTGGGGAAGGAAGGAGCTATGCGGATATTACTGTCCTTGGGATCCTTGCCGTAGGGATATGTGGCGCCGGCCCCGGTCAGCGTTACACCCGCCTCCTTACACTTGGCGACGATGGCCTTGGCGCAGCCCTCCATAGCGTCAAAGGAAATAAAATAACCGCCGTTAGGTTTCGTCCAACTGCCGATCTCCAGCCCTTCCAGCTCTCTCTCCAGCACTTGCTGCACTGCCTCAAATTTGGGCCGCATGATGGCCGCATGTTTTCTCATATGCGCCTTGATTCCCTCAAAATTCTTAAAATAGCGCACATGCCGCAATTGGTTGATCTTGTCGTAGCCGATCGTCTGGATCGTCATGGATTTCCTGATAAATTCCAGATTTCCTTTGGACGCGGCAATAGCCGCCACTCCCGCGCCGGAAAAACTGATCTTGGAGGTGGAGGCAAACTCATACACCATATCCGGATTACCGGCTTTCTCACACTCGCTCAATATCTCCAGGATCTCATCCTGCCTGTCCTCATACAGATGGTGCACCGCATAGGCATTGTCCCAAAAGATCCGAAAATCCTTCGCGGCGGGCTGTAACGCCGCAAAGCGCCGGATCGTCTCGTCGCTGTAACTGTATCCCTGGGGATTGGAATACTTGGGAACACACCAGATCCCCTTGATACTCTCATCCTCTTTCACCAGTTTCTCCACCATATCCATATCGGGCCCCTGCGGAGTCATAGGCACATTGATCATCTCGATACCGAAATGCTCGGTGATGGCAAAATGCCGGTCATATCCGGGCACCGGACAGAGAAACTTCACCTTGTCCAGTTTACACCAGGGCGTTCCGCCCATTACGCCGTGTGTCATGGATCGTGATACCGTATCATACATAATCGTCAGGCTGGCGTTGCCGCAGACGATCACATGATCCGCCGATACGCCCATGATATCTGCCATCATGTGCTTTGCCTCCGTCAGGCCGTCCAGCACACCGTAATTGCGCACATCCACATTCTCCATACTCTTCATGTCACTCTTGGAATTTAATACGTCAAAGATATCCATCCCCATATCCAGTTGTGACACACCGGGCTTTCCTCTGGACATATCCAGCTGCAACCCTCTGGCCTTCACTTCCTCATATTCTTTTGCCAGCCGTGTATGCAACTGCCGCAATTCCTCCCTGCTCAACTCCTTATAAGCCTTCCTCTCCATGTCCTTAAACCCAGCCTTTCTAAACATAATATCTTACAAATCATCTGTAATCCTATAAATAAATAGAATTGGATAATTGTATACAATCATACATCCCGTATATATTACTACAATTTCTCTCAATAGACAAGAGTTTTTTTCAAAAAAAGAGCCCCGCAAGCGGAACTCTTTTTAACTTTAAATTTTGTCACTGGTTTTCATTATTTCGCGTAATCAATCACGCGAGATTCACGGATCACATTGACTTTGATCTGTCCGGGATATTCCAGCTCCGCTTCTATCTGCTTAGAGATATCGCGGGCCAGCAGCACCATATCCGCATCAGAAATCTGCTCAGGTACCACCATCACTCGGACTTCACGACCTGCCTGAATAGCAAAAGACTTGTCTACTCCCTTGAAATTGTTGGTTATTTCTTCTAACTGTTTTAATCTGCTAGTATAGGTTTCCAGAGTCTCCCTTCTAGCCCCCGGTCTTGCGGCAGAGATCGTATCAGCAGCCTGTACGATACACGCAATCAGGGAAGTGGGCTCCACATCGCCATGATGGGATTCCACGGCATTGATAACGGTAGCATTTTCCTTGTATTTCCGGCAAAGCTCCGAGCCTAACTGAATATGGGAGCCTTCCATCTCATGATCCACTGCCTTGCCAATATCATGCAGCAGACCAGCCCGCTTGGCCAGTCTCACATCCAATCCCATCTCGGCGGCAAGCAAACCCGAAAGCTGCGCAACCTCAATGGAATGTTTCAACGCGTTCTGTCCATAACTGGTTCTGAATTTCATTCTTCCCAAAAGTTTGATGAGTTCGGGATGTATACCGTGAACACCCACTTCCAGAGTGGCTGCTTCACCTTCCTCCTTGATCATCACTTCAACTTCCCTCTGAGCCTTCTCCACCATCTCTTCGATCCGGGCAGGATGTATACGGCCGTCAACGATCAGTTTCTCTAAGGCGATCCGCGCCACCTCCCGGCGTATCGGATCGAATCCTGAGAGAATGACTGCCTCCGGTGTATCATCAATGATCAGATCCACACCGGTCATGGTCTCCAAAGTACGGATATTACGTCCTTCGCGGCCAATAATACGTCCTTTCATCTCATCATTAGGAAGCTGTACAACAGAAATTGTGGTTTCAGAGACATGATCTGCCGCACATCTCTGGATCGCAGATACCACATATTCCTTAGCTTTCTTGTCTGCTTCTTCTTTGGCCCGACTCTCCATATCCTTGATCATCACGGCCGTTTCATGTTTCACTTCGTCTTCAACAATTTTCAACAAGTAGTCTTTTGCCTGTTCAGAGGTTAATCCGGAAATTCTTTCCAGTTCCTGTACTCTCTGCTCGTTCAGCTTGGAAACTTCTTCCTTAAGTTTATTTAAGGATTCTTCACGGGCAGTCAAGCTTGCTTCTCGTTTCTCGATGGCGTCAGCTTTCTTATCGATGTTCTCCTCTTTCTGCTGAACCCTGCGCTCATAACGCTGCGCCTCCGCTCTGCGCTCCTTGATCTCCTTGTCCAGCTCATTCTTGGTACGAATGGACTCTTCCTTGACTTCAAGCAGTGATTCGCGTTTTTTGGTCTCCGCAGTCTTGAGGGCTTCATCGATAATCTCTCTGGCCTTGTCCTCCGCGTTGCCGATGGTGGATGCCGCTACCTTCTTCTGATAAGCAGAAGTAACAACCGCCGTGACAACCGCTGTAACAAGGATACAGATTACCGCTGTAACAGCACAGCCGATAATAACACTTGCATCCATTACAGGAGCACCTCCTTATTAAATTTTCATTGTACAAATATCTAATATAGAATGTATGTACTGCTCACATTCTAACAGGCAATCTACAACATATAAAATTCTAAACCGAAATGAACGTTATGTCAAGCAATATTTTATCTAAATCTCCTGATCCATACACAGAGCCTTTCGGATGACCTCTCCGGAAAAACCTCTGTATGCCAGAAAATTGTATAGTCGCTGCTGCTCTTTACGGTCACAGGAATCTCTGTCATAATGTTTCCTGCCAAGCAGCTCGCAGGCCATACGCAGCTCGTCCTGGCCGCCGTCCTGCTCCTGCCAGGCCTGGACGGCCTGCTCCAGAACCTCTCTGGCTATGCCCTTTTGCTGTAACTCCCGCTCCATCCTCCGCAGGGACTTTTTGCCCGCGAAAGCGGCAAGGTACCCCTGCGCGTAACGCATATCGTCAATATAGTGATAGGACCTCACATACTCTACCGCCTGATTCGCTGTCTCCTCCGGATAGCCGCCGTCCAACAGTTTATCCCTGAGCTGTTTTTCCGTATAGTCTCTGTGCTGCAGCAGATTCATCGCGCGAAGTCGGGCCCTGCGGGGCAAAAGCTCCTCCAGTACTTTCCGCCTGGTCTCTTCAGTCAGCTCTTCCCCCTCCACAATGCCATATTGACGCAGTTCCCCCTTGTACAGGACGAAACACAGATCATAGTCCACGCAGATCCTGCACTGTTTTTTTGATATATCCGTTATCTCCGTCACCGTCATGGATCCTTACTTTTCCTTTTCCGGCGCGGCGTCTGTTTCGACGGCTGTGCCATTCAATCCGAAATGCTCCCTCACTTTGTTCTCTATCTCCTGACATACCGCCGGATTATCCTTCAGATATTGCTTGGCGTTCTCACGGCCCTGGCCGATCTTTTCCCCGTTGTAGGCATACCACGCGCCGGACTTGTTCACGATATCCACACTGGCCGCCAGATCCAAAATATCGCCCACCACGGAGATACCCTCTCCAAACATGATATCAAACTCCGCCTCCTTAAAGGGAGGGGCGATCTTGTTCTTGACCACCTTGACACGGGTATGATTACCGATGATCTCACCGCCCTGTTTCAGAGCCTCCACCCGGCGCACATCCATACGCACGGATGAGTAAAATTTCAGAGCACGGCCTCCGGTGGTGGTCTCCGGATTGCCAAACATCACGCCGACCTTCTCACGCAGCTGGTTGATAAAGACAACGGTACAGTTGGACTTGCTGATCACTGCCGTCAGTTTTCTCAGAGCCTGGGACATCAGTCTGGCCTGCAGACCCACATGGGAGTCCCCCATATCCCCGTCGATCTCCGCCTTGGGCACCAGCGCCGCCACAGAGTCCACAACCACGATATCAATGGCGCCGGAACGCACCATGGTCTCCGTGATCTCCAGGGCCTGCTCTCCGTTGTCCGGCTGGGAGATATACAGATTGTCGATATCCACGCCGATATTCTTGGCATATACGGGATCCAGCGCATGCTCCGCATCGATAAATCCCGCGATGCCACCCCTTTTCTGTACTTCCGCGATCATGTGCAGCGTAACGGTGGTCTTACCGCTGGACTCAGGCCCATAGATCTCCACGATCCTCCCCTTGGGAATCCCGCCCAGTCCCAGCGCGATATCCAGACTTAAGGAGCCTGTGGGGATCGTCTCCACGTTCATCTGGTTGGCGGGATCTCCCAGTTTCATCACGGCTCCCTTGCCATACTGTTTCTCAATCTGGCTGATCGCCGCATCCAATGCCTTCAGTTTTTCATTCTTTTCCATATTTACCTCATTTCTACGTGTCCGTAGCCCACATGGTCAGCTACCGTCTTATTGTTTTACCTGTGATATTCCGTCAAAATCTACTTGGAGTTTATTATAATGAGAACAAACGTTCTTGTCTTGTATAGAATAAAACATCCGTTCGATTTTGTCAACAGGTTTTTGTGTTATATTTATAATAAACCATTTCAAGTCCCTTAAACAGTACTTATATGCATTCCTCCTTTTAAATTTCTGGATGATAGATCCGCAGGTCTGTGGATTCGCTGGCGAAACGCCGGACGGTATAAAGAGAATACAGCAGTGCCGGATGTCCTTGCATACAGAAAATGTATCATACTTCCCTGAAAAGTACAAGAGGTATGATACATTTTATATTCTTTTCATAAATCCGCCCATCTGCGGGCCGTTATTTCTTGCCGAAAGTGATCTCGCTGAAATATTCCAGGATACAGCCGCGCATCAGCGTCAGGGCCGCGGAGACCGCCGCCTCCCGTATTGTCTGGCGATTTCCTGAAAAATGGTATTCTTTCACTGTCACGTTGCCCTTCACACTACAGGCGATATATACCAGCCCTACCGGTTTTTCCTCCGTGCCGCCGTCCGGTCCGGCCACACCGGTGATGCTCACCGCCACGTCGCTCTTGGACACAAAGGTCAGACCCCGGGCCATCTCCTCAGCCGTCTGCGCGCTGACAGCGCCGTATTTATTGAGCGTACTCTTCTTTACCCCCAACAGCTTTCTCTTCGCCTTGTTGGAATAGGTCACATAGCCGGACTTATATACCTCCGATACGCCGGGCACATTGATGAGCCTGGCCGACAGCAGCCCTCCGGTGCAGGATTCGGCACAGGTCACAGTGAGTTTGTTGGCCACCAGCAGTTCCACCACCGCTCTCTCCAGCGTAACATCCTCCTCCGTGGTATATATATTGCTGCCCATCCTGCTCTTGATCTCTTTGACCACGGGCTTGATCAGCCTGCGGGCCTCCTTCTCGCTCCCGGCCTTGGCTGTCACCCGGATGTGCACTTCCCCCGTCTTGGCGTAGGTCGCCAGCGTCGGATTGTCCTGTCCGTCGATCAGATCCTTCAGCAGAGTCTCAACCTTGCTCTCCCCGATGCCGCACACCTTGACGGTCTGAGAACAGATCAGCCCCGGCTCCAATTTCGTCAGATAGGGCATCACATGGTTCTCAAACATGGGTTTCAGCTCGTGAGGCGGGCCCGGCAGCAGCACAATATGGGTGTTTTCTTCCTGAATGATGACTCCCGGCGCCGTTCCGTTCGGGTTGGGCAGCACGATGCCGCCCCTGGGGATCAGCGCCTGTTTCCAGTTGTTCTCCGTGGGGATTGAATTTCTGGAGGCAAAAAAATCTTCGATACATTTTCTGGAGGCCGCGTCCTCCACCAGTTCCCTGCCCATGACCCGGGAGGCCACCTCCTTGGTCAGATCGTCCTCCGTAGGCCCCAGTCCACCGGAGAGGATGACCACTTCCGAGCGTTTTACCGCTGTCCGCAGCGCCTCCTCCAAGCGTTTCTCATTGTCCCCCACCACGGTCTGATAATAGCAGGAAAGCCCCAGGCCGGCGCATTTTTCAGCCAGATACGCGGCGTTGGTATTCACAATATTTCCCAGCAAAAGCTCCGTTCCCACACAAATCAATTCCACTGTCATACTTATCGTCCTCTTCGCCTTCCCCTACATCTGTCCTTTCATGACCGCCCTGTTTTTGACCAGATAATCCACCAGGGACACCACCGTCAGCACCAGCGCGATCCACATGACCACGTCCGTCGCGATCCCGAACCAGGGCCAGAGATCGGACAGATCCACGATCATCATACATACCATGACCATCTGAAAAGTGGTCTTGAACTTGCCCCAATAGCTGGCGGCGATCACCACCTGATTGTCCGCCGCCACCAGCCTAAAGCCGCTGATGATAAATTCCCTGCTGATAATGATGATCACCACCCAGGCCGGAATACGCTCCATAGCTACCAGGGCGATCAGCGCAGAACTCACCAACAGCTTATCCGCCAGCGGATCCATGAATTTCCCGAAATTGGTAATCAGATTATATTTTCTGGCAATCTTACCGTCGATCATATCCGTCAGGCTGGCAATGATAAAGATGGCCAGCGCCGCGATCTCGGGAATCAGCAGATCATGGCCAAACCATCCCGCATCGCCCCCCAGCAGCACTATCACAAAGGGCACTATCAGTATCACACGGAATATTGTCAGTTTATTGGGTAGATTCATCTTTTTCTTCCTCCTGCCATATCTCTCCGATCAGGTCATATTCATTGCTGCCTGTCACCTGTACCTGCACCAGGTCGCCGGTCATCAGTGACCCTCCGGTATGTACGAACAGATAACCGTCCACCCCCGGAGCGTCCCGGTAAGTGCGGCCCACATAGACCTCCTCGTCCGCCACCTTGCCCTCGATCATCACTGTCAGCACCTGTCCCACCATATCTTCCGCCTTGGCGAAAGCGATCTCCTGCTGCAGTTCCATGATGTCCTGCCTCCAGGCCTCTTTCTGCTCCTCGGATATCTGATCCGGCATCTCAGCGGCGGCCGTCCCCTCCTCCTGAGAATAGGGAAATACGCCCAGGCGGTCAAATTCCATCTCATTGACAAAATCCACCAGCTTTTCGTGATCTTCCTGGGTCTCCCCCGGAAAACCTGTGATCAGGGTGGTGCGCAGACAGATATCCGGTATCTCCTCCCGCAGCCTTTCAATCAGCTCCCGCAGCTGGCTCTGGGTGGTGCGGCGGCCCATGCGCCGCAGTATCCTGTCGCTGGCATGCTGGATGGGAATATCCAGATAATGGCAGACCTTGGGTTCCTTTTTGATGGTCTGGATCAGTTCTTCCGTGATCTCCTCCGGGTAGCAATACAGTATCCGGATCCAGCATATCCCCGGGATCTGCGCCAATTCATGCAGCAAAAGCGGCAGGCTTTTCTCCCCGTAGCGCTCCAGGCCGTACAAGGTGGTCTCCTGCGCCACCAATATCAGTTCTTTCACGCCCTGCTCCGCCAGGACATTGGCCTGTTCCAGCAGGATCTCCATGGGTACGCTGCGGTAATTCCCCCTGATCTGGGGAATAACGCAATAGCTGCACCGCTTGCCGCATCCCTCCGCTATCTTCAGATAGGCATAATGCCCTCCGGTGGTCAGTACTCTGCCTATATGGTAGTCGCAGGAAACGTCCGGATCCTGCACAAATACGGCCTTTCTTCCCGAAAGCGCCCTCTCCACAGCGTCCGCGATCCGGTCGATGGAGGTGGTTCCCACGATGGCGTCCACCTCCGGTATCTCCGTGAGGATCTCCCGGTGATAGCGCTGCGCCAGACACCCTGCCGCCACCAGCGCCCTGACTCTTCCGCCCTTTTTCAGCTCCGCCGCCTCCAGCAGCGCATTAATGCTCTCTTCCTTGGCGTCGCCAATAAAACAGCAGGTATTTACCACCACAATATCGCACTCGTTCTCATCATCTGTAAAATCGTATCCCTTTTGCCGCAACAGATCCAGCATTTCCTCCGTATCCACCAAGTTCTTGTCACAGCCCAGAGAAATAAACAGTATCTTCATTTTTACCCCTAAACTTGTCCCTCAAAAAGGGGAGAAATACTCATAGCAGAACATTTCTCCCCCTGTTTTATACTTCCTGTTCCTCTTCCTGCAAAGTCTCTGTCTCCTCCGCCGCAGGCTCCTCCTGTCCGCTTGTCTCCGCATCCTCCGAAGTGTCCGGATCCTCCGCGTCTTCCGGATCCTCCGCGTCTTCCGGGACGTTTTCCCGCATATCTGACGCGGCGCTCTCCACCACATCATATATCTCCTGTTCTTCCATGACTTCGTCCTCGGCCAGAATCTTGATCTTGCCCTGATTCAGTTCCTCGACAGCCAGAGACAGGGGCTTCCTGCCCGCGCCGCTCACCAGAGGCTCGTCGCCGCTGATGATCTGTCTTGCCCTCTTGGAAGTAGCCATCACGATGGAATACCTGCTGTTGACCACAGGCGCCTCACCCTGTTCTACTTCACTGTTTACTACTTTCATTAGATCCGAATAAGATGGATGTAACATTACTCTGCTCCTTTCGAGAATCCGCTCAATTCTCCTCTGATCTCTTTTATTAATGTCTCCTGTCTGGCCGGCGTATACCGGGCGTTCTGCACCATACTGTGTATCTGCCTGACGCATTCCTCCAGATCGTCGTTGACAACTATATAATCATAGGCTTCTATGCCTTCTGATTCCTCCGCCGCTCGGGCAAGCCTCCTGGCTATGACCTCCGGGGTCTCCGTGCCCCTGCCCTCCAGCCTTCTTCTGAGTTCTGCCGCGCCGGGCGGCGTCACAAAGAGCAGCAGACAGTCCGGCACCAGCTCTCTGATCTGCAAAGCCCCCTGGATCTCAATCTCCAGGATCACATCCTTACCAGCCTCCAACTGCTGCTGTACATAATCCCTGGGAGTGCCGTAATAGTTCCCGCAATAACAGGCGTATTCCAGCATTCTGCCCTGCCGGACACGCTCCTGAAAAGTCTCTGTATCCACAAAAAAGTATTCGATTCCTTCCCGCTCTCCCTCTCTCGGCGTCCTGGTAGTCATGGACACGGACAGGGCATAATTGTCATAGTCCTGGGTCAGTCTCTTCATCAATGTTCCCTTGCCGGCACCGGAAAAACCGGAGATCACCGTCAGAACCCCTCTATTCATCCTCATTTCCTCCGCTTTCCGCCCTGGCTCTGCCCGCTATGGTCTCAGGCAGCAGCGCCGACAGGACGATCCGGTCGTTTTCCATGACCAATACAGCCTTGGTCTTGCGGCCCTGGGTGGCGTCGATGACCGTGCCCTCCTCCTTGGCTCTCTGCACCAGCCGCTTGACCGGTGCCGACTCCGGGCTGACGATGGCGATGATCTTGTCGGTATTGACGATATTGCCGAAACCGATATGGATTAGTTTGTTCATAAATCGTCCTCACCCCTACTCGATATTCTGAATCTGTTCACGGATCTTTTCAATCTCCGTTTTCAATTCTATGGCGCAGTTGGATATCTCCAGGTCTGTGGATTTCGACAGGGTGGTATTGGCCTCCCGGTTCATCTCCTGGGCTATAAAGTCCAGCTTGCGTCCGATACTGCCTCCCTCCAGGAGCGTAGCCTTCGTGGTCTCAATGTGGCTGCGCAGCCGCACCAGTTCCTCGTCCACACAGACCTTATCCGCAAAGATCGTAACCTCTGTCAGCAGCCGGTTCTCGTCCACCTGGACGTCTCCCAGCAATTCCTTCACCTTATCTTCCAGTTTCCGGCGGTATTCCTGTATGATCACCGGAGATCTCTCCGTGATAAAATCCACCAGTTTCAGCATGCCGTCCAGTTTTTCCAGCAGGTCATCCCGAAGGTGTTCCCCCTCCGCAATGCGGGTCTGGACAAATCCTTCCGCCGCCCCCCGGATAGCGCTCTGAAGCTCTTTCCACAGCTCCTCCTCGTCGATATTCTGCTCCTCCATGGTAAACACTTCGGGATAGCGCGACAGGGTGGAAACCCGGATATCATCGTCCAGTCCGAAATCCTCCTGCATCTGACGCAGATACTTCATATACTCGCTGGCCAGTTCCTTATTGTAACGGATACTGGCATTATTCTCCGTATAATCCTCATAAGTGATGAACAGATCCACCTTTCCCCGGGAGATATAGTTCTTCAGTTCCGTGCGGATAGCGGACTCAAAAAAGTTCAGTTTCTTGGGCATCTTGATATTCACATCCAGATACCGATGGTTCACAGACTTCATCTCCACGGTAAATTTGCGATTGTTCTCGGCGATTTCGCATCTGCCGAACCCCGTCATGCTCTTTATCATCTTTACCTCTTATCTGCATGTCGCTGACTTTGCCCGCGACATAGCGCCAATCAAAATGTAAAACATCCGTCTTACACTGTACCCTGCTGCATACCGCAGGCCCCCGCCTGCGATACCGCTCCAATCAGTAAGCCTTCTCTCCAAGTACGATTTTCGCGCCAAAACCCGCACAAGCCTATAATACTTTCCACATCTATAGCTCGTTATATTATAAAGTAGATTGTAAAAATAGTCAAGCCGGGCAGAAAAACTTTCACGATACTTTCATAACAAACGCTTGATTTTTTTACTTCTATCCATCTACAGCGTCCCTCGCAGTCACCTATAAAAAAACCGCCCTATCCTCTCATCACCGTCAAAAACGCTTGTCATTTCTCCGCAATTTGCTATAATAAAATCTACAAGCAAAAGATCAGGAGGATACCCACATGGCTTTTGACGGCGTGACCATTGCCGCTATCGTAAAGGAACTGAACGACACCTGCCTGGGGGGCAGACTGTACAAGATCGCCCAGCCGGAAAACGACGAACTGTTGCTGACCATCAAGACGGCCGACAGCCAGAGACGCCTGCTTTTGTCCGCGGACGCCTCCCTGCCGCTGGTCTATCTGACCACCCAGAACAAGCCCAGCCCCATGACGGCGCCGGGTTTTTGCATGCTGCTGCGCAAGCATCTGCAGAACGGACGGATCACCGCCGTCACCCAGCCCGGCTTGGAGCGCATCATCCATATAGATGTGGAACATCTGGACGAGATGGGAGATCTGCGCCGCAAGACGCTGATCGTGGAGATCATGGGCAAACACAGCAATATCATTTTCTGCAATGAGGACGGCATGATCCTGGACAGCATCAAGCATGTGTCCGGCCTGGTCAGCAGCCTCAGAGAGGTTTTGCCCGGGAAACCCTATTTTGTAGCCCAGACACAGGACAAGCTGGATCCGTTGACCTGTGACCGTGAACAGTTCCTCACGGCCGTGGCCGCCCGTCCCACATCGCTCCACAAAGCCATTTTCTCAAGTTACACCGGCATCTCGCCCATCCTGGCCCAGGAAGTGTGCCACCGCAGCGGGCTGGACGGAGACAGCTCCACCGCCGCCTTTTCCCCGCAGGAGCTGGAAAAGGCCTTCCGAACTTTCCGGGAGATGATGGATCAGGTACAGATCGGCAATTTCGCCCCCGCGATAGCCTACACCGGCAAACAGCCCGCCGAGTACGCGGCCCTGCCCCTGACGCTGTACGGCGGCGGATCGGACAGCCTGCGACCCTTCGATTCCATCTCTGTCCTGCTGGAACAATATTACGCGGAAAAAAATACCCTGACCCGCATCCGCCAGAAATCCGCCGATCTGCGCCGTATCGTGCAGACCGCCCTGGAGCGCAATGTAAAAAAATACGATCTGCAGTTGCAACAGATCAAAGATACGGAAAAACGGGATAAGTACAGAGTCTACGGGGAACTGCTCAACACTTACGGCTACAATGTGCCCGAGAGCAGCAAGTCCATGGAAGCGCTGAACTACTATACAAATGAGACGATCACCATACCCCTGGATCCGGATATGACACCCGCCGAGAACGCCAAACGCTATTTTGACAAATACGGCAAGCTGAAACGAACCTACGAGGCTCTGTCTGTCTTGACCGAGGAGGTCAAAGCCGAGATCCAGCATCTGGAATCCATCGCCACGGCGCTGGATATCGCGCTGCAGGAGGAAGACCTGGCGCAGATCCGGGAAGAACTGGCGGCCAGCGGTTACATCCACAGGCGAAACGGCAAGAGAGAAAAGATCACCAGCAAGCCCTTCCACTATGTGAGCAGCGACGGATTCCATATATATGTGGGAAAAAACAATTATCAGAATGATGAACTGACTTTTAAGTTCGCAACCGGGGGGGACTGGTGGTTCCACGCCAAGGGTATGCCCGGCTCTCATGTGATTCTCAAATGCGAGGGAATCGACACCCTGCCGGACCGCGCTTTTGAGGAGGCGGCGAGACTGGCGGCCTACTATTCCAAAGGCCGGAATCAGGAGAAGGTTGAAATTGACTATATCCAGAAAAAACATGTAAAAAAGCCAAACGGCTCCAAACCCGGATTTGTGGTATACTACACCAACTATTCCATGATGATAGACAGCGACATATCGGGGCTGGAACAGATATGATCCTTCAAAAAATACCGCCTACCGCAGCAGGCGGCATTTTTTTGCCACTTTTACCAGCAGACGGCCCTTGGGCATCGCCTGCAGTTCCTCCTCCGTCACCGCCCTGAACAGGATCACCAGCGCAAAATATACCACCACCGCCATGATTATGGCCGGGATGGCAGAGATCACAATGGAACCCGTCAGCATGAGCAGAATTTCGTATATGACCCACGCGATGGCCCCCATGAACCCGGAGGCGATAAAGGGAACGATAAAGGTGTTCATCACTTCCTGGCGGTATCCCAGAGCTTTGTGCATGGACATCTGGTTCAGCACGCACATCAGCCCCGAATACAGGATCGTGGCAATGACCACCGCGTAGATGCCCATATCGGTAAAAAACAGCAGCGGCACCAGAACGGCCGTCTGTACGAGCAGCGCGATGGCTGCGTTGACAATGGGCGTATTCACCCTGCCGATCCCCTGCAATATGGAATTGCTGAGGGTGGACAGCGCGTAAAAGACCACCGAGATTGCCAGCGCCATCAAGATCCTGGACGCCAGTTCAATCGTCGTCTCATCGGGAAACAGCAGCCAGGTAATGGGCTTTGCCAGCGCAAAAAGCCCTACCGCCGAGGGAATGGAGATCAGCATGATGGTCTTGACCGCCTGGGCCATCTTATCCCGGGCATCCGCCAGCTGCCTGCGGGCCACAAGCTGAGACACCGTGGGAATGATGGCGGCGGCCATTGCCGAAGAAAAAGCGATGGGAATGTTGGATATCTTCATGGCCTCCCCGTTGAACACGCCGTAATCTCCCATGGCCAGATCCTCGGGCACATGGCGGAACTTGATCATAATGTCCGAATATAACTTATTGTTCAGAGAACTGCTCAGGTTATAGACTGCCGTGCTTATGATAAAGGGCAGCACCACCTGCAGGATCATAACGCTGATCTCCCGATAGGAATCCACCCGCCCGGTTCGATCCCTCTGGATCCTCCGGCGTATCATGGGGCGGTTCAACGCATAGATCCCCCCCATAAAGAGCAGCGCTGCCAGCACACCCGCACCTGTTCCCAGAGCGCTGCCCATGGCGCCGTACACCGCCCGGCCGGTCTGATCCGCCGCCTCCCGGCTCTGTTCATAACTTCCCGTAAACCATACGATAAATCCGTATGCGGCCCCAATACTCACCGCGGCATTGACGATCTGCTCCAGGATCTGGGAAAAAGACGTCTGCACCATACTCTTATGAGCCTGAAAATATCCCCGCAGCACCCCCAGAATGCCATAGATAAAAATCGTGGGCGCCAGCACCCGCAACACCGGTACCGCCGACTCTGTCGCCAGATATCCCGCACCAAAAAAGAGGAGTAAGCTCGCAACGAGTCCCACTCCCAGCACATAGTACATGGCACATATAAAAACCCTGTGGGCATTACGGTATTCCCGCAGTGACAGTTTCTGGGCGATCACCTTGGAGATTGCGGAGGGAATACTGTACGAGGATATCATCAGAACAATGGCGTAGTAATTATATGCGGTCTGATAGTATCCCAGGCCCACAGGGCCGATGATCCGCGTCACAGGACTTATGTACAACAGCCCGATGATCCGGCTGATAAATCCTGCGGCGGCCAGTATGCCCGCCTGCAGGATAAAACTATCTCTCTTTTTGCCGTTGCCGCTCATTCTCTCAATATCCTATCAACCAGTCATACATCTCCTGATACTTCTTTGCCGATACCTCCCAGGAAAAATCGGCTGCCATAGCCCGGTCCACGATCTTGTTCCACTCCCGCTTTTTATCATAATAGATCTGCTCCGCATAGCGGATGGTGGCCAGCATCTCATGGGCGTTGTAATTGGCAAAGCTAAAGCCCGTACCCTTACTCTCATACTCGTTATACGGCTCCACCGTGTCTTTCAGACCGCCCGTTTCCCTGACAATGGGCACCGTGCCATAGCGCAGGGACATGAGCTGACTCAGACCGCAGGGCTCAAACAGAGACGGCATCAAAAACGCATCGCAGGACGCATAGATCTTGTGGGAAAGCTCCTCCGAGTAAAATATATTGGCTGATACCTTATCGCTGTATTTCCAGTCAAAATGACGGAACATGTTTTCATACCGCTCTTCGCCGGTACCCAGGATCACCAGTTGAATATCGTCCTGACACAGCTCATCCATCACATAGGCGATCAGATCAAAGCCCTTCTGATCGGTCAGACGGGAAACCACGCCGATCATCATCTTCTTCTCGTCCACCCGCAGGCCCAGCTCTTCCTGCAGCGCCCTCTTGTTCTTGACCTTCTCCTTGCGGAAATTCACCGCGTTATAAGGCTTTACGATATATTTATCCGTCTCGGGGTTGAACTCCTCATAGTCGATACCGTTCACGATTCCCCGCAGATCACCGCTGCGGGCCGTCAGCAGGCCGTCCAGGCCCTCGCCATAAAACTTCGTCTTGATCTCCTCCGCATAGGTATCGCTTACGGTAGTCACAGCATCCGCAAACACGATACCGCCCTTGAGCAGATTGGCGTCCTTATAGGCCTCCAGCTTATCCGGCGTAAAATAATACTGGGGCAGCCCGGTGATGTTCTGCACCACCTTGGGATCCCATTTCCCCTGGAACTTCAGATTGTGGATCGTGATCACGGACTTGATTCCCCGGAAAAAGTCGCTGCCCTGAAAACGCTCTTTCAGATATACGGGCACCAACCCCGTCTGCCAGTCATGGCAGTGAATGATATCCGGCCTGAAATCCAAGAGCGGCAACGCCGACAGTACCGCCTTGGAGAAAAAGGCGTACTTCTCAATCTCAAACAGCGCATTGTCCCCATAGGGCTTGAATCCGCTGAAATATCCCTCGTTGTCAATAAAATAATACTGAATCCCATCCACCTCTGCTTTAAGGACTCCCACATAGGCGTCCGTCCAGTTAAAGTCCATATAGAAGTGGGTCACATACTCCAGCTTATCCTTCATCTCCTGTTTCATGCAGGTATATTTGGGCAGGATTACCCGCACATCAAAATATTCCTTGTCAATGCACTTGGGCAGGGAACCCACCACGTCGGCCAGCCCGCCCGTCTTGATAAAAGGAACTCCTTCAGATGCAGCAAACAGTATTCTTTTCATGCGCAAACCTCCATTTGTACCTTCTCGTAGATAAGTGAATTATACTACATCCTGCATCTTTAGGAAAGCCTTTTCTGAAATTTTTCCATTTATTTGGAATCTATTCCCGGTATTTTAACCGGATGCGGTCCGCGATCAAAGCGATGAATTCGGAGTTGGTTGGCTTTCCCTTTCCGGTGTTCACCGTGTAGCCGAAGAGGGCGTCCAGCGTCTCCATCCTGCCCCGGGACCAGGCCACTTCTATGGCGTGGCGGATGGCCCTCTCCACCCGGCTGGGCGTGGTCTGAAAATGTTTGGCGATGGTGGGGTAGAGAACCTTGGTGATGGAGCTGATCATCGAAGGCTCCCGCACAGACATCATGATAGCTTCCCGTAAGTACTGATATCCCTTGATATGTGCCGGAACGCCGATCTCATGAATGATATCCGTCACATCCTGTTCCAGATCATAGACCTTTTCCTTGGTTTCCTTCGGCTCATTCCTCTCCTCTGCGGCCTGAATCAGCGTCTCGCCGACCTGTTGTCGGACGCCTTCCTTTTTTCCCCCGGGCACGGTGATCATAATTTGAAATTCCTTGTCCCCGTTCATCAGATCTCCCAATATTCTGTACACTTTTTCATTATCATCGGCAGCGGTAATGCGCAACTGTTCCATAAGCTTAATTTCTCCTCCACATATTGACTTTATTTCAGTATTCATTATACGATTCTCCCGTATCAGACAGCAACTGCAAGTCGCCGCAAGTTCCTGCCCTATTCCGCCTTTTCTCCCACTTCTCCCCATCTTTCATCAAAAACAAACTTTTTGTCCCATAACGTTCATATATTATAGAAAATTTCAGCATAAGATTTCATATGAGGATCATATAAGTCACAAAAATCAGTACTTGCATTCTGCGAAAAATGTGTTATAATCTTTTTTATGGGGATA
>CAZGVI010000044.1:0-32212 GCA_964529395.1 uncultured Acetatifactor sp.
GTAGTTTGCTTGTGACAGAAAACGACGGATTTAGATGTAGAGTGAAACAGAAAGAGGAGCAGGGAAACAATGGAGACTACAATATGAAATGCCCGTATAGAAGAGTGGCAGTTATCTAATCAGCTGTTAAGACGTGATGAAATCTGGTTTGCGGAAAAAGATGAAGAGGCTGTTCCTACCGTAAAGAGGATTGAGATAGGGGGACTGTAAGGTGGGGGATAAAAGAGACAATTACAATATTGATGGAAATGAAATCATCATATATCAAACGGAAGATGGACATACAAGAATTGATGTTAAGTTTGGAGATGAGACTGTTTGGCTTACACAGGCGCAATTATGTGAACTTTATCAAACCAGCAAATCTAATATCAGTGAACATATTAAACACATTTTTGAAGAGAGAGAGCTGGAGGAAAAAGAAGTTGTTCGGAAATTCCGAACAACTGCGCCGGATGGGAAAAAATACAATACAACACATTACAACCTTGATATGATTATTTCCCTCGGATATAGAGTGAAATCCAAGATTGCTACAAATTTTCGTCGGTGGGCTACCGAACGCTTAAAAGAGTACATGATAAAAGGCTTTACGATGGACGATGAGAGGCTGAAAAATCTGGGTGGTGGTAATTATTGGAAAGAGTTATTAGACCGCATTCGGGATATCCGTTCATCCGAAAAGGTTATATATCGACAGGTACTTGACCTTTATGCGACAAGTGTTGACTATGATCCCAAAAGTAGTGAATCCATTGCTTTTTTTAAAATGGTACAAAATAAGTTACATTATGCAGCGCATGGACATACGGCAGCAGAAGTTATATATGAGCGTGCGGATGCCAGTCGGCCTTTTATGGGATTAAAAAGCTTTTCTGGCGATTTTCCTGCATTGAAAGACATAAGTATTGCAAAGAATTACCTTGATGATGAGGAACTGAAAATTTTAAACAATATTGTATCGGGATACTTTGATTTCGCGGAAATTCAGGCTATGCGCCATAATCCTATGTATATGGCAGATTATGTAGAACATCTTGATAATGTTCTAAAATCGACAGGTGAAAAGGTTTTGCAAGGGGCTGGAACGATTAGTCATGCGCGGGCAATTGAGAAAGCAACGGAAGAATATAGGAAATATCAAGAACAGAATCTGTCGCCAGTTGAAGAAGAATACCTGGAAAGCATTAAGAATATTCATAGCGTAGTGAAGGAAAGCAGTAAAAAATAAAGGGCAAAGCCATTCCCTTGTACAATATAGTCAGCAGATGAACCATATTGAGATATTTTCCAGCGAAAGGAGATTTTTATGGATCTGTCAAAAATAAAAGCAGTCATTGTGGATGATGATGTTTTTAAGGGAGCTGATATACGAAAAGCCTTAGAATTTAATGGTGTTCGGAATATCATGACAGTGAGAGATCAGGAGAAACTGTGGGAACAAATATACCATGGTGAGAATAAGATCGATCTGATCGTGACGGATATGCAATATCCGTTGGAAACGGGAGGAACCATAGATGAGGAGGCGGGATTTAAACTGATTGAAAGAATGGAAAAAGAAAAAATTGACATTCCGGTCATAGTCTGTTCTTCTCTGAATTACAGCATCCCCGACATATTGGGAAACGTATGGTACAGCAAGCTCAACGATCTCGAATCAAACTTTAAGGAGATGCTGGGTAAATTAGAAGAGAGATAAAGGAGATCCAGAACAGCGCCCCGGCCAAAGCAAGAGCACAACCCAGGCCGCTGTAGAACACGGCAATGAAAACATCCGGCGCCAGTCCGGAGGAGCGGAGCCAGATGCCGCCGGTCATCATCACTGCCATGATGCAGTAGGATTTAATATCAAAGAAGTGCCACAGGGGTCGAAATTCCTCTGGATATCCTTTTATGCGTTTGGTGTGTTTTATACTCATCTTGAAAAACATCAGACCGAAAGCGCAGAACACCGCCAGGGACAACAGCAGATGAATCCATGTGATCTGCGGTAGCAGCCTGTAAGACAGAATGCCCAGCCGGGCCACATTTATGCCTGCAATCAGCCATACGCATCCGGCCACAGCCAGCAGCGTGGGTTTTTTAACATAGTAAAATGAGGGTTTGCGCATAGGTTTACCTCCCGTTTTTAGCCGTTTTTTTCAAGGAGAGCAGCAGCAAAACGATTCCGGTTCCGGTCAGGATATGTCCGATGCCCGCGATACCCGAGATGGAGGCTGAGGCGCCAGAGGAAAGCGAAATTCCCAATACCTGTGTCACACCCCTAACCAGCAGCATCACGCTGGTCAGTGGTACTCCTGTGTTATATATCCACAAAAAGGCTCGGAACAGTTTGCTGTCTGCCAGATCGCAATGAACCGAAAACAGGGATACCAACAAAAATATCAGCATTCCCAGCAGGAACAGATGCGTATGTACTTTTCCCAGCGCCGTTGCGCCGGTAAAACCGTTGAACTTGGTAAATTCACGGTAGAATACGCCGCCCGCCATGGCGGCAACAGCATAGATCAGAGATAGGTTTAAGTATTTTTTCATTTGAAATACTCCTTTCTGTTGTAACGATGCTTTTCAACGCAGCTTTGCTCTGCGTAGTCTGCTTATTGCCAATAGATCATCCGGCGTATTATGTCAATCAGAACGGCGCAGCTTTCGCTTTCCTTTATCAGGAGCAGCAGAATATTGTCTATCACAAAATCTATAAAATCGGACTGAAGAAAGGACGGAGAAAATGCCGTCGCATCAACCAGTGGATCAGTCTGCAGCACCGTAAGCATTTCGGATTTCATATGGTCAAAATATTGTTCCATGGCATTTTTTGCCTGTCTTTTTTGGGATTTGGCGAGAACCACGGAGTGGGTAGTGATAAAATCGGGGTATTTGTCCGCACCGTCCCTGGCCCGCTTGAACAGGCGGGAAACATGATCCGGGAATGAAACTCCGGTAGAGCAGCTTTCGTTCCCGTGAAATATCTCTCTCCAGATGCTCTCAACCGCGGCAATCAACAGTTCATCTTTATCGGAATAGTAATTGTATAGCGTCCCAAGAGCTATGCCGCATTCTCTTGCTACCCGACGCATTGTGAGGGTCTCAAGCCCCTGAGCGGACGCAATCTTACGGCATACCTGCATAATATATTCTCTCGATGTAGCCCCTTTATTCATCCCACATCCCCCCAACATGAACAGTGTTCATTATAGCACAAAGAATTTATTATGTAAATGCAATATCAGATTTTTCCTGCCATCTTCTCACTAATATTCTGTTTGATAAGGCTTTTTGTACTTGATTGCAAAATGCATAGTGAAAAAAGTGTCACTTTTAGAAGTGGAGGGACATCATGAATCTGGGAAAAGATACGGAAACTAAAATAAATTAGGAATGTGAATGAACAATGCGGCCAAAACTCTGCTGGAGGAATTGAACCTGATATCGGTATATTTCTGGGGGACAATGTGGAAACATAAACAGACTCCCGTATAGGAAATACACATCCTCCATAAGCTATAGTTTATTCTATGGCATGGAGGATTTTTATGGGGAAATCACTTTGGACGGATACGGTGACGCTGCCGGAGCGGGAGACGCTGCGGGGGGATGTGAAAACGGATGTGCTGGTCATTGGCGGAGGCATCTGCGGAATCCTCTGCGCGTATATGCTGAAAAAGGCGGGAGTAGACTGTCTGCTGGTAGAGGGAGACAGGATTGCCGGAGGCATCACGGAAAACACCACGGCAAAAGTTACCTCCCAGCATGGGCTTATTTATGACCGGATGATTCGTTCCCTGGGGCGGGAACGTGCCCGGCTCTATCTGGAGGCCAATGAGAATGCGCTGGAGCAGTACTGGGAACTCTGCGCGGGGATCGACTGTGACTGGGAGGAACAAACTGCTTTTGTGTATTCTCGGCAGGACAGGGAGAAGATAGAGCGGGAGGTGCGGGCGGTACATTCCCTGGGGTTTCCGGCGGAGTTTGTCTCCCGGCTCCCGCTGCCGTTTCCGGTGGAGGGAGCGGTATCTTTTCCCCATCAGGCACAGTTTCATCCCCTCAAATTCGTGGAGGGTATTATCCGGGATTTGCCCATATATGAGCATACATTTGTGGAAAATATAGAAGGGCACACGGCGGTCACTTCCCATGGGAAGATACGGGCGGATCAGTTTATTGTCGCCACGCATTTTCCGTTTATCAATCGGCATGGCAGCTATTTTCTGAAACTATACCAGCAGCGTTCCTATGTGCTGGCGCTGGAGCAGGCGGCCAGGCTGGACGGCATGTATATTGACGAGGTCCAGGGAGGTCTGTCTTTTCGCGGTTGCGGAGAACTGCTTTTGCTGGGCGGAGGCGGCCATCGCACAGGAAAGAAGGGCGGCGGCTGGGCGGTTCTGGAGGAATTTGCGGCGCAAGTCTATCCCCGGGCCGAGGTGAAATACCGCTGGGCCGCCCAGGATTGTATGAGTCTGGACGGCATTCCCTACATCGGGCGCTACAGCGCCGGGACTAAAAATCTCTTTGTAGCCACCGGGTTTCAGAAGTGGGGTATGACTACCTCCATGGCGGCGGCCCTACTCCTCTGCGACCTGGTACAGGGCAGGGGCAATGCCTGGGCGGAGGTATTTTCCCCCAGCCGCAGCATGATAAAGCCCCAGCTCTTTCTGAATGCTGTGGAGGCGACGGCAAACCTGCTCACCCCGTCTCTGAAACGCTGTCCTCATATGGGCTGCGCCCTAAAGTGGAACGTCCGGGAACGCACCTGGGACTGTCCCTGTCACGGCTCGCGGTTTGAGCGGGACGGGGCCCTGATCGACAATCCGGCCAAGCGGGGATGCAGATGTCTGGGGGATGGCGGAAAATGAAGAATGCTATCTCTTTTCCGCTGTGCGGAAGTATGATACAATAAGCCAGAAGACGGGATTTGAACTTATCTAGGACTCTTGGGGTTCATAATGTTTTGTAAAGAGTGAGTACATGATTCCGTAAAGGGCGTAAACAAATAAGAGGACAGGGTATGAAATGCATATAAGGACTGAGATAACAGTCTGTATTCTGTGTGTCTTTTTGCTGAGTGCATGTGGAAACAGGCTGAATACAATGGAAGAGGATTCTCCGGTGGCGTATGAGAGGGTGGATGAAACAGCGCGGGTTGAAACGGAACAATCAGAAACGGAGTCATTGGCCCAGCAATCCTTCTCACAGAGCGTATATCTGCCCATCGGGGAGGCGGACTGGGAAGCTTATCAGGAAATATTGTCCGGGGAGGAGTATGCCGCACTACAAAAATTTTTCCCGATACTAAGAGCGGCTATCCCTTTTAGATGGACGGTGGACGCATATACATATGAGAACAATCTCGACCTGCGCAATGTCACTCTGGAGGAGTTTTGCCATATACTGAACAGCGAACTCTGGGATGCGGGAGACGATGAACTGCGGCTGGACTCCATCGCCTTCTGTGATCTGGACCAGGATGGAGAGCTGGAATTGGTTCTGGCGCTGAATAATATCGGAGGATACTATCTGATCCTGAAGGAAGAGGACGGCCTGTACTATGGCACAGACCGGGTATACCGCGGTTTTGAGGATCTCAGGGACAATGGCGTCTATGTTGGCTCCGAAGGCGCCAACTATAATTATGTCTATCGGATGATTTTTGAGGAGGGAGCGTTTAGGGAGGTTCTGCTGGGGTATGAAAGTCAGGGGAATTATCACATAGGGGATGAGGAGACTGCGGCTCGGGAGGTCTATCTGGAATGGCTGGACAGAGTCATGTCACAGCCGGTGGTATATCACAGCGCTGTTCCCAGAAGTTATGACGATATGCTGTATGTTGACATAAGCACTGAGGAAGAGTACCAAGCATTTATCCAACGGCTGGAGGCTAATCCGGACTGCTGGTATGTGGCCCTGAATATGCAGGGCAGCGATACCGCGGTGTATCTGGACGATCTGCTGGCCAGCCGCCGCCTCACGCAATTAGACATAAGGAATGGCGGCAGGGTCACAGCGAGGGATGTGGAATCTCTTGAAGGTTCATTGGATGATCTGCTCCTGTGGCGGATCACGGCGCTGGATGAGGGGGTGCTGCGCCGAATTACGGTTTATGATACCTTGTTGCTCAGTATGGATCAGAAGTTTCAGGGGAAACCGCCGGTGGAGAATGTGCTGGATAATACTTTATGCCGGAATATCATTCTGGTGCGGGACGATAGATGGGAGAGCGGGGCCATGTCCGGTCTGCTCACGGAGAACGAGATTCCCGCCAGTATTTCCAGAGAATGGGATGCCGCAGGCGATCTGCGAAAAGCCGGGGGGCTGATGGGCATTTACCGATTAAACGAGGGGGAATACATTTATACGGATTTTGACTTTTATAAGCCGGATTCTTTACAGGAGCTCTGCGGAGCCTTTATCAGCGTCAGAGACAGGGAGAGCGGCGGGAATACTTATTTTGATATATTAGAGATCCCGCCGAACAGGCTTTCAGGCGCGGATATGCGGGATACGCAGCGCATTCACCGACTGGGGGATCTCAATTTTGACGGATTTAGGGATATTGTCTTTACCGGCAGCGGGATCGAGTGGGAACGCTACAATGCCTGCACGGTTTTTCTGTGGAATGAGCTAAAACAGCGGTATGAGTTTTGCGAGTCGGCACCAGAGGACTTTCTGTGGCCGCAGCAGGATAAGGACAGGCTTATAAGGGTTGAGGATATCGAGGATATCTGGGATAATGAATACAGAGAGGAGTACTATATCTATGAATATGACGGCTCCGCTTTTACGACCAGAATGTTGGAAGTCAATTTTATGGGAGAAGGAAGTATAGAACATGTGAACTGGCGTTATTTTGAGGAGGGGGAGCTGAAGGAGACTTTGACGCTCCTCTTTGATGAAAACAGCGGCAGAGGGCATATTTCCCATGAGTTTGGAGGGATTACACAGGAGGAACTGTTGGATCAGGAGGAGGTATATTATCGGGAGGTGGGAATGAAATATTTCCCGGAGTTCGATTTTTATATATACGGATAAACGTGTGAAATATTCTCATGGGCGGTTTGTGCCATCGGTGTTAAACAGCCTGTATTTTCCCCGATATAATAAATAGCTGCGGAAAATAAGACGCGCAATAACCAGCAACGGGATCAGGAGGACAACATGAGGATTACGACACAGATGTTAAACGAAACGGCGAGGAAGACGGGTGTTCCGATCAATAACACCTCCCTGCTGAACCATATAAACGGCGGTTCGGACGGCGATCTGCTCAAGGTTTTGAACAAGGGAAAAACCAGTGCGGCGGATACAAAGCAGAAGATCAATTATGAGAAACTGGAAAAGGAGGCCGACGGGCTGAAAAAGAGAGCGGACGGCAGGGCTGCGGTGGACAGCGACAAGCTGAAAGCAGCGGATGTGGACGCGCTGGAGAAGGCACTGGGTTCGTCCAATGATTTCACGGCCAAGGTTTCGTTCTTGGCGGGCAGGATATCCGATAACGCCCAGGCGGGCGCGGAGAGCCTTTCCAGCCAGTACGGGCGGAGCGGCGATCTGCTCTCCTCCGCAGGCGGCAAGTACAGCTTTTGGGGTTAAATAAATACAGCAGGCATAAGGGGCGTCCCGGAACATCTGATGTTTTCGGGGCGCTTTTGATATCCGGTTCCCAATGGGGGTCTTTACGGGGGAAACGGAAGAAAATCATTGAGCTGCGGCCCAATATATGCTACCATTAACTCACATACAGAACGGACGGCAAGACGGCGTCCGTCAAAGGAGGACCTACCATGATATATACCGTAACCTTTAATCCTGCCATTGATTATGTAGTGCATGTGGAAGACATGCGGACGGGAGATATAAACCGGCTTACTTCCGAGGAGATATACTTTGGGGGCAAAGGGATCAATGTCTCGCTGGTGCTGGGCGAGTTGGGGATCCCCTCCCGGGTCCTGGGATTTGTGGCAGGGTTTACGGGCAGAGCGCTGGAGGAAGGACTCTCCCAGAGCGGCCTGGAGACGGACTTTGTCCATCTGGAGAAGGGCAATACCCGGATCAATGTGAAGATCAAGTCCGGGCAGGAGACCGATCTTAACGGACAGGGTCCGGAGATTGACGAAAAAGCGCTGGCGCAGCTCTACAGAAAGCTGGATAAGATACAGGATGACGATGTATTGGTGCTGGCGGGCAGTATCCCGGGCAGCCTGCCGGCGGATATCTATGAGGATATCCTGGCGTATATGTCCCATAAGAAGATCAGGACAGTGGTGGATGCCGCGGGGGACCTCCTGGTAAACGTACTGAGATACAGGCCGTTTCTGGTGAAACCCAACCATCACGAGTTGGGAGAGATCTTTGGAAAAGAGTTATCCAGTATGGACGAGATCGTGAATTACGCCAGGAAACTCAAGGATATGGGGGCGGTGAATGTGCTGATCTCCATGGCTCAGAACGGCGCGGTGCTGGTGGATGAGTACGGCGAAGTCCGCAGGTGCGGTGTCTGCAGAGGGACGCTGGTAAATTCGGTGGGGGCGGGGGACTCCATGGTGGCGGGATTTATCGCGGGTCTGGCGGAGGGAGATTACGGGTACGCCCTGAAAATGGGAACCGCCGCAGGCGGGGCCACCGCTTTTTCCAAGGGGCTTGCGAAGAAGGACGACATATTTGAACTGTTAAAGCAGTTGTTGTGAGGAAGAATCGGCGGGGTATGAGGATGAAAAAGTATACGGGCAAAGGTGTAAACGGCGCGATTGTGATGGGAAAGGTCTTCCTCTGTAAAAAAGAGGAAACGGCGGTGATGCCGGAGCGCGCGGAGGATGTTTTGCTTGAGAAAGAAAGAGTGGCCGTGGCCCGTGCCATGGCCATGGAGCAGCTGCGGGAGATCCGCGGCAGGGCGCTGCAGGAGGCGGGCGAGGCGGACGCCGGGATATTTGAGGCTCATATGCTGCTGCTGGAGGACGTGAGCTACAACGATTTCATCGATAATATCTTAGAGAGCCGACATGTGAAGGCGGAGTATGCGGTGGCGGAGACGGCGGATCATTTCGGGGAAATGTTTGCCTCCATGGAGGATCCCTGCCTGAAAGCCCGAGCGGCCGACTTAAGGGACGTCTCGGACCGTCTGATCGCCAATCTTCGGGGGGAGTGCGCCGGAGTGAGGGAGCCGGAGGAGCAGGTGATCCTCTGCGCCAGGGATCTGTCTCCCAGCGAAACGGTATCCCTGGACAGGGAAAAGATCCTGGCGTTTGTGACGGCGCGGGGGGCTGTAAACTCTCACACGGCGATCCTGGCCCGCGGTATGGATATACCCGCCGTTGTCGGGGTGGGCGACCTGTTTTTGGAGGAGACCGCAGAGGGCAGCAGGGCCATCGTGGACGGCTCCACAGGGGAGGTCATCATAGACCCGGACGAGGAGACTTATGACGCTTACGCCGAAAAGCGGCGGGAGGAGGAGGAGAGACGGCGGCTCTTACAGGGATTAAAAGGCAGGGAGAACGTCACGTTAGACGGCAGGAGGGTGCGCATATGCGCGAATATCGGGGACGTCCGGGAGGTGGACGCGGCGTTTCGCAGCGATGCCGGGGGGATCGGCCTTTTCCGCAGCGAGTTTCTGTATCTGGAAAGCAGCGATTATCCCACGGAGGAGCAGCAATTTTCCGTCTATAGGAAAGTGTTGGAAGGGATGCCCGGCAAGAAGGTGATCATTCGGACGCTGGATATCGGCGGGGATAAGCAGGCGGATTATTTCGGACTGAAAAAAGAGGAAAATCCTGCTCTGGGATACCGGGGCATAAGAATATGCCTCACCAGGCCGGAGATATTTAAGACACAGTTGAGGGCGCTGTACCGCGCCTCCGTATACGGCAATATGGGCATCCTGTTTCCCATGATCGTCAGCGCGGCGGAGCTGGAAAAAACTCTGGAGATCTGCCGGGAAGTGAGAGAAGAGCTGGACGTCCGGGGCGTCTCCTACTCTCACGATGTGGAACTGGGGATCATGATCGAGACTCCCGCCGCCGCTCTCATCAGTGACAGGCTGGCCCCCATGGTGGACTTTTTCAGCGTGGGTACCAATGATCTGACTCAGTATACCCTGGCCTGCGACAGGCAAAACCCGGATGTGGAGCCCTTTGTGGACCCGCATCACGAGGCGGTCCTGCGCCTGATCGGGATGAGCGCCGACAATGCCCACCGGCATGGGGCGTGGATCGGTATCTGCGGCGAGCTGGCGGCGGACACGAGCCTGACGGAAACCTTTCTGCGCATGGGCATCGATGAGCTCTCCGTCTCCCCCGCCTCTGTGCTGGAACTGCGGGAGAAAGTGCGCAGTCTGGATCTATCCGTGTAGCGTGCCGCAAAAGTGCGGACAGACTTTAGACAGGGAGGATGTTCATGGAAGAAAAGTATTTACAGCTGCTGGCGGAAAAATTTCCCACCGTGGAGAGCGCGGCGAGCGAGATCGTCAATCTCTCGGCGATACGGAGCCTGCCCAAGGGGACGGAATATTTTTTCAGTGATCTTCACGGGGAGTATGAGGCGTTTATACATATGCTCCGGAGCGCTTCGGGCATGATAAAAAACAAGGTGGATCTGGTGCTGGGGAAAGCCGTGTCGGCCTCCCAGCGGGAGGAACTGGCCAGTCTGATCTATTATCCCCAGCGGGAGATCAAACGGATCCGGGAGGAGGGACGTCTGAGCGATGAGTGGAAACGTCTGACGATCCGCCGGCTGCTGCCGGTCTGCGGAAACGTTTCTTCCAAGTATACCCGCTCCCGTGTGAGAAAGAGGATCCCGGGGGAACTGCGCTATATCCTGGACGAACTGCTGAACGCGGCGGAGGATGTGAACCGCGACCGCTACTATGACAGGATCATAAGTTCTGTCATAGAGACGGATATCGCGGAGACTTTTATCATTTCCCTGTGCGGTCTGATTCAGGAGCTTGCCATTGACAAGCTGCATATCATTGGGGATATCTTTGACAGGGGCCCCCGCCCGGATATCATTCTCGATGAGCTGATGAACATGCATGATGTGGATGTGCAGTGGGGCAATCATGATATCTCCTGGATCGGCGCGGCCTCGGGCAATGGGGCGCTGATCGCCAATGTGATCAGGATCTCGATAAAATACAACAACTTTGATCTGCTGGAAGACGGTTACGGCCTGAACATGCGGGCGCTGGCGGTGTTTGCCCGGGAGGTCTACGGGGGGGACGGCTGCGAGCTCTATTATCCTCATACGTATGATGATAATATCTACGATCCTATAGATATGAAACTGGCGGCGCAGATGCACAAGGCGATCGCTGTGATCCAACTGAAACTGGAATCCCAGTTGATCCATGAGCATCCCGAGTGGCGGATGGAGGAGAGGGATCTGTTCACCAAAGTGGATTTTTTCGGCGGTACGCTGGAGAGCGGCACGGGAACGTACACACTGCGGGACACCTCTTTTCCCACAGTGGATCCGGCTGATCCGGCGCGGCTCTCCAACTCGGAGAAGGAGCTGATGGCCATATTGACTAACTCTTTCCTGCACAGTGAAAAGCTACAGCGGCATATCCGTTTCCTGCTCTCCAGGGGATCCATGTATAAGATATGCAACGGAAATCTGCTGTTTCACGGCTGTATCCCCATGGACGGGACAGGGGCTTTTGAAAGTGTGGAGACGAGGGAGGGAAGTTTCAGCGGCCGGGCGCTGCTGGACGAGATCGGCGTGCTGGTGAACCGGGCGTATTTTTCCAGAGAGGACGGCTATGCCAGAGATTTTATGTGGTATCTGTGGTGCGGCCCCCGCTCCCCACTCTACGGAAAGGACAAGATGGCCTTTTTTGAACAGTACTTCATCGAGGAGAAGGAGACGCACAGGGAGAATTACAATCCATATTACGCGTTCTCTGAGAGACCAGAGATATGCAGGAAGATTTTGGCGCATTTTTCCATGGACGAGGACAGGGGTCATATCATAAACGGCCATGTGCCGGTGAAGATCAAGGACGGGGAAAGTCCGGTCAAGGCGGAGGGCAAGCTGTTCGTGATCGATGGCGGCATATCCAAAGCCTATCAGAAAGCCACGGGGATCGCGGGTTATACGCTGATCTTTGACTCCCGGGGGCTGAGTCTGGCGGAGCACAGGCCTTTTGTGCCGGGGAGTCCTGGGCAGACGCCGGAGATCCGCATCGTGGAGCGTCTGCCACAACGAGCGGATATATCCGATACGGATAAGGGAAGGGCGCTGCTCGAGCAGATAAATGATCTGCGGGAACTGCTGCGGGCTTACCGCAGCGGCGCTATCAAGGAAAAAGATCTGTAGAGAAGGCCTGGCGTATGCCAGGTTCTTCTTTTACAGGTCACTTTTATATACATAAAATGTAAGAAGACATATACAGAATTTTTCAGACATCCTATAATAGCCCATATACGGGCTACATGCCTTATCGGTGTTTTGTACAATTCAGATAAGGTAATGCTCAGGAACATGGATGGAGACAGGATGAAGGCTCAGGAAGCACTGGTTAAAAGGATCAATGGGCTGTGTAAAAAACACCAGATCACTGTGAACCGTCTTGCGACACTGGCCGGCATGAATCCCTCCACTATGAAAAATATCGTCTACGGGCTCAGCCGAAATACGGGGATCGAGACGGTGGCGAAGATATGCAGCGGCTTGGATATGACGGTGGCAGATTTTTTTGAGGACGAGGTGTTTCGCAGGATAGATCAGGATGCGGACTAAATGCAGACAGAGGAAAGCACGGCCGTAAAAGGGACAGAGAATGTACAATAGTTTTTTGGGGAGGCCTCCGCCCGGCGATGCGTAATCGTGCAGCATCAGCATATCGCCGGATTAGGATGATTAATAGGAGGGGAATTCATGAACAGAACAGCGGCAGTCCATATTGCCTATATGGGATATCAGGCCCAGAATATGCTGCTGGAGGTGCAGTTTCATCAGGACGGCAGGAGATATTGTTACCTGGAGGTGCCGGAAGAACTATGGTATCGCATGAAACAGGCCAGCTCCATCGACCGTTTTTTCAATACATTTATTCTCAATCAATTTGAGGAGCAGATAAGGGGCTTGTAAAACAGGCCCTTTTTCCCTTGAAAAATACTTTCCTTCATGTTAATATAATTTTGAAGTTTTTCTTTTAACGGAAGGGTTGGTATGTTATAATGGATAACAGGCAGAGTTCCCAGGGGGATGCCAGACGCCGGAGAGTACAGCGCCTGAAAAAGATGATCGTTCTGTCGGCGCTGCTGTGGATGATTCTTCCCCTAGGGCTCAGCATAGTGCTCTTTGTGAGAGTAGGGGCTTTAAAAGGGCAGTTGGCCGAGACCCAGGGGTATCTGCTGCGGATGGAAGAGGCCGTAGCCCGGCAGGAGCAGCAGACGGCCGACAGAGATCCGCAGACAGAGCAGCTTGACAGTAAGGAAGTCATTGTGGCCGCTCCCGTGGCCGCTGCGGACGGACAGGACAAAGATGTGGCGGAGGTGGAACCGGAGGCGGCGCACAAGGTGTATCTGACCTTTGACGACGGGCCCAGCAAATATACGGAGGAGATTCTGGATATACTGGACGAGTATGACGTGAAAGCTACTTTTTTTGTGTTGGGCAAGGAGAACGGACACTCCATAGAGATGATCAGGGAGATCGCGGAGAGGGGTCATACCCTTGGGATGCATTCCTACTCTCACAAGTACGCGGATGTGTACCGCTCGGTGGATGATTTCTCCGCGGATTTTTACCGGATATATTCTTATATTCTGGAGAACACCGGTATACAGAGTACTTATTATCGGTTTCCGGGAGGCAGTTCCAACACAGTCAGCGATATAGACATGCATGTGTTTGCGGATTTCCTGGCGGAGCACGAGATCGAATACTATGACTGGAATGTGTCCTCCGGCGACGGGGGCAGCGTGCTGTTGGACGTGGATACGCTGGTGCGCAATTCCACGCAGGATATTGAGAAACACGGAACTTCCATAATACTGATGCATGACGCGGCGTCCCGCCCCACCACGGTAGAGGCTCTGCCGCAGATCATAGAGAATATTTTGGCGATGGAGGATACGGTCATATTACCGATCACCGAGGACACCACGCCGATTCATCATATTCATTAAAGGAAAGCAGATAAAACAGAATGGAGGAAGGGAAATATGGGATTTTTCTCAGATTTAAAAGAGGATCTGTCCCAGGCAGTCAACGAGTTGATGCCTGAGGAGACACCGTCCCAGGAGGAAGGATTTGGAGATATCAATGAGATGCTCGATCGAGTGGACTCCATCGTGATTCCGGATGTGGAGCAGGAACCGGCGGACGAGCCTGCGAAGGCGGACGAGGGGGTTGAGGAAACGCCCGCGGAGGAGACTTTCGGGGGAGTGTCTGAGGAGCCTGCGGAGGAAACCTTTGGAGGATTCCAGGAGGCACCTGCGGAGGAGACCTTCGGAGGATTCCAGGAGGAGTCTGCGGAGGGGACTTTCGGAGGATTTTCGGAGGAACCCGTGGCGGAGAACGCAAAGGAGCCGGAGGCCGGACAGAGTCTGGAGACGGAACTGGCGGCGGCATTGGAGGAGCCTTTGGACGAAAAGGGATCCGAGCCGGACATGGACCTGGAAAAGATGCTGGAGAGCGCGCTGGCAGCTAACGACGTGAGTACCGCGCCCGCATTTGAAGAAGAGACAGTAAACGAAAAGCAGAAGGAGACAAAGGGGGAATCAAAAGTGGCAGAGATGATCAATGCAAGAATGGCTTCAGACGAAACATCTACCGTAACGGCGGGTATGACGATCAACGGCGATGTGATAAGCGAGGGTTCCATGGACCTGATCGGCTGTATAAACGGCAATATCGAGATCCTGGGCAAATTGAATGTAACCGGTTATATCAACGGCAATTCCAAGGCGGCGGAGATCTATGCGGACAATGCCAAGATCAACGGCGAGGTTGTCAGCGAGGGTGCGGTGAAGATCGGTTCCAGTTCCGTGGTGATCGGCAATATCTGTGCCATGAGCGCGGTCATAGCGGGCGCCGTTAAGGGCGATATCGACGTAAAGGGTCCTGTGATCCTGGACACCTCCGCTATCGTCATGGGCAATATCAAGTCCAAGTCCGTACAGATCAACAACGGCGCGGTGATCGAGGGTATGTGCTCCCAGTGCTACGCGGAAGTCAACCCCATATCTTTCTTTGACGACTATAAGCCGGAAGTCAAAAGGGGTAAAAAACAGTAAAATACAGCGGATGTGCCCACAGCACACCGGCCCGGGGAAAGGAATGAGGGAAATATGCAGCGCATTTTGTTGAAATTGAGCGGCGAGGCTCTGGCAGGAGAAAAAAAGACCGGATTCGATGAAGAGACGGTCAGGGGCGTGGCATTGCAGGTAAAGCAGTTGGTGGACGAGGGTATCCAGGTAGGTATTGTGATCGGCGGAGGCAATTTCTGGCGTGGACGGTCCAGCGAGAGTATCGACCGCACCAAGGCCGATCAGATCGGGATGCTGGCAACGGTGATGAATTGTATCTATGTGTCAGAGATCTTCCGATGCGTGGGAATGATGACGGCGATACTGACTCCCTTTGAGTGCGGCTCCTTTACCAAACTTTTTTCCAAGGACAGGGCCAACAAATATTTTCAGAAGGGCATCGTGGTCTTTTTCGCCGGAGGTACGGGGCATCCTTACTTTTCTACGGATACCGGCGTGGTATTGCGGGCCGTGGAGGTGGACGCGGATGTGATCCTGCTGGCCAAGTCCATCGACGGGGTCTATGACGACGACCCCAGCAGGAATCCGGCCGCGAAAAAATATGACGAGGTGTCGATCGACGAGGTGATCGCCAAGAATCTTCAGGTGGTGGATATGACTGCTTCCATTCTGGCGCGGGACAACAAAATGCCCATGTGGGTATTTGGTCTGAATCAGGAGAACAGTATTGTGAACACAGTGAAAGGGAAATTTGACGGCACCAGGGTCACCGTTTAAAACAAAAGCCATAATACAGGCAGATCCTGTCTGTGTTATGCGGAAAAGAGGTAAGTATGGATGCAAGATTGCAGCAGTATGACGACAAGATGAAAAAGGCATATGAGTATCTGGAGTCAGATTATGGCACGATCAGGGCGGGGCGCGCCAATCCCCATGTGCTTGACAAGATCCGCGTGAATTATTACGGTACCCCTACTCCGATACAGCAGGTGGGCAATGTGACGGTGCCGGAGGCGAGGATCATTCAGATCGCTCCATGGGAGAGAAATATGCTGAAGGAGATCGAGAAGGCCATTCAGACCTCCGATCTGGGAATCAATCCCTCCAACGACGGCAGTGTGATCCGACTGGTATTTCCGGAGCTGACGGAGGAGCGCAGAAAGGATCTGGTCAAGGAGGTCAAGAAGAAGGCCGAGGAGGGCAAGGTCGCGGTGCGGAATATCCGCAGAGACGGCAACGATTCCCTGAAAAAACTGGCCAAGACAGAGATCTCCGAGGACGAGATCAAGCAGTTGGAAGAAAACCTGCAGAAAATGACGGACAAATACATTAAGGATATTGACGCTCTGATGGAAGTTAAGTCCAAGGAGATCATGACCGTATAACAGAGAAACGCAGTACAACGGATAGAGGGGAGGGACAGTCATCAGCCGACAGGCTGGGGACTGCTCCCTTTCCATGTATTTACGGGAATACCCGGGGACGGACGATCATATGACGAGGGAGTGGAGAGAGCATGGCAGGGAATGACAGAGAGGATCTGAAGATGCCGCGGCATGTGGCGATCATTTTAGACGGCAACGGACGCTGGGCAAAGGCCAAGGGGATGCCCCGGAACATGGGACATGTGGAGGGAGCCAAGACCGTGGAAGTGATCTGTGAGGAGGCATACCGTATGGGGATCCAATATTTGACGGTGTATGCCTTTTCGACAGAGAACTGGACCCGCCCTAAGGACGAGGTGGACGCGCTGATGAAGCTGCTGCGCAATTACATGAAGACCTGCCTGAAAACGGCGGAGAAAAACCGCATGTGCGTCCGGGTGCTGGGAGAGAAATCCCGGTTGGATGAAGATATCCGAACGCGGATCCAGGAACTGGAGGAGGCGACGAAGGACAACGACGGCCTGCATTTTCAGATTGCGATCAACTATGGGGGAAGGGATGAGATCGTCCGCGCCATGCGGCATATGGGGCAGGATATCCAAAGCGGTGTTTTAGCTCCCGGGGATATCACGGAGCAGACAGTCAGCAGCTATCTGGACACGCATGGTATACCGGAGCCCGATCTGCTGATCCGCACCTGCAATGAACAGCGGATATCCAACTTTCTGCTGTGGCAGTTGGCCTACACGGAATTTTATGTCACTCCGGTGGCCTGGCCTGACTTCGACAAGGAAGAATTGGTCAAGGCCGTAGAGGCATATAATCATAGAGACAGGAGATATGGCAGGATCTCCCAGGAGTAATTCTTATAATACGAATCAATGCAGTACCGCAGACGGGAATGCGGTATGCGGAAAAGAGGCAAACGAATGTTTTGGACCAGACTTTTCAGCGGTATCGTCATGGTGGTCATAGCGCTGGCTACCATGTGGCTGGGCGGACCTTATCTGGCGGGAATATTGCTGCTGATCTCCCTGGCGGGATACCGGGAACTGACAAAGGCACAAAAGGTAAATACGGCGGGCAAAGGTTTTAACGGATTGGAGATCGCGGGACTGACCGGGGTGATCGTCTACTATGCGGTCATGTATATCTGGCAGGATACCACATTGATGCTGATGTGCATCGTTCTGGTGTTCATGGCGGAGATGTTTCTGTATGTGGTGCTGTTTCCCAGGTATCAGGCGCAGCAGGTGGTCACGGCCGTATTTTCTTTTCTGTACGCGCCGGTGATGCTTTCCTTTATTTATATGACGAGAGCGGGACAGCTTGGGATCTATCTGGTGTGGCTGATACTGATAAGCTCCTGGGGATGTGATACCTGCGCCTATTGTGTGGGCAAACTGATAGGCAGAAAAAAGATATTCCCGGTTCTCAGCCCCCATAAGTCGTTGGAGGGCTGTATAGGCGGCGTGGCCGGGGCGGCATTGCTGGGGGGACTGTATGCCTATTTTGTGATAGAGCCGGTGGTTCCGGATCAAAAGGTGCTGTGGGTTATCGTGTTTATCAGCGCCGTGGGCGCGCTGATGTCCATGGTGGGTGATCTGGCGGCCTCCGCCATCAAGAGGAACTATGACATCAAAGATTACGGGAAGATCCTGCCGGGACATGGCGGCATCATGGATCGGTTCGACAGTGTGATCGTCACGGCCCCTATGATCTATTTTCTGTCCGTGCTGTTGCTGCATGCGGCCAGATGACGGTACTTATTTTTTTACCGGTTCCTGCGATACCGCCGTCATAGTCGGCGGCGTGTGGGAAAGGGATACTGATCGAAACGTTGCCGCTGCCATAACTGACGGCGCGCGGGAAAGAGGATGAGATGAAAAGGATAGCGATACTGGGCTCCACCGGTTCCATTGGCACCCAGACTCTGGAGATCGTGAGAAACAATGCTGAGGAGCTGGAGGTAGAAGCTCTGGCGGCAAACAGCAATGTAGCGCTGATGGAGAAACAGATTCGGGAGTTCCGCCCCCGGGCGGTGGTCATGTGGTCCCGGGAGGCGGCAGAGGAACTGCGGCTCCGTGTGGCGGACTGCCAGGTACAGGTGCTGCAGGGGATGGAAGGACTGCTGGAGATAGCGGTCATGCCCCAGATTCAGGTATTGGTTACGGCAATTGTGGGTATGATTGGTATCAGACCCACTATAGCGGCTATCGAGGCGGGCAAGGATATCGCGCTGGCCAACAAGGAGACATTGGTGTGCGCGGGACATATCATCATGCCTCTGGCCAGGGAGCGGGGCGTATCTATCCTGCCTGTGGACAGCGAGCACAGCGCGATCTTTCAGTCGCTGAACGGGGAGCCCAAGGGAAGGATCGGCAGGATCCTGCTGACGGCTTCCGGCGGGCCCTTCCGCGGAAAGACAAAAGCCCAGCTGGAACAGGTAAAGCCGGAGGACGCCTTGAAACATCCCAACTGGAACATGGGGAGAAAGATCACGATAGATTCTTCCACGCTGGTAAATAAAGGGCTGGAGGTCATGGAGGCCAAATGGTTGTTTGACGTGGAGCCTTCCCAGATACAGGTGGTAGTGCATCCCCAGAGTATCATTCACTCCATGGTGGAGTATATTGACGGGGCAGTGATCGCTCAGTTGGGAGTGCCGGATATGAAACTCCCGATTCAGTACGCCCTGTTTTATCCGGACAGAAGAGAGATGAAGGGAAACAGGGTGGACTTTTTCAGCCTGGGCAGCGTCACCTTTGAGGAGCCGGATATGGAGACGTTTCAGGGACTGCGGCTGGCTTATCGGGCGCTGGAGCGGGGCGGCAGCCTGCCCACGGTATACAATGCCGCCAACGAGAGGGCCGTGGCGCTGTTTTTGGAGGGCAGGATCGGGTACCTGCAGATACCGGAGCTGATACAGCGCTGTATGGAACACCACACGGTGGTGGAGGATCCCGGCGTGGAGCAGATCCTGGAGGCTGAACAGAGCGTATATGATTATATAGGAGAGCTGGTGTGAGGACGGTATGACAACATTGATGACGTTTATCTTATTTATCCTTATATTTGGCGTGGTGGTGATCTCACATGAATTTGGGCATTATATGCTCGCCAAGGCCAACGGTATTCATGTGGTGGAATTTGCCATCGGCATGGGCCCCACTATTTTTTCCTGGAAAAAGAAGGAGACCAAATACTCCGTCAAACTTCTGCCTCTGGGAGGCGCCTGTATGTTTGAGGGGGAGGACGGTCTGAATACCCAGGAGGGGGAGAATACGGAGGGATCCTTTCTCCACGCAAAAGTGTGGGCCAGGATATCCACAGTGCTGGCGGGGCCGATCTTCAACTTTATTCTGGGCATTATCATCGCCGTGATCCTGGCGGGCGTGATGGTGTTCTATGATCCGGTGATCTCCGACGTGATAGACGGGGGCGTCGCCCAGCAGGCGGGATTGCAGGCCGGAGACGTGATCACCGCGCTGAACGGGGACAGGGTGTATCTGCGGGATGAGGTGATATTGTTCAACCGTGTCAATAACGGCAAGGAATTTACATTGGAGTATGAGAGGGATGGACAGCGCTATACGGTCACCTTGACTCCTATGTTAAATGAGGCCACAGGCGGTTATGCCATGGGCATCTATATAGGTGAACCGCTGAAAGCCGAAGGGTTGGATGTCCTGAAGTACGCATGGTATGAGATACGGTACTGTGTCCGCTCCACATGGCAGAGCCTGGGGCTGATGCTGCGCGGGCAGGTAAAGAGAGACGAGGTGGCCGGGCCGGTAGGCATTGCCGTCAATGTGGTGGGGAAGACATATACCGAGGCAAAGCAGTACGGATGGGAGACGGTGGCTTTGAACATGGGCTATATCACGCTGCTGCTCACGATCAATCTGGGGATTCTGAATCTGCTGCCCATTCCCGCGCTGGACGGCGGCAGGCTGGTGTTTTTGCTGATAGAGGTGATCCGGGGGAAACCGGTGCCGCCGGAAAAGGAAGGCCTGGTACACTTTATCGGTCTGGTATTTTTCATGATCTTGATGGCAGTCGTATTTTTTAACGATCTACGCAATATTTTCAATTTCTGATTTTCTGTAGGATTTCCGCCGGAGCAGAGGTCTTCTCTGACCGGCGGGGAAAACATATTCAAAGACAGGTTTTGGGGATCTCTCCCCGCATTTCACGGATCTGATCACAGTAAAAAGGCTACGGCACTGACAGAGAGTGTGCGGAGCCGTAACGGGAGGTAAAATGGGTATCGTTTCAAATTATATATGGGAGAAAGCTGCGGACGGCAGTGCGAATCCGGTGTCCCTGACATTGCAGCAGGTAAAGGTGCGGGGACGGGAGATCGATCTGTTCTGTGTCTGCAGCAGTCTTGAGGAGCAAGAGGTAAGTCTCACGGAGCGGTTGACGGAGTGGTTTCACAAAAAATGTCTCCCTGCCTGTGAGGGCAGGGCGGCGCCTGTCCCCCGGCAGCTGCTGGAGCCGGAGCTGCGACATATCTGCGGGGAGCTGCCCCGGCGGGAACCGTGGGGATACTGCGCGCTGCTGCTGGCGGGAAATGCCTTTTGCCTGTGCGGCGAGGGAAATGTGGAAACACGGCTGATAAATTACAGGTACGATCGGCCGCGGATGAAAAGACTGCCCACGCCCCTCTATGGCCGGATACAGCGGGGAGCGGGACTGCTGCTGCACACAGCGGGGCTCTTTGAGAATCTGGAGCAGGAGGAAGTGTGCCAGATCCTCCACGGAAAAGGGCTCTGCCAGGAGGAGGGGATCGGCAGGCGGCTGAGAGAGTTGTACAGGGAGGGATGCTGCCGGGGAAACACCCAGCCCGTGGGAGGGATCTATCTACAGATGCGGTAAGGGAAGGACAAACCGTAAGAACAGAGGCTTAGGGCAGAAGGGGTGAAGATATGGAAAAAAAGAGAGAGAACCAGCCGGGGAGAGAAGTGGCGGGATACAGGATACTGGAGGAATTGGGGAGCGGAGCAACCTCGCGGGTGTACCGAGTCCGGAATGAAGAGACGGGACAGGTCTACGCCCTGAAATGCAGTGAACATGTCCGGAGACTGAGAGAGGAGGAGGCGGTCCTAAGGTCGTTTCAGCATCCCTGTTTCCCCAGGTGGATCGAGGATGGCAGCCTGCAGGACGGAGCCTATCTGGTGATGGAGTATATTCCCGGGATCACGCTGGGGCGGCTGATGGACAGGTACCCGGCGGGGATGCCTGAGAGAATGGCTGTCGGCATCGCCAGGGATGTGGCAGGGGGACTGGCCTGCCTGCACGGCTGCCATCCCCCATATATATACCGGGACATAAAGGCGGACAATGTGATGATCACTCCCCAGGGCCGGGCCAGGCTGGTGGATCTGGGCGCGGTATGCGCGGAAGGTATAAAGGGAAAATACAGGGCGGGAACCTACGGCTACAGCGCTCCGGAACAGTTCTGGAGCGGGGCGGGTATCACACCTGCCTGTGATATCTATGGGATGGGCAAGCTCCTGGCGTTTATGCTGACCGGGCAGGATCCCTGTAAACCGCCTTATGACACAGAGAATTATTGCAGCAGGCACAGCGGGATTGGCAGCAGAATGAAACGGCTGTTGGAACGCTGTCTGCACCCAGATCCGCGGATGCGATATCCCGACGCCGCCTTTTTGCTGTCGGAGCTTTCGGCTCTGGAGGCGGGAAAAACCGGTTTTTGGGACAAAATTCGGGAGCCTGGAGGGAACAAATGCCCATATAGGTACATAAAATGCATTTGGAAGAGCGAATACGAAAGAATATTTTGACTTTCCGCACAAATAATACTATAATAGGAACAAATTGCTGATAAAGGCATATTTTGTCGGCATATACGGAACTGAAACGGAGGGTACGAAGATGAAGGCATTGGAAGAGTATGTGAGAAGTATTCCGGATTTTCCGGAGAAGGGCATTATTTTCAGGGATGTGACCAGTGTGCTGCAGGACGCGGACGGTCTGCGTCTGGCGATCGATACCATGGAGGAGAAGATTCGGGATCTGGAATATGATGTAGTGGCGGGGCCGGAATCCAGAGGATTTATTTTTGGAACCCCCATCGCCTACAACAATCACAAGCCTTTTGTGCTGATCCGCAAGAAGGGAAAACTGCCCTGCGAGACAGTGGAGAGAACCTATGATCTGGAGTATGGGCAGGCTACCATCGAGATGCACAAGGACAGCATCAAGCCTGGTCAGAAGGTTCTGGTCGTTGACGATCTGATCGCCACAGGAGGCACCACCGAGGCCATGATCAAGCTGATCGAGAGCCTGGGCGGAGAAGTGGTGGGCGTTGTGGTGCTGATGGAGCTGGCCGGACTTAAGGGCCGGGAGCGGATCGCGGATTACAGGCTGGAGGCGGCTATAGTCTATCCGGGCAAATAGACCCACATGGAATAGATACATATTCCTGCCGGGCATTGGGGGCCTGTGGGGGTCGGGGGTTACAGAAAGGTAAGAGACGTTATGAAAGATGAAAAAGATGTGATATTCGACGACGACGAGAGAGTCGGTCAGATAACGGAATTTACATCTCCTGAGCAGTTGTATCAGGATCTTATTTCCTGCGTCAAAAAATACCACCCCAGCGATGATATCTCCATGATCGAAAAGGCTTACAACATAGCCAGCGAGGCGCATAAGGACCAGCGACGCAAGTCGGGCGAACCCTATATCATCCATCCGCTGAACGTGGCGATCATCCTGGCGGAGCTGGAGCTGGATAAGGAGACCATCGTGGCGGGGATCCTGCACGATGTGGTGGAAGACACCGTCATGACGGAGGAAGATCTGATCCGGGAGTTTGGCGAAGACGTGGCGCTTTTGGTGGACGGCGTGACCAAGCTGGAGAAGATTCCGCTGTCAGGCACGGACGATCCCACGGACACCAAGCTGGAAATGCAGGCGGAAAATCTGCGGAAGATGTTTTTGGCCATGGCTAAGGATATCCGGGTCATTATGATCAAGCTGGCGGACCGGTTGCACAATATGCGCACATTGAAATATCAGAAACCGGAGAGTCAGGTCCGTATTGCCAGGGAGACCAGAGAGATATATTCTCCCATCGCCCAGCGGCTGGGCATTTCCAAGATCAAGATCGAGTTGGACGATCTCTCCATGAAGTATCTGGAGCCGGATGTGTATTATGATCTGGTGGATAAGATCGCCGTGCGAAAGAGTGTACGGGAGAAATATATCCAGAGCATCGTGGACGAGGTACGGGGATATATTGAGGCCCAGGGGATCCGCGCCCAGGTGGACGGCCGCATCAAACATTTTTTCAGTATCTATAAAAAGATGAAGAACCAGAACAAGACGCTGGATCAGATCTATGATCTGTTCGCGGTGCGGGTCATCGTGGACTCGGTGAAGGACTGTTATGCGGCCCTGGGTGTGATCCACGAGCGCTATACACCTATTCCGGGACGGTTTAAGGACTATATTGCCATACCAAAAGCCAATATGTACCAGTCTCTGCACACTACGCTGATCGGTTCCAATGGGCAGCCCTTTGAGGTGCAGATCCGCACCTTTGAGATGCATAAGGCAGCGGAATACGGTATCGCGGCCCACTGGAAATACAAGGAGGCCTCCGACGGCAAAAAGGTGGAAGGGCAGGAGGAGGAAAAGCTGGTATGGCTGCGGCAGATACTGGAGTGGCAGCGGGATATGTCGGACAACCGGGAGTTTATGAACTTGTTAAAGAGCGACCTGGATCTTTTTTCCGACAATGTATACTGTTTTACTCCCACCGGGGAGGTCAAGAATCTGCCTGCGGGTTCCACGCCCATAGATTTTGCCTACAACATCCATTCGGCGGTGGGCAACAAGATGGTGGGGGCCAGAGTAAACGGCAGGCTGGTGACGATCGATTACGAGATCAAGAACGGCGACCGGATAGAGATCATTACTTCCCAGAATTCCAAGGGACCCAGCAGGGACTGGCTGAATGTGGTCAAGAGTACCCAGGCCAAGAACAAGATCAATCAGTGGTTCAAAAACGAGCTGAAGGAAGACAATATTGTCAAGGGCAAGGATCTGTTGGCGGCTTACTGTAAGGCTAAGGGAATCAATATATCCGACCTGGTAAAGAATACCTATATGGAAGCTATTATGCGTAAGTACGGTTTTCATGACTGGGATTCCGTGCTGGCGGCTATCGGTCACGGCGCCCTGAAAGAGGGCCAGATCATCAATAAGATGCAGGAGCTCTATGACAGGGATCACAAGAAAGAGATGAGCAACGAGGAGGTTCTGCAGACCATCGTGGAAAACGGCGCCATGATGATGCGCCCCGGCAGCGGCCGTTCCAAGAGCGGTATCGTGGTAAAGGGAATCGCGGATCTGTCGGTGCGCTTTTCCAAGTGCTGCTCCCCGGTGCCCGGAGACGAGATCGTGGGCTTTGTGACCAGAGGCAGAGGGATATCCATACACCGCACGGACTGCGTGAATATACTGAGTCTGCCGGAGATGGAGCGGGCCAGGCTCATCGACGCGGAGTGGCAGACCGGGGACGGGGAAGGAGCGGAAGAGGGCGGCAAATATATGGCGGAGATCCGCATTTTTGCAAACAACCGCAACGGCCTGCTGGCGGATATCTCCAAGGCTCTGACAGAGAGAAACATCGATATTCTGTCCATGAACACCAAGACGAACAAACAGGGACTTGCGACCCTGCAGACGGCTTTTGAGATCTCCGGCAGGGAGGAACTGAACCGTATCATTGACAAGATACGCAATATAGAGAGTGTCATCGATATAGAAAGGACGACGGGCTGATGGCTGAGACAAAGATCGGAAGGATGGTGCTGGGCTCCTACCAGACTAACTGTTATTTTATTTACAGGGAAGATGAGAAAAGGGCGATCGTGGTGGACCCGGCGGATCAGGGGGTCAAGATTTATGACGCGTTACAGAAAAACGGCATTGCCGTGGAGGCAATACTGCTGACCCACGGACATTTTGACCATATCTGGGGTACTAAGGCGCTGCGGGAGGCAGCGGGCGTAAAACTCTATGCTCTGGATGCGGAGAAGGCCCTGTGCGAGGATGCGCATAACAATGTGTCCGAGATGACGGGCAGACCCTATACGGTGACGCCGGACGAATATCTGCGGGACGGTCAGGAGCTGACCCTGGCGAGGATGCGTTTTCAGGTCATCGCCACACCGGGACATACCATCGGCAGCTGCTGTTATTACTTTCCCGAGGCGGGCTTTGTGGTCAGCGGGGACACATTGTTCGCGGAGTCGGTGGGCAGGACGGATTTTCCTACCGGCAGCATGAGCAGCATCGTGCGCTCCATCAAGGAAAGGCTCTATGTGCTGCCCGGCGAGACCAAAGTGTACCCGGGGCATGGGGACAGTACCACCATAGAACATGAGATGCAGTATAATCCGTTTACAGCTTAGGAGAGTTTTAGAATGCTGGCTGTCAGACTAAACCGTGAAAATTATGAATACGATATCCAGGCGCTGCTGAAGTCCTTTTATCCCGAGCAGCCACTGCGGATCATCACGCCCGCCAGCCGGGAGCAGGAGATACGGGAGGGCGAGCAGGAGTGGAGCATTCGGATCGAGGAGCCCACGGCGTGTATGCTGCTTGCCGGGCGGGAGATCTCGTGGCGGCACGAGGAAGAGGAAGGAGCGTTTAAGGACTGTTTTAAACGCTTTTTTTATCGAACGCTGGCGGAGCTCACAGGTCGGGAACTGCCCTGGGGGAATCTCACAGGCATCCGTCCCACTAAGCTGGCCTATACCATGTTGGAGGAGGGGAAGACCGACGGGGAGATTGCCCGCTGGCTGCGGCAGACCCATTATGTGAGCAGGGAGAAATGTGAGCTGAGCATCGAGATTGCCCGCCGGGAGAGGCAGCTTTTGTCAAAGATCCATTATCAGGGAGGATACAGCCTGTATATCGGGATCCCCTTCTGTCCCAGCACCTGTCTGTACTGTTCTTTTACCTCCTATCCCATAGCGGCTTACCGGGAGAAAGTGGAGCGCTACATAGACTGCGTGATACGGGAGATGGAGTACGTGGCCCAGGCTTATCGAGGCAAAATTCTGGATACCGTCTATATCGGCGGGGGAACGCCTACCACCCTGGAGCCGGAGCAGCTGGACCGGCTGCTGGACAGTTTGAAATCTCTGTTTGATTTTTCCACAGTGCAGGAGTTTACGGTGGAGGCAGGGCGGGCGGACAGCATAACCGCGGATAAGCTGGAGGTGCTGCGCCGTCATGGGGTAAGCCGGATCTCGGTGAACCCTCAGACTATGAAACAGGAGACTTTGGATATCATCGGGCGTAAGGCCACGGTGGAGCAGGTGGCGGAGGCTTACGGGCTTGCCAGGGAGGCAGGCTTTGACAATATCAATATGGATCTGATCCTGGGACTTCCCGGGGAGGACGAGGCGGATGTGCGCCGTACCGTAGACCGGGTGGTGGATCTGGCTCCGGACAGTCTGACCGTGCATTCCCTGGCGATCAAGCGCGCCTCCCGGCTGAATCAATGGATTCAGGAGCACGGTATAGAGACGCTGCGCAATACGGACGAGACCATGGAGATCGCGGCGGCGGGAGCCAAAGCTCTGGACATGCATCCCTATTATCTCTACCGTCAGAAAAATATGTCCGGGAATTTTGAGAATGTGGGCTATGCCAGAGAGGGCAAATACGGACTTTACAATATTCTGATCATGGAGGAGCAACAGACCATTGTGGCGTTGGGGGCCGGTTCGATCACGAAAAGGGTGTATCCCGACGGGCGGATCGAGCGGTGCGAAAATGTGAAGGAAGTGGCTCTGTACCTGGAAAAAATCGACGAGATGATCGAGCGGAAACGGAGGTTACTCACACAGCTGTGACGGTTCTCCGGCCATTCCGGAACATGGTATTTGAGATAGCTTGCGTTGGACGCGCAGCCAGAGCGCCGAGGGGGTACGGTCTGCGTTCTTTTAGCAGAAACCCGTTGTTTTGTTCTCTATGATAAATCGCTGGCCATAGATCACAGCGGATCTTGCTGACAGAAATTCTGGGATTCAGGGAAATGATCTTTATTTAGGTCTTGCTGGGCCTATACAAAATAATTGCTGTTTTATACCCACATCTGCCCTGTAAAATCAAGATTTTCGGGCATTTTATACCCCTTGTGGGTCTATGCGGAAAAAATAGTCGCTTGTACCCCCCCTTTTTGTCGCGAAATAGGGGGTAAAAAGAGATTTTTTTGTGTATAGACCCAACCAAGTCCCAATATGGGGGATTTATTCTTCCAAAGTGGGTATAAAAATGATATTTTTTTCTATATGCCCAACTGAGTTCTCTAACAGAATATCGTTCCTCACATTTTTCAGAGGGCTTTTTTTGAACGAAACATCCCCGATCACAGTCTGACCATTACCAAGCTAATTTTATGTTTCCCCATAGCGGCGGTTTGGTGCAGACTGGCATCGAAAAAGATTGTCGGCAGCAAATAAGCAGCGAATAAGATGAAAACAAAAGTGTTGACATTAAGGTACAAAACTTTTAAGATGATATGGAGTAATCTGTTAGAGGACACTGTGCCTGGAACTGAACCGACGGGAGAGTGTCTGGTCGCGCGCGGCGGCGGGGGAGGAATGAATGTATGGCGCTGAATAAAAAGCCGGTTCACGGCATGAGAGATATCTTACCGGAGGAGATGGAGATCAGGGAGTATGTACAGAGTGTGATCCGGGACACTTACAGGCAGTTTGGATTTACCACCATAGAGACTCCCTGCATGGAGAGCATCGCCAATCTGACCAGCAAACAGGGCGGCGACAACGAGAAATTGATCTTTAAGGTCTTAAAGAGGGGAGAAAAACTGAATGTGGCTCAGGCCGCGACAGAGGAGGACATAGTGGATTTCGGTATGCGCTACGACCTGACTGTACCGCTGGTGCGGTATTATGCGTGTAATGCCGCCAATCTGCCCTCTCCCTTTAAGGCATTGCAGATGGGCAGCGTGTGGAGGGCGGACAGGCCTCAGAAGGGGCGTTACCGCCAGTTTATGCAGTGCGATATCGATATATTTGGGGAACCCAGCAATCTGGCGGAGATTGAGCTGATCCTGGCTACCACCACCACATTGGGCAATCTGGGATTTAAGGATTTTGAGATACGCATAGGCGACAGGCAGATCCTGAAGGCCATGGCGGCGTACAGCGGATTTGCCGAAGACGCCTGCGACAGCGTGTTTATCACGCTGGATAAGATGGACAAGATCGGTCTTGACGGCGTGGAGGCGGAACTGCTGGAGAAGGGCTTTGATAAGACCTGCGTGGACAAGTACCTGGCGCTGTATCAGGAATTGGCGGAGCAGGAGGACAAAGTGGCTTATCTGGCGGAAACTCTAAAGGGCGTGTTGGACCCTGAGGTGGCCGAGGGCCTGCAGGAGATCATCTCCAGCGTAAACGCCACCAGGACGGCGGACTTTAAGCTGGTGTTTGACGCCACGCTGGTGCGGGGAATGTCCTATTATACAGGGACGATCTATGAGATCTCCATGCCTCAGTTCGGCGCGGCCTGCGGCGGCGGCGGCAGATATGACAGGATGGTGGGCAAGTTCACCGGGCAGGATGTCCCGGCCTGCGGCTTTTCCATTGGTTTTGAGCGTATTATCATGCTGCTTTTGGACAATGGCTTTAAGGTGCCCCAGCCGCCTGCGAAAGTGGCCTATCTGATCGAGAAGGGCGTGGGAGGTAAGGCTCTGTGCGAGATCATTGCCAAGGCACAGGCAGCCCGTCGGGAGGGCAGCCAGGTGCTGGTGGTCCGCATGAACAAGAACAAGAAGTTTCAAAAGGAGCAGCTCACGGCACAGGGCTATGAGGAATTTGTGGAGTTCTACCGGGAGGCGCTGAAGAACTGAGAAACAGGTTATGAAGGCGGAAAATGTTTATGGAGCAGAATTTACCGATAGACGTTCTGATGATATCTGAGAGCATGCTGCTGGTGATTGCGATAATGATTGCTTTTACACGAATCAGTGGAAAGTATGAGATAGGGCAGGACAGAGAGAAAAATAATAAATAAGGAGCCCGGGCAGGGCGGAATCGAGGGATGAATTATGGCAGAGTCAATGAAGGGACTTAAGAGGACTTACAGGTGCGGTGAATTGAGCCTTGCCAACGTGGGGGAGGAAGTCACCGTCATGGGTTGGGTGCAGAAACAGAGGAATAAAGGCGGGATCATCTTTGTGGATCTGCGTGACCGTGCCGGTATCTTACAGGTGATCTTTGAGGAGAGCGACTGCGGCGCGGAGAATTTTGCCAAGGCGGAAAAGCTGCGCAGCGAGTATGTGGTAGCCGTGGTGGGCAAGGTGGAAAGGCGCAGCGGCGCGGTAAATGAGAACCTGTCCACAGGACAGATCGAGGTGCGGGCTACTCAGGCGCGTATCCTGGCGGAGGCGGAGACGCCGCCCTTTCCCATTGAGGCGGATTCTAAGACCAAGGAGGAACTGCGTCTGAAATACCGTTATCTGGATCTGCGCAGGCCGGACTTGCAGCGCAATCTGATGTTGCGCAGCAGGATCGCCACCACGATCCGGGCATTCCTCAGCCGGGAGGGCTTTCTGGAGATCGAGACGCCGATCCTGAATAAGTCCACGCCGGAGGGAGCCAGGGATTATCTGGTGCCCAGCCGGGTACATCCGGGCAGTTTTTACGCGCTGCCCCAGTCTCCCCAGATATTTAAGCAGCTGCTGATGTGTTCCGGGTATGACAGGTATTTCCAGATCGCCAAGTGTTTTCGGGACGAGGATCTGCGGGCCGACAGGCAGCCCGAGTTTACCCAGGTGGATCTGGAGATGTCCTTTGTGGATGTGGACGACGTGATAGACGCCACCGAGCGCATGGTGGCGGAGGTGTGCAGGGAGGCCATCGGCCTTACGGTGGCGCTGCCCATTCTGCGTATGACCTGGGATGAGGCCATGAACCGTTACGGTTCCGACAAGCCGGATACCCGTTTCGGCATGGAGCTTACGGACGTGTCCGAGGTGGTAAAGGGCTGCGGTTTCGGAGTGTTTACCGGGGCGCTGGAGTCCGGCGGCAGCGTGAGGGGCATCAACGTAAAAGGACAGGCGGAGATGCCCCGCAAGAAGATCGACGCTCTGACAGAGTTTGCCAAGGGATACGGGGCCAAAGGGCTGGCCTATCTGTCCGTGATGCCGGACGGCAGTTATAAGTCTTCTTTTGCCAAGTTTATGACACAGGAACAGCTGGCGGACCTGGTGGCGGCGATGAAGGGCGAGCCGGGGGATCTGCTGTTCTTTGCGGCGGACCGCTTAAAGACCGTGTGGGCCGTGCTGGGAGCGCTGCGCTGTGAAGTTGCCAGACAGTTGGAGTTGGTGGATAACGATAAATTCAACTTCCTGTGGGTGACGGAGTTCCCGCAGTTTGAGTGGAGCGACGAGGAGGAGCGTTTTGTGGCCATGCACCATCCGTTCACCATGCCCATGGAGGAGGATCTGGAGAGACTGGAGTCCGATCCCGGCAGTGTGCGGGCCAAGGCATATGATATTGTGTTAAACGGCGTGGAACTGGGAGGCGGGAGCGTCCGTATCTTCCAGAGCGATGTGCAGGAGCGCATGTTCAGAGCCCTGGGCTTTACGGATGAAAAGGCCCATGAGCAGTTCGGCTTTCTGCTGGACGCGTTCAAATACGGCGTGCCCCCTCATGCCGGGCTGGCGATCGGGCTGGACCGCTTTGTGATGCTGTTGGTAAAAGCGGAGAGCATCCGGGAAGTGATCGCGTTCCCCAAGGTAAAGGACGCCTCCTGCCTGATGTCGGAGGCTCCGAACACGGTGGACGAAAAGCAGCTGGAGGAACTGTGTCTGGCGGTGAAACTGCCGACGCAGGACGCTGTCGAAAATCAAAGTGTGTAATGTAAAGGCGGGGAGTTGCGAAGGATGGTTTGCAACTCCCTCTGCGCTTTTTCGGCGTGCAGCGTGCCTGTGCCCCGCCCGCGGGAATACCCGGAACGTTTCATTGAGGATACGGCGGCAGACTTGGCACAGACCGTAGGTATATGGGGGAGGAAAGGGAGAGAGACTTTGGAGACAGCGAAAATAGATTTTACTGCGATAACGGCCTGCGGCGAATGCTGTAACGGCTGTCCCAAAAAAGAAAGCGGAGAATGTAAGGGCTGCATAGAGGCAGACGGCTATGTCCCGGAATGGGCGGGCTCCGGCCGATGCAAGGTACACGCCTGTGCAAGGGAGCATGGCGTGCAGTTTTGCGGCATATGCGGTGAGTTTCCCTGTGAACGGCTAACCTCAGTGATACATTGGAATCCGAATATAGTAGAGCATTTACATAAGCTTGCGGAGCAGTATCGCAATCAGAAAGAGCGGAAAGTCAAAACATCGAATATAAGGAATCATGGAGGGATGAATACCTGAAATGGGTGTGCGGCTTTGCCAATGCGCAGGGTGGGACGGATCTATATCGGCATCAATGATGCAAATAAATCAAAATCTGCAGTCTTGCTCTTGACACAGATACGGACATAAACGGACATAAAATGAAAGATATGTACCAGATGTGTCATTGAGGTGCAGGGTATATC
>CAZGVI010000045.1:0-30882 GCA_964529395.1 uncultured Acetatifactor sp.
TCCCATTTCCGTTGTTTCCAGAAGAATTCCCATTACTGCCGGAGTTATTGTCATTCCCATTGTTCCCGCTCCCGGCATTGTCCTTATTGCTGCCATTCCCGTTGCCGCTGTTGCCTTTCCAGTCCTCATCGGTGTGCAGGTTGTAATTCAGCATAAACACACGGTTGCCGTCTCCGTCATAGGCCGCCGCCATCAGCAGTTCCTTTTTGTCGTACACTGCCTCCAGGCGGTTTTCCACGGTATAGAGGTAGGTCAGCTCCACCTTGTCTGTGCCGTCTTTCCCAATCTCGCTGATCAGGTTGCCGTCTGCGTCATAGGTATAGGAAACAGAGGTGGTCTTTTTCCCGTCGAAAAGTTCCACCGACACTAACTGATCACTCTCATTATAAAGGTATTTGCGGCTTTCTACAACCTCTCCAGCCTCATTTGTCTTGATCACAGCCGTGCGGTTGCCCATCCCGTCATAGGCATAGCTGTAGACACAGGTGCCGTAGTTGTCCTCTGTCTCCGTGGCGGAGAGCAGTTTCCCGGCATCGTCATAGGTAAAGGTTCTGTCCGTCTCTATGATCTGATAGGCAAATGTGGCATCCTTGTCGTGTTTGCTGTGCTTGTTGCCGTGAGGGTACAGATCGTCATGTCTGCCGTCCTCATGTTTTCCATCATGCTTATCGTCATAGGCATAACCTGCCAGAGACTCCACGGCTTTCTCCTCCACGATAAAGCCACGGGCATCATAGGTGTAGGCATACCGGCTTACCACCCAGCCGCAATCGTCACAGATGTTGGAAAGCTCCGTGATCTGATCCGCCTCGTTGTAGGTATTGTAGGTGCTGATGCCGTTGGGACGGTGGATCTCGGTGACACGGTTGATGGCGTCGTACACATAGGCGGTCACCAGGCCCTCCCGGTCTGTCACTTTGATCAGGTTGTCGTTCAGGTCATACTCGTAGCTTACTTTTGTTCCGTCCGGATAGGTGATGGCGGCAAGGTTGTCTGCGCCGTCATAGGTGTAAGTCACTGTATCGCCCTGGGCTTTTTCATGGGAAAAACTGCCCTCTTCTACTCCCGGCGTGCGGTAGGTGGTCACGGAAGTAATCCGGCCCAGGCTATCGTAGGTGTACTGGGTATCTCCCGTGCTGTCATACAGGGCCACTCTCTCCCCCAAGGCATCATAAGCGTAGGCAACCGGAGCGCCGCTTTCCTCTCCCTGGGCGTCCGCGTAAGCCTTTTCCACCAGGGAATCCAGCTTGTCATAGTCGTAGGTGACGGTGTTACCGCCATTGGAAGTATAGGAAGTCAGCCGTCCCGCTATGTCGTAGGTCATGCGCTCCGTCCTGCCCTGGGCGTCCGTCACGCTGGTCAGGTTGCCCATGAGGTCGTAGGTATACCGGGTTCCCCGTCCCAGGAAATCGGTGACGGCGGTCAGGTTGCCCATCACATCATAGGTATAAAAGGCCGTGCTGCCCTGGGCATCCGTCACGCTGATGAGCCTGTCCATCAGATCATAGACGTAGGTGGTGGTGAGGCCGCCGGTGTCCGTGCGGGAAAGCACATTCCCGTGGGCGTCATAGGTATAGTTCTCCGCCAATCCCCGTTTATCCGTATAGGAGACCAGCCGGTTGGCCTTATCGTAAACATAGCCGGTGGTCTGTCCCAGCGGGTCTACCGTGCCGGTCAGCCTGTCATCCTTGTCATAGGCGTATATATAGGTGTATCCCATGGGATCGGTGACGGAACTTCTGTTGTAGTTTTTGTCATAGCCGTATTGGGTGGTGCGCTCTCCGGGTGTGGTGATCCGTTCAATGTTACCCACCATGTCGTATACTACGGCGGCCGCTTTCTGCTCCGGATCGGTGACAGTGACCATCCGGTCCACTTTGTCGTAGGCATAGGTGAAAGTATTTCCCAGAGCGTTGGTCATGGCGGTACGGTTGTTCCTCACATCATAGCTGTAGGAGGTAACGCCGCCCTGGGGATCGGTGACAGAGAGCAGGTTGTGCAGTACGTCATAGGAATACTGCGTGGTTCTGCCCAGGTTGTCCTCCTCTTGGATGATATCGTCCCCGGCATTGTATGTAAAGATAGTCTCATATCCCAGCGGGGTGGTGATCCCTGTCAGCCTGTGGGCCGCATCATAGGCATAGCTGTAGACACCGCCGCCGGGCAGGGTTTTCCTTACCACCTGGCCGTTTGCGTTCACCTGGTACTGCGTCACGCTGCCCAGGGCATCCGTGACCTCTGTTACCACGTCGTGACGGTCATAGGTATAGTTCTCCTGAGCTCCCAGGGGAGAGATCTGTTTCACCAGCCGGTACAGGGAGTCATATTCATACTGCCAGGTCTCCCCCATGCCGTTTGTCACGGTGAGGATATTTCCCACGGCATCGTAGCCGTACCGCTCCGTGATCCCCTCCGGGGTAGTGATGGCGGTCAGGTTGTTCCTGCTGTCATAGGCATACCGTGTCTGTCCGCCGTTTCCATCAGTATATGCTGTCAGACGGCTCAGAGCATCGTAGCTGTAGGCTGTCCGCACTCCGTTTCCGTCTGTCTGCGCCGTCAGGTTGCCATCTCCGTCATAGGCAAATGTGGTGGCGGCTCCCTCCGGATCTATTTTCCGGGTAAGGCGGTTCAAGGCGTCATAAGCATAGGCATAAAGCGCCTCTCCGGGCAAAGTCTGTCCGGTCAGGTTGCCCGCCGCATCATAGGCGTAGGTCATCCGGTTTCCGGCGGTGTCGGCGGCCTCCACTACCCTGCCCATGGAGTCATAGTCCAGCGTGGTCTGTATGCCGTATCGGTCTGTATAGGTAGCCACTTCCCCTGTGGCCAGGTAGGTATAACTGTCCTTTTCCCCATTGGGGTAGGTGTCCGTCAGCAGGTTACCCTCCGTATCTACCTGGTAGCTGTGGGCATTTCCCAGAGCATCCACAGCCTCTAAAAGATTGCTGTTTCCATCGTAGGTGTAGGCCATAAAGCGGCCTGCCGTATCCGCTATACCGGTGATCCGGCTGATCTTATCGTAAGTGTAGGTACTGCTGTTCCCGGAGGCGTCCCGGGCCTCCGTCATCTGTCCGATGGCATCATAGGTGAAAGCAGTCTCTCTGCCCTCCGGTGTAACCATGGAAAGTACCCGATCCTCACGGTCATAGGTGTAGGCGCTGTTTCCGCCCAGGGCGTCTGTCACGGACACCAGGCGGCTTAAAGCGTCATAGCCATAATCCGTGGTATTTCCCAGTTCATCCGTCACGGACAGCAGGTTGCCCAGAGCGTCATAGGTATACAGCACTGTGCCGCCCATGGGGTCTGTGGATTTTACCAGACGGTTTAACTTGTCGTATGCGTAGGTATATACCCGGCTCTCGTCATCCCAGAGCCGGAGCAGGTTGCCGTTTTGGTCATAGGCAAGTCTGGTGGTGGTGCCAAGCGGGTCGGTCACCTCGGTCACTCGTCCCAGAAGATCATAGGTATAGGACACTGTACTGCCATCCGGGTAGGTGATCTTTGTGGTTCTGCCGCACACATCGTTTTCGTAAGCGGTCACATGGCCCCGCTCGTCCGTCTCTGTCAGGAGACCTCCTGTCACGGCGTCATAGGCGGAAAGGCTGGTATGGCCAAGCCGGTCAGTCTCGCTGGCCACCCGGTCTCCACGGTCATAGGTATAAGCAGTCTCACCGCCCTCCGGTCCGGTCACCTTCTGCTGGCGGTTCATGGCGTCGTAGGTGTAGGAGGTCACATGGCCCTCCGCATTGGTCTCCGTCAGCCGGTTGCCGTTTGCGTCATAGGTATAGCTGAGAGTATTTCCCAATGGATCTGTCCCCTGCAGCATCCGGTTCATCCTGTCATAGGTAAAGACGCTCTTCTGTCCTTCCCTGTCCGTGATGGCCGTCACCGCTCCCGCCGGGTCAAAGGTATATGCGGTGGTGTTTCCGGCTGCGTCTGTCTCGCCCACGCACCAGCCTTTTGCGTTGTAGGTCCGGGTGGTTACCCCGCCCAGAGGATCGGCGGTCCGGGTCAGACGGTTCATGGCATCATAGGCAAAATTCCATACGCCGCCCTCAGGGTCTGTCATGGATGTGACGCAGGCGCCGTCGTAGGTATAGGAGGTCACAGCTCCTCTGGCGTCTGTTTCGTCGGTCAGACGGTTCTGTCCGTCATAGGCATAGCGGGTCACGCCGCCCTCCGGGTCCGTAACGGAGGACAGTCGGTGTTTTTCATCGTATGTATAAGAAGTCACGCCGCCGTCATACTCCGTCACGGAGGCGATCTGTCCGTCTCCGGTGTAGGTGTAGCGTCTCACGGCGCCGTCCTGTCTGGTCTGGGTCAGCAAATTTCCGTTGCCGTCATAGGTATAGGCGGTGGTTACGCCCTGCCTGTCCGTCACGGAGGACAGATACCCCTCCCCATTGTAAGTGCGGCTTTCCGTTGTGCCGTCGGGATAGGCGATCTCGGTGGTACGAAATTGATCGTCGTAGGTATAGACGGTGGTATTTCCGTTAGCATCCACAGCGGTGGTGCTGCCCTCGCCGTAAGAGAGGGTTATGACTGCGCCCTCTGCGTCGGTCTGCTCTGTGACACGTCCTTCTGCATCATAGACATTTGACACCACGCAGTGACCGTTCTCGTCCTGCCACGCCGTCATCCGGTGCTCTGCGTCATAGGTATAGCTGCGCCGGTCTCCCGCTGCGTCTGTCACGGTGGTCAGATTTCCCGCCCCGTCATAGGTATAACCGATATGGTTGCCGTCCGGCAGACTGATCTGTGTGATCCTGTTTTTTTCATCCAGAGTAACGAGATAGTTCTTTCCGGAGGGGGATGTAATGGCGCTCAGGCGGTAGTCCATGTCGTAGCACAGAGTGGTTCTGTTTCCATAGATATCTTCCAGTCCTGTCAGCATCCCATAGGCGTTGAACAGGTGCTTTTGAAGGCTGCCCAAGTCTGTCAGGACAAAGCCGTCTCCCTCCTCTGCCAGCGCATAGTCATAGCCCTCGGGAGCCGCATAGCCCTCCGCCGTTTTTTGAAAGGCCACAATACTGCCGGTGCCGGAAAGCCATAAAACTGTGCCGTCGGAAAGCTCGCCCAGCCGCTCGTCAAAGGGCGTACTCCACCCATACCCCAGGCTGCCCGCGTAACCGGCGCCCTTGGAGTTGTACTGTCTGGTAAAGGCAAAACTTCCCCCGATATCTGTGATCTCTGCATCTGTCTGCTCCATGTAAAAGTTACCGGTGTTCAAGTTCACCGGCTCAAAGCCAAAGACGCAGTTTTCCGCCCGACCCAGGAGCAGCCCGTCCAGCACGGCTCTCCAGTAGTCGGACAGTTCTCCCGCCTCATAGGGTGTTGTATTCTGAGGGTTGCGGATAAAGAGCCGGTTCCCCTCCACGGTCAGGGCGTCCTGCATCTGCATATCCGCCATGATGGTATTCACATCCACCCCATAGTGCAGGGCAATGCGGGGAATCAGATCAAATGCGCCCTCCTCATAGATCAGGAAAGGTTCGCTGGTCACCGTGGCTCCCACGCCCATCACGCCCTCTGAGCCGGGGATGAGAGGATCGGTCATTAATCCCTCCGCATAGGCGCTAATGTAATAGACTTGGCCCGGCGTCAGGTTCGAGAATACCTCGCTCTGCCAGTTGGATAAGCGTCTGTTATAAGCAACAGCCGTGGGGAAAGCCCCTGCATAGAGTTCGGAGTCTGGATAGATCAGGCTGGTCTGGGCCTACACTTCCCCGGTGCTGCCGTTGATAAGCTGATAGTGTACGATACTTCCGGCTTTGGCCTGGCCGTGAGCCACAACGCCCAGTGTGTTGGTGGATTTATCCCCTTTCCTCTCCACCACGGGATAGATGTCAATGGTGGTATCATCCAGGCTCAGAGAATCCAGATCTGTCAGTTCCCCGGTCCAGGACAGGATCAGTTTGGGCGCATACTTGGCGGACGCACCGTTATACAGCACCTCGCACTGCATCTTGACACCCGCCGCTGCCTGCTCCTTATTGGAGGCCTCCACCTGAGCCTTCATGACAAAACCGTGATTTTCTTCCGTGCCGTTGATCCATGCGCTGACTTCCTCTGTCACGTCATAGGAGACGGTTTCCCCTCTGACGGCGCTAGCATACTGGGCATCCAGGAAACGGTGAGTATAGCTTACCTGGTTGTTCCAGGTAAGGCTCCTCACTTCCCAGGGTTCTTCCACGCCATAAATGCCGAATTTGCTCTTTCCCTTACTCCATCTTGTCTTTTGTGTCACCTGGAATGTAGCTGACACGATCTCCGCCTCGGACAGCAGGGAATTGAAGTCATAGTCTATGGCAAAGTAGGTTCTGCAGTTGAGGTGGCGGCTGCCAAATCCCGCATAGGTGCCGGAGGTGACACCGTCGTCATAGCCCACAAAAGGGTACTGATTATCACCGATTATGGTATTGGGACTTCCCTCCTCCGCACAGGTCATGCGGATAGCGCTGCCGGTCACCTGAATGGCCGTGGGGTCAATGCGCACGGGATATACTCTCTCCGGGGCGGACAGCCACTCTTCATCCGACGTCACCGTCACCAGCAGCAGCTCTTCCTGCTCCTCCATGGACATGCTGACGCCAAAACTGATCTCCTCGGCGCTGTCCATCATCTCCGGAGCCTCCACCACAAAGACGGCCTCCGCCTCCGGATCTGTCCCCGGCTCATACAGGTACAGGGTGTTGCTGCGAATTTCTCCCGCCAGGCCGCAGGGATCGATCAGATAGGAAAAGCTGTTTCTCTCTCCCCTCTCCAGCAGGATGATATCTTCTTTTACGCTGTTTCCCAGCACGGTGTACTGATAGTCCACGCCGGGGAACACTTCGCTGTAGCGGACGGCGTTGTCTTTTGCCAGCCCGCCCGTAAAATCGCCCTCCGCCGGGTACAGGGTGATCACAGCCTCGTCGTTGGCGATGGTGATGCCCTTCCCCTGCTCCCTGTCAATGTTTTCCGGCAGGACTACCGTATAATCATTGGCCCTGTTTATGTAGCTGGTTTCTTCTGCGCCGAACAGCCCAAAGACTGCGGTGGTATCTTTTTCCAATGTGTTATCCACAGGCCGCAGACTGCCGTCATCGTCTATGTAAGTGGCTCCGTCGTTGCCCACCACGGTCACATAGCGATTCCCGTCCACATGGTAGGTGCGGCTGTATTGGTCGTAAGAAACCAGCGTACCGTAAGATTCCGGTTTCTCCTCCTCATAGAACGCCTCCGGGAGACGACCGGGTTTCAGTGCGTCTCCGCCAGAAACGGTTTCCATATCTGCGCTGGAGACAGTTTCGGAAATATCCTCCGATTCATCCGGGTTATCTACAGGCTCAGTAACGTTTCCTGTATTTTCGGCAGGCTTTTCTCCCTTTCCGGCTTCTGTGTCATCCCCCACATCTCCGCCGGAGACAGTACCCGTGTTTTCTTCCAACTCAATCTGCTGTGCATTGTCCCCACTGGCGGCCTGGACAGCGCCGGTCTCGGCGGCGTACAGAACCGTGTGATCCGACAAAAGCAGCGTCGCCGTCAACAGGGAGACCATTGCTTTTCTCAGCTTAGCACTCATTTGTTTGGTTTTCATTTGTTATTTCCCCTCTCATACACGTTTTATTTAATAAAATATTATTTGATTCCATATTTCAACTCTTTTGTAACATATTTATAGGATTTTATGTCGCATAAAATATGCGCCAACCACACAGGCATAGTTTAAGACCGCCAAAAGTACTCTCCTCTATAGACCGACAGCCCAATAAAAATCTGTGAAATAAATATCCACACTCGCTGCTTATAAACAAGTGCGCTTGATATCCCGCACCTATACGCATATAGGTTTTAAATGAACCCACCCTCTATATGACTGGCAGCAATATAGAAAGGATCGCAAAAAACAAGCTGCCGCATAAATGCGACAGCCTCTTCTAAATCATCCCCCCGTAACCCCCGCCAGCACATCGAACACCCGTCTCAGGTTCAGGCGGCCATAGCCCCATTCTCTCGATGGATACGCAATCTCCGCAGTTCTGACCGCTCCCTGTATAAAATAATTGCGCACCTCCTCCGTCTCCGCCAGCAGACTGTTGCCCTCCACCACAGCCCACTGCATGAACTGTGCGGCAGCCCCTGCCGTCAACGCCGCAGCCAGGCTGCTGCCGGTGCGCCGCCCGTAGATGGTGGAGATGTTCACGCCGGGAGCGGCAATATCCGGACAGATCTGCCCCATTCGGGCAAAGCCCCTGCCGGATTCCAGAAAAAAGCTGTTGTTTGCGTCGTTGTAGGTGGATACACAGATCACCCGGTCGGCCATGGAGGGCTCTGTGAGGGTGGTGTAAGGGTCCGGACTCAGGAAATAGCACTCCGCCGAGATAAAATCCGTGATGGGCAGCCACAGGTGAAAGCTGCCGTTATACAGTTGCCCCGCCGCAGACACCCGGAAATTCCAGATCCCCGCAGTGGGCTGAGACACCCGGAACAGCACCAGCTGTTCCCCTGTATTGGCCTCCACAAGCACGCTCTGAATCGTAATCACCGTCCGCTCATAGATAAAACGATGAGTACTCTCCCCCTCCACCCCCAGACGGATGGGAGGAATCGTCTCTCCTCCCGGTGAACGGATGGTTACATTGAACAGATCCGGCACGCTGCCCCAGAACTCCATGATAAATCCGTTTACCCCCTCGGCCACCCGCACCTCCACATCTCTGTAGCTGTCCACTCTGCCCAGATCCGTGGGGATCTGCCCGAAGAAATGATGAGCCGCATTGCCCTCATTACCTCCCGCCACCACCATGACCCGGCTGCGATAGCCTCCCATACAGCTGAGATATCTGGATAAAAAGCCGTTTCCGTCGTGATCGCCCATGTTGGTTCCCACTCCCAGGCACATCACCACCGGCCTCCTAAATGCCTCCGCAAAGGAGTCCGCATATCGGATCGCCAGCATGATATCCGCTTCCGTGTATGCGGGAACGTCCTCCGGCAAAAAAAAGTACTGTCTCAGGTAGGGTTTGCACTGTTTCAGTTTCACCACCAGAATATCCGCCTGGGGCGCCGCTCCCAGATATAGGCTTCCATTGCCCAAACTGCTGCCCGCCGCCACTCCTGCCAAAGCGCTGCCATGTCCCAGCTCATCCCGGCTGGGAACGATACTGTAGGGATCTTCCGCCTGCAAGGCTTCATTGATCTGTTCTCGGGTATAGATAGTGCCAAAGTTAAATTCCCGGGGAGATGGCCCGTCCTGAATGGTCTGATCCCAGATCTCCAATATTCTGGTGCTGCCGTCCTCATTGCGGAAGACCGGAGAAGTATAGTCCACGCCTGTATCTATGCAGCAGAAAATGCACCCCCTGCCCGTAAGGTTCAGGGGTTCCCTCTGGACGGACAGGATACCGCTGGATATCAGCGGCGTTGGGTCAAAGGGTTCCTGAAAGAGCTGCGCCGCCCGCACCTCCCCGCCCCCCGTTTTCATATCGCCTATCTCCATCAACCCATATACCTTGGGTGTAAACCGGTACTGATAAGGCCCCCGCCAGCGGTTTCTTGCCGTCAGCAGATTGTCATATATCACCGAATAACCGTCGCCAAGAGGAATATAACAGATATCCGCCCCCTCCGTCAAAAGAATATCCACCGGAAAGTCCACCACGATATCCACATAGTCGTCAGACAATATCCTGTCTCTGCAATCCATATTTTTCTCCGTTCTGCTCCTGATCCCTTATGGCTATTCTATGCCGATCCGCCCCAAAGGTTCCGCCTCAGGACACAGGAAATATATGAGACCGCAAAAAGGCCCCGGCAGGCTTATATCTGCCAGGGCACCTCCATAACCGCTCAGGGCTGGGCGTATTCTTTGAGAGTATCGCTGCTCTCCAACAGCATATTGCTGCGTATATCGATGATGGGGCCTCCCTTGCCCTCGATGTACTCCCGGGTAATGGTCACCCTTCCGATGTTATCGTCCTTGGGAATCTCATACATGATATCCAGCATAAATTCTTCTATGATGGAGCGCAGAGCTCTGGCGCCCGTATCCCGTTTCATGGCTTTCTCCGCGATAGCCTCCAGCGCGTCCTCATTAAACTCCAGTTTCACCTCGTCCAGCTCCAGCAGTTTCTGATACTGTTTCAGTATGGCGTTGCGGGGCTCCTTCAGGATCTTGACCATCATTTCCTGGGTCAGCCCCTCCAATGTGTAGATCACAGGCAGTCTTCCGATAAACTCCGGGATCATGCCAAACTTCCGCAGATCCTCCACGGTCACATGGGACAGTATGTTTTTTTCCTTGTCAAAAGCGTCCTTTAACGTGGCGTTAAAACCGATGGAGGCCGTCTTGGTCAGCCTCTCCTTTATGATATCCTCCAGATCAGGGAAAGCGCCGCCGCAGATGAACAGGATATTTCTGGTGTTTACGGTAGCCAGCGGCACCATGGCATTCTTGCTGTTCGCGCCCACCGGCACCTCCACCTCGGCTCCCTCCAGCAGTTTTAACATGCCCTGCTGCACGCTCTCCCCGCTCACGTCCCGGGAGGTGGTGTTCTTTTTCTTGGCGATCTTGTCGATCTCGTCTATGAACACGATACCTCTCTCCGCTTTCTCCACGTCGTTGTCCGCAGCCGCCAGCAGCTTGGATATGACGCTCTCTATATCGTCCCCGATATATCCGGCCTCGGTGAGGGAAGTGGCGTCCGCTATGGCCAGCGGCACATCCAGCAGTCTGGCCAGGGTCTTGACCAGATAAGTTTTGCCGCAGCCGGTAGGCCCGATCATCAGCATATTGGATTTTTCTATCTCGATCTCATCCATAGTGCCTGTGGCCACCCTCTTATAGTGATTGTACACCGCCACGGAGATCACCTTTTTGGCGTGCTCCTGCCCTACCACATACTCGTCCAGACTTGCCTTGATCTTGTGGGGCGCGGGAATGTCCCGGATGTTCAATACCGGCTGGGCATTCTCCTGTTTTTTCTTTTTCTTGATCTTCTGCTTGTTGGGAATACCGCCCTCTCCCTGCAGATCCGCTATGTTTACAAAACGGATATTGGCCATGCCGTTGCCCTTCAGCATGTTGTCCATATCCTTCTGGAACTGGGGATCGCTGAGCACGCCCTGATAGTCAAACTGGCTCACCGCGTCCATGGTCTTGTGCATACAGTCGTCGCAGACACAGATATTGTTGGGGAGTTTGAACATCTTTCCCGCCTTGCTCTCCGGTCTGCGGCAGACAAAACATACATCCTCGTAATCGCCGCTTTTATCCGACTCTCCCTTTTTGCCGTCCTCGCCGTCCGTCTTCTCCGATGCGGACTCCTCCAGCTCTTCCAATTCTTCTTCCTGATCGTACTTATCTGCCATCTCTAACCTCTTTCCGCCGCATTATTTTCCACTGTGCCCCGCGGCATTACCCCAATGCCCGGACAGGAGCGGCACCTGATGTATCGTTCACGTGAATGAGACTCAAAATATAAACCCGGAAAGTGTTCTTCCGGGTTTATTATATAGGATATTTCATCACTGCACAAGTAAACTTTTTATAAAGGAATAGTTTGGCACATCAGGGCCTTTCTCCCAATGTCAGCTCCAGTTCCACATCCTGATAGCTGCCCTGCAGCAGACGTTTCACCACCACAGTCACATTGGCGCCGGGGCCATAATATTGCAGGACTTCCTGCAGATCCTCATAGGATACGATCTTCTCTCCTTCAAAACGGGTAATGATATCTCCGCTCAGCATACCGCCTTTGTCCGCGGCAGAACCTTCCTCAATCTCCGTTATCAGAATACCCTCGGGCACACCGTACATATACGCAAATTCCTGAGTCACGGTCTGCAGGCTGATACCCATATAGCCGGTCTCGCCCTCCGCCACCTTGAACCGCGTCTCCTTGGTCATCAGATTCTCTATGATGGGACGGGCCGAGGAGATGGGGATGGCAAAGCCTATACCGTCCACATACGCGCCGCCGATCTTGCTGGAGTTGATACCGATCACTTCCCCGTTCATATTTACCAGCGCACCGCCGGAGTTGCCGGGGTTGATGGCGGCATCGGTCTGAATAAACTTACCGCTTGTGCCGTCGCTGTAGGTAACCTCTCTGTCCAGAGCGCTGACCCAGCCGCCGGATACGGACTGTCCGTATCCCAGAGCGTTGCCGATAGCCACCACCTGTTCGCCAAGCCGCAGGGATTCGCTATCGCCCAGCCGCGCCACGGCAATAGCGTTTTTGGTCTCCTCCTCCAGACTGTCCATGGGAATAGCGATCACCGCCAGATCCATATCCGCATCACTGCCCTTGATCTGAGCCTGCGCCGTGCTGCCATCGATAAATACTACCGTCAGTTTGTCGGCGCCTTCCACCACGTGATGATTGGTCACCAGGATCAACTCTGTGTCTCCTTGCGCCACGATAATGCCGGAACCGCTGCCCTGCTTATCCTCGGAATAGGTGCGTCCCCAGAAACTGGAAGTCTCCGTGTAATCCTTAACAATGGACACCATGGCCGGCATGACCTCCTCCACCATGTCGGACACATCTGAGCTGACGATATGCGTACCGTCCGTTGTAGTCAATTTCACGTCCGCCACAGGTGCGGGAGTGGGCTGCGCCATTCCCTGTACATTGCTTTCCTCCCGGGAAGGATTTTCAAAACTCATGCCTGTGACCTGTTGTACGGCATACAGACCCAGGCCCCCGAACAGGCCAAAGCAGAGTCCCAGGCAGGCGCAGAGCAACAGTTTCCTGCCAAAGCCGCCGGAGCGTTTCTTCTTTTTCTCGGGCTCCTGCGGGATATTGCCGTATCCACCCTGGGATGCTCGGTCTTGATAGCTTTGATAGGTACCGGTTGTATGGTCGCCGGTACGCTCACCGGAATAAATTTCATTTTCGTACATAACAGTTCCTCCTTTACTTATCTTATGCCACTTAGTATAGCGGCCATTTGTGATGAAATTGTGATGAAACTATTAATCTCCTGTGAAAAATCATTTCTATTCCGGTGCCGATCTCAATATTTTCCCGCAATAAATCTTTGCTTTTTTAACGTTTATTCTACAGTGACAGATTTGGCAAGATTGCGCGGTTTATCCACATCGCAGCCCTTGCCCACCGCGACATAATAGCCAAAGAGCTGCAGCGGAATGATCGCCAGGGAGTTGGCAAACCAGGGATTGGTCTCCGGCAGATAAACGCAATAGTCGCTGGCTTTTTCCATGGCTTTATTTTCCTCGTTGGTCACCGCCATGACAAAGGCGCCTCTGGCCTTTACTTCCACGATATTGCTGATGGTCTTCTGGTACAGTTTCGGCTGTGTGGACACCGCCACCACCAATGTGCCGTCTTCGATCAGAGAGATCGTGCCGTGTTTCAGCTCTCCCGCCGCGTATGCCTCCGAATGTACATAGGAGATCTCTTTTAATTTTAACGAGCCTTCCAGAGAGATGGCATAGTCGATGCCTCTTCCGATAAAGAAAATGTCCCTGGCTCCCACATAGCGGTTGGCAAAACGCTGTATCTTCTCCTTTTGTCCCAGCAGCAGTTCAATCTGATCGGGCAGGGTGCGCAGATCCTTAATAAGCGCCGCTGCTGCCGCGTCATCGATGGTTCCCTTCACCAGCGCAAGCTTGATCGCCAGCATATAGAGCGCCACCAGCTGAGCGCTGTATGCTTTGGTGGTAGCTACGGCGATCTCCGGGCCTGCCCAGGTGTACAGGCAGGCGTCCGCCTCTCTGGCGATAGAACTGCCCACCACATTCACAATGCCCAGCACCTTGTACCCTCTGGCCCGGGACTCCCGCAGAGCCGCCAGGGTATCCGCCGTCTCGCCGGACTGGCTGATCACAATGACCAGACTCCCCTCCTCCATGATGGGATCGCGGTATCTGAATTCGCTGGCCACATCCACTTCCACCGGGATCCGGGCCAGTCCCTCGATCACATATTTTCCGGTGACTCCTGCGTGATAGGCGGATCCGCAGGCCACGATATGCAGCCTCTTCACAGCGGCAAGCTCCTCATCCGTCATATGCAGTTCGTCGATCACCACCTGATCCCCCTGAAGACGGGGAGATATGGTATCGGCAATGGTCTTGGGCTGCTCATATATCTCCTTCAGCATGAAATGCTCATATCCTGCTTTTTCCGCCGCGTTGGCATCCCAGTCAATGGTAACGGGCTCCTTGGTGATCTCTTCCTGATCCACAGAATAGAATTGCATACTGTCCTTACCCAGTTTTACGACCTCCTGATTCTCCACATAATATACAGTGCGGGTGTATTTCAGGATGGCGGGAACGTCAGAGGCAATAAAGCAGCCGTCGGAGGAGGCACCCACGATCAGAGGACTGTCCTTTCTCACCGCATAGATCTCATCCGGGAATTCCGCAAACAGGATTCCCAGGGCGTAGGACCCCTCCACGCGGTGCAGCACTTTCGTGATGGCCTCCAGCGGATTGCCCTTGTAATAATAATCCAACAGATGTGCTAAAACCTCCGTGTCCGTCTCCGATACGAATGTGTATCCCTTGTCCGTGAGTTTCTTCTTCAGCGGTATATAGTTCTCTATGATGCCGTTATGTACCACGGCAATCGTCTCGGACGTATTCAGATGGGGGTGGGAATTGGTGTCGCTGGGGGCGCCATGCGTGGCCCATCTGGTATGGCCGATCCCCATGCAGCCCTTCATGGTCTCACCGCCCCGGGTCAGGTTCTCCAGCACTTTCAGACGCCCCACTGCCTTTTTCACACGGATATGTTCTCCGTCAAATATAGCCATGCCCGCAGAGTCATATCCTCTGTACTCCAGTCTGGCCAGACCGTCCAAAATGATGGGGGCCGCCTGCTTGCTGCCGATATATCCTACGATTCCACACATATTTTTTCCTCCTGATCCCTTACCTTCTATTTCGTCTCCTGCTCGGTCCTGCCATAGCCCCGGGCGGCATCAATCCCCGCCACATCCCTGCGCCTGCTCTCCTGCTCCCAGTATTCTCTGTTTGCAGTGCAGGCAAGCACCAGTCTGTGAGGTAATCTCCTGTAATGTTTTCCCAGCCAGTATCCGACGTATTTGCACCCGCTCTGCGCTATAAGCCCCGGTATCCGCCGTCTCTGTTTCTGCCCACGCAGCCAGGCGGCAGCCATTTTGACACTGCGGATGCCCTCTCCCTCGGACGGCACGGCACGGAACACCTCCGGATGATCCGCCTGCGATACCCCCAGATCAAAATTCCGGTGAAAAAACTGCCCGCAGGTATAATTATGAGAATGGATCACTCTGGCGTCTGCCGCATAGGCGATCCGGTATCCGGACTGCACCGCCTTCGCCGCGTACAGCATATCCTCGTTGAAGATAGCGTGGCGGATAAACCCTCCCAGCTTATCATAGATATCCCGCCTGTACGCACAGCATACGTTGGAACAGAAATAGGTCTTGATCCCCAGTTCGGGCAGATCCTCCTGGGATTTGATCCGGGAGACCTCCGGGTAATTAAAACCGCGCATAAAGGTTTCCACCGGACCCGCGCCCTGGGCCGGAAGCTGTCTGGCATACGCCGCCGCCACGTTCTGCGCCGCCAGCGCCGCTGTCAGCTCCTCGATCAGCCGCGAATCCGCCGGCATGGCGTCCTGGGTCATCATGACAAAGACTTCCCCATCGGATCTGGACACCCCCTGCGCCCGGGTGCGTCCATGATCAAACTCCTTCTTGGACAGATGAAAGACCGACACCTGACGGTGCTGTTCCAAAAACTTGGTTCCATAGATCAACTGCGTGAAATATTTTTCCTCTGTATTCATGATTATGATACGCCGGACCGGCATGGTTTGTGTTTCCAGTCTCTCTATCAGCTCCAAAAATGTGTGATCCGGCCTGTATACAGGAATGATGACATCTACGTTCATGTTTATACCCCTGCGCCCGTTTCAGCGGGCTTATCCACCAATCTCTGAAAGTTTATTTTCAAAGAGAAAGGGAGCTTTCGTCAGCTCCCCCGTATATCTCACTGATTCAGATAAGGACTGGTATCGGACTTGATAATGTCACTGTACTTTTTGACCTCCGCTGTCACCTGGTAAGATTCGTCTCCAAACAGGAACTGGTGCAGCCAGACCACATTGGACTCCAGATCCAGAGGAACCACACAGCTGCCGGTGGCGCCTATAGTGCCGGTGGTACGCATATTGTCTGTGGGGAACCCGCCCTCGTCCACGATCTGATAACTGCTAATGTTGTTTATCATAGTCAGGATATCGTCCGACTTAATAGAAGTATACACGTTCTCCATGACTTTTGTAAAGAGACTGGCAAGCGTATTGAGATCGGCCTTCTTGGCCTGATCCTCTATGGCCTGCAGCACTGCCCTCTGGCGCTCTGTGCGCTTGAAGTCATCGCCTCTGGTATACCGGATACGGCAGTAAGCCGCAGCCTGCAGACCGTTCAGCCGCTGATACCCTGCCTCTGTCACCGAGACATAGTCATCCATATCTCTGTTTGGCATAGTATCCCGGATGATACTGGCCTGATAGTTGTTCAGATGAGTGATCTCATCTTCGCTTATATCCATCCAGATTCCCCCCAGGCCGTCCACCACATCAATGACCGCCTGATAATTCACTGTCACAAAATCCTTGATGTCCAGATCCAGATTCATATTCAGCATGGCGATGGCCTGCTCCGCGCCGCCGACCCTGTATGCCTGATTGGCTTTTTTATACCGGTCACTGCCGATATTAAGATATGTGTCGCGGAACACGGACACCAGCTTGATCTCCCCTGTTTCCAGGTTGATGGAGGCGATCATCATACTGTCGCTGCGGCTGCTCTTATACAATTCCGTGGAATTGGTGGCATCCACGCCAAACAGCGCTATATTCCAGTAGTTCTTCATGACGGGGTCTTCCTTCACAGCGTCGTTTACCACAAAATCCTCCTGAGGAGGAAGGGACGAACCGCCTTCCGTATTCTCCCCTCCCGCCGGCTCAAAGATCAGGGGTCCACCGCTGCCGCCCTCCGCGTTCGAGTCCGTCATCTGGAAGACCTTTACCACCACCAGAAGCATTACCAATATCACCAGGATCTCCATGGAAAAAATGATCATGCGCGATATTCTTTTAGACTTTCTGGATCTTCCTTTTGTTTTGTTTGCTTTTGTCTCCATCCCTGTTCTCCTATCCTTCCGTAATGCGTCATATCTTGCATGGGTCTTGCTAATAGGCGTTCTTGTTTACAAAACCCGTAAAAAATGTCAGGAAGATTATTTTTATGTCAAAACCTATGGTCCAATTTTCAATATAATAGATATCATAGTCTATGCGTTTCTTGATCGAAGTGTCCCCACGAAACCCATTGACCTGCGCCCACCCGGTAAGCCCCGGGCGCACCTGATGCTTTACCATATACCGGGGGATCTCCTCGCGAAATCTCTCTACAAAAAGCGGTCTCTCGGGCCTGGGTCCCACCAGGCTCATATCCCCCTTCAAAATGTTAAACAGCTGAGGCAGTTCGTCCAGACTGGTCCTGCGCAAAAATTTACCGATGCCGGTGACTCTGGGGTCATCCCGCACCGTCCACGCTTTTTTCTCTTCCTCCTCCGACTGCTGTTCCATGCTGCGGAATTTGTACATATAAAAAGGTTTACTGTGCAGTCCTACCCGTTCCTGCTTGAAGATCACGGGGCCTGGGCTGCTGATCTTGACCAGGGCGGCCAGCAGCAAAAGCAGCGGCGAGAGCACCACGATACCCACGGCCGATCCCATGATATCCATGGCTCGCTTGATCACCTTGTTGCTGTTGTTGGACAGGGGCACATAGCGGATATTGATAACGGGCAGACCCATCAGATCCTCCGTATAAGGCCTGGTGGGGATCACGCTGTTATAGTCCGGAATAAACTTAGTGTGCACTCCGGATTTCTCACAGATGCTCACCACATGCTCCAGATTGTCATAGTCCTTCAGCGGCAGTGCTATGGCGATCTCATCCAGCTCGTGATGCGGCAGGATGATCTCCAGATTATCCAGTCTGCCAAGCACTTTGATACCTTTATATAATGTGCCGCTGGGCACTGTATCATCCAAAATACCCGCGACTTTATACCCCCACTGCGGATTCCACAGGAGTCTGTCGATATATTGTTCCGCGGCCCGGGAGTACCCCACCACCAGCACATGCTTTAGATTATACCCCTTTTTGCGGATAGTCCTGAGCATCTTGCGCAGTACAATACGGCTCAGACAGGTGATGCAGATATTCAGCATATAGAATATGGCCATCATCCATCGAGAGTAGTTGATCTCCCGGATCACCACATAGAGGATGATGATATAAAAAGCCATACCCAGCGTGTTGGCCTGAATGATCGCCAGGAGTTCATGCCGACGTTTTACCGTGCGTTTCGGGCCATATACATTGCAAAGAAAATACAGGATCACATAGGCCGGCACCAGAAAAAGCAGCACCCTGAAGTAATCCCCTATGGGCAGGACGCCCACCTCAGGAGATGCGGCGTCGATAATATAAAATTTGATAAAATAGGCCAGCGCATAGGAAAACACGGTGATCATGATATCCATCAGCACATGCAGCCTGTTAAACACCTTCTGGTTATCTTTTATCATACGGCATCACTCCGTCAGGCCCTCAAGTCTCTCTGATCTTACCTTATTCTACATGAATCCCGACGCAGAAACAACTTAAGATTTTATGAAGATGCGGACCATATCCAGCCAAAGCGTGCCCTGAATGCAGCAGTAATTCCACAGATTATGCCATTTAAAACGTACCTTATGCTCTTTCCCTGCATTTCCAAAGCATCTCGCGATTCCTTCCGCATATCCTTTCAAATATAGCATGCCCATTTTTTTCTTGGCAAAGTAGACCGTTTTTATGCAAAAGCCCAAAAAAAGGAACGGAAAATTCAGGAAAATCTGTAAGAGCGGCATATTTTTGCCGATCATATACGCATTGTTAGCCGAGGAAAGCTTTACTTTAAAAGCGTTGTGGCGTGATCCCGAAACAGCGCTGCCAGCATGCAGCACCGTGGCGCCGGGTTCATAGACATTGTACCAGCCGTGTATCCTGGCCCGGTAGCCGATATCGATATCCTCCAGATAGGCAAAATGGTTCTCGTCAAAACCGCCCAGCTCCAACACCGCCTCCCTGCGGTACAGCGAGGCGCCGCCACAGGCCGCAAATATCCGGGTCGGCTTTTGGTAGCGCTCCGCAGGCCGCCCTTTTCCTCTGGCAAAGGCCCACCCCAGCGCATTGTAGCGGTCTCCGGCGTCATCTACCTTAGACTCGTCCCCCATGGACAGCATCAGGGGACTGACGGAAAAAATACGCGTGTCGGACTCCATGCGCTTGAGCAGCGCCTGTATAAATCCCGGTTTCACCACCGTGTCGTTATTCAGCAGCAGCACATAGGGGGTGTCCGCCGCCCGGATCCCCAGGTTGACGGCATGACAAAAGCCGGTATTCTCCGCAAGTTCCTTGAGCGTTACCTCCGGATATTCCCGCCTGACGATCTCAGGACCGCCGTCCGTTGAGCCGTTATCCACCACCAAAACCTTAAAGAGCGGAGAGCCGTCCGGCTCACTGCCTGAATATCTTGCCTGCTCTTCCCTCAGACTGTCCAGGCAGGGCCTGATATAGTCTTTCCCCTTATAGTTGGGAATGATCACTGTTATTTTCATATACACATTTTCCTTCTCAATTCCCCTCCGAACACAGATCGCACACCATCTGCGGATCCCACAGCAGAATATATCCCGCTTCTCTCAGCGCCCTGCTCAGCTTAAGCCCCAGGACGGCGGGATCGCTGCCGGGCGGCAGGCTCTGCCAGCGATACATGCCGGTGCTCCCGTCCTCCTCATATTCCTGCCCCGTGACCTGTAAAAACAGTTCCCCGCATTGCCCGCTCAGTTTCAGGCAGCGCAGATCCAGAGCCTGAACCTGTTGTACCAGCAGGGCCCGGTTCAGATAGCCGCTGTAACCATCCTTCAGTCCCAGATACTGCACCTGTCCCGCCTCATCCATCATACCGCCCACGATACGACGGGCTTTGCCCAGTACTCTGCCGCCCACGGCTCCGATCTCCCGGCGCTGCTCCAGGACAGGAGGATCGTACTCCGTGCGGGAAAATCCCATGTGCTGCGTCATGGATACTCTGGCCTTCCACCCCCGTCTGTCCGCAAAATCCTGCGAGGCCCTCACTCCCGCCTCATAGGCGTACAGCTTGCTCTCCGGATTGGCCGCCGTGGAGGCGCTGTGGCAGCGCCAGTGATACAATACTCTGGGAATGTGAAGGATCGCGCCGGGAATGCGCCAGAGCCCTGCTGCCGCGCGCAATACCAGGTCATGATCCTGCGCGCCGTCATACTCCGCCCGCAATCCCAGCTCCTTTATCAGTCCGCTCTCCATCACCAGCAGATGACAGATATAATTGTTGGTCAGCAGCAGATCCAGATTAAAATCCGGCTTGATGTTGGGTTCATAGAATCTCTGCGCGTTCTCGTCACACTTGTCCTCATCGGAATACAGCATCCGCGGCAGACTGCCGTCCTGTTTCCCGCTCTCTATCGCCGCCGCCATCTCATACAGGGCATCCGGCGTCAGCAGATCGTCGTGATCCAGCAGAGCCACATAGTCCCCCACGGCCCACTGCAATGTCTCGTTGGTATTGTCCGCAATACTGCGGTTGCCGGAGAGACGATGATAGCAGATACGCTCCTCCCCATAGGATGCCGCCAGCCGCCCCAGACTATCCTCATCTCCCGCATCGCCGATCACCAACTGCCAGTGCGGATAGGTCTGCGCCAGAACGGACTCCAACAATTCCCTGTAATATTGCTCCGGGGTATGGTAGGCCGGAACCACGATGCTGAAAGTCACCGGATCCCGCCATTCTCTTTGACGCTGCCTCTCCAACTCCTGCTCCGCTACCGGAGTATATACATATGTCTCCCGGGAAGTCTGCGGCAGATGCTCCCGGATCGTGACCAATGTCTCTCGCAATCCGTTCCGTTTCAGATATGATATGGTTTTTCGCAGGTTATGGATATTCAGTCTGCCCATGGGTTTGTTTCCTTTCTATATAAAATTCCGTATAGGCGTTTGCGAAACTCGGTTACTATGCCAGTGTCATTGTACATATTGTATACTCCAACGCAGGCACGCTCTCGCTCTGTCCTCGCCGTAGCGGTACATAAGGCGCCAAAATACGGCACAGGGGTTGCAAGCAACCCCGAGTACCGACGGCTGCGGAAGGCCTGCTTATGGAATATACAATATGCACAATTCGATACTGGAAAAAGGAAGTTGCGCAAACGTCTATAAAATTCCGTATGTCCCCTACCGCACACAACCTTTCAAACACAGAAGTCGCCCCTTGCGGGGCGGCTCCTGGAAAAGGATCTTTTATAAGATTGCTTTCAAGTCCTCGGTCAGTTTCTCCACTTTGGCCTGCGCGTCCTCCAAGCTGCTGCCGACCACGCCCATATAGAACTTGATCTTAGGCTCCGTACCGGAAGGTCTGGCGCAACACCAGCAGTTGTTCGGCAATTCAAAATACAGCACGTTAGACTTGGGCAGACCGGTCTCGGACACCGCGCCGGTCTCCATATCCACTACCCTGTTTTCCTGATAATCCCTAAACTTCAACACCTTGGCGTCGCCGATGGCCTTGGGGGGATTGGTGCGCAGCTTATCCATCAGAGCCGCTATTTCCTTGGCGCCGCTGACACCCTTCATCGTGATGGTGTACTGTGTCTCCTTGAAATAGCCGTATTTCTCATACATCTGTAACATCATATCCCACAAAGTCATGCCATGTTTCTTGCAGTAGGCGGCAACCTCACACAGACACATCACGGCAACGCAGGCGTCCTTATCCCTTGCGTGAGTGCCGGCCAGACAGCCATAGCTCTCCTCCAGACCGAACACATAGTTGTTGGAACCGGTCTGCTCAAACAGCTTAATCTGCTCACCGATGAACTTAAATCCTGTCAATACCTCGATCAGTTTTACATGATATCTCTCGGTGATGGGGAATGTCATGTTGGTGGTCACGATGGTGGTCACCATGGCGGGATTCTCCGGCATGGTGCCGCTTGCCGTCCTCTCACGCAGTATGTACTCAGCGATCAGCATGCCGGACATATTGCCGGTAAAGGCCACATATTCGCCGGTCTTGGCGTCCTTGGCATATACGCCCAAACGGTCGGCATCCGGGTCTGTAGCCAGCACGATATCCGCGTCCTTCTCCTTAGCTAGGCGCAGGGCATAGGTAAATGCCTTGGGATCCTCGGGATTGGGATAGTCCAGCGTAGTAAACTTGGGATCCGGGTTCTCCTGCTCGGGAACCACATATACATTCTTAAAGCCCAGCTCCGACAGCACTCTTCTCACGGGCAGATTGCCGGTGCCGCACAGGGGAGTGTATACGATCTTGATATCGTCCGCCACTTCCTTGATGATCTCGGGATGGATGATCTGCTTTTTCAGCTCCACCATGTAGGCATCATCGATCTCTTTGCCGATGGTCTGATACAGACCCTCGGCCTGCGCCTGAGCCTTGCCCATGGTCTTCACGGTATGATAATCCTTGATGGCCTGCACCTCACCGATGATCTCCCTGTCCTTGGGAGCAGTGATCTGCGCGCCGTCCTCCCAATATACCTTGTATCCGTTGTACTCCGGGGGATTGTGGCTGGCCGTCACCACGATACCCGCGGTACATCCCAGGGTACGCAGAGCAAAGGACAGCTCCGGTGTGGGACGCAGGGACTCAAACACATAGGCCTTGATGCCGTTGGCAGCCAGGCACAGCGCAGCCTCATCCGCGAAATCAGGGGACATAAAACGGGAATCATACGCAATGGCTACGCCCTTTTTCTGCGCGCCCTGCTTGATAATATAATTGGCCAGGCCCTGGGTAGCCTTTCTCACAGTGTAAATGTTCATACGGTTCGTACCTGCGCCGATCACCCCTCTCAGGCCTCCGGTGCCAAACTCCAGCTCTTTGTAGAAACGATCCTCGATCTCTGTCTCGTTGCCGCCGATAGCCTCCAGTTCTTTCTTGGTGTCCTGGTCGAAATAGTCGTCTTCCAGCCAGAACCGATACTCGTCCATATAGCTCATCGCATATCCTCCTCCAATTCTAATAGCTTTTTGCTTATACGCCCTTACGCCCGCACCCAGTTGTCCGGACAGACGCCGTCAGAGGTATTATAACATAGATTTTTCCATTTTCACAGTACTATTTTGCGGGTTTGATACAGATCTACAGTGCCGTGGACCGGTATTCAATGGAGATCACGCTGTCATCCTGCAGGATAAAGCACAGTTTCATGCCGTCCTTTTCATAAACCAGCATGCCGTTCTCCTGGTTTCCCTCCCCGTAGGCCGCCAGCAGCTTTTCAAGAGAATCGCCGATGCATATCCCCTCGGCCGTGGTGACGGAATCGTCTTTCAGGATCACCGCCGACACCAGGTCCGTATCCTGCGCAGGATAGGTGTCAATCTCAAAACCGTTGTAAGTATAGATCTTGTCCAGCCCCTCAAAGGCGCAGCTGGCCGCCTCGAAATAGGATGCCGGTTCTCCCAGAGCCGCCAAGACGGGAGCCATATCCCCATCCATCTCCACGGTCACGCCGCCTGTGACAAACACATAGCCCTTGACAGCGGTTGTCTGCTCCTGCTGCGATGAGGGCTGAAGGCCCTCCTGTTCTCCCGTCACCTCCTGTACCTGACTGCCAGTGGTCACATTCACCACTTCCCCGCTGATCACCCTTTCACTGTCTCCGCAGCCCGCCAGCAAAAGCAAAGCTGCCGCCATAGTCATTGCCAATACTTTTTTCATCATATCCTCCCTTTAAAGATCGTCCGATCCTCCGTTTTGCCGTAGTTCCTCATACTGCCGCTCTTTTTCCCGGTCGTAAGCCGCCAGCTTTTCCTCCCACACCCGGGCCAGATGTTCCTCGCCCCGGCGGTTCGCAGCGCCAGTCTCCTGCCGCAGCACAGCGCCCATGTATGCCGTGATCTTTTCCGCGCCGGACAGGTTTAGGTGCAGTCCCCCGTCATAGGTGTCCGTGGAAAAATCCAGCCCCGTCTCATCTGCCAGCTCCAGAAAATTAATATACAGCAGATCATTCCGGGCCGCGTAATCCTCAATCTGCTCCTCCCACTGGTCATACCAGTAGGGATATAGGCTGGGAGCCTTTACCAGGATCAGCCGGATATCGTTCTCCCGACACAGCGCGGTCATTTTGTCCAGATACTCCCACGCATTGTCCCCAAAGCGGTAGTCCGCCAGGATCCTGCCCTCCGGCACGTTTTCCGCCGGTTTCACATCCACCCGCATATAATAGCCGTTGTGGGAGACTTTGGGGGAACCGAACATATATTTTACATCCTCCGCCTCCAGCTCGCTCCATCTGGAATGATAGCGCAGCAGCGGAAAGACATAGTCCAGAAAGTGCTCTTCCTCCGTCATGGAAACAGCGATAGCGGCCGCCTTGGAGGAGGACCACCTCATACCCTCCAACGTCATACGGTTGTAAGCCTCTCTCTGGGGCTCATTATACTGCATGGACAGCACATTGAAAATCACCGTATCCGGCTTTTCATAGCGCAGCGTGTCCTCCAGCAGATAGTAAGACTGCCAGATCAACTGCTGGGCGCTGCCCCGGATATAGCTGTTGATGCCATAGTCCCGCCACAGCACTGCCGGGGAGAAATTTTCATAGACTTCGCAGTCTCCGATAAAGATCACATCGTGATCCTTTTCCTCCGAATAGTACTCGGCGATCAGCGCGCCCTCCACCACGTCTGACACATATTTGGGCATCAGCAGCCTCTGCAGCAGCCATAGACCCAACAGCGCGATGGCGGCGCTGCCCACCAATTTTACTATACCTACACGCCTCCGGCTTTTTCCCACGCTCTCTGTCGCGCGTCTCCGCGATCCCATATGCCCCATCTCGCATCCCTCTTTCCCGCACATCTCAGAACTGATTGTAGATAAACTGGCTGGCGTCATATCCAACCCCGTAAGCCCCCATCAGCAACACGGCCAGAAACAGGCCATACCAGACCAGAAAGCGCGCCGGATAGGGCCTGGCGGCGATCCTGTCCCGAACGCTCCCCCCGCGCTGCAGCAGGCTCACTGCCACCAGCGCCGCCAGCCCCGCCAACAGAATCACATAATCCGCAGCGCTCAGTCCAATGCCCAGCAGAGAGCCGTCCCACAGGATATGCCAGTTCCACCGGGTAAACATGGTGCCGAACATCCTGAAGGTAAGCGGCACATCCCGGTAGCAGTCAAAGGTGCGCAGACAGCTCATCACAAGAATGGTGCGCAGCACCTGGAACAGCTTGAACCACCCTTTGTCCCGCACGTCAAAACGCCTGTGAAACCGGGCGTACAGCGGTTCCATCTCCTGGGAGACCATGATGACCGCCCAGTTGCCCAGTCCCCACACCACAAAGTTCCAGCTCGCCCCGTGCCAGATACCGGTGGCCAGCCAGACCGCAAAGGAGGACAGATAGATGGGGACACGCTTGCCGACGTTTTCCCCCAGACGCGCCCTGGCGGATCTGGAGAGTTTCAGCATGGGCTTACAGACGGATATGGGATAGAAAATGTAGTCCGTAAACCAGGTGCCCATGGTGATATGCCATCGGCGCCAGTATTCTTTCACCGACTTGGAGAAGTAGGGGCGGTTGAAATTCTCCGTCACCCGGATACCCAGGGCCTGGGCAATGCCGATGGTAATGTCGATACCCCCGGTAAAATCCGCATACAACTCCAGCGCGTAAAAGAGCATCCCCACAAACACATAGGCTCCCTGATAGGTTTCCGTATCCCGGATCACCGTGTTGACTCCCACCAGGATCCGATCCGCGATCACCAGCTTTTTAAAATATCCCCACAGGATCCTCTCCAGCCCGTAGCAGAACCGTTTTGCCTCAAAGGCATGTTCCTCATACAGGCTCTTGGCCATATCGCCGAAACGGCTGATGGGGCCCTGGATCAACTGGGGAAAAAAGGACACGAACAGCGCCAGCCGAAAGGGATTTTTCTCCGCCGCCACCGTTCCTCTGTAAACGTCGATCAGATATCCCAGCGCCTGAAAGGTGTAAAAGGAAATGCCCATGGGCAGCGCGATATCCCAGAAATCCAGCCGGGCGGCGCTGCCCGTGAGGCGCAGCAGCCCATTGATATTGGCTATGGCAAAATTGGTGTATTTCACAACCGCCAATATTCCCAGATTCAGCAGCAGACAGGCCAGCATCCATCCCCGCTGCCTGCTCTTCATCTTCACCTTATATGCCTTTTTTTCTTCGGCGGAAAGCCGCTCCTTATTGGCTTTTATGTAGGCTTTCTGCCACTCTCCCACCTCCTGGATCCGGCGGGCCGCAAAATAGGTGGACGCCGTTGTGGCGGCCAGATACAACAGCCAGGACGACCCCGCGATAAAATAAAACAGGTAGGAGGCGATCAGAAGCAGCCCCCACTGCATACGCCGGGGAATCAGGTAATACAGCAGGAACAATACTGCAATAAAGCCTAAGAACGAATAGGATGTAAAAAGCATGGTAACTTATTCCTCATCTTCCAACTCCTGGATCAGCGCGTACAGCGCCTCCGCGGAGTTAAAGTTCTGGGGAGTGATCCTCTCCGCCGTAACCGTCACGTCAAAGCGGTCATTGATCTCCGCGATAATGGAAACGATGTCAAAGGAGTCCAATATCTTATCGTCGATCAAAGTGTCACATGTCTCAAAATCCACCTCCGGGTGCAGATCCTTCAGAATTTCCAACAATTCTTCCATTTTCATTCTCCTCACTTTTATTAATTAGGCGTTTACGAACCGCCTCCTCACCTCGCCTGCCCGGTTTTGGAGACGCCTGACTCGGACAGACGTTTCAGCGTCACGCGGTCGATCTTCCCGTTAGCCGTAAGGGGCATCTGTTCCAGGCGAATCATACGGTTGGGGATCATATATCTGGGCAGTCTCTCCCGCAGCGCCGCCGCCAGCTCCCGCTCTTCCACGGTTCCCACATAGAACAGCACGATCTTGCCCTTTGCGTCATCATAGATACAGCCGGAAAGTCTGACGCCTTCCACCATATTGGCATTGGCCTCGATCTCCCCCAGCTCGATCCGGTGCCCCATGTGCTTGATCTGGTAATCCTTGCGGGAGACGAACATCAGCTCCCCCCGCTCATTGTAGCGGCCCAGGTCACCGGTCCGGTAGATCAGCTCCGGATAGGCGGTGTTCAGGGGATTCTGCACAAATACCTCGCGGGTCTTTTCAAAGTTATTGTAGTAGCCCAGGGTCAGAGAAGTTCCCCGGATACAGATCTCTCCGATCTCCCCCTGCCCGGCTCTCTGATCATGCTCGTTCAGCAGCAGGATCTCCGTATTGGGAAAGGGCCCTCCGATGGGAATGGCCTCGTCCGGCCCAAAGTCCCGCTCCACCTTATAGTAGCAGCACATGCCGGTTCCCTCTGTGGGACCGTAGAGATTCACAAATTTTGCCTGGGGCAGAGCAGCCTTCCACGCGGCGAACTGTTTAATGGGAAAGACTTCGCTGCCAAAGGCTACGGTCCGCAGATACCGGGGCGTGACCGTCTGAAAGGTTCCGAAAGCGGATATCATAGTCAGCGCGGACACCACCCAGCATATGGTGTTGATCTGATGCTCATTGAGAAATTCTACCAGCTTTACCGGCAGCATGAACAGTTCTCTGGGGATCAGGTAGGTGGTCGCGCCATATTTCAGCGTGGGATACAGTTCTTTTAGACAGGCGTCAAAATACAGGGGCGTCTGATTGCCGAACACCGTATCCTCGTCAAATTCCAGCACGGCGGAGAGCTGTTCTATATAGTCGATGACAGAGCGGTGGCAGGCCGCCACTCCCTTGGGGATGCCCGTGGAACCGGAGGTAAACACGATGTAGATGGGATCCGTGTCAATGGCCCGGCGGCGTATATCGCTCAGTGCCCCCTCATCCACCGGCGTCTGGCAGATCTCGTCATAGAGAACCACCTCTCCGCCAAAGTCAAATTTCTCCGCAATCTCCCGGGTCTGACTGTCGCAGATCAGAACCTGGGCCTGTACATTCTCAAGGATGAGCCGTATCCGGCTCCCAGGCATCTCCTCGTCTATGGGCACATAGAAATCCCCCGCCGCGATCACGCCGAAAAACGCTGTGATCTCCCTGGGGTGTTTGTTCATAAACACCACCACCGGCTTATGATAGATTCCCCGATTGTGCAGAAATGTACCCACCGCCCGGCTCTGCTGCCAGACCTGGGCAAAGGTGAGCGCCTCCACACCGTTGGAAAACGCTGTTTTTTCCGGCTTTTGGGTGACAATATGATCCAGATAATCCAATACATGATTTTGCATGACCGTTAGTTCGCCTCCGTGATCAGACTTTCATATTCTTCCTTCAGACGGCCGCAGCACAGAACCGCTTTTCTTGCCAATACTTCCAGCACATCCAGAAAACCCGGCCCCAGAATGTGATCTCTCCCGATCAGTGACAACTCCGTGCAGCCCAGCAAATTGACCTGGGCCCCCCGGGCAAAAAGCCGCTCTGCCACAGCCTCAAACAGCGGATATTCCACCGGGTTGCCCGCCTTTACATTGTCGTAGATCAGGCGCATCACTGCCCGCTGATCCTCCTCCCTGGGCGTGACGCAGCCGATCCCATTTTTTTCCAGACAGGTCTGAAAAAGCCTGCTGGAGAGCGTACCGTCCGTGGCCAGAATTCCCACGCGGCTTATCCCCGCCTGCCGCAGGTATAGAGCCGTCTCCTCGATGGCGTTTAATATGGGGATGCCGATCTGCGCCTCCAACCGCTCCTGAAAATAGTGCGCCGTGACGCAGGGAATGGCAAGAACCTGCGCCCCCTGCACGGCCAGCCCTCTGCCTGCCGCAACCATCTGCGGCACGGGATCCTCGCTGCTCTGCCCCAGAATATATCTGGTTCTGTCCGGGATCTGGGGCACACTGTGCAGCAATACCTCTATATGTTCCTGATCTGTCCGCGCCTGGCTCATCTGCACGATCAGTTGTAAAAAATATACCGATGCCATTGGGCCCAGGCCGCCAAGCACACCCAATTTCTTCATATATTCTTACCTCTTCCCCATGTAATGGGTATTTTCTCAGTTGATCTCCGGGTACAGAGTACGGTCATAATTGTGGCAGTTATAATGCTGCGCGGAGTATGCCATCAGGTCGGCGTCCGTCCACAGGAAAAACACCGTGTGATCCGTCCTGGGAGTCGTGTCAAAATGATACCATCCGTCCCCCACATCCACCAGGTTCCAATAATGCTCCCTCCTGGTGGGGATCTTGGCGATATCCATGTTTTTGATCCCGGCCCTGGTCAGCAGCGCTTTGGCGGTGCTGGCGTACACATAACAGTCTCCCTGTCTTCTGGCAAGTCCCTCGTAGGCTGCCCTCACCCAGTCCCCCTTCTCGGAATGGTTGATATATCCCACATTGCGCCGGATATAGTTGTAGATCGCCAGCGCCTTATCCCGGTCGGTCATCTCCGGCGTAATGATCTTTTCCAGCACCGCGTCCGCCAGAGCGTTCACCTCGTCGATGGTATAGAGCCGGTCGATGACGGTGAGCTGCACTGTCACACTGGCCGTATTGCCCGCCGCGTCCACCGCGGTATAAACCACAGGATAAACGCCGGGCTCCTTTAAGTTGACACCGCTGTTGTCCACCGTCAGCCGCAGCCCTTCCGGACAGTTGTCCTCCACTGTCACATTTTTGCGGTAGGAGACGCCGTCGCCCACATAGATCACCAGATCCGCGGCCCCCTCTATCACCGGCGGCTCACTGTCCTCATGCAGGATAAGCCGCGCCGTCTCCACCGTCTCGTTGCCGCCCGCATCCGTCAGCACGATATCCACCTGCTGCGTGCCGATATGGGTCAGATCTGGCTCCTGCCGGAAAGCTGCCGTCACCTCTGTGGCGTCTTCCACCTCCGAGACAAAATCCTCGGCCTTCCTAGGCAGCACCGCAAAGCCCTCCACATCCTGCACCCTGGCTTTGGGAGGAATCGTGTCTATAATATGTAAAACAGAGGTATACTCCGTACCGTCCACTTGGATGACCACCTGGTGATCCCCCGGCACATGATAGTCAAAAGCCGATACTTTGGTGACAAAGGAGCCTTTCGTATCCTCCAGCAGAAAACGGCTTACGGAAGGCGGCACCTCCCCGGCCTCCACCGTCAGCTCTTCCACCACAGGGGAGACAAACAGCTCCGACTCCACCACCGTCCGATTGCCGCCCCTGTCCGTCAGGGCCACCTGCACCGCCTGGCTGCCGGCCCGGGTAAAATCCGGTTCCTGTGCAAAGGAAATCTCCACCGCTGTAGCGTCCGAGATATTTTTAACAAAAACTTCCGGTTCGCAGATCTCGCCCAACTCCAATCTGATGGGCACCGCCTCTCCCACCGGCGCGATGGTATCCTCCACCACCAGCGTGCAGCTATGGGTGAACCACCCGCTTTTGACCTTCACCTGATATTCTCCCGGCTCCGCAGTGGAAAAGGGCTGGCTGTCAGCGGTGAAAAAAGCTCCCTCATCCGCCTGTTTCAGAAAATCAGAAGGGGCGACTGCAACTCCCGCCTCCACCCTGCAAAGCTTATAGGCCAGGCTGTCCACATAGATCCAGCCGCCCACAGCCAGAGTGATAAGCAGCAAAACAGCCACCCCCGCCAGGATCGTCCCTCTTCTCTTTTTGCCCTTTCCGTCCTGTCTCTTTGTCACGCTTACTGCCTGCATGGTATCTCCGGTCCTTTTAAAACTAGTATAGCACTTTTTAATTAACTGCATTTTTTGAAAATGTTTCAGTAACCA
>CAZGVI010000046.1:0-29469 GCA_964529395.1 uncultured Acetatifactor sp.
TTGCCGATACTCATGACCTCGCCCACGGCGCGCATCTGGGTGCCCAGCTTGTCCTGGCTGTCCTTGAATTTCTCAAAGGCCCACCGGGCGAACTTGATCACCACATAGTCCCCGCCGGGCACATATTTATCCAGCGTACCGCACACGCCGCAGGGGATCTCGTCCAGCGTCAGCCCCGCCGCCAGCATGGCGGATACCAGAGCGATGGGAAATCCCGTGGCCTTGCTGGCCAGCGCCGAGGAACGGGAGGTCCGGGGGTTGATCTCGATCACCACGATGCGGTCGCTGACCGGATCGTGAGCAAACTGCACATTGGTGCCGCCGATCACCTCCACCTCGTTTACGATCTTATATGCCTGTTCCTGCAGTCTGTTTTGCAGTTCCTGAGAGATGGTCAACATGGGAGCGGAGCAGAAGGAATCTCCGGTGTGTACTCCCAGCGGGTCAATGTTCTCGATAAAGCACACGGTGATCATGTTGCCCTTGGCGTCCCGCACCACTTCCAGTTCCAGCTCTTCCCAGCCCAGAATGGATTCCTCCACCAGCACCTGGCCCACCAGAGACGCCTGCAGGCCTCTGGCGCAGACCGTGCGCAGCTCCTCCACATTGTATACCAGGCCGCCGCCCGCGCCGCCCATGGTGTAGGCGGGGCGCAGCACCACCGGATAGCCCAGCTTGTCCGCTATGGCCAGCGCCTCCTCCACAGAATAGGCCACTTCGCTGCGAGCCATCTCAATGCCCAGCTTGTTCATGGTCTTCTTGAACTCGATACGGTCCTCGCCTCTCTCGATGGCGTCCACCTGCACGCCGATGACCTTTACATTATATTTATCCAGCACTCCGGCGCTGGCCAGCTCGGAACAGAGGTTGAGTCCGGATTGCCCGCCCAGATTGGGCAGGATCGCGTCCGGGCGCTCCTTGTCGATGATCTGCTCCAGGCGTTTCACGTTCAGAGGTTCTATATAAGTCACGTCCGCAATCCCCGGGTCCGTCATGATCGTGGCGGGATTGGAGTTGACCAGCACGATCTGATAGCCAAGCTGCCGCAGCGCTTTACAGGCCTGAGTGCCGGAATAGTCAAACTCGCAGGCCTGACCGATGATGATGGGGCCGGAGCCTATGATCAATACTTTTTTAATGTCCGTTCTCTTACTCATATTCATCCTCCATTTGAGTACCGCATATCCGCTCCCAGCCCCATTGCCGTCAGAGTAATTTCCGGCCGCAAGCGTCCGTAAATTCTCTGTGGGGCTGTACACGGATATGCTGATTTAATTGCGTACCGCATATCGCTGAACATAAGAAAAGCCAGTAACGAAAACTACTGGCTTATCATGTCAATATATGGAGCCGAAACCATCATGGAAAAAAGAGAATAGAAAGCCATGCGCGTCTTTACCGGAATATTCACCTGTTTATCCATGTACGCAGTTTCCATCTTTTCCTCCGCCTCAACTCATTTTTTCTATTATAGCGAAAAAGACCTGTTTCGTAAATAGGAAAATACGCATTTCAAAAAATTCAGAATATTCCTCCGGGCATAATTAATTTTCCAGATTTATTAACGCGTATATCTCTTCGGGCGAGGGCCCTTTGCTGCGGATATCCACCAGCACGTTGCCGCTGTACAGAATACCGATCTGCGTGCGCCAGAGCGCCTCATCTCCCTGCTCCTCCATCTGATAGGATCTGGCCTCCACGATCTGGAGCGAAACCTGATCCGCATAAAAGGTGGCGTTTGAAACTTTCTGTATCAACTCCTGGGGAACGCTCTCTGCCAGAGGGATCGTATACAGTCCCAGATCATACTCCCGGGGATTGTCCGCATCCACCAGCCAATCGCTGACCGACTCATCCGCCTGCCTGCAGCTGACAGCGATCTCTTCCGTCCCATTGCTCCAGATCACGCGCAGTCCTGACGCAGTACGGGACCCGCTGGTAAACTCGTACCCCTCGGGTATCTGAACATCCACATATCGGCCATATACGGCGTCTTCCCGGACTACATCCCATGTCAGCGTCTCCGTTTCCTCTTTCAGGAGACAGGATTCTGCCAAGTCCTGCTCCTTATCCGGCGCGGTATCCTCATTCTCCTCCAGTGCCTGGGCGATACCGTCCGTCGTCGCGGATTCCTGCCTGATTCCCCCTGACGTTGAAACGCTGTCCTGGGCCGTATTCTCCTCCGGGATCGCCCTGGGTTCTTCCGCCTCAGCCCCATTCTCCTGAAAGATATCCTCATCCTGTGCCTCGCCGCTCCCTGCGGCGCAGTTCTCCTGCCCGGCCCAGTCGTTTTGCCCGACGCTGTCCTCCGCCATGGAATAGGTCTGCGCCGCCTCTTCCATGGCGCCGCCTGACATATTGGCCGTATCATTGGAAACGTTCGTCAGCCGCAGCGCTCCGTACCCTATACCCACGCAAAACAACAGACTGGCCGCCACGGCCCCTGTCCGCATCCACAGCGCGGTCTTGCGTTTCCTGCGAAACCGCTCCGCCTCCTCCACATACGCCTCGTCGATCTCTCCGATCTCCCGAAACAGATCTTCTCTATTGATATTCCCCATGTCTGTACTGTCCTTCCTGTCTACACCTGTACGCCCTGCGCCTCCAGATAGTCCTTAAGTTCCTGTCTGACCCTGAAAAGGGTGGTCTTGACCTTGCTCTCGCTGACCGCCAGTCTCTCGGCGATCTCTTTGACGGAATCCGCGTAATAATATCGGCGGACAAACATAACTCTCGTCTCCGTCTTCATTTTTTCCAAAAAAGCGTTAATCATTCCCGCCACTTCTCCGGCAATATAAGTATCCTCCACCGAATAGGACGAGGCCAGACATTCCTCCAACTCATCCAGCACCAGATCAAACTGGCTGTTGCGCTTGCCCGCTTTATTGTACTCATAACGGTTCAGCGCGATATTGCGGCTGATCCGGCTCAGGAACGCGGAGAGAATATGGGGTCTGGTAGGCGGCATGGCATTCCAGGCCGCCACATAGGTGTCGTTTTCACACTCCTGGGCGTCCTCATAGCTGCCCACGATCCGCAGGGCAATGCTGCGGCACAGACGGCCGTACTTCTCGGCCGTCCGGGTGATCGCCTCCTCGGAGCGTTCAAAATATAGATCAATGATCCTGCTGTCCTCCATCATCCTCTCGGGTTCCTCTCCTGTTTATATAGACAGTAAAAAAAGCATTCGGTTACAGTTTAAGCTGCAGCAGCGCCTGCGTCAAATCATCCTCCAAAGCGTTCATCGCCAGTTTCAGACAGCCCATTACTCCCTGGTCGTCATGCAGACTGCTGGGCGTAATATAGCGGTTTAGATTCTCCAGCTCCGGCGTGACCACATAGTCCGCCATCAATTTTTGATACTGCTCACGGATCAGCGGGAATAGCTGTTCCTGATGCATGACCCCGCCCCCCAGAATGATCCTCTTCGGGGAATAGACCAGAGTGTAGTTGACGCAGGCCTGGGCGATATAATATGCCTCCAGTTCCCATACTTCTGAGCGCTCTCCCAGCGTTTCGGCTTTTGCACCCCAGCGCTCCTCAATGGCGGGGCCGGACGCCAGGCCCTCCAGGCAGTTCCCGTGAAAAGGGCATTTTCCCCCATATGTGTCCGACGGATGTCGCTGCAGCAAAATATGTCCCGCCTCCGGGTGCATCATCCCGTGGAGCAGCGCGCCGCCCGTGAAGACTCCCACTCCCACGCCTGTTCCCACAGTCACATAGATACAACTGTCCAACCCCCGCATCGCACCAAAGGAAACTTCCCCCAGCACAGCGGCATTCACATCCGTATCAAATCCCACCGGACAGCCCAGCGCCTCCTTAAAAGCCGCCACAATATCATAGTTCTGCCAGGCCAGTTTCGGGGTGGTTGTGATATGACCGTAGGTAGCCGTTCCCTTCACCGGATTGATGGGACCGAAACATCCGATTCCCAGCGCTTCAATATTATATTTTTTAAAAAAATTAATTATCGACGGCACGGTTTCCCCCGGACTTACCGTGGGAATGGATATCCTCTCCAGCACCTGCCCCTGCTCATTGCCAATGGCGCACACCATCTTGGTGCCGCCCGCCTCCAACGCTCCTAACACCATCTTTGCCTCCTCATCTATTTTCGCTCCTCCGGATGCAGCCACGCCCGATCGATCCATTTCTCCCTGTTGCCATGTCTCTCTTCCCTGCCATATCGATCTGCATTTTCCGCAAAAATAGCCCTGGAATGGGAGGAAACTCCCACTTCAAGGCCATTCTTTATCGATCATCTGTTTATGGGCCGCAGAGATTAACCTTGTAGCCCCATTATAGCGCAGTCTGCCACGTTTGGCAAAACCTTTTCGGAATTATTTCTGCTCGTCCAGATACAGCTGCACCCGGCTGTGAAGCGCGGCGGCCGCCTCTTCGGCGCTGCGCTCGCCGTTAAAATAGGGCTGTAGCTCCTCATCCACCATGGGCCAGATATCGTCCGCCTTAAACACGGCGGGGACAGCGTTGTCCAGCACCCTCCAGTACGTCTCTATCTGTTCCTCGTCCAGTTCATCCTGCACATAGGATATCCCCTTGCTGTCCGAATTTTGCGTCGGAGTCTCCCTGACATTCTGCTGATATCGGTCGAGAACCTCCTGCAGCAGACTGCGGCGCACCGGCAGGTAGTTCGTCGCGGAGCTGTACTCCATATACTGCCGCTGCCCCTCCTCGGAGAGAAGGTAGCGCAGAAAATCTATGGCGCCTTCCCGGTTCCCTGCGTTCCTGTTCAGATAGAGCCGCATCGCCTCCATATAGATACCGCTGCCCGATTCACTGGGATACCCAATGCAGGCCGCCTCTCCGTTAAAACATCCCCAGGCTCTTTTTAACATCTCCGGGGTAAAAAGAAAGATATTCACTCCGGCGATCCGTCCGTCCGCCAGGCGCTCTCCCACCTCCGAGGGGGGATATCCTCCCCGGTCGGCATATTCCTTCGCAAAGGCCATCAATTCCAGAAAGGGCTCCTCCGTCAGATGGCTCTCCCCCTTCTCCCAATCGATAAAGTCCTTGTTGCTCTCGTCGTGCAGGCCGTAGCTCATAATGATATCCACGCCGTCCGCATCCTCCTCCAGTATCTCCGCCGAGGATTCCCGCACGGCCTGGTACATCTGTTCCAGCGTCCATGAGTCAGCGTCTTTCAGCTGCGGGGACACAGTGAAAAAGTAGGGACCGCAGGCATAGGGAACCCCGTACAATTGCCCGTTCACCTCCCCGGTGGCAAACACGCTTTCCAGGAAAGGAGAGCGATCCTCCACCACCTCATCCAACGACGCCAGATATCCCTGGGTCACGCATTCGCTGATGTTGACCGTCCAGTCGCCCAGAAGATCCGGCCCTTCCCCCGCGACCATCTCCATCTGGATGCGGTTTTTATACGCCTCCGGTTCTGCCTCCTCCATCGCCGTGACGATCTTCACCCGGTACTCTCCGCTCTCCCTGTTATATCTGGCTGCCAGTTTCTCCAGATTGGAATTTGGAATGTTTATTACGATAAGTATTTCCTGTTTCTCGGCCATATCCTCTGCGGCGAGAACTTCCGCCGTCAAAAGATACTGCTCATGCCCCTGCTTAACCAGGAGCAGCAGTGCCCCATCCTGGTGAAACCCTATCCCATAGAGTCTGTCCGGAAAGTATTCGCTCTCTGTAAAAGAAAATATCTCCTGAATCGTATCCCCGTCATAGACCCATGTATGGCGCATATCTGACAACAGCAACTCTCCCGAAGAGGAGTAAGCAATTCCGAAATCTCCATTTTGATCTATCTGATCCGTAATCCGAGCCTGCACCTGGCCGCCCGGCTTATCCCACAACACCAGCTCATCCTGCTCAAAGCCATACCAGACCCTCTCCCCACTCTGGGGATTCTCCAGAACGCCCATCACCTTTCCTGTCAGATCCTGGCAGGACTGCTGCTGTCCCGTTTTGTCAAACACTGTCCATGTCTTCCCTCCGCCGGAAAGAGCCCAGATCTGTTCGCCTTCCTGATGCCAGAACGCATCCTCATACTCCGTGGGCATTTCCATCAGAATCTCCAGGCTGCCGTCCCGGGCAAGGTGCGCCAGACAGGGTTGTCCCTCGGCCATGGGCCGCATTTTCAGCAATACGCCGTCCTCTGCTCCGCCAGCCAGCGCATCCACCCGTAGATTGTTGTTTTCGCCCTCTCGCCAGAGAACCACCTGATTTTCCCATTGGTCATAGGGCGGAGCCAATACCTGGATACATCCGCCCTTAAAAAGCTGGCTCCCCTCTTTCTCCTCAAAAAGATAAGAGAGGCTATAAAGGTTCCCTCTCCAAAAATGACTCTCTGTCTCGTACGCCACCCAGTTATTGTCCTTGATCACATCCTCCTGTGCCAGCGCGTCCTCCGATGAAGGCATCATGGCCTCCATGATCTCGAAACTCCCCCAATCCCCAGACTGTACAGTGATCCACTTTTCGGACGTCTCCGAGCCCTGGGTTTCTGTTTGTGTCTCCTGCTCGGGCTGCGGGATATTCCCGCAGCCTGTCAGCAGAAAGCAGATCAGAGAAAAGACGGCTGTTCGTGTTGCATGTTTATGAAAAATGTTCATCTCTACGGTTCCTCTCTTTGCATAAGTATGTATCTATTATCCCATTTGCGGCAATTATTTCTGCTCGTCCAGATACAGCTGCACACGGTTCTGGATCAGGACCGCCGTCTCCTCCGCCCCTCTGTCCCCGGCAAAATACCCGGCTGCCTCCTCCAAAATGATATTCTCGATGACTTCGTGGAACCCCGGCGCGGGACGCGCCCGGCTCACCAGCTCTTTCACCAGCTCCGCCTCCTCGGGCAGCGGTACATAGTCATAGACCACCAGATCGTCAAGATCATTACCGATATAGGTATTGATCCCGGTGATTTTCCTGACGGGATTCCCCTCCCCGTCCAGCCGTACTTCTCCGTCTTCCTCCAGCTCATAAGGGCCTTCGGCGCTCTCCTCCAGCATCCGGTCCAGCTCCTTTCGCAATATCGAGAAGTACTTGTCTGACCCTCCTTTCGCCAGGATCACATACTCCAGATAGTCCCACGCCTGTTCCCTGTGGGGCGAGACTGACAGTATTCCATAGGAATCCGCCGAAGTCTCCAGCATGATTCCCGGTTTCCCATCCAGCACCGGATAACCGATATAGCTGACCTCCTCTCCCTCAAACCACTGGGGCATCTCGGATACAAAATCCACCTTTGCGCACCATTTGATCCACAGCAGCGCCCGCCCGTCCTCCTGCCGGATCCTGTTCCAGCCGCCAAAACTCTCTTTGCCGCTGAATTGCCCGGCAAACTCCAACAGTCGTATAAACTCCTCCGAGTCAAAATCGCAGGAGCCATTCTCCCAATCCACAAAATATGGCTGGTTAAATTTCATGCAAATCTCCAGCATACTCTCCGGAGAGGCGCTCTGCCATACCCGCGCATCCTGATATTTGTCAAAAAAAGTCGTCATATCCCCAATACTCCAACAGTCTCCCTCCCCCAGCATGGATTTCTTTCCTATGATAGTCTCCAACCTGAACCAGGTGGGCAGCGCCACCAGCTTTCCGTCCAGCGTATAGGCGTTCGCCACCGCCTCCACCAGATCCTCCCTGTGCAGCTTATCGCTGCTGTCCAGATACTGGTTCAGGTCCTCCAGCAGCCCTTTGGAGGTGTACCTCTCCAGATCAAGATAGTCCACTGCCAGAATATCCGGCTCCCTGCCCGACACCAGATCCAGATCCATCGCCGCCACCGCCTCCTCATGGCTGCGCTGTCCGTTCACGCCCGCGTATTCCTTTAAGACCACCCTGTAATCCGGGTGTTCCCTGTTATATTGGAGCGTGGCAAGCCGCATATCCTCGGAAATGCTCATCACCGCCACAGTGAGGAGCTTTCTCCCGGCATTCTCGCCCTCCGCTCTGGCGATGCGGGCCCATTGCAGCGGCTGTGCTTCCTCCACGGTCTGTATCCCCCAATTGTGTGCTGTATCCAACATTACGGCCAGCAGCTGCCCGTCAGGGAGCAATGCCATCTCCCTGACTGCGGCGCTGTCTATATCCACATCCAGCCAGGAAAAGACCAGCTCCGGATCCGTCCCTGCCTCCCGGACACAATAGACACCTATCCGGTCATATACCCACAGTTCGCCATTTTCTCCCCTGAACAGATGGCCTACGGGGAAGTTTGAGCAGACAGTCTCGCCTTTCCCCTGCGCAAAGTCTATTTTTTTCAGCGGACGGTCAATGGCGGAATAGTTGATATAATAAATCTGCCCGTCCGCCCCGCAGATCATATCAAATATCCTCTCCCGGATGCACCCCCGGTATTGTCCTGCGGAATCTATCAGCAGCAGGAACTCCGGCCCCAGCACGTAGATATTCCCCTGCCCGTCCACGGCCAGCCCGTGGGCCAGCATCTGGCCTCCCTCCTCCAACAGCCACTGGGATATGCCATATTTCTCCCGCAGCCCCCCTTCCGCATCATAGACGCAGACACAGAGGCCCGACATTCTCCTGCCCTCACTGTCCGTTACAATATAATCCGCATCGCCCTCCAATATGTAATAATTGCCCTGTTCGTCCCTTACCATATCATAGACACTGCTCCACCCCTTAGACTGCGGGCTGAATTTCTCCAAAGCCGCCCCCGGCTGCGAAACGGACAGAGTATAATACTCCTGCCTGTAAAAGGAGCCTCCATCCATCTGATATGTACCGAGGACCAGCTCCCCGTTGCACAGATAGACATCCCTCGCCACTCTGTCCGGCAAGTCCACCTGGCTTATCGCGGCCACATATTCGGGGATCCAAAGTTTCTCCCGGGACGCCTCTCCCTGTCCTCTTGAACAGGCCGTAAGAGACAGCGCCAAAAGAAATATCCCCATACAAATCCGTCCTCTTCCCGCCGCCATAGCCATTCCTCCTATCTTCCGTCTTTTGCTGCTCACCCTTCAAATTTCCCCATTGCCTCCCACTCCTTGAGACAGCGGTTTCTCATCCTCATTATACCGCGCCCGGCCGCCCTTTACAAGTTTCCGGGCAAGTTTCGCTGTTTCCAGACAAAAACGGCCTTAAGACGGGAATCCGCTCCCATCTTAAGACCGCTGTCTGTTTCACATATGCTTTTGAAACGATCCGCCCCAGTCTATTACACTGTCTGCTTTCCGAACATCTCAAGATATCCCTGGGCTGTCTGCAATGACACTTTCAGCTTATTTTGCAGTCGCTCCAAAATATCATTTTCAGATAAGCCAAAATCATACCCTATTTCTACGATACCTTTTGCCTCGCCCTCTATTCTAGTCTCTTCAAATAATGTACACATGTCAATATCTCCTTTCTCAGCCAATGCATTGTAATCAATCTTACAGTTTGTTGCCCCTGCTACCGTCATAATTACCGTTTTGTCAATGCTATGTTCCCTTGCATATTTTATGACTTTTTCTTTTGTCTCATTCCTTGGTGTGCCTTTATCCAGAATCATTTCCAGCATATTAAAAAAATACACATTGTTCATGTTGTGAAATGTAAGGTTATTCTGCCTGGCCTCCACAAGCATCATTTTGTAGTCATTGACAAACTGTTTCATCTCTTCGGGAATATCCAGCATCCCATGGAGCGACACCGCCCCATCCCATGGCTTTTCGCCATAATAGACAACAATGGTGATAACGGGTATAAACTTGTCTGTCCTTTTCATTTTGGACAGGAACTCATCGTCATCCAAGCCGTCATGTTTCTGATACTTCCTTGCATTGCTGTCATACTGCTTTTTATACGTGCCATAGTCATAGCCCATGATACGTAGGGGCATCCCATAATGGATATGGCTCTGGGACTCCATGCCAAGCATCACAAGCTCCACCCCATATGCCGTAGATTTCTTGCTCACTTTTATGCTGTCCCTGGATGCCTTAATGCTTTCCGCATAATCCCTATGTTCCAGCACGGAGGATTCCTCCGTGTCCATATCCTCCAGTTCCTCTGGTCTGAACACCTGCCTGCCGCCAAACAGCACTGCATTGAAGAGATCGGCAAACTGCTCATTGTCATTCCAGTAATTTTTTAACACTGTATCTGGTTTTAAGTTTTGTATTTTTGCCATGCTGTATCCTTTCTGGTTGTTGTCTCCAGTATACTATTTTTCTCTGCTGACCGCAAGCCCTGCTGATGAATTTACAGGAGCTAAATAGGGAACTGAAATAGGGAACTCCGGCCTGAAAGCCGGAGTTCCCAAAGCCTCGTCTATTCCCTATGCTTTTCATGATCTGGGCAGTTTGGATTGTGACAGATCACACAGCATATATCATCATCATCGCCCCGCTGCGTGTCATGGTCTGCATTTTCACATTTCCAACAGGCTTCATAGCCACCAAAGGGCAGTATAGGCAGTCCTGCTTTATCTGCCTCGTCCATCTTTGTCTGATTAGCCCGATAATGTTCCATTCTTTCCCAGCGAAGTTCCTCTTCATGTTGCTGTTTTTCGATTTCTTCTCTGAAATATTCAGGCACACAGTTTGGTATTGAATCCCTATACATATAAATGCTCCTTCCTGTATAGCAAGCCTAAAAATCAAATACACTGTAATCCAGATCCCATACAAATCCATTTTCGTCAGTCAATTGCCATTGGTTCTGTTCACAGAAATCCCTGGCGGACTCCTCAGTATCTGCTACAAATAACTTGATCTTCACGTTTGCGGAAAGTTTATAGACCGCAAAACACGGTGCTGTGCTCTGGTATTCTGAGAAAATCCTGCGGCATTCTTCCGTAGATGCAAGGTTATAATGCCCATGATTAAGACTGCCTGTCTCCACATTCCAGCTGGTCCAAACGGCATATGTACCATCATTTTTCTTGGCCGATACCATATAGAGATAGCTGTCATCGGGATGGCATGATTTCCTTTTGATCTCCAACACTGAATATTGGGGCAGATACTTCTTAAAATAGAGTTCTACATTCTTTCTAATTTCGCTTAAATCAAAGTTCATAAAAATATCCCTCCCTGTTTAATGAAATTCATTCCCTGCGGGCATATGGTTGTTCACCCCATAAGTTACCTTTAGATAAGAGGCAGCCTATAAAAGGAATCTCCCATAACTTTAATGAGTGTCTGGGATTCCTTTTGATTGCAGGTTTGTAGGAAATGATAAAGCACAAGCCTTGAGAATGACTGCTGCAGAGTCCTGTGACCCATTTCCATTTTTTCAGCTACTTTCTGCATCTTCTGATTATCTACAAGTTCCATTTCCCGCTTTACAAAAGGAATCTCAGCGAGTTGTCTGCCTACTCTTGCAGACGCTTCATTTCGCAGATCAGTCCTATATGTGTAGCTAGACAATGTTTTTATCCAGTAGATATCCAAGTCTTTCATCTGCTTTGACTTTTCCTGTTCCATAGCAATCTTTTTAGGATTAAAGGAAAAATTGTTCACCACATGCGAAAAATAATCCGCAATCTCCTTAATTTCTGCTGTTTCTAAATTGATCATATTAAGCACCTCATCTTTACTTAAATCTTTAAGCATAAACCCTGTAATCCATCACTCTCCCTCACACTCTGGCAACCTTATCTCTCTCTTCGGTATGAACTATCACAGAGCCATATTTACTCCGTATGTATGACATGCTGGTTGGTTTTTTCCCATGTTTTACAAAGTCATCGTAATGGATATACCAGCATTTTTTGTTTCCCGCATAATGAAGTCCAAGTTTTTTTAATTCTTCCTTATATGCTATTGTGTTGCCTGAAACCCACAGCCATACCCCGCATAGCTCAATGATCAGTCCTGGATATCTGCATAACTTGACTATCATTTCACGGAGTTTTTGGTCTTTTACTGAATCATAGGCTTGCTTCTGCCTCTCTGTGGCTTTCTGGTAGCTTTCGGAATGTTGGTAGCCCTCTTTCAGTCTCTTGAAAATATTTTCATATTCATTATTGATCTCTTTAATGAGTTCTTCTGAACCGCCGTTGTCTGGATGATATTTTACAACCAACCGCCGATATTCTTTCCGCAATTCATCAAGAGAAGCCGTTTCCTTAAACCATTTCATAAACACCATCCTTTCAGAGCATTCCCTGCTCTTTAAAACTATAGAAACTGTCACCAGCTACAATGATATGATCCAGCAAGAAAATTCCTATCAGTTCCCCAGCCTCCTTAAGCTGTATGGTTATCTTCATATCCATGTCACTGGGAGTTATATTTCCAGATGGATGGTTATGGCAGAGTATTGTCTGCACCGCTCCTATAAGCAGTGCCCTGATATAAAATTCCCGTGGGGATATAAGACTGGTATTGACTGTGCCCTTAGAGAGCAGGAACACACCTATTACCTTGCAGGCATTGTTTAATGCCACCAGGAAACAGTGTTCCTCGGCCATCTTCTCCAAATGCAGGAGACTCCGCATCATCATCACAATCTCCTGGGGATTATCCATCTTCCCAGCCTCATAGTTTGTCGCCTTTTCCTTTGCCAGCATTGTCCTGCCATCATCAGACAGCATCGCATCATAAAAATTAATTCGCATAAGAACTAATCCTCCCCCAAAAAAATAGGGACAGGCACTCATTATTAATAAATGCCTCTCCCTGTCTTAAAAGCAGTGACTGGCCACATGCCAGTCACTGCATCTGTGGCTTTGTACCGCCACACTCTATATGAAATTTTTATGCAGGCATGGTCATTTCCGCATCCGCAGTGGGTTTTCCCTCCCCTGTGCCAGAAAACTGCTCTGTATCTCTGCTGTCTTTAAGCGGCTCCGCAGTCTCCTGATTATCGGTGCTGTCCTCCTGTCCCGAAGAGCCGTCAGCACGGGGATTTTCCTCTTCTGATGCATTCTCTTCAAACACAGTTTCTTCCGCTTTTTCCGCATCCTCAGTATGGGGTTCTTCCTGCAGCTTGTCTGTTCCCGATTCACCGACATCTTCCTTTTCTTCCAGCAGGTTATCTGTTTCTTCCAGTTCAGCATCCTCCGCATTTTCTTTTTCCAGAGCAGTAAGTTTTTCTTCTGTCTCTGCCAACATTTCTTTCAGTTCCTCGGGAACCTCAATCTCATGATAAATGCAGAAGCTCTTAACCATAATGGAAAGCCTGCCCCTGATCTTCTCTGATTTAGTGGAGCCAGAGGAACAGAAAGCCTTATACTTTTCCAGGAGTTCATCTTCTTCTGTGAAATACTCCCACCACTGCCGAAAGAACCTGGGCTTAATCTCCGCATCTTCCGCCACATCCGCCAGATATACAAGCATCGGTATTGAAATCTTACGAATCTGCCTGTTCTTTTCGGGGAAAGCATCCGCCAGGTACTGGATGGAGGATTTCAGCATGTTACACTGCCTGTCGCTGTAGTTCTCCCGAATGCTTTCCGAATATTCCAGGATGGATACCTCCGAGAAATCTTTCAGTTCAAAGCCAGCCACATAGTTGGTATCCAAAAGCATCATGGACTGCAGGAGGCAGCGCTGGTCATCGCTTGCCTTGAATTGTGCCCCTGTGAAATTACAGCTTACCGTGAAAAATTTTGAGGCCAGCAGTTCATTAATCATTCCTGCCAGTTCCACACCAATCCTGGCTTTGGCAATCTGGCTTTTTGTCAATGATGTGCTATTGTTCAAGCGAAAAAATACTTCTTCCACTTCACGATTGCTGCAATCCTCAAAAGCAATGATCTCAAACTTATACCTCTTAATCTCAAACTGCACAGGCTCCTCAAGGTCGCAGAAATATTTTCCTGCGATCTCATACTCTGTGTCCTCAACTATGATGTTAGGAATGTTATCATCCAGTGGGAACTCACCCCATATGTAGGACAAGACACTTGTGAGCCTCTGTTTTCCGTCAAGGACATAATAATTGAAGACAGGCTTGCCCTTTTCATCCGCCTGCTCGCTGTCCTCCCGAAGCACGTAGACATTCGGCACGGGGTAATTGGCAAGCATGGAATGGATCAGCAGAGATTTCTGGGCATTATTCCACATCTCCGATTTTCTCTGTATGGGATGGTCAAACGAAAGCACTTTCTTGTCCCTGTGCATCTTTTCTATGTTTGCCACGGTCCATGTTAATTTTGTCTTGTTCATAAAAGCATTCTCCTTTCACAATAAAAACCTGTTCTTTTTCCTTTCACATAAAGGAGGCAGAAAGAAAACAAAAAGTTTCAGCAGCTAATACAATTTGTTTTTCTTTTCCTCCTCTCCATGCAGTAAATTTTAGGACTGATGCCTACCCTATTTAAAAGGCAGGTCATCAGGATTCTCGGGAATGTCCATAAAGAAATCATCATATGGCATGGGATTGTCCTCTTTTTTGCCGCAAAACTCTATTTCCTGCACAAAGCATTCCAAAGAATATACCTTTTTCCCATCCTTGTTGGTATAGCTGCCGCTCTGCATTTTACCATACAGCAGTATCTCCTTGCCCTTGCACAGGTTCGCCTGTGCAATCTCGGCAAGTTTTCCCATACAGACACAGGGAATAAAATTGGCGGGATAATTGCCATCCCCTCCTCTGCCTCTTTCCCTGTCCTCACAGGCGATTGTAAATCTGGAAACACAGACTGGATCGCCGCTGTTTGTGAACTTTACGGCGGGGTTCCTTGTCAGTCTGCCTTTCAATATGACCTTGTTCATGCTATTCCCCCTGTATTGTGATTTTCCCTGTCGCCCTTGTATATTTATATACATTGTCAGACAGGATTGCAGTGGGTTCCACATGCTCCTGGTTCATGGTGCGGACTATGCCCCTCAACCCTGCGGGATTCCTGAATTTCCGCATCGGGATCAGTATTAACTCCCCAACACTGCTTGGCAGGATATACAGGTCTGAATCCACCTTGTCGGCAAAGTCCTTCAACACATTCTTATAAAGCATGTATACTGCCCCATAACTCCTTTTTTCATCAGACAGGACATACATTTGTCGGCCAAAGGACTGCTCCTCGGGGGATAAGCTGTCCTGTTCCACCCCCATCTGTTCAACAACCTCCTGCATGGTCCGCAGGACAGGCGGAAACAGTCTTTTGGTGTTCTCTACCGCAACGGCATACAGGTCCTTTTCTGTCACACCCCACATTTCCAGATGGCTGTTGTAGATAGGGATGCTGGCATCACTCCCCAGCAGTTCTGACCCGACAGAACAGGCAAATGTCACCGCCAAATCAAGATAGGGAACATGGGGCGCCATGTCCAGGAATTCCCTGTTCATCTCCCTGTTTACCAGTCGGCATACCATCCGCTCCCTCACCCAATTAAAATCTCCGAAAACCCCTAAGTTAAAATTCCATAAGGACTTATGCCTTTGATAGACCATGAGTATGTCCTGCTCAATCCATTCCAGCTTCCTGCCCTCCAGATAAGCATGGTAAAAACTTTCCAGATAAATGGTGGGGGTAAGATTACTCCCCTCATTCTCCAGGATGATAAGTCCCTGTCTGCTTATGTCGTTGTTTTTCACAACTTTCTGGACTGTCACCTTTGCCCCTTTCAGCATGTGCTGAAGATCAATCTTGATGCATGTACAGAACCCCTCGAACGACATGCAGTCCCTCTCCTTAAATTCTTCTCCCTGCATAAAAACTTCTCCTTTCCTGTGCCTCCGCACAATAAATTTGTGGTATCTCCACCATCCTTTAGCAACCTGTCAATGTAAAACCTGTAAAAATAGGCAACCTGTTTTCTTGCTGTTTCAACCTGTTTGGAGACAATTCAATGCCTCCTTTTCATTGACCCTGAATTATAAGCAGTAAGCAGGGAATTATAATTAAACAACAAAAATATTTGAGAATACTCTAAAAAAGATTAACTATAAGACCTTGGAATCAGTTTCAGTTCATAGAAGTCTGCAAATTTTTTACCAGAATAAATTGTAAAGCTATAAGTAAGCAACCGGCTATGCCGGTTGCTTACTATGTATTTGAATGCCTTTCCACTCCCACAAAAAAAATAGCAGGTCCTTATGCCTGCTATCTCTCTCGGGAATGCTGTTTTTCTACTGGAATACTTTCGATACCCAGTAATCATTGATATCGTGGAACTGCTGCGGATAGCTGCACACCGCATAATCATACCGCCATTTTCTCGGCGGGATTGGGGTATATGCATCAAAAAAATCTGCCAGTTCTTTTGTTGCCCTCTGCCCGCTTTCGTCATGGTCAAAGCAGATGACAAACCGCTCCCTGTGGTATGAGGGAAAGTAATCTTCAGACAGATAATGCATTAGTGATTTCAAGTTCGCTGTGCTGTTTAAGGAGATACAGCGAATCCCATTCATGACACATGATAAGGAATCCTCGACACCCTCACAGATATATATGTCATCTGATGCAGGACTATTCTGTTCCATTCCCCGTGTGATAAAGTTAAAATCAGAGGTTCCCAATGCCCTTTTGATATGGTTGCCGTCAAGTGTCTTTTGTATTGCCATATGCCTCTCTGTATCCCTGAAAAACTGTTCATCGCACAGATCATCATCTGTGTCCGCAGCATAATCAATCTGATAGATTATGCTGTTTACTCCCTGGTAATAATTATGTCTGATCTGGATTCTGTTTGCCTTTAGGATGGCAGCTATCCCTTTATAAAAAACACCTTTGTTCTTAATCTCCAGCAGCCGATCAATCTCCTGCTGGTCTGCTGTTTCCTGCAATGCCTTGTCAAGATTCTGTGTGGTATGGACTTCCCCCTTATACACATAAGAATCATACAGCATTATGCCCCTGCTATGCAGGTAATTCAACTCATAACCACTAATGGGCTTGCTGTTCCTGGTAATAAGTTCATAAGGACTGCTGCATTTAATATTGTTTTGGGGCTGGCAAACTTTTGTCCGCTGGCTGCTGTTTCCATAATTACTGCTGGATTGATTGCTGGAATGATAAGTATTTAAATACTGATTACTATTTCCCCCTGCACTGCCTTTATTCCCGCCAGCCATTGCATCCAGTTCCAGAATCTCATCCACCGCCTTATAGAATGGAACCACCCTGCCACTAACCTTTTCATTCAGACACTGATACAGGTCAATGGTATCAAAGGATTCGCCACACCCGAAACATTTAAACTTATTCCTGTCCGCAGAATAAGAGCAGCTAGGGGTGCTGTCGTTGTGGCTAGGATGCGGGCATCTTATCTGCCCATATTTATTCTTCTCCCAGCCAAATTCATCTAAAATCAAATCCATATCTACTGCCCTTGCAGTCTGTATGGTTGTTTCATCTATCATTTATTTATTCCTCCCTGTAAAATCAAATAATTACTGCCTGTAAAAAGAAAAAGGTGGATACAGTGCTTTGGAACTGCTCTCTGTGGAAATAAATGTAAAGGTATTTCTTTTTTATGTGTAGAGCATGTCTCTCGTTGCCATATATCCCACTTTTTCCTTTTTATCGGCATTTAAACTTTTATTTGTAATCTGAATCCTCAATTTTGAAGATATCCACTTCATCGGTACGTAGTTCACAAAAAATATAATCCTTGCCTTTGGACTTGTACATCTCTCCCATCAGTTTTTTAATCCTTTTCACCATTGTGTCTTCCTTTACCGCTTCAAAGGCTTTTACCTCGAATGGATAAGATTTCTTATAGAATGCAATGACCTCCTTTGCCAGAGCATTCGTCACTTTACAAGTGGCGAGCTTTTTCTGTTTTGTTTTTTGTTTGAACAAGCAGTATATAGCCACCTGCAAAGTGTCATTGGACCCCTTATTATATAAAGGAATATCTTTCACATTCATCCCGTCAAACTTCTCCATTACCTGGTTTAGAGCAATCCGCTGGTAAGCATTCTTAAATTTTGTCACTTTGGATTTGGATTTTGAACTGACCATCACCCGAAGTATGTTTTCTCCTGACATATGCCGTTTTTCAAGGTCTTTCATCAGTTCTGTCAGATATTCTCTCCTCCTAACAGCAGAAATATTATCATTATGGAATACATCCGATGTATATTTATTTTCCTCCCACTTTACGATTGCATTATAATAATTCCCGTCACAGACAATCCCCTGCCTGACATCCTCAATCCCTTCCCACAGGTCATTCCTGTTATAATCTTTCTTTCCTTTCACCGTAGCAGTTTCCACGAAAGAAACTTTTACTTTCATCCTTTGCTCAAGTTCTTCCTTCAGCTTGTCTGCATGGTAGAGATACTGCTCCTGATACCTTTTGTAGCTGACCATATACAGCAGTCTATTATCCACCTTGACTTGCCCATCCTGGTATACCAGACAGTCACCCAGTTCTTTCTGGGCATCTATGCCAGCAAGTGTCATAATCTCTATCAGTTTACTGTCATCCAGTTCCAGCCCCTGCATTTCATCATCTGACAGGCTTTCGGTTATCCGCCTTTCATTCCTAACCTTTTCAAATGCACTAATATATTGCTGAAGAGTGTTTTTTACCATTTCTGCCCTTTGACGATTCCAATCGAAAATACTGATAAAAGACCTGAATCCCACACCGTAAAAAGATACGGGCTGTGAATCTCTACAGTAGACACATTCATTACTGTCCTCAAGGGATTGGATATACACATCCCTTATCCTTTTTCCTCCATACAGATCCAGTTCCATCTGATACCTGCCGCCTGCAAGCCCATCCATCTGGCTTGTGTCCCTTATCGTCACTTTGTCATCTTTCAGCACAATATCATGGAACTCGCATATCTTATTCCCCTGCTGGTCTAAAAGATATGCTTTATTTTCTTTTGGCCGTGGCAAAACCACTTTCGCACACTCAATATGGGATGTACCAGTTCTTCTTGCCCTGTTGAAAAACTGCTCTATGCTGTCTACACTCATGTTACTGTCTGGAAAACTTGCAATCATCTGCATGTTAGGCGGGTAATGGGTCACGTTGAGGCCAACCTCACAGACACTGGTGGCCAAAATCCCCTTGTATGAACTGCTGTCGATTTTTTCCTGCTCCACAATGGCTTTATAAATGTTACTATACTTATTATCGCTTGTAAGCGGTGCGTAAAACGGCAGCTGCTTGTTCACCAGGTTGGAAATTATTTTCTTGTCGTTCAGCCTGATAAACGGGAAACAGTTATCCACATCTATGCCCTTTATATATTCAATCACATCATCCACAAACTCAATCTCAATCCTGTCCATCGCAGGTCTATAAGTATCACTTATAAATTCAATACATTTATTACATCTGAACAAAGGCATGGGTGCGGGCGTGGCGGTCAGCAAAATAGTGCTATCATAGAAATTCTTTTCTATGCTTGTAATAATCCCCTTTATGGCCCCTTTCCTAAATTTGTGCTGGGTAACCATAAAGTGGCATTCATCAATGACAAGTATATACTTTTTCTTGTCCCCTAATGCTTTCTGTATCCTGATATATTCCTGCACGTCAGCCAGCTTTTCATATGTGGTTGCCGTGATCTGCTTATGAGCGATAAACCTATCACCTCCAACCATCTTCCATACATCAGGGATACTCCCTATCTGCGACGTGGTGCATAATGTTGGCAATGCTATATACACCCTGCAATCTTTATCCTTTTTTACAACTTCTTTTGCCACAGATACAAGTGTATGACTCTTCCCTGAACCTGTCGGAGCCACCACTAATGTAATGCCCTCTTTCGTCATGGCATCCTCCAGTATCCTGTCATTATCTGGATTGTCCGATATATACCTGTCAAACTTTTGTGTTACCACATCCTTGCAATAATTGTCATCATTATATAGTCTTTTCCTGATTGCTTTTGACATATCCTTAATTAAATCAGCTCTCATTCCCATAAGTTTCTCCTTTCTTCCCCCAATGGGGGAGGGCTCAGTCTTTGACTGAACCCCTGTTAGACATTTTCTTTCTGTGTCACGAATCCACTGCTGTAAGTATCTTTCAGTTTCGCATAATTGGCCGCTAAATCTCATCCCGAATTATTTGCAATGATTGATTATATCTGTCATTGCCCCTATCATATCAGGCATTCTCCTCATGACAATAGTTCCCATTTGGCTGTCCAGCAGATCTGTAGACATAGGACTATTAATAGAGAGGTCTGTCTTTCCAAATGCTAATCCATATACCGGCAACGCCAATGGTATTGCATTGATTTTCTCACTTACTAAAACATCATCATATCTACAGTTTGAGGAAAATACTGTTAATTGGGTATTTTCCTTTCCGATCTGATAGCATATTGTCATGTTCTGGCCTTTCTGGTTCTGCAGTGTAGTTCCCACAAGATAGGTGTTATTTTCCTGTTTCATCTCAAAATCCCATTGTGTAAGCGCATTTGCAAGTTCCATAACCTTTACAGCGAGTTCCTTTTGTTTATTCATAATGTTCTCCTTTCTTCCCCCTGTGGGGATGCCCCATGCTTTCCGCACAGGGCTTTATGACCTTACTCATCTACTGCTCCAAACATTTCAATGTAAGTATCCGCATCCAGATGCTCTTCTGCCCATGTCTTTGCTTCTGCCTCTGAATATGGGATTATGTCCTCACCAGCAGACCAACATCTATCTCCACACTGCACACTATAGCATGTTCCTGCGCCACCAGAGCCATATACAAAGAATTCGCCTGTCCGCTTTTTATACAGGACTTCATATAAATAATTGAAATCTCCGCCGCATCCATACTGGTAATGTCCAATTGCTTTTGCTGTATCGGTATCATACAGCTTTCCATTAATTATTCGTTTCATAATACTTTCCTCCTTAGATTTTAATTTTCTCTTTAATTCTCTATGAAATTTTTAAGGGCCCTGTCTGGTATCTGATGTTTTCTGACAAACAAAAAGATACCATCTACATAGTTATCTCATTACAGTCTGACAGTTTATAATACTCAAAATAGAAACAGGGGGATGAAACCTGTTCTTCCTTTATATTGTTTTTAGCTGTCCTGTCTACCACTTATAATGCGATTACTATGTATCTGATATCTTTGCTTAACTTTTGTTCTGTTCGCACCTCCCAAATGGCTCTATATGGATAACTCTCTTTTCAAAGAAAGAGGTATGCAGGTAAAATTTTCTCCATAAAACAGTGAAGCATTTTCATCAACACATTAGAGAATATTAATTTTGTTTAAATACATTTCATGTAACTTCTAAATAAATTTAATATTACTTTTAAATACATTTAATGTTCTTTCTAAGTATACCGCATACCTCGATGTAATTCTTTATGAAGTATATATCAATTCAATATCTACTTCATAATATCATTATAACATATAAAATATTCTTTGTCAACATTTTTCAACAGCTTTTTTAAAAAAATATTTGAAAAATATTTATGGTTGTGTTAAAATAAAAATTTAGTCTATTTGCCTTTTCATCATTGTCTTACAGAAAAGTTTCTTCCGTGGCAAAAATGCCAATTTTTCCCATAAAATCAACGTTTATGACAGTTTTTGTGGGTAAAAAAAGTCCCTTTCCCCTATATATAATAACTGCTTTTAATATTTATTTTTTGATATGGATTATTTGATACAAGACTTATGCTGCATAAAATGCAGACTATGTATTTCATGAATCTGCTTTCTAAAGATAATGTTTTAATTCAAGAGAAAAGAATCTGCCCATTAAAAAGAAAAAAGCAGGTAGCTTGTTAGAAGATAACTAATCACCAGCTGAAAAAATAAATCCTTTTTCTTTTATGCAGGCAATTCCTATCTCTGTCCCCTGCATCCCACTTTTTCTTTTTAACGGCATAATCTTTTTACAGCAGGGCTTTCACCATCTCAAACAATGCAGGCCCTGCCAAGGCTTCCAGATAGGGCAGGCAGGTTTCCAGCTCCTCTTTTTCCAGCTTTGTGATATGGCATATCCTCCAGCACACAAGGGGCTTTTCTTCCCTTTGGAGGGCATTTACCGCCCATATGACTTTCCTTGCCCTGTACTGCTCCCTACTCTCAATATGCCTCTCTATCTCCTTTTTACACCGCTCCAACTTATACAGTCTGTGATTTGGGATATTCAATTTCTTGCTGACCGCACAAAAACTGATCTTCTGTGGCCTTATTTCGCCGCTCCCATGCAATTCACTGATTGCTTTTTTCACAAGCGGGAGCATCTGTCTGTCCATATCCTCCCAATCCTTTGCAACACTGGTTCTCTTTGCACTATATTTTCTATTCCTGTCGCCCTTTCCAGTGATCTGAATCGCCATACGTACCATTGAGGATGAAACTCCCATCTCTCTTGCTGTTGCTTTTGCACTCATTCCTGAGTTTATCAACGCACTGACCTTTTCATCAAATTGCTGTTCTGGGGGTTTTACTGGTGTTTCCAGTACTGCCAACTCTCCCGCATCTATGTGGAGAAACATTGCTACCATGCAGATTTCAGAGAAGATATGTCTCCCTCCGCATAACAGCCTTTGCAGGTGTCCATCGGTAATGTTCTCTATCCCTGATACCCCCTCATAAAACATCCTCATATCTTCCCATAGCTTATGGTAATATTTGTGTTCTCCCCTGGATGACAGATATGGTGTACCCGCCATTTTTGAGTGTAGGAAATCTTTCACGGATGCCATATTATTCCTGTCAATAGGTTGCTGGAATACCTCTGCAATGTATTGCGAAAGTTTCAATTCCAACGGATAGCCTCGGTATGCAGCATATTTACAAAGTTGTTTCTCTTCCAGTAGTACAGCCTCCTCTGCAGAAACTAAGTTTACAGAACTTGTTGTATCAAGCGAAACACTGCTGTCTATGAGATTACATCCATGTATGGGGCAAAGGTTCACATGCCTCATCTGGTGTAGGCGGTGCCAGTAGGTTTCTCCATGCCTCTCCCTGTCATTTAATACACATGCAGGACAAAACCTCATATATCGCTGTTCCCCTTTCCGCAAATTCGGCACAGAGAATAATTTTGAGAAGTCCCCCTCCATTGCCAAAAGCGCCTGAAAAGCTGTATTTCTTCTGTCACCATCAATGAATCTCCCATAAAATGGATACATGGTATGTTTTTCCAGAAGTTCTTCCAATGTCATATTTTTAGTTAATACATTCACTATCTCAGGTCTTAAATACTTTACAAATTCCTTATCCACCCTGGCCTGTCTGACACAAAACAAATCCTGCTCTACATCCTTATAATACAGATACCCGCTATGTACAAAATATCTTGCCAGCACACTATAAATCAGTTCATCCTCATATATCTCTGGGAAATATGCTATGCCCATAAAACCATTCTCCTTTGCCTATGTCATGTATTCCCATATAACTCTGACCGGCACAGCCAGTCAGAGTTATATGGCTGCTTTTCACACCACAATCTCTGTAATGGGGATTCTGCCTTTTAACAATGCCACCATGTCACCCCCGCTTTTCTTTGCCTGTTCCGCAAGTTCCAAAAAAGTCCATTCAGCATCACCATTCTTATCTGCCGAAAAAACCACTACTTCCTCAATGCTTTCCAGTTTTTCATTATTACCGCCTATATTAGAAACCGCCTCTCTTTCTCCCATTGGCAACAATTCTGTCTCTACTTTGGGGGAATTCAGTTCTTCTTTAGAAAGTTTTTCTCCGTTTCCTGTTTTTTCTTCCTGCTGACAGTTAGCGACTGCATCTGATGAACTCCCTTTTTTCTTTTTAACGGCATCCTTTTTTATCACCACAGATGGCCTTATATGACTGTGCAGCATATTCATCCGTTGTTCATATGCTTCATTCAGAGAAACCATGTCCAGCGTCTCTCTATCATTTAAAATGCTTATTTCCTGTGCATCATGGGCAAGACCTACCACTACAGCAAGCACTCCTGACGAGTGTTCATATAGCCACTGGATAATGCTGTCTGACAGCAGATTTTCTTTCTGCACATACTGATACTGGAACAACGTTTCACAGAACTCCTGAAAATAAGTGTTAAATCCACATTTCTCATACCGAAGCCCTATTGCTCTTCTGGCAAGGTAATCGACACTCTCGAAGAACTCCTCCGCTTTTGGAGTCCCCACCATACAAATACTAATACCACTATTGTTAATGAGTTGTGTCAGCATCCCCACAAGGCTCTTTCCCTGTTTGTGGTTTACAATATTCTGGATTTCATCTACCACCAACAATCCTATATGATTTAATGTGATCTGGCTGACACTCCCAATCAGCATGTCCGTTGTTGCCCTTGCCCTCACAGCCATGTCATAATAATGGGTATCAAGTTCCATATCCACCTGTCGGAGAACCTGCAATAACAATCCTTTTACCGAACAGTCAAATGGACACTGCGCAACTACCGCTGGTATGATTTTGCGGAAAGGCTTGTCTATCTCAATCACTCTGTTTTCCGTTGCAATACTGATAGCTCTGGATATGGCAGAACTCTTTCCAATTCCACTGCTCCCTATTATGGTAAAGCTGTCACTGCCTCCCACAATCCCCTGATAGCCATATACAGAACTGTCTATATTCTTTATCCTTTTGCCATTCTCATTCTTTTGCTGTACTGCCAGTTTCCCCTCTTTCTTTTGCAGGCTCCTTAACATGGCAAGGTATATCTTTGAATATATTTCCTCAGACATCACAGAGGGCAGGTAAATATTATAGATTTCATTCAGTGCCATAAGTCTCTCCGATTTAGCTTTTAATCGGATGCTTTCATCATAAAAAGGCTTAACTTGCAGTCTCTCCCTCAGTTCCTCTCCCGACAGCATAGGAGGCAGTTTCTCCATTAAGTTCCATTGCCTATTATCCATTTGCCAGCATCTCCTTTCCAAAGTCTTTATGTGATTTCCCCTGTTCCTTTTTTCTGTTATCCCTTATATTCTTGACAGATGTATTGGCCTGTCCTACCGATGCCCCCGCAATCGCACTGATATGCCCTGCAAGGTCTATCTCCGCCTGTGTCCTGCTGTCCAATTCCTGCCTCACTAATTTCCTCTGTTTCTGCTTCATGGACTGCACATCCGCCAAATTTTTCTCAGTAAACCTACTATCAATCAGATCAAAGGGAATATAAGTGCCATTCTCAACCAGCCAGACCTGGCACACATTGTCAGGGTTATAAGCGACAACACAGCTTTTCCCATTCAGGTACTGCTCCCTATAGAGTTTATTATGGTAATGCATCCCATTGACCGACAAACCATGCCTTGTGAACTTCCCTGCTGTCCTTGGCAGCAGTGTTAAAATAAGCTGTTCTCTGGCCACCTTAATCAGGCTGCATCCCTCCTGTCCGCATCCATAATTCCAGATTTCACTTGCATAAGGCTTAATCCCCATGGCAAGCATTTCTTCTGTGTAAGGGAAGTTCTCCAAAATCCTCCTACTGTTATAAAAGATTATGCAGTGAATGATTATCTTCTCAAACTCAGCCATAGTCAGACATGCATCTTTTCGGTAATCATGTACCCCTCTTTCCTGGAAGTCTGGCTCCACAACTCCCCTTCCCTTAAGCTGGTTCCTGTAATAGCCCTGGATAATGTCAAAGAACTTCTCAACCTTTGATTTCAATTCTGGTCTATAAGATGGCAGATTAATGATCTGGACACCTAACTCTGTTATCTGCTCAAAGACAGTACCTTTGTATTCACTTCCCATATCAGTAACAAACTTTCCCGATAATTTATTACAGTTCCAGTCCTGCCGACTGATTTCAATGCCAAAAGATTTACAATGCTCCACCTTATCGGTTATGATATTCAGCATCAGATTTTTTAGTGAATATACACCACCTTCCCATGAAAGAGAGTACCCACAGCATAGACCGCTGTAAGCATCCACACAGGCAGTAAGGATAGGTCTCCCGACAATGCCTCCTGCCTCGTTAATAAGATAGATATCCAATACTGTTGCATCCAGCATCCCAACTCCCACATGCGGTGCAAAAGCCTGTACCCCATCACCCACAAGCGGTCTCTGGTTCCTCTGGTAAAATGACAACCCATTTCTGCTGATATACTCTGTCTGTTTGGTATTATATTTTCTGAAGAAATATCGGAACTGGTAGAAGCTCGGATACATAGCGGGCAGTTTTCCCTCCCCGTCACAATAAGAATCTTTCAGCATCATGGTATAAACATTCTTCAGGGTTCGTTTCTTCGTAGTGTAGTAATACTTATTCAATGCCTTTCTCATGTTCTTTTCATCCTGTGTTAATGGCCTCTCTGTATTTCTCTCCTGTGGAGCAAGACTTCTGATATCCTGCGATGAAAGATATTCACACAGATATTTTCTTACCGATTGCCTGCTAATTCCATTCTCCTGGGCCATCTTTGCTATCAATTTGTTTCTCATGGTTTCATCATCGACAAAGGGCAGGATTGCGGAAATGATATTGTATCTCTGATAAACAGTCTTTCTCATAGCGGGACTGTAACACTCAAGGATATCCAAATCCTGTTGCTGTATGTTATCCTGTAAAGGCAACCCGTCACCTTTGTCTTTTACCTCTTCAAAATCATCCAGCTGCCCAGCCTCCATCCATACAGGCATGGTCTTTTTGGTGCAGTTGATTACAAGCACCTTTTCATCCTCCACAGCAAGCACTCTGAATAACTGAACAGAATCAGAATTGACTTCCATTGTATCTCCAAACACTCCATTCCCTGTTGCATCAGTATCAGCCATTTCATTCTCAAGGATGTTATTTTTTTTCACATTCACATCATTTCCTTTTGCCACAGTCTCCCCTTTTTCCTTTTTAAGGAGCATGTTTTTCCTCAAGCAATCCTTATTCATCCGCTACACCCTCTTTCTCAATGACAATCCCCCAATCGCTGACCCCATGCCTTAACCAGAAATCCCTCGATGCCTGCAACAGTTTCACCGTCAACGGCTTTGTAAGATGTTTCCGCTCCACACATTCCCTTACCATCAAGTCATTGTCTGTTTTCGTACAGACAAAATCTGATGTATAGCCACCTTCCATACCATCCAGCAGTACATTGACCCGAAAACTCTTAATGTCGCAGGAATTATTGAGCAGGTCAGCATAGGCATACTGAATAGCATCATATGTCCTGCATACATCCTCACATTTAGACAATTTCCTCTTTTCACATCTTCCTTTAAAATTCTTTTTCCTCATAGCGGGAAACCTCCTTTTTAGGAATCACAGGCATACAGGCGGGCAAGGCAATACCACATATGATTGTTTGTGCCTCTATTCTCAAGACTTTTTCCTCTGGCTACAGAGTTTTTCCCTAAAACAGCATCCCTTTTCCCAAAAACAGAAATCCCCAAAAACGGCAAAACAGGCACTTTATTTTTGGGAGACAGAAATGCCCATTTTACGGGCATTCCCAAAAACAGAACCCTAAAAACAAGCTCCCAAAAATGGCTTTTAGAAAAATCTCCATATCAAAAGGCAAACCCGTTTATCCTCCAGAGGCAAAACTCTCTATTCTCTCTCCATTTTTTCCCAAAAACGCAATTGAGAAGAAAACCATGCTCTGTCACAGATTATTTTCAAGCTATATTCACACCCTGTATGCTTGCTATCCCTTTATTTTTCAAGGCTTTTTCTCCCTTAATCCTGCATTAAAAAACGACCTCGGAATGAGAATTGATTCCCATTTCAAGGTCGTTAATTTCTACTTTATTCTCTTTTTGGGGCTACCCCGTTTTGCCTTTGGAGGATATTCGGGGGTGCCTCGGGATAAAATACCTATGCTACAGGAAATACTTTACGCCGCTCTCAAAGATCTTCATATCCTGCTCCCCGTAGATATTCATAGCAACGGCGGTATCCCTTCTCTCGGAGTGAGCCATCTTGCCCAGCACCCTGCCGTCCGGGGAAGTGATACCCTCGATAGCGGCATAAGAGCCGTTGATATTGTACTCCTCGTCCATGGACACATTGCCCTGAGGATCCGCATACTGGGTCGCCACCTGGCCGTTTGCGAAGAGTCTGTCGATCCATTCCTTCGGCGCCACAAAGCGTCCCTCGCCGTGGGAGGCGGGATTACAATAGGTCGCTCCAAGCTGCGCCCCCTGGAGCCAGGGAGACTTATCCGTCACCACTTTGGTGTACACCATCTTGGAGATATGTCTGTTTATGGTGTTGAAAGTCAGAGTCGGAGAGTCCTCTTTCTGCCCCAGGATCTCGCCGTAGGGCACCAGACCCAGCTTGATCAGCGCCTGGAAACCGTTACAGATTCCCAGCGCCAGACCGTCCCGCTCATTTAACAGTTTCATTACCGCCTCTTTCAACTTGACGTTCTGGAACGCTGTAGCAAAGAACTTGGCGCTGCCGTCCGGCTCGTCTCCGGCCGAGAAACCGCCGGGGAACATGATAATCTGCGCCTGTCCGATGGCTTTCTCAAAGGCATCCACAGACTCCCGAATATCGAAGGCGCTCCGGTTCTTAAACACCTTGGTCACCACGTCCGCGCCCGCCCGCTCAAAGGCCTTGGCGCTGTCATACTCGCAGTTGGTCCCGGGGAACACCGGAATAAACACCGTAGGTTTCGCCACCTTATGCCTACACACATAGATGCTCTCTGCATGGTATACTTTGCTGTCCACCGGTTCCACGCCTGCTGCCGCTCTGGTGGGGAACACTTTCTCCAGCTTGGAAGTCCACGCCTGCAGTGCCTCCTCCATGGTGATCCGCACCTGCCCTATGCGGAACACAGGCTCGGCGGTCACCGTGCCGATCACCATGTGATCCAGCTCTCTCTCCTCCAGCAGCGCCAGCTTATCCGCCGGGATCTCCACCAACAAATCGCCCAGACCGTTGCAGAACAGATCCTCTCCATCCACATTGTCCTCTATCGTCACGCCCAATCCGTTGCCGAATGCCATCTTGGACAGAGCAGCCGCCACACCCCTGGCATCCAGCGCATAGGCAGACACGATAGCCTTTTCCTGCATCAACTGATGGATCGCGCCGTACAGCTCCATCACCGCCTCATACATAGGCACGTCAAAGTCGTCTTTTTCTATGGCAAAACGCACCAGCTTATTGCCGGGGGCTTTCAGCTCCGGCGTCACAATATCTCCGTATTTCGCAATATCCACGGCAAAGGATACCAGCGTAGGAGGCACGTCTATGTCGTTGAATGTGCCGGACATACTGTCCTTGCCGCCGATGGAGGGCAGGCCGAAACCGATCTGGGCGTCGTAAGCGCCCAAAAGGGCCGCAAAGGGCTGGCTCCAGCGGGCCGGATCCTCGGTCATACGGCGGAAATATTCCTGGAAAGTAAAGCGGATCTTACTGTAGTCGCCGCCGTTTGCCACGATCTTTGCCATGGATTCCACCACGGCATAGATGGCCCCGTGATAGGGGCTCCAGGAGGACAGGCAGGGGTCAAAGCCGTAACTCATCATAGTCACGGTGTCGGTTTTGCCCGCAAGTACGGGCAGCTTGGCCACCATCGCCTGTGTCTCGGTAAGCTGATGCACCCCGCCATAGGGCATCAGTACGCTGGCCGCGCCGATGGAGGAGTCAAACATCTCCACCAAGCCCTTCTGAGAGCATACGTTCAGATCGCCCAGCAGGGTCAGCCAGGCCCCC
>CAZGVI010000047.1:0-29333 GCA_964529395.1 uncultured Acetatifactor sp.
CGCTTTTCTTGTTACGGTTGCGCACAAATACGATTTTTACAGGTATTCCATTCTTGGTGGTGACGCAAAGGGAGCCAAAGATATTCCTTGCACCGTCAAAAGAGACGAATTTCTGCAATTCCGGCAAGGTATATGAGCTACCCTTATATCTGTACCGTTGTTTGAGCTGTTTCACCATACCGATGACGTCCAAACTCTATTGCAGGTTCAATGCATCCGCAAAAATATTTTCATAGTCCTGAAGTTGATGATATATAGCATCCACGTAAACAGTCAGATCTTCCACACGATAGACCATAAGATAATGATGCCGCTGAAAGTTGATTGTGCGATATCCGTTCTTTTTCAGCAGAGGATGGGAGCTGGGTGCTAGGCTCCCAGCAACTTTTGAAAGCTGATCTCGTGTTTCCATTGCATCTTGCCACACATTATATGCGGCTTGGTCATTTAACAGGGTATATTGGACATAGTCGATATAATGATTTAACTGTGAAAGTGCTTTTGGTGAGATGACTACATCAAATGAATCCATGTTGTTTTCCCATTTTGTTTAATGCATCTTCCATATTCAGCCCCTGTCCGGCGGCAATCTGCTGGCGCGATTCGGCAAGGTCGGAAAAAATCTGCTCCTGGCCTACCGGAACAAAAGGATTTGCCGGTTTTCTGGAAGTAAACAGTTGTCGTGTGAATTCCAGAACCTTTATCCTTGCATCTTCTGGCATTGCTTCCAGCATAGAAACAGTTGCGTCTAAAGTGCTCATGGGAAATCCTCCTCTCATGATTGGCTTATAAAAAAAGTATTTCTTTGTATGAATGAATTATACACGAGATGGAGGCGGAATTCAACACAAAAACCGGAAACAGTCATTAAAGAATATATGGACCACAGGGGCAAACTATAGCTCGCTATTCTTGAAAACAACTTGACACTGATTCTACATACTCCCAACGAATTCATGCGGTTTCCTAGACTTTCCCCTTGAAAAAACCTCAAAAAGTTCGTAACACTAACTTGACATACTCGGGATACGGACGCCTGAACCTGCGCCGGGTGTTCGATGTGCTGGCGGGGGTTACGGGGGGATGAAGAGGAAAATATAATCCGAAAGCAAATTGTCGGAGACGTTTTTATCACCACGCCTACAGTGAAAAGATAAACTGGAATTTACAAAATTATAGGAATCGTAAAAAAAATGATAGAAAATCCATATATAATCATATTGCAATACGCCCCTGCACCGTGCTAATATTTATATTAAAATGACGTAAAGGCATGGGGCTATACAGTGCGCTATATGTATGCAACCTTGCCATACTGCGTGTAAAACGGGGAAAATGGGGAAAAAAGTATGCTGCAAATAGCGATCTGTGATGACAACCGGGAGGACGCCCGGAAAATTTGCGCACTGCTCAAACAGGTGCTGGACGGGTATTCTATCCGCTATGGCATTCAGGAATTTGAGGACGGCGAGGAGTTGGTGGATTCTGCGGTCATATTTGACCTGATCTTTATAGACGTCAGGCTCAACGGGGAAGACGGAATAGAGGTGGCAGAAAAGCTGTACAGCCGGAACAAGGCTTCCAAGATCATCTTCCAGTCCTGCCTGAACCAATATTGCGGGGACGCAGTCAATAAGTCCCATGCCTTCGCCTTTTTGGAAAAGCCGGTGGAGAGAGAGATCCTGGAAAAACAGATAAAAGACTTTCTTGAAATATGGCGGGATGCGCAGGAGACATGGATCTCCCTGATACAGATAGGCGCTTCGTCTCCGGAGAACAGGAGGCAGATGGTCAGGCTTCCGGTGTGCGACATTATCCATTTTGAGTGCCAGAAGAACGGAAAGACCATTAAGGCGGTGACGGAGAGAGGCGACTTTTTGTACCAGGGGGTGTTCAGCGACATAGAGGACAGGATGGCTCCCTTTGGCTTTGCTGTATGCAACAGAGGAATATTGGTCAATCTCAATAAGATTGCCCGGCTGGACGGCCATGACGTCATTATGACAAACGGGATCAAGCTGCCGCTCTCCCAGAGAAGAACTGCCGCGTTTAAAGACCGGCTGCAGCAATTTTACTATAATCCCCTTGTGCGGGGAACCGAGTTATAGGACAAAAAACTTTATAAAAGAAAATTTATAAGGGTAAAAAGGACAGGTTTTGATGACCTGTTCTTTTTTGCACGAATGTATACAAAAAAGAGGTGAACGATCAAAAAATCCAACATTAAGGCTATAAGGAAATACATTGAACGCCACATATTGCAACGGCAAGTTAAAGCGTTGTAAAATAATGGAAAAATATGTCAGATATTGCGATGGAAGACCAGAATACAGTACAGAGCGCAGACAGGAAAGGGGCGGGACAGAGAGAAGTATGAAACGGACCGGATATCTTAAATTAATGACTCTGATAACAGTGCTGGTCTTTGTCATTATTTCCTGTATACCCGCTCTGGCGCAGGAAGAACAGACCGCGGAAAAATCCGTCATTATTCTGTTGGATACAAGCGGCAGCATGAAGACAAATGATCCTGACAGGCTGGTTTTGGACAGTATAACGCAGTTGATCTACACCCTGCCCTCCAACTATGGAATGGGAATGGTATCCTATGGCTCTGAGGCATCGCTCCTATGCGGAGTAAGAGAGATCGGAGTGACGGACGCGGAGACGACTTACACAGAAATGACGGCAGCGGAAACGGCGGGCAGCCGTCACAGGGATGCTATTGCTGAACTGGCAGCAGGGGTGGAATACAAGGGCTACAGCAACGCGGGAGCCGGACTCAGCCGCGCGGTGGAGGCGCTGGAGGGAGCGGCAGGAGAGGAAAAATACATAGTCATGTTTTCTGACGGAGAGATCCTCATGAAGGAGGAGGAGGATACGCAGGCGTCTCTGCAACTGTATCAGGATGCCGCAAAGCGCGCCGGAGAGCAGGGCATAACAATATATATCGTGGGTCTTGGGGAGGGTATGGAGGATCCGGATAACGATATCTTCAGGGCAGCAGCCACCACCGGAGGAAAGAGCTGGTATGTGGCCGGGGCCGTGGAACTGCAAAATGAGATAGACAGGATACTGGAAGAGATGGGTGTCAAACAATCCACGATCGCCATCATAGACCCGGACGGCGGGCAGGAGAGGGTGGCTCTGGAACTGCCCTATCTCCTGGCGGACAGGGTCAGGGTGCTGCTGACAAGCGACGCGCCGATCCGCAACCTGAACTCCTCATTTCAGGCTCAGAGCGCCCGGCAGATCAATGGCAGCAGATATTCTCTGCTGGAAATAGAGAGGCCCACAGGAGGACATCTGGAAATCAGCTTTGAGGCACAGCAGGGAAATCAGGTCAGGATCAATGCCATTCCCGAGTATTCGATCACTCCCAGAGTGGAGATATCCTATGAGGACCGTCTGTCGGATGAGCCTGAAAATCCATATTATCAGCGCATCGCAACGATCTCCTACAGCTTTTGCAGCATGGAGAGACCGGCAATGCTCCTGTGGGAGGACGCTTTTTTTGACCAGGGAAAGATCAGATTGGGTATAGGCGGTGAGACAGAGGAACTTTATCTGCGCTCGGGCAGACTCAAGCAGCGGGAAAATGTGGAGAGCGCCGAGGAGTATGAAGTCAGTTTTGATTACTCAGAACTGCCGGTAAATGTGATTCGGGGAGACAGCGTTGTCGTGACTTTGGATCCGCCGCCCCCGGTTCCCGTAGAAGAACCCCAGGCTCCGGAGTTTCCGGCGGGTGCGGTGGCGGCAGGGATCTTGATACTCACATCCATACTTGTGGCAGGGATCCTTATCCTGCGTGGAAAACGGACCAAACCCGCGCCTGCCCCTGACAGGGAGCGGCCTCAGCCCAGCAAGTACAGCTATGTGGGGAAAGTAAACCTGTATATTACAAGGACGAGATCAGGCTACGACATTCCGCCCCTATATTATAACCTTTTCCGGCTGCCGGCAGGAAAGGTGGTTTCTCTTCAGGAGATTTTGGATGAGTGCCAGGTCAAAGAAGAATTTCCGGGGGCGAAGGGAATATATTTTAAGCCTGGAATGAACCGTAATCTGATTCTGACCAACAATTCGGACTGCACGGTCATGAAGAGCAGGGAAATATTGATGAAAGATAAAAGTTATCAGCTGTCTCTGGACGCAAAATTGGATATATCATTTGAGGACGAGATCAGCGAGCTGACCCTTCAATACAAGGATTTAAAGCCTGGCGAGGCATGGCAGTAGCCGCCGTGGCAAGACAAAAAATAAAAAGGTAAAGGAGCGGTAAAAATGGAGACGATTAACCAGACCAACCGAACACTTCTTCTGGACGTCATCAACCCGGACAAGCAGGATCTGATCACTCTGGTGGGAGATGTGAAAGGGCTTGACAGCCTGGATGACGACAAGATGAAAGAGATCAACCAGCATCTGGAGTGCCACAGCTATGAGGAGGTAGAGCAGAAATTTAAGCCGGTCATATGGTCGTTTTTTGACGCGAACTCACAGTCTGTAATGTATACGCTGGAAAAACCGGAAAGCATGCCGGAGTCTATGCTGACGCCCATCTATCTAAATGATTTTGAGAATTTTCAGAATATGATACTCTCCGTCATGCAGTCCAGAAAGGCGATGGGGCTGCTGAATGTGGAGTTTAGCTTTGAGAAAATGCTGGAGATGATCTCCCCCAGGAAAGTTATGGAAGATATCAAGCAGGTGAGAAAGGAGATCCAGTACAACTACAAAAAGTTCATGGAGTTGGAGGACGGAGATCCTCAGAAACTGGATATGGGAGACAAGCTGAATCTGCTGTTTGAAGAGGCCAGCCAGAATTATAACAATGTGATGGCCATGCTCCCGTTGGCCATTGAGGACATTAAGACCCGGCTGCTGCTGGGGACGGGGGAGCAGCAGAAAAGCAATTCTGCCATAGTTCCCGGTTATCTGTCTCTGGGCGACAATGGAGAGTTAAAAGTACTCGAGTGTCCCAAGGAGGGGACTACCGCTCTGGCGGTACGGGATGACAATATCAATACCGGGCTGATCGAAGTGCTGAAGGAGGATTACCAGGCGGTCAACCCCAATCCCAACGACTATGTAGAGGGACTGGTGGTCCGCACTTTCTGTCCGCTTGTATCTACCCAGCAGACTCAGGTGGATGTGGAGACAGAGGTGGCTAACTACAACAGCTACCTGGAATTTTACAAGGCGTCCAAGGACAATTTTATCAAAGCGGTGAAACCCCTGTTGGAGAAACTGCTGGGAATCCGGATGTTCTTTGATCAGTATAAGACGAAGACCAAGGGTATGGTTCCCACGCTGGTGATCGCCAATATATCTCCGGAGATGATGGCCAAAAGCTCTAATCTGCCCAGGCTGATCACCTACCTGAACACCACCAACGGCAAGAACAATTTCCGCGACACGATCTGGTACGCCATCTATCCCAACGTGGCCTGGAGCCAGAACGTGGCGAACAGGATACAGAGGGAGCGCTTTAAGGGAAATGTGTCCAAGGCAGATACCAATGCCTACAGTATGGAGGCGCTCAGCACGCTGCTGGATGTGTTCAAGGATTACCGGGTGGAGACTTTCTTCTCCTTTGAGAACAGAGAGGAAACCTCTTTCAACGCCATAGCCGCGGAGGGAATAGAGAAGGTTATCGAGAAGTGCGCGCCGCTTACCGGCAAGGCTTACAGCGAGTTCGCCATCCCCGTACTGCCCAACTTTACTGTTATACCCAAGAATAAGTCCGGAGTGATCTTAGACAGCAGGATGAAAGTGACGGACGATAACGGTGTGGAGTTGTCCAAGGAGAAAGAGGACGTCATGCGCCTTTGGATCGAGGGGATCTATATCGGCGGCGCCTATGTGGCGGCGGGTTTCAGAGCGGCCTGTCAGTGCCCGGAGTTTTTGAAGGACCACTTTGGAAAGACCAGGAAAAAGACGGACCCGGAATTGCCCGGCGTGCGTTTTGATATCGAGGCGGGAAACAATTCCCTCCTGGCCTACACTACCATGCCCAAGGAGATCACAGGATTTACCAACAACATCAAAGCGCAGATCAACCAGAAGAATTTTGGGTGGATATTCAGCTCCGACAACGCGTCCCTGGGCGGCGAGGCCATCACCAATGTCTCTGTATATAAGGCGAGGAACCTGCTCTATGACTCGGCCCGCTCCTCCTATGAACCGGTATATAAGACCCAGGCGACCACCTATATCGAAAGGGTTCTGCGGTATACCACCGGCGATTTCAAGGAGGATAACATCAAGGCGTTTTTCTCGGATAATCCCCAGAGCCAGAAGAGCAAATGGCTCAAAAAACAGGATTGTATCAATGCCATCATCACGGAGGGCGACAATCTCAGTCACCAGATCATCGATTCGGAGGGTGTGTGTGAACTGACCATCACCTTCAACGGCAGTCCCAGGAACCTGGAAGTCCAAATCAACCCTTTGGCTTCAGATTTATAAAAACTAAATGAATTCAGAAATGGAGGGAAAGACATGGGATTCAGATTAACAATTGACGGCTCGGGCCCGGTTAGCCTGAGCGAGAAGTGCGTAACCAATGTGGAGTTTCACTCCGAGATTCCGGCGGACTCCAACGCCAGGGCCACAGACAACGGCGCGGCTCTGAAAATATGGGGTAAGCTACTGTTCTCTCTGGGCGCGGAGGCACAGGACGCCACGGTGAACCTGGCCAAGTGGAGTATCGTTCCCAGCGACAGCTCTGACTGCTACCGCAATGTGAAAGTGGAAGTGGTGGCTGCGGGACAGATCGTGCGTCAGATCACGTTGCCCAATGCGTTTGTGATGGAGTACACGGAGGAACTGGATGACGAAACCGGAGTCGGTACTTTTTACCTGCATGTAAAGCAGAAGAAGGACCTGACGGAGCTGACTGCCATTGAAGGCGGTTTTGAACAGTAGGAAACAAAACGGAAAACGGAGGTGAAAAGTATATGTCTTTGATCGTAAAAATTGACGGACAGCAGAGTTTTGAAGTCTCGAAGGAATGCGTTAAAAAAGTAAAATTCCGCACGGAGATCCCCCTGGATTCCAATGCCAGAACCAAAGATGTGGGCTGCGCTCTGGAGATATCCGGTAAGATCCTGGTGGCAACGGACGGAGATCCCTTTGACAGCACCAGACAGCTGGCAGTGTGGTCCATGGTTCCGGCGGAGAACGCCGCAGCCTATCGGCAGGTGACTGTGGAGATCGTGGAGGCCGGTGTGGTGGAGAGAAAGTACACTTTCCCCAGAGCCTTTGTCGTTGACTACAGGGAAGACTTTGGCAATAAGGACGGCGTAGGCACTTTCAGCATCCTGATCAAGCAGAAAAAGGATAAACTGAACCTGGTTTCCATTGACGGCGGATACGTAGGCGCCTGATTCCTGATATCGAAAAAGGGCGTATCTTCAAAGATGCGCCCTTTGCCGATTATTTTTACTCCAAAGGATTCCGGTACAAAACATACGGGAGCCTTTTGGAGTAGGACTAAGGAGGGCACAGGAGCATGGCGCAGGATTATTACAAAGTCTTAGGGGTAACGCCGGGGGCTGCGGAGGAAGAGATCAAATCCGCGTACCGCAGGATGGCCAAGAGGTACCACCCGGACGCCCATCCCGGCGATGAGGAATGCGAGAGGAAATTTCGGGAGATCAATGAGGCATACGGCGTGCTGGGTGACCCGGAGAAGAGAAAGAAATATGACGGGGACAACCGAAAAACGAAAGCCGGAGCCGACAAGCCGGAAGTCAATTATCAGGATATCTTTCGCCGGTTTAACAATATGTTCGGGTTTGAGACAGACCGGGGGGATAAGGCCGGCCGGGGAAATACCGGGCAAAAGAGTGAAAATCCGTTGGACACCACGGAGATGTTTGAGCGGTTTATGGGGATAAAGAGATGAAAACAACGGCTATGAGAAAAGGGATAAACTGGTTGATCGCACTGCTCTCCATGGGGATCGCGCTGCTGCTGGCCTTTGGGACAGATGTCGGTGGCCTGTGGATATTTGCCGCCATGGTTTTTTCGATCTTTCATGCGGCGCTGGCGCTGAGAAGAGGAGAGCCCTTGACGGAAACCGCAGGGAACCGCACCGCATATCGCGCCGCCCTGCCCTCCACCGCGCTGACGGAGCTGGTACTTTTGGGGGAGGATGGCGGCAGATTGGCCTCCTGGAATATCTACGGCAAGAACGGTATCGTCATAGGACGGGACGTGGGAGAAAACCATGTGACCGTGAACCTGGACAGCAGCGCCTACGCCAGCATGATCGACATAGAGCACGCCGTGCTCAACTATTCCGGAGACAGTTGGTATATAGAGGATATCTCGGAGAAAAACGGCGTCAGCATACAAAAGCAGGACGGTAAGAAATACAAACTTGCCTACGGGAAACCCTGCAGACTGGAAAAGGGCGATATCATCTGCATTGCCCTGGCCAGGCTGCGGATATCATAAAATTCAGAAAGACACAAGGACGGTACAGGATATGGGAGAATCAAATTTGATCAGATGCCAGAACGGACACCTCTTCAGCAAGAAACGCTACGGAACCGTGTGCCCTTACTGCAATGTGGAGACACAGACGCAGGAAAAGAAAGAGACTGAGAGGACGGAGGTAGATCTGGAGGAGCAGATCTTCAAAGACGACATAAAGCCGGTATGCGGATGGCTGGTGTGCATCTCCGGGCCCAGACAGGGCAAGGATTATAAGATCGTGAACGGCAAGAACTTTATCGGCCGGGCGGACGATATGGACATCCAGATCCTGGGAGATAACGAGATATCCAGAAGAAATCACGCGGTGGTGGTGTTTGATCCCAAGAAAAAGGAGACGGTGCTGCTGCCGGGGGATTCCAACGGCCTGGTCTACCTCAATGAGAACGCGGTCTATACTCCCATGACATTGAGCCCCTATGACAAGATCGAGATGGGGCAGTCCGTGTTCGCGTTCCTGCCTTTCTGCGGCAATCATTTTATGTGGGGAGATAAACCTAATGGGTGATGTATATTGCTGGATCGCCGTCCTGGCGGTACTGATCCTGCTGCTGGAGTTCATAAAGCTGTGGACCGGCAGGGAAAAAGGCAGTCAGCAGCCCGATGTGGGGAGCAGTATGACCATCGGCAGCAGGGAGGTGCAGGAAGACCAGATAGCCTGTATGCGTACCGATGCCGGAATGATGGCGGTTTTGGCTGACGGAGCAGGCAAGGCATATGGGGGCAGGATCGCCGCCCGGACGGCGGTGGATACTTTTCAGGATATTTTCGGGGATTACAACGCCTTCAACAATCCCCAGTATTATTTCCGAAAGGCTTTTCAGTGCGCGAACAGGGAGATCCTTAAGGTATTGGGAGATGAAAACCGCGGCACGGCCAGCGTGGGCTGCGCACTGATCCGCAGGGGATATCTGTATTATGCCCTGGTGGGAAACGTGAAGATAGCCGTTTTCAGGGAGGGGACTTTAGTCCCCGTATCGGCGGGACATACGGTGGCGGTCATGGCGGAGAAACGGTTCAGAGAAGGAAAACTGTCCCGCCAGGAAACATTATCCCTGCTGGAGAATCAGAGGCTTTATAACTATCTGGGGCAGGACGGTTTTCGGGACATCGAATTTTTTGACGCGCCGGTGCAGCTGCTAAAAGGGGATATCGTGGCTTTGATGAGCGACGGGATCCATGAATACCTGGGGTTCCGCGAGGTGGAAGAGGTCTTGCGGGAACGGGGGAATTGTCAGGAAAAAGCGCTGCGGATCATAGAAAAGGTGAATAAGGGAGCCGGTGACAATAAAGATAACGCCAGTGTGATCCTGATTGGAGTGACCCGATGAGAAAGCAGAATTCGGAATTTATGACAGCCTTCACTTCCGAGGCAAGCCATGACATCAAGAATACGGACTATTTCGGCTACGTGGAACTGGACGATTATGCCTGCTATGTCATAGCGGACGGAATCGACGATCAGCTGGAGGCCCTGAGCGCCCGGCTCGCCGTGACCGCCGCCACCTCCGCGTTTTTGGAGTCGCCCTCCATGAGCCGCCGCTGCGTAAAGCGCTGCCTGAGAGCCGCCAATAAAGCCCTGATCCAGGCAAAGAGCAAGACCAGGCTGAAAGCCTCGATCATCATTGTGCTCACCAACTATGTAAAACTGCGTTACGGGCAGGCGGGCAATATACGGCTGCGCCTGTACCGGGACGGTTTTCTGTATCACGGCACCACGGATCAATCCCTGACTCTGGACATGGTGAAGGAGGAGAGGATCTCCCAGGACAAGGTGGCCGCCCACATAGAGCGAAACAACCTGTATGCCTATCTGGGACAGGACAGGGACTTTCACCCCGCGGTGTCCAAAAAAATAAAGCTCACCGATTCCGACGTTCTGACCCTGTACACCAGGGGCGTATGGGAACATGTGGACGAGGGCGAGATCCGGGACGCTGTGGCGGAGGCCGGAAAAGACCCTGCGGAGACGGTGAACAGCATAGAGGATATGCTGCTGTCCAGGCAGCCGGAGGATCTGAATAAGTATACTCTGGCCGTGATCTATTTTAACAAACTGTTCGCTGATCCGGGTAAAAAGAGGAAAATACGCCGTATTCTCCTGCTGATGATCCCCGTGGTCCTGGCGGCAGGCACTCTCACCACAGTGCTCCTGGTACGCCACAGCAAACGGATGGAAAAGCGGGAGCAGATGGAGCTGGGGTACACGGACACCATTGAATACATACAGATGGACAATTACACCAAGGCTCAGGAAAAATGCGAGACCGCCCTTGACCTGGCCGATGAGCTGAAAGATATGCAGATGAAAGCCGAACTGGGCGACCTGATGAAATTGGTGGAGGCCGTTCTGCGTGGCCAGCAGCTATTGGAGGAGGAAAAATACACCGAGGCCCAGGAGGCGTTTCTGGAAGCGGCAAAGCGGGCGGAATATGTGGACAGGCTGGGGGCGGATTATATCGGACGGCGGCTGGAGCTCACGGCATCCTATATCTCCGTGTACGACCTGATCTATCTGGGAGATTCCCTGACGGAAAATCTGCAATACGACAGGGCGGAGGAAAAGTATCTGGAGGCCAAGGCCTTGGCGTCCAAGATCTATTTTGACAACGGACGGACCGACGCCATGGAGGCGCTGGACGATCTGTACCAGGCCCAGCGGGAGCTGCGCCAGGAGGAGGATGAGGCCCGCAGGGAGCAGCTCACCCGGGAGGATGCGGGCAACAGCCTGTTGGCCCAGGGAGATACGGCATACGCCCAGGCGGACTATGAGAGCGCAAAGGTATATTATACATCGGCGCTGCAGAAATTTGAGCAGCTACAGGATCAGGTGCAGCAGGAAGTCATAAACGGAAAGCTGGAGATCGTGGAGCAAAAACTGGCGCAGCAGGAAAAGCTGGAGACGGAAGCGGAGGGGTACCTCAGACAGGCGGAGGCTCTGACCGATGCGGGAGACTTTAGCAGCGCGAAGAAGTACTATCTGCTGGCCAAGGACATATACGCGGCTATGAAGGACGACGACAGGCTGGCGGAGATCAGCCGGAGGATGGAGCTGCTGAGTATCAAGGAGGAGAGTCTGCCCCCCGTTCCCACGTCCGCTCCCGCTCTGGAAACAGGGGGCTGAGCGATGAATGGACAGGCGAGGGAGCGGTGGCCTGGGGGACACTGCCCTGTGCGCTGACAGAGGATATGCCAGACGGAGGACTCACAGAAACCATAAACAGGAGGTGGGGTAGTGGAAACCGGCGGTTTTGATATGGAACAATATATTCGGTCGCGCATGATGGAGATAGCCCCCCTTGAGGATCGGGCGGCCTACAAGGAGATCGTTGGAAAGCTGCTGTTGGAACTCTATCGGTATAACCAGGAGGCGTATGAGCGGCTGGAGGAAAAGATATTGCGCGAAAGCACTCCCGGACAGGGTGATTACGCGGTCTATATGGGGCTGACGGACAGAAAAAACTATGACGCTACGGATGCTTTTCTGTATCCCATGCGTGAGGAAGATCCGGGGAAACGGGAGATTTCCGCCAAGGCTGTTAATGAGGCTGTGAAGGCGGGGGAGCCCATTTTTCTGTATACGGTTTTTCTGCCGGTCAAGGCGTCGGTCATTTACCGGCTGCTTGGTGAAAACAGGGAATTTTCCGGTGTGATCTGCACGGATAAGCGGCAGTACAGGGGAACGTTTACACTGCGGCGCGGCAGTACCTATCTGGATCAGGTCAAGGAGTTGTATTACATATTTGCCGCCAACAGCCAGCCTTGGACTACCGTGTGTGAAACATATCTGATGAAACTGCTGGATGTGTATCTGCTGACTGCGGAAAAGATACCGGAGAAAGATACTATCCGGGAGATACAGGTGGATTTTGAGGAGTACGCCGATACGGTGCAATATGACCGGATCCCTCTGTGGAACCTGAAAAAAATGAGGGAAAAGACAAGTACTTATCCCGAACCCTGCATCGACAAGATCAACTATGAGCATCGGATATTTGCACACCGACTTGACCCGGACTGCGAGTATCTGGTGGCGGATACGGACGCGGAGATCACCAATGTCCGCCGGGCGGAAGGGGATCTGATCATCACCTGTACCCTGGATGCCCCCCATGAGTGGGAGCTGTACCGGATAGGCCGGGAAGAAGAGAAAGGGCATTATCATTATCCGGTTCTGGGAAACCGTTGTAAGGACAGCTTTTCGGGAGATATCACGGAGTTATACCGCAGAAGCATTAAGACCCGGGGGGAGATGGCCCGCCTGATCGAGGCTTTTGACTACCATGAATATATTACTTTCAAGGGAGTGGAGATCTGTACGGCTCCCCCGCAGGGATGGGAAGTGTCCAACTACAATATGGACGGTTTTGTCCGGGATGAGATACGTGTGGGCAACAGCGGACAGGCCCTGCTGCTCCATTTTGTACCCACGGATGGGGAGAATTATTTATGCGAGGACATCATGAGTTTCTTTGTGACACAGGTGCAAAAACTGTTTCCCGAATATCTGTGCGTGGGCAGACTGGATAAAGAAAGTTAGTGTGATCTGAGCCGTGACAAGGAGGTTGGCGTGAACTTTTTATGGGATATTGCACTGCGGGCTCAGGAGCAGGGAAAAGAGGAGGAGAAACTGTTCTTTTGCCAGGCCCGGGAATACAGCCCCTTCTATGAACAGGCATTTTCCTGCCTGAATGAGACACAGGTGCCGGAGGGCAGGATCGAACTGAACCTTTTTGCGCGTTTCGCCCACATTTTTCAGGATCTGCTCGCCTGGGAGGAGGAGCCGTCCGCCTTTGGAGAATATCTGACGGACGCGGCTCTGCACGGGCTGCTCTACACGGATCTGCGCCAGGGCCTTTCAAAAAGGGATATCTATATCAGAAAGATCCGGCTGGAACTGGAGCAGGGCATTTTCTGGCAGGAGGCGGCACAGGTGTTTCGGGAGATGCCCATGGAGGCGCGTAACCGACTGGCGGCGCTGGCGCTGACGCAGATGCAGACTGGCTCGTCGCTGATGGTCTTTCGCAGGGCGGTAAAAGTATTGTTCCCGGAGGCTATACTCTACCAGATCCGGGAGGAGCGCAGAAAACTCCTGCTGTATCTGGAGGGCGGTAAGAGCCGGAAGAGGGAGGAGGCCCTTCATTTCGCGCAGGATATGTTTCTTCCCCTGAACTATGAACTCCGCGTATTCTGGCAATATCATTTCGGCATAATAGGCGTGGACGACGCCATGCGCCTGGACGAGATCGCCATATATTGAGAAAAGGACATGGGCTTATATGGACAGATACACATACACACTAAACCGGGAAAACCGACAGGAAAAACCGCTTGGCTGCTATACCAGAGAAGAGTTGGAGCGGATGACGACTTACCAGCTCCGGGATATCTGCTGGAAGGAGCAGATACTCAACGGCATTCAGGCGCCGCTGGACAAGGAAGAGCTGATCCGGCAGATCCTGCGCTTTCGGGGAAGAAAAGACAATCTGTATATTCGCAGGCAGGATGAGGAGGGAATACGGCGGCTGGAGGGCCTGTTGCAGACGGCTGTGATCCATGCCGTCCCACAGGCCATAAAGGGCTGTGCTAAGATCGTGGTCTATGACGGCCTGGCCGTGGACTGTTTTGACCGCTTTACCATCGGATACCGGCCTGAGATCGTGGGTACCAACGCCCTGCTGGTCAGCGGCGGACATATATGTGCCATATTTCAGGTGGAGCAGTCAGGGACGGAGACGGACTGCCTGTATCTGACCAAATCGGCGGAGATAAAATGCAGGGAGTCCTCTGTCAAGAGCTATCAGTTGTATTGTATGGACCGCTCTCTGTCGGAATGGCTGTACCGGCTGTATGAGTCGGATTACGATACGCTGCCGGAGCATCTAAGTCTCTATATCGTGCCGGTGATGGACTTTCAGGTCAGGGAGCTTTTGGAGATACATATGCCGCTGGCTATTGACTTTGGCACCACCAACACCACGGCGGGAACTTATCTGGACTCCGGGTATCTGGAGAGACTGGAAGGGGACCCCGTGCGGGAAATGCTCAGGGAAAATGATGTGAACTATGTGACCTGGCGCAGCGGGGAGGAACAGGGAGACAGGGAAGTGCCTGTTCTGCCCTCGGTGATGGGGATCACCGGGATAGAGGGGGATCAGGTTCACTATGTGTTTGGACACGAAGCCTCCCGGCTGTTTCGGATGAGCTATATAGATGAGGGATTCTGTGTATTTTATGATATTAAGAGGTGGATCAGTGACCCGGATAAGGAGGAGGAGCTGGTAGACCGGGACGGGCACCGCTGCTTTGTGAAACGCAAGGAGATCATCAAGGCTTTTCTGGAGTATGTGATCTCCTGTGCCACCCAGAGGTTTAAATGCCGTTTTTCCGGACTGCATATATCCGCTCCCGTAAAACAGAAAAAACTTTTTGCGGATCTGTATCAGGAGATTTTGCCCGCGTATAAGATCGAGCGGGAGAACATGCTGGACGAGGGTGTGGCCGTGCTGTACAACTCCATATCAGAGCGCATCAGGGAGGGAGAGTACCGGGATGGGCAGGAACTTCGGGCCCTGATCATCGACTGCGGAGGAGGTACTACGGACCTGTCCTCCTGCCGTTTTTCCATCCGGAACCAGAGAGTATCCTACCGGATCGACATTGCCACGGCTTATGAGAACGGGGACACGGATTTCGGAGGCAACAACCTGACCTACCGCATCATGGAACTGCTTAAGATCGCGTTGGCGGGGGAGCTGGGGGACGGCCAGGGCCATCTGCCGGAGGAGATCGTGGGGAGTATGGGAGACGATCTGTTTCGCCGGGTGGACGAGGTGGGGACGGGAGGCGTCTACCGTCTGCTGGAGGAAGAGTATCAGCGGGCGGAGGCCGTGATACCTACCCGTTTCCGGGAATATGAACACAGGAGCAACAGCGAATACTATGCGGTAAAAAACAACTTTTACTATCTGTTCCAACTGGCCGAGCAGATCAAGAAGACTTTTTACGGAAAAGAGGAAATCCTGCGGATCGTTGTATCCAGTGTTCCGATCCGGGAGACCGCCACAGAGTGTCTGGTGGCGGACCGGTTCAAGCTGTCGGTGCGGGAGGGGGAGCGTTTTCGGGTGTTAAAGGATATCCCCACGGTATATTTCAGCGTAAATCTGCTGAACCGGCTGCTGCAGGCAGATATATACGGGATCGTCAGGAAGTTTATAGAAAACGCCTACGATAGCGGGGAACTGCAGGAGTACTCCATCATCAGGCTCACGGGGCAGTCCTGCAAGATCGCCCTGTTTCGGGAGGCGCTCAAGGAGTTTATTCCCGGCAAGATTATCCAGTCCTCCAGAAGACAGCAGCAGGGAACGGATGAACATGAGCTGAAACTTATGTGCCTGGACGGAGCCATCAAATATATCAAGGACAGTAAATTCGGATACGCGGATGTACACATCGTCAATGAACATGCCGCCTTCCCCTATGTCATCACGGCAGCGACACACACCGGGGAGGAAAAAGTGCTGATCCAGAGTCTGGACCGGAAGAATATCAGGGGTTTTATCTCCAGAAATATGGCGGATCTGACTTTGCAGCTGTACCTAAAGGATACCGACGGCAATGTGAGATACAAATACAACTATTCGGTGAACTCCGGGGATTTTGCGGCTGTGGAGGCGCAGGACGTGCTGGATAAATACCATGGGCAGATCCTGCAGGGAGATCTGGATACCATCGTCAACAGGGAACTTAAATTCTTTGTGCTGGGAAATGAGGAGAGATGGGGATTCTTGGTGGTACCGGTGCTGAGAAAAGAAGAGCAGCTGATGCTGGGGCCGGATCATTTCTTCCTGTTTGAGACGGATAGCTGGCTGACCAATTTCTTTGATGGGACGAAGTAAAGGAGATTCATATGCAAGTACAGGCTATTCCTTTGTTTCAGGACGCTCACCTGCTGCGGCGGGGGATGCTGGAGGCGTTGTCGGATTATACGTTTTTGTTTCAGGAATATTTATATAAGGGATATGGGGATGGAATCTTGGCGGGGTGCGGACTGACCGCTACTCGGGACACCATTATTCTGGACAGGGGGATACTGCTGTATGAGGGCAGGCCATATCTGCTTAAGGAGCCTATGACGGCGGTTTATCATCCCACCAACAACCTGACGGTGCTGAAACTGAAATTTTCCGATGAAACCAGGGATTCCAACTATATATACAGAGAGGCGGAGCTCACGTTCTCAGAGCCGGCCCGGATGGGCAGGGGAGAGCTGGAACTGTGCCGCTTTACCCTGCAGGAGGGAGCCGCGCTCAGATATCAGTACAGAAGTTTTGAGGACAGAGATACGATCTATGACACTCTAAACAGGGTGTACGCACCCTATGCCTCACCGGGCGGCAGCACGCTGTCCCCGGAAATAACGGGGAGCTTTGCCAGACGGATGCTGGAGATACCTGGTATTACGGACTTTGACGCTCTGTTCTGTATGCAGATTCTGGATCAGGGTAGGCCCATAAGTCCGGAGGTGCTCAGATCCTATTTAAAGCGTAGGGGCGCCGGAGGGACGGGGGAAGACAATCACGAGCTATACAGGGGGCTGGCAGATATCCTGAGAAACGCTCAGGGGGAAGAACTTCCCCAGGAGGCGCAGCACAGGAAGAAATGGAGGGTTACAGTTGAGTGAACATGGCGGAGGCAGTGTGAGACGGGACGGCGGCGAAGACAACATCAACGAAAACGGGTATGTACACCGTTTGATGCGCATACGCTGTACCCATGGAAGTATCGACAATTATATCAATCTGCCCAAAGATCACGGGGTTCTGGCGGGGCAGGACCAGGAGCCGCTGCTTAATGCCAACGATCATATAGCGGGGGAGCATATCATACATTTCGGCAAATGCGACTCTGATGAGAACCCGGAGCGGGTGTTCCGCAAAGGGCTGGTGGGAGGACTGCTGGGAGGCCCGCTGTTGGGCGGTCTGGTGTCGGATGTGTTGGAAAAGACAGGTATCATGAGTTTTGACTGCAAGCCCAAGACCGATGAGGTCTGGGAGGAGACCAATGACCGGAATATCCTGGAGGGCGCGCCCGCAGTGCTGATGAAGAGCTGTCTGACCTGCCGCTACGGCGGCATCATCACGCTGGTGCCGTTGGATGAATATCCCCAGGAGGATCAGGCGCAGCAGGACGAAAACCAGGAGGGAGAGACGCCCGAGGAAGAAAAGCCGGATCCTGTCAGGGAGGAGACGGATGCGGTGTTACAGGCGGCCATGGACAGGATCGCCTCCACTGGCGAACCCGGGCAGCAGGCGGTGCAGGAGGCACAGATGTATATGGCCGCCACGGCCGCGGCCACAGCGGCAGACGCTGCCGCCCAGGTTTGCAGCGCTGTGACAGACTCTCTGCCGGGAACCCAGGGCCCCTCGTGGATGCAGGCGATCTCCTGCCCGCTGGCGCTGATGGCGGAGAACTATGCCCACAATCTGGCCATTCCCTTTGCCGGTCCGTTTCTGGACAGCGCGGGAATGATCGTCAGCCAGGGGCTGATGCAGGAGTTCAGGGTGGGCAACTTTACGGTGGCCCAGGCCGGAGGAGGAGCGGTGGCGGTCTACAATGCCTGCAAGCTGCTGAAAGGAGAGGAGACGCCGCCCTTTGCGGATGTGGTCCATGATCTGGAGTCCTGCGGATTTTTGAGCAATCCCTACGGCATGATGCCCTGCGGGATCGCCGATTACCTGATTCGGGAGGGCTGCCAGGTGCAGATGGAGGCAACGGATATCGGCGAAAAGATGCGGGCGGCGGGCACGGGTATGCTGATGTACGCGGCCGCCGACGCGGTGCGCTATGTGACCTGTAATGCAGTGGATGGGGACAATTTCGCGTTTTACAATCTGCCGGAAGGCATGGGGGACGCGGTACAGACCATGACGGAATTTGAAAGCCGGGTCATGGCGGGAGGGGTGCTGCCCCTGCTGGGAATGACCATCGCTCCGAAAGAAACGGAGCAGGAAAAGAGGTAAGTTTGAAACTGACGTTTCAAATACTGATTGGCGCAATACCGCAGACAGAGTCTGCGGTATGCAGAAAGAGGTAAATATGATATATACGGACGAGGCCATATTGCAGGCAAGAAAGCAGATGGAGAAAAACGAGAGGGAGCGCCACTCCGAAAAGGTGATCAAAGCGGAATTGGAGCAGTCCATCTATGACGGGGAGATATCCGTTTTCCATATTCCGGTGCGTTTTGAGGACATGGCCCTGCTGGACGGCAGGATCACCATGCGTCTGCCGGGGGATTTTACTCCCAGGACAAAGGAAGAGATAGAGCGCGTGTACTTTATGGGGAACAGCCCCCAGTATGTGTACAGCAATTCCTATCTGGACTTTGCGCTGGCGCTGAACTGGACCACTCATGAAGTGCCGGAGGAACTGCTGTATGAGGCGGCTGAGAATGTCCGCTATATGATGGAGCGTGTGGGGCCCAAGATGCGTTTTCTGGGAGAGGAAAAACTGGACCGGGAAGAGGGCAGGATGGTGCTGTTCAAGCTGCTCTCCAACGCCATAGACGGCGTTATCTACATGAATATGTTTCTGGTCTGCGTGGAGGGGAAGATGCTCATGGGTACTCTTTCCTTTGACCAGAAACTGAGCAAGAGGCTGGCGCCCCTCACAGAGGAGATCGTCAAGTCGCTCAAGGTCACAAAGAGCGATATTCCATAAGCTGGCCTTCCGCAACCGTCGGCACCAGGGGTTGCTTGCAACCCCAGTTGCTTGCACCCCCTGGGGCGTATTTTGGCCCCCTATGTGCCGCTACGGTGAGGACTGAGCGAGAGCGTGCCAGCGTTGGATTATACAATGTGCACAATGACACTGGCAAACTTACTGCGTTTCGCAATTATCTAAACTCTAATTGGAGGATAGGAGTATGGACACCATCACATATGAAAATATACAGATCATGGGCATCCCCTTTCACAAGATCGGGAAATTGCAGATACGGCATACGGTCAACGATCACGGATACTGCCATATCGAGGGGGAACTGGCGCAGGAGCAGGCCCAGGACATCGTGAAACGGGTGGACGAGCGGTTCGCTCTGAAGATCGAGGCCAAAGCGGCGGGCCAGCCCTCCGTGCTGTTCTACGGCAATGTCCAGAAGATATCCATGGAGGAGGGCAACAGCTATGCCTCCCTGATCGTGGACGGCATCACCTCCAGCGGCAAGCTGGACAGGCAAAAGAGAAATCAGACATACCAGAATACCGCCCAGACCCACGGGCAGCTGCTGAGTAAGCTGCTGGGAGACAGGGGCAGCGTCCAGGTGCTGGCCACAGACAGGCCGGTAAAAAACTTCATCATCCAATGTGACGAGACGGACTGGGAATTTACCATCCGCATGGCCTCCCGGCTGGGAGCGCCCGCCAGCGTCAACATCCTGTCGCCCAAGCCTCAGATATACATAGGGATACCGCCGGAGGGCAGGACTGTGCAGGTGGATACGGTATCCTTTGGTTCCTCCAAGGATGTGCAGGGCAGCGGTGGCATGTCTCAGAGTGCGCACACTTACGCCTATGCCTACCTGGGAGACCGTCTGGTGTTAAATGGCAAGAGCTACCGCATCAAATCCATGCGGGCCGACCTGGTGGACGGACTGCTGGAATGTACTTATGATTTCAGCTCCCCCGCCGGATTCTCCGTGCCCCCCACGGCAAATACGGGCGTATCGGGAAGAATGCTCAGGGGGATCGTGAAAAAGGTGGAGGCCGACAAGGTGCAGGTGCATTTCGCGTCGGTGGACAGCTCCTATGACGAGGGAGGAGACTGCTGGTTCCCCTACTCCACAGCCTATTCCTCCCAGGACGGCAGCGGCTGGTACAGTATGCCCGCCGAGAATGACGAGGTGAGAGTGTTCTTTCCCTCCGGGGACGAGGGGGAGGCCTTCGCCGCCGGCGCGGTGGCCAAGAACGCCCGGGACAATGTGAAGGATAAGGCATGGAGCGGTACAAACGGTAAGGAGATACTGATGACGGCGGACGGCCTGGTGATCACCTGCAAGGACCAGAAGATCTACATAAAGCTGTCCGACGCGGACGGCATATCCATCATCTCCGACGCGAACATCAATGTGACATCCGGCGCCAATGTGAATATCTCTGCCGGTGATACCATCAAGATCCTGGCGGAAAACGAGGTGGTGCTGGGCACGGCGGAGTCTCACATCAATATCAGGAAAGAAGGCATCAGCGCCACGGGCAACAACATTATTATGATTTAGAACCGGAGCAGGTCCAGGACGCAGACGCCGCCGCAGGCGGTCCGCCTATTGCAGATGTGAAGGGATGAGGTAAGGATGGAAGAGATCAATTTCAGGGAGGTTTTCAGAGAAAATTGTTATATCCCTGCTCTCCGGAATCTGGTGGAGACTTTTTCCGCACGGCTGACCGGGGATATGGAGCGGGCGACAGAGGCGTTTTTGTCCCCGCTGGAGGCGTTTTTGGGACTGCTTTTGGAACACCGGGATCGGGGGAACATTCCCCCGGCGGGGAAACTGTGCCTGTCTTTCCTGAGAACCTCTCTGCGCCAGGGCAAACCTGTATTGCTGGCGGAGATATACGAGACTCTCCCTTTTCTGGAAAAGCCCGTTATGAGCTGCGAACTGAGCGGAGAGTGGATGCTCCCCGGCTGGGACGCCTTTCGGGAGGAACTGGAAGAAAGCGCCCGGCAGCAGTCCCTGGGCCGCTATGTGCGTCCCCCGGAGCGCAGATCCTATGAGGAGGAGGCCGTGTCCATCCTCCTGCGGCAGCTGGCGATGGCCATGAAATATATGCTGCGGGGACTGGAGTACAGGAGTATATGGAACCGGCTTTCCGGCATGGAGGGATTTGCCGTTTCCTATGGCGAATATATGGACTGGCAGTTCCCTCTGCTGGAGATTAAGGGGGACGTGGATCTGTTTCTGTGTGACGACAGGACGGATCTCACTTTCCGCAGATTTAAGGGGCTGCACTATGAGAACAAGCAGTTCGGTCCCAGGGAGCTGGACGACTGCGTTTTCCGGGAATGTACCTTTCAGAAGGCAGACTTTACGGGTACAAAGCTGCGCAATGTGAGGTTTATCCAGTGCGTATTTGAGGATTGTCGGTTTGAGGGGGCGCAGATGATGGGAAGTTCCTTCCTGTCCAGCCGCCTGCGGAGTGTAAGCTTTAAGGGGTGCGGCCTCATGCCCCAGGCGCCCTATTATGCCCCGGCAAAGTTCAAATGGACGCTGCTGGAGGCGGTGGAATGGCCGGAGACGGAGATCGGGGATGAACTGTTTGTGGACTGTCAGCAGTTTGAAACGTAAGGATGGGCAGCGCGAAGAGCGGTGCGGATGATACTACGCGAGGTGTGCGGATGAAATATTTTATGATATCTCAGGATAAAGCGCTCTCCCATGTGATAGCGCCGGAAAAACTGGACGGCTCCCTCTATCGGGACGGGGCCTCCAAAAAGGAATTTGACGCGGCGCCCAATATGGTGGTGACATATTTTGACAATTCGCAGGAACTGGAAAAACCGGATATCCTGTACACTCCCGCGTTTTTAGTGTCAGATCGGCTCAAAAAGCTGCTCCGGGCCTTTGACCCCAGGATGAAGTGCAAGGGCATACGCTGCTACCCCCATGAGGTGGAGGACCCGGAGGCGCTGCTCTACTGGTGGCCCTGGATTCCCAGAGCAAAATGCCTCAGCGAGCAGACGGTCCGGTATCCCACAGGTCTGGTGGAGCATCCAGTGGCGGTGGAGAGCAGGCTGCAGGGCCGCCCCATCCTGATGGCGGAGGGGACTATAGAGACGATCATTCTGGTGTCTCTGGAGATGGCCGAGGCCATGCTGCGGCGTGGAATGTGGGGTATGGAATATATTCCGGTGGAGATGGAGAAAAAATGATGCGGAGCATTTTTGAATTAAAGAATATAGTGACAGTTCTTACCGTGATCGTCTTTTTCGCGGATCTGTATCTGCTGTGTGTTTTTCCTTCCGACCTGGTGCTGAATCTGTTCTGCGGCAGGATGGGGAAAGCGGAGCTGGAGGAGCTGGAATATGATTACGGGCAGATGGCGGGATACCCCGCCGGGGAGGGCGTTCCCGTCCTTGAGAATATGGAGCAGCTCAATGCATGCAAGAGCTACATAACTTTTGAGACGGACTCCATCATCCCTCTGAACGCATACAAGCTCAGGAGCGCCAGCGACAAGACCGACAACACATACCGGCGCAGGGGCAGACCGGTGAGCAGCGGCAGACAGTGGCCGACCTATTCCTCCACCCGTCCCCTCACCAAAGCCTATATTTATAACCGCTATTATCTGGTCAGGCTGCCTGACGGCAGCTATATGGCGGCCTATCTGGACGATGCCTTCTACTGGCAATACAAGCTCTCCGGCAAGGTGCAGCTGCCGTTGGGCCTGGTAAAAGACATGCACATCCAGGAGAGCCAGCTCCTTTCGCCTTCCCTTGAAAAATATGGGGCGGGGGGAGAGAAGATACTGCTCATGTTCTCCGAGGAGCGGTATGAGGAACATAAAAAGCTATATAAATTTGTGCAGCTGGCAGTGTTCGCGGGCATCCTCGCGGTCTATGCGGCGGCGGTATTTTTGATTGGAAGAGTTATGCGCGCAGTGGGGAGGTAAGAGCTATGGACAATGCGGAAACGCTGGAACTGGGTCGGATACTTATAGACATACCGGTTAAGTACAGAGCCGTGAGAGAACTGCATATCAGGGACTATGCCAATGAGTACGGCAGCCTGTCCCTTACGCTGATCCTTGGGGAAGAGGCGGGGGAAGACGTGACAGGGAGGCTGGAGGGCCAGGCGATCCGCGTCCTCACACCGGATGGGCGGACGGTCTTCGCGGGTATATGCTCTGGCGCGGGCACGCTCAAGGGAAACCGCTATACGCAGCTACAGCTGGAGGCCAGGAGCCTGGCCTATCTGGCGGACCAAACGCCCATGGACAGAACCTTCCAGTCCGAGGGAAAGACCCTGAAACAGGTGGCGGAGACGGTGCTGTCGTCCTATGGCGCGACGCTCCTTGTAAAGCGGGACGTGCCCCTGCCCCAGATGCTGGCCCAGAAGGGGGAGACGGACTGGCAGTTCCTGCGCCGGGTCGCCAACCAGTGCGGTTTTTTGCTGTTTACAGACGTCAGATCCACGGGGATGAAGATCGCCATCGGCACGGTCCCCTTTTCCATAAAGCAGCTACAGCTTTCGGACGCCTATGAGAAAAAGAACATCGGCGCCTATCTGGACGTGAAACTGAACACCGTAAAGGACGCCTCCGTCTATGAATTTTTGCAGACCGGCGGCGTCACCGGGGACATTACCGCCGGGAGCGGCTGCCATGTGAAAGGCCGTCCTGCCGACCGGGTGGTGGTGCAGAGCGATATATGCTCGGACCGGGGCCTGCTCTACAACCATGTGCTCCTTTCTTATGTGGACGGAGCCGTGCCCGCCATGGAGGAGGCCTATGCGGGCTGTAGCGGAAATGGCAGCGGCGGTGGCAACAGCAGCGGCGGCGTCCCTTATACTGGAGTGCTCACCGGCGAAGTGCTGGAGGTTGCCGGGACGGATATCAAGGTAAAATTCGACGGCGGGCCCGGAGGGGTGCGCTGGATTCCCTATGCCAGCGTTCTGGGAAACGATATCTATGCCATGCCGGATGAGAAGGATACGGTGTTCTGTTATTTTGACAACAGCGGAGAGATCGTGGCGTTGGGGAGCAAACACACGGATACCTCCCGCCCGGATTTTGTAAAGCCGAACGAGCCCAGCCTCACCGCCTGCAACCGCATGATCAAGCTTAAGCCGGACGGCATCGACCTGACGGGAAACCGTCAGGAATATGACGGACAGGGGGGCAACCAGGTCAAGATCACCTTTTCGGATACGGAGGGGATCGACATTGCCGCCTCGGGCGATATCACTATCGGCGCCCAGGGCGTGGTGGCGATCCAGGCCAGGGAGACGCCCCAGGGGGAGGAGCGGCCCACCGCCTGGTTTGACGAGAAGTTCTCGGAAAATATGGAGAAGTTTAAGAATCAGCAGAAAGCGGGGAGTGACGCCTATATCAAGGATAAGGGTTCCTTTAAACCTTACGACCCGGTCACGGATCTGCTCTCTACGGTGGGAGGAAACTTTGTAGACGGGTTTGTGGACGAGCTGAAATCTCCTCTCCATATCCTGGAATCCGGGAAAGCCCTGTTTGGTCTGGATAAGGAAGAGGAAGAGGTGCCCAAGGTGACGTTCGAGTCGGTGGAGGACAAGCGTGTGTCCGCCATCGCGCTGGAAAGCCTCTATCTGATCGTGGGAGACTCCGGCATCGTGATCGGCAAGGATTATATCATGATCGACGCCGTGAAGTTCCAACAGTCGGGCTTTATCTGCAAGGACGGTTATCCCCAGGTGAGCGAGAGCCAGCGCACAGGCATGGACATCTTCATGGACTTTGTGAAACTGGCAGTGGACGTGGCGTGTATATTCTGTCCCGCCCTGTGGGGGCTGAAACTGGTGGGCGCGGGACTTTCCCTGCTCAAAGGAGATTACTATGGGGCTGTCACGGGGCTGATCCCGTTCTCCAGTGCCTTTAGCGCAGTCAGTGACACCATGGACGCTATAAAAAAGACCAATAAGGCAATCAACACAATATGCAGAATTATGGCGGGAGCGGAGATGGTAGCCTCGACCATTGACGCCAGTATGGCCATAAACAGGATCGTTGAAAACTTTAAGGAGAAGGGTTGGGGCGCTCTGACGGATCTGGCCACATGGGAGGACGTGCTGGGTGTGGCCGGATCGATGCAGTCCATCTATGGCAGCGCTCAGGATCTCGCTGATCTGAGCGAGAAACCCAAGCCCAACAATGCGCCGGAGGGAGATACGGGCAAGGAGCCCGGAGGAGAAGACGGACAGGACGGGCCCAAGCCGCCCAGTACCACCGGCGATGCCGAAGGGAATCAGGTCAAACCGGAGGCGACCCAGGACTGCGGCGACCCCATCGACGTGGTATCGGGCAGCCAGAAGGTGGTACAGACGGAGCTGGTCATCCGGGATGTGACGGGCAACTTCACCATCAAGCGCCACTATGAATCCATCTACAAAAACAGCGGCAGCCTGCTGGGAGAAAGATGGTTTCTCAGCGTGGGCAGCTATCTGTCCCTACAGGAGGACAAGGCGGTGATCCTGATGCCCAACCGTCATCTGGAGCGCTTTGCCCGCAGGGAGGACGGAACCTGGGAAAATCTGCGGGGGGAGGACGACTCCGTGACCTTGCGGGAGGAAGACGGCCAATATCTGATGTATCAGAGGAGAGAGCAGAAGACCTACCGTTACGACTACAGCGGCAAGCTGGTGTCCATTCAGGACCGCAACGGCAATACCATCCTGCTCAAATACATGGGCTCCGCTCTCGTGCAGATGGATTTCCCCAGCGGCCAGAGCGTCACCTTCCGGTACGAGGAAGGGAAACTGGCCGGCATGACGGACATCCTGGGCAGGAGCGTACAGTACCGCTATGAGGGAGAACTGCTCACCCAGGTGACTTACCCCAACGGAGGGACCATATCCTACACCTACACCCCCGAGGGCTATCTGGAGGGCATCACCGACCAGAACGGCAATCCCTATGTGCGCAACGAATACGCCGGAGACGGCAGAGTGACGCGCCAGTTTTTGTGGGGCGATGTGGAGTACGTCATCCTCTACGACGACAACAACCGCACCAACACCTTCCTGAACCTGTCAAACGGGGAACGCCTGGAGTATCACTATGACAGCCGCAGGCTGGTGGTGAAGACGGTCTACACCGACGGCAGCAGCCGGGAGGCCCGCTACGATATGCGGGAAAACAGGGAGTGGGAAAAGGACAGGCTGGGCAACGAGCTGCTCCGCAGATTCGGAAAAGACAGCCAGTTGCTGGAGGAGACCCTGCCAAACGGCCTGGTCACCTGCTACGCCTATGACGGGGAAGGCCGGATCACGGACAAGTGGGACAACGGCGGCAGAAAGCAGCAGTTTATCTACGACCGCCACGGAAACCCGGTGGAGATCCGCAGCCGGATCGAGGAGGGGGTGGAGCAGCGTGTCCGCCTGACTTATGACGGCCTGGGCCGTGTCACGGGAGTGACGGACGCGGGGGGCAACACCACCGTCTACACCTATGAGGGCAGCAACGCCCAGCCCGGCGCCATCACCACCCCGGAAGGGAACACGGTCCGCTACACCTACGACAGGGCCGGGCGCTGCATGGAAGTGCAGGACGCCCGGGGAACCACCGCCTATGCCTACAACCATATGGACTGCGTCACCATGGTGACCGATCCCCTGGGACAGGTGACCAGATACTATTATGACGCCCTCTGCAACCTGACCAAGGTAGTGCGCCCCAACCAGGCCCGGGAGGGCGGCAGCCAGGCGGGCACCCGGTATGTTTACGACGCCATGGACTCCCTGATCATGACCGTGGACCCCCTGGGCAATGTACGAGCCACGCCCCGGGACACCGAGGGACATGTGTTAAAGGAGATACACCCCAATGCCTACGATCCCGCCACGGGAGACGGAGAGGGGATCGCCTACGAGTACGACCCGGAGGGCCGCCGCGTCAGGATATATTACCCGGACGGCGGCGTGGAGAGGATACGCTATGACGCCATGGGCCACATCACCGAAAAGACAGCGCCCCTGGAGTATGACAGCCGGACGGACAGCGGCACGGGCTGGCGCTACGCCTACGACGAAGTGGGACGGCTCACCCAGATCACCGACCCGGAAGGGACCGTGCGCAAACGCTATGTCTACGACCTGCACGGAAATATCGTAAAACTGATAAACGCGGACGGTTTCCTCCTGGGAGAGACGGATGAGGAACGCCCCGGCGAGCTGTACCACTACAACCGCATGGGGTGGCTGACGGAAGTGAGAAAGCCCGTACATATGGGGGAGGACGGCAGGGTATACTACCAGCTGACCCGCTACCGCTACGACCTGGCGGGCAACATGACCCAGGAGATCCGCTACCGGGACGCCCAGACCCTGGAGGGGGAGAGCGGAGCCATCCACACCGTCCGCTACGCCTACGACCGGGACAACCGCCGTATCCGTGTCAGCGACAACACCGGAGCCTGCCTGGAATACCGGTACGACAGCAACAACCGCCGGACCGGTGAAAAGTCCCGGATAAACGATACCACAGAGCAGATCCGCGCCTATACCTACGACGGGGCGGGGCGCCTTACCCAGATCCGGCAGAGCGCCGACGAGGAAGGCTGCGGCCGCAGGATGACCGCCACCTCCTACGAGTACGACCTAAACGGCAACCTGATAAGGATCCGTCTGCCCTACGGCGGGGAGATCCGCAGACAGTACGACGAGGCCGACCGCCTGACGGCGGAGACCCACGTGGAAAGATCCACCGGCATACACAACACCACCCGTTTCTCCTACGACAGGAGCGGCAACCTGACGGAAGTGACGGACAACCGCGGGAACACCGTCCGGATAGAATACGACCTGCTGGACCAGGAGATCCGCAGGACCGAGAAAGACGGCGGAGTCACCCGCCGGCTCTATGACCAAAACGGCCGCCTGGCCCGCCTGGTACTCCCCAATGAGTACCACCGGCTGGGGGAACAGGCCCATGGACAGCAGTACGCCTACGACCCGCTGGGCAGGATCCTGGAGATCACCCGCCCCGACGGGGTGCTGCAGGCCCGGCACGCCTACGGCGCGGGAGGATACCTGCTGTCCACCACCGATGCCTGCGGCAACGGCGTCCGCTTTACCTATGACCTGGGAGGGAGACGCACCTGCGCCGCCACCGCGGCAGGCTCCGCCCAGCAGTACGAGTATGACCCCTTCGGCAACATCACAGGCGTGACAGACGGCGAGGGCAACAGGATAAGGTACGGGCTGGACGAATGGGGCAGGATCACGGAGATCACCCGCCCCGACGGAGCCAGCGAATACTACCGCTATGACTACGCGGGCAACATCACCGCCTCCGTGGACGGGGAAGGCAACACCACCCGGTACGAGTACGGCGCTGACGGCCGTATGCTGCGCATGACAGACCCCCTGGGCCACAGCGAGGAATACCACTACGACGCGGGAGGCCGCCTGTGCCGGATGACGGACCGCAACGGCGTGGAGACTACCTATACTTACAACCTGTATGGCAGCCCCACCGGACGCAGGGCCAGAGCTTTGGAGGAACCCTGCACGATACTCTCCGAGAGCTATGAATATACCCCGGAGGGACTGTTAAAGTCGGCCATCTCCCACAGCAGCGTCCCTGGCGCCCCCAATGTATGCACCCTGGGTATGCGCTACAGCTACGAGTATGACGTCATGGGCCGCCTGACCCGCAAGTCCGCCAGCGGCCGCACCCTGCTGTCCATGTCCTATGACCTGGACGGAAACCTGGTCAGCCAGGAAGATATTTCGGGAAAAGTGTTACGATACCAATATAACGCCCTTGACATTCTCCAATACGTGAATGATAATAACAATAGGCTGGCAGAGTACACCTACTACCCGGACGGCACCATCAAGAGCCTTAAAAACGGCAGCCTGTACACCGAGTACGCCTATGACGGGGACAAAAACCTCACCAGCTTAAAGACTATGCTGGGGAAAGAAGTATTGGTGGATAACCGCTACAGCTACGACCACAACGGCAACCGCACGGAGAGACAGCAGCCCGTGGGAACCACCTGTTACACCTATGACAGCGTAAACCAGCTGACCCAGATAGAGTATCCAACCTACACGGAGCAGCTCTATTACGACA
>CAZGVI010000048.1:0-21477 GCA_964529395.1 uncultured Acetatifactor sp.
TGTAAGGACTTTCTGCGTCAGGAGCCGATGCACGCCGAGAGCCGGGAGCATTTGAAATCCCTGCTTGATGGCAGACAGGCAAACGGCATTATATTTACCACGATGCAGAAATTCGAGGAATCCCATGAGCCGCTGTCAGAGCGCAGGAATATTGTTGTTATGGCAGACGAGGCGCACCGTGGACAGTACGGCTTGAAAGAAAAGGTTGATGACAAGACTGGTAAAATCAAAATCGGAACGGCACGAATTATTCGCAACAGCCTGCCGAATGCTACATACATCGGCTTTACCGGCACGCCAATTTCCATGAAGGATAGAAGCACCCGCGAGGTCTTCGGAGATTATATCGATGTCTACGATATGACACAGGCTGTTGAGGACGGAGCTACCCGCCCGGTTTACTATGAGAGCCGCGTTATTAAGCTAAAGTTGGACGAGGCTACGCTGCGTCTGATTGATACTGAGTATGACATCATGGCAAATAACGCTGATCCGGACGTTATCGCCAAGAGTAAACGAGAGTTGAGCCAGATGGAAGCCATCCTTGGAAACGATCAGACCATTGTTTCTCTTGTGGATGATATTCTCGACCATTACGAAAATTATCGTGCAAACCTGCTTACCGGCAAGGCGATGATTGTTGCATACTCCCGCGCTATCGCGATGAAGATTTATACCCGTATCATGCATCTGCGGCCTTCGTGGACAGAGAAGGTCGCTGTGGTCATGACGGAAAGCAACAAGGATCCGGAGGAGTGGCGTGCGGTCATTGGAAACAAGCGCCATAAGGACGAGCTGGCAAAACAGTTCAAAGACAACGATAGCCCCCTGAAGATTGCCATCGTAGTCGATATGTGGCTGACAGGATTTGATGTTCCTTCGCTGGCCACGATGTATGTTTATAAGCCGATGCAGGGATATAATCTGATGCAGGCCATTGCCCGTGTTAATCGTGTCTTCGGAGATAAAGAAGGTGGACTGGTTGTTGACTATGTCGGCATCGCTGCCGCACTCAAGGAAGCGATGAACGATTATACCTCTCGCGATAAGAAAAATTATGGCGATACCGATGTTGCAAAGGTGGCCTATCCGAAGTTCTTGGAGAAACTCTCCATCTGCCGCGACATTTTCCACGGGTACGATTATTCCAAATTCACTACCGGTACTGATCTGGAACGTTCAAGAGCGATCAGCGGAGCGGTCAACTTTATTGTTGCCGTTGATAAAGAACGTGAGCGTGAGGATTTCCTGAAAGAAGCACTTATGCTTCGTCAGGCATTGTCGCTCTGTTCGTCATTGGTAGAGGAAACCCTCCGAATCGAGGCAGCCTTCTTTGAGTCGGTGCGTGTGCTTGTTACGCGCCTTATGAATCAGGGCGAGGGCAAGAAAATCTCTCTGCCGGAAATGAACGCGAGAATAAATGCGCTACTCAGCCAGAGTGTAAAGAGCGAAGGCGTTATCAACTTGTTCTCAGATGTATCAGAGGAGTTCTCCCTGTTTGATCCGAAGTTCCTTGAGGAAATCTCCAAGATGAAGGAGAAAAACCTCGCAGTTGAATTGCTGAAAAAGCTGATCGCTGAACAGGTACAGATTTATCGCCGTACAAATGTGGTCAAGTCTGAGAAATTCAGTGAGATTATCCAAAGCACCATGAACCGTTATTTGAACGGTATGCTCACAAACGAAGAGGTCATTCAAGAACTCCTCAATCTGGCAAAACAGATCGCTGCGGCTCAGAAGGAGGGTGACCAGCTCGGTCTCACAGCGGATGAGCTCGCATTTTATGACGCCTTGACAAAGCCGCAGGCAATCAAGGACTTCTATGAGAATGAAGAGCTGATCGCCATCACAAAAGAGCTGGCTGATACGCTTCGTAAGAACCGCACGATTGACTGGCAGAAACGCGACTCAGCAAGAGCAAAAATGCGGATGATGATTAAGAAACTCCTTAAGAAACACCGCTATCCACCGGAGGGTATGGACGATGCGGTTCAGACCGTTATGACGCAGTGTGAACTGTGGACAGATAACGCGGATATGGAGCAGTGTGAACACAAGGATGTTAATTATTCCTTTCTGCCAGAGCCGAATTTGAGTATGGTTGCTGAAGAACCTGCGCCATATGGAAAGAAAAATTGATTTCATTGCAGAAATATTGTGAAAGGATTATTTGACATGGACGCAGATACAACTGTTATTTCCCCTGAGGATGTGGGGAGAATAGATGTTTCTGAATATAAAGAGGAGCTTGCGCAACATTTTAATCGGGTTCCTGAAGTGGCAAAACCTCTTTTGGAAGAAGCAAAGTTAGTTTTTTCAAAAATAGAGAAGGCGTTACATATCGCGCCTGCATTTATAAATGCGGTAAAAGCTGCCGTCCCGGATGTAACCCTGCAGGCTGTTTTGACAGATGAGCAGAAGCAGCAGATTGCAAAAGGCGCGTTAAAGCTGATGACAAAAAAAGACGGTTCACTGATGGCAAACCTCATCAATCCGGAGACTAAGAAAATTGTCGCCACGATTCCTCTTAAGTCAGTACAGATGGCACCAGAAATAACGCAGGCGATGGTAAGCTTTTCCGCCCAGATGCAAATGGCTCAGATTGCGGAGCAGATTCATGCCGTACAGATTGCGGTTGAAGAAATACGGATGGGTCAGGAGCATGACCGCTTAGCTATGGCATATAGCTGTCAGCAGAAGTTGCTGCAGGCTATGGAAATTAAGAACCCTGAACTGAAAAGGATGGCGCTCATGCAGTTGACGGATTCTGCCGAGGATAGCAGAAATCTTTTGATGCTGAGCCAGAGAAGCAATGTTGAATTCATAATGAATCAACCGGAGAATTTTTTTCAAAAGATCCTGTCCGGCTCTACTCCCGAAAAAATTAATGAGCGTATGAAGGAAATACGTGAAAGTCTGTATGCTGTAAATATAGTGTCCTTTGTTGAATCCATGGCATATCAGGAACTTGGAGAGCATGATGCAGCCAGAAAGAGTCTTACATATTACGCAAGCTTTATCGAAGATACGTATATTTCTGTTCCAGGACTGGCGCAGAGGTTAGATATGATCGATCCGGCACCGGAGAATTACTGGTCAAAAATGCTGCCTGATATAAGTGAGAAGATCAAAGCGCTTCCGAGTGTGCCAGATATAAAGTCATTGGAAACTAAAAGAAACCGGAGGAAGAAAAAATGAAGGACGAATCCGAAATTAGAGTATGTAAAAACAAGAAATGCCAGAAAGTATTGCCGACTGACTATAAGCATATGTATTGTGAGGCGTGCAGAAATAAGCATGCGCAGACGACAAAAAATATTCTAAAGGGCATCGGTGTTGGAGCAGCAGCAGTAGTAAGTGTTGCTGTAGTTATGGTTACTGGCGGGAAAGATAATTCAAAGAATTAAGGGGGCTAAAAAAATGCCAACAACAATAGAGGTTAATAAACAAAGCGTAGAAGCACTTTTGGGAAGTGGCAAATCAAAACCATTTGTTATCCCGGAATACCAGCGTCCTTACGCTTGGACAGATGAACAGGTGGAAACTCTCTTTGAGGATTTATGGGAATTTACGGCCAGTAGCGGTGGTACAGAACGTGAAGGCTCTTATTTTCTTGGAAGCGTAGTTTCTTATGAAAATGAGGATGGCGAACAGGAAATTATTGATGGGCAGCAGCGTATTACGTCACTGTTTTTACTTCTGCGCGCTATTTATACAAAGCTGGTTGCTACTCCCGCATCAGAGAGAACTGCGGAGGCCAACAACTTTATAGGGAAAATTGAGCCTGCGATTTGGAGAACCAATAAGCTGACAGGTACAGTAGATTATAAGAATATCCTCTTGACGTCACGTGTTGTGAATAATGATGGAAATGAGATCCTTCGTTCAATTTTGGAAACAGGACATGCCGATGACAATGCTAAAGACAATTATTCAAAGAATTATCGTTCATTCCAGGAGCTATTTGATAAGCATTCAACGGAAAATCCATTAATGGTGTATCAGTTTATTTATGCGCTATTGAATCAGGCTATTTTGCTTCCGATCACAGCTGATACGCAGGATACAGCATTAACCATTTTTTCGACATTAAACGATAGAGGTCTACCTTTGTCAGATGCGGATATTTTCAAGGCTAAGATATATAATCAGCTTGAGCCAGATGAAAAAAAGGCCTTTATCGAACGCTGGAAGGATTTAGATGAGCAGGCTACAGACGCTAACGAAAGTATCCAGCAGCTTTTCTACTACAATATGTTTTATTACCGTGCATTGGAGCAGGATACGAAGACAACGACGCCCGGTGTAAGAAAGTATTATGCTGCTAACAAATTTGAACGTCTATACAATTCTGAACTGATAGATACACTTTTCGTTATTTTAAATTTATGGAAGGTTGTTAATAAAGGTGAGGAAATCGAAGAGGAAACTTGGTCGAAGAATATTAGAATAAAGCAGACACTTGACACTTTAAGCTCGTATCCTAATGAGTTCTGGAAATACCCGGTGGTTATTTATTATGTATGTTACCGAAATGAAGAGAACTTTGAATCACACTTTGCACTTTTCTTAAATAAGCTTCTGATGGAATTGATGACAAAGTATCTCATGATACCAACCATCAATGCTGTAAAACCGGATATCCTGAAATTGAATTCTGCAATTGTGGCTTCAGATGTACCTACATTTGAATTTAAGAATATAGATTTAGCTCAGCTGGAACCTTATATTCAGAATCCAAACCGTAACGCGGTTCGTATGCTACTTAAGACGTTAGCCTATGAGCAGCAAGATGAACTTCTGCCTGCCAAATGGGAAATAGAACATATCTTTCCGCAGAAGTGGCAGACTAATTATTTCCCTGATGAATCAGATGCAACCATCAAGGAAAAGATTGAGCATATAGGTAATAAGCTGCCATTTGAAAAGAAATTAAATATAGTTGCAGGCAATGGCTATTTCGGTAAGAAGAAAAAAGAATACACGGCATCTAAAATCGCTGTTACAAAAGCATTGGGAAATTCTGATGTCACTGATTGGAATATGGATTCCATAATGAAACGTGATATCCGTGTCTCGGATGAAATTATATCGATACTGAACAGATGGAACAACGAGTATCTAAATGTTCCGGCCAGGACTGCAAAAGCGGATGAACCTTCGGAAGAGGATTTAGCTCGTATTGAAGAATTCAAAAAGAAGGGATGGATTTAATCTGGGCATTGTCAGAGGAAATCATTTCTGTTGAGAAGTCGCCATTAGCTATTTCAAAAAGGTGCTGCCTGATTGATTCACAGAGAAATCTGACACAGAAAATGACAAAATAAGACAAGGGGCGCAGTGTGTTTAGGATTGGAAGAACTTATAGCAAGCTCTGTTATGATGGATATGATTTAATGCCAAAAAACGAAGAAAATTTATAAAGTGGGAATAGGTAACTGCATATTTTTGCACTTCAGTGCAAAAACTTGATTTTTTCAAAAGTTTGTGCTATTCTCATGCCATGAGGAGGAATGCCAAATGCTTGAAACTCATAGACTAAAAAAAAGAGATTTGTACTTGAATAAAATCATAGCTTTCCAAGATACCGAGCTGGTGAAGGTTGTTACCGGGATCCGCAGATGTGGCAAGTCCAGTCTTTTGAAACTGATGGTTGATCACTTGAAGACAAATGGTATTACAGATGACCAAATTGTCGAGATGAACTTTGAATCTCACGCATTCAAAAATATGGACAGTGATGCATTCTACGAATATGTGAAAGAGCGAATTATTCAGAATAAAAGGATGTATTTGTTCTTTGATGAAGTACAGCGTGTCCCGAGCTGGGAGGATGCGATCAATTCTTTTCGTGTTGATTTTAATTGCGATATTTATGTCACAGGTTCCAATGCCTATATGCTTTCGTCCGAGTATGCGACTTATCTGTCCGGCAGGTGCGTAGAAATAAAGATGTTGCCGCTGTCTTTTAAGGAGTTTTTATACTTTCATGATTTTGAGATCAGGGAGACCAAGAGTGCTTTGGGAGGTATTCATAGACAGGCATTTGATAAAAATGGAGAGCGTTATGAAATCAAGGATGTCTTTGATGCATATATGCGTTTCGGAGGAATGCCGGGTATTACTGATATTGGTTTAGATCAGGAAAAGGCACTGATTTTGCTTGAAGGGATTTACTCAACTGTAATTATGAGAGATATTCTGGAACGTGAAAAACGCAGGGGACAGAAAAGAATTACAGATCCTGTTCTCCTGAAGAAAATTATAATGTTCCTTGCTGACAATATCGGCTGTAGTATTTCGGTTTCTTCCATTGGGAACACTCTTGTGAACGAAGGCCTGCTGGAAGATGGTAGGCGGAAAGGTACGCCAAGCACTCATACAGTGCAGGCCTATGTCAATGCACTGCTCGAGGCATACTTTTTTTATGACGTTAAAAGATTTGACATCAAAGGCAAAGAGTATCTTCGTACACTGGGGAAATATTATATTGTTGATATAGGCCTTAGAAACTATCTGCTTGGATTTAGAAATCGTGACAGCGGTCATGCCTTGGAAAATATAGTGTATTTTGAACTGCTCCGCAGAGGTTATGATGTATCCATCGGCAAGGTGGACAATTTGGAAGTGGATTTTATCGCGACAAAACTGGAGGACAAGATATACATCCAAGTGACAGAGTCCATGGTCAGTGAGGAGGTTCGCAGGAGAGAACTGGCTTCATTGCAGAAAATCAGTGATAATTATGAAAAGATTATCCTTTCCATGTATACAGGAATGGATTCATCTTACGATGGTATCAGATCTGTCAATCTTATGGACTGGCTACTTGCTGAATAACTGCAAATACGGGGAGATAAGGGCAGAACGATGTTTTCCCGGGAGTCAATGTAGGAATTAGTTTAGACGCATTGAAACAGCATTCCGATGCTGCCAGGTGTTATGCGGCGAGAATTGAAGAAAAAAGACAGGCGAGAAAATACTTGGCAATACTAAGGAAGTTATATTGGGAGGTAATATAGATTACGATGTTATTGAAAAAGGTATCCTGCGCAATCTGTGCGGGGATTTTGCTTGGCGCTGTAGGATGTGGCGGCTCTCCGTCAGAGGGAAACGTTCCCGATGCAATAATTCAGGAGGAGCCCCTATCACAGAGCGAGATGCAGGGGAGCGGGCCGCGGCAGGATGAAGAACAGCAGGATGGGCAGTGGCAGGATGAACAACAGCAACTTGAGCTACAGGAGAGCTGGCATCTGGAGAATATCTGTCTGGAGTTATACGTTCAGGCGGTGAGGGAAAATAAGCTGTATGACCTGGATACCATCCGTCGCCTCGCCCAGACGTTCGGAGAGAACGGATATCCGGCAGTTGACAGCGCAAACCAGATCGATATGACGGAGTCGGAACAGGTTATCCGATTTTGCGAGAAGGCGGTGGCAAAAGAGAGCGGAGAGATCACAATAATAGAGATCGGTTATTGGGGCGGATTTACAGCCTATGATCTGCGGACCGAGGACGGACAGGTGGAAGTGGTCAGAAACCGCTATAAATATGTGAACGGGGAAATGCAAAAGGGGGCCGGGGAAAGCTACCTGGCAGACTATTGGAGCTATACTCCGGAAGGTTACCTGATGTTCTCAGGAATCTGTTTTCCGGAAGATTTTTATATCCTTACACTTGGCGGGGAAGAGAGACATACCGCGCTCAGAGTACAGCCGCTGGATGAGACGTGCAGGGAGTTAAACAGAAAATTCCTTCTTCCCATAGGCTATGAGCGGAACAATATGTTTCTGACAGATTGGGATGAAGACGATTTTGGGAATCTGGATTTTTATGATATGTACGATATTTTCTATCCCCAAATGTATGGTAAACCTGTTCCGTATGCCGCGGATGATAATCTGGCAGCAGGGGCTGTTTACCAGATCCCCCAGGAAGAGTTTGAAGGGGTCATTATGACTTATTTTAACATAGACAGTGAGACACTGCAGTCCAAAACCCTGTTTCACCCGGAGGATCGGACCTATGAATACAGGCCGAGGGGATTCTACGAGGTGGAGTATCCGGAATATCCATATCCGGAGGTGACAGGTTATACGGAGAACGGCGACGGAACCATTGCCCTTCTGGTGAACGTGGTATTTCCTTTTGCGGATGATTCCAGGGTATATACCCATGAGGTGGTGGTTCGGCCGCTGGAGGATGGCGGAGTGCAGTATGTATCCAATCGGATTATTCTCTCCGAGGACAACCAGGAGGCAACCTGGTATATGCCGCGCCTGACCCAGGATGCCTGGCAGGAAGTATATGGGAGCGGCCTTTCATGATTTCTCTGCCATAAAAACAGGCCGGAAAGGAGCTGCGTATGATCTTGAGCGTAAGCAGGAGAACGGACATCCCCAACTATTATTCCGAATGGTTTATAAACAGAATAAAGGAGGGGCATCTATATGTGCGCAACCCCATGAATCCTCATCAGATAAGCAGGATAAGTTGCTCGCCGGATGTGGTGGATTGTATAGTGTTCTGGACAAAAAATCCTGCCAATATGTTGGACAGGCTGGACAGTCTGCGGGATTACGTATACTATTTTCAGTTTACGCTCACAGGGTACGGCAGAGATATGGAACCCAATCTGCCGGATAAAAGAGAGGGGCTGATTCCCACATTCCGAGAACTGTCCGAAAAAATAGGAAAGGAAAGGGTAATATGGAGATATGATCCGATCCTGTTCAGTCCAAGATATACGATGGACTACCACTTAAAAGCCTTTGAGGAGATCGCGGATAAACTGGCAGGGTACACGGAGAGGGTAGTCATCAGTTTTATCGATCTGTACGCCAAAATACAGCGTAACGCCCGGGAACTTGAGATCAGACAGTCGACAAATGAAGAAATGAATGATCTGGCGGCGCGGATGGCGGCAATCGCCGCAGAGCACAATTTAAGAATCGAAACCTGCGCGGAACAGATCGACCTGGAGGCAGCAGGCGTCTCCCACGGCAGCTGCATAGACAAAAAGCTGATCGAGAGATTGACAGGCTGTAAGATAAGCGGTGAAAAGGACAAAAACCAGAGAAAAGAATGCGGATGCCTCGAGAGCGTCGAGGTGGGGACATATAATACCTGCTTAAACGGCTGCAAATATTGTTACGCCAATCATAATGCGGCGCAGGTAGAAGAGAAGGCCGGGCAGTATGACCCCGGCGCTCCGCTGCTGTGCGGCAGCATTGATCCCGGCGACAAGATCACGGACAGAAAGGTGAAGTCATTGAGAGATACGCAGTGCAGTCTTTTTGATTAGAGAACCCGAATATACAGGAGGTACATTATGATAAGAACGATTGAGCAACGGGGAAGTTATAAAGTGGCAACCTACTTGATAGACATTACACCCGCAATGAAACGCGATGCCCTGACTTTCGCGAAAAACATCATACTTTCCGACAATCAGTATTCCAGATTGTTGCCCGAAGAGATTCAGATGTCTCCTGACGTAGAGCTCCGGCAGAAAATAGAGATCCAGCGCACCTACATGGGAAAGCTGGGGGAGCTTGCCTTTTACCAATTTCTTGTGGAAAATGGGAAAAAAGTGAATATCGATGGCATGTTTGACATTTATGAAGGCCAGCAAAATGTAGATTCCTTTGACTTTGTAACCCGGGACGGACACACGGTTGACGTCAAGACAGGTTTCCGCTCCATACATACGCGTCTGCTGGTCAATATAGAGCAGTTTGACAGACATCCCAAGCATTATTATGTAGCCGTGAAAATAGATGCGGAAGATGTTGACCCTAGAAAAAAGCTGGTGGATTGGCAGAATGTCTTCCAGGCTCGGATCATAGGCTATGCCGAGTATGATTATCTGAGAAGAAATGCTCCCATACAGAATTTTGGAGAGGGACCTGCCAGGTGGATATATTACAGTCAACTGATGGGCATAGACAGACTCCTCAAGGAGTTCTGAGTGTCCTGTTTTATATGATATACGATCATGAAATGCAAGGCTATCTGCCCTTAATTCGGGGTAGGGAAGTACTATAGGTATATATAGGCAAGACAGTATATTCTGTTGGAAGTCTCCCTTTTGATTACAAAAGACGAAAACCATTTACAAAACGGGAGGGGCGGACTGCATTGACCGAGAGGGCCTTCGGAATGAATTCCGAGGGCCTTTTTGTGTAGATTTTTATGGGGATTGCCAAAAAGATATTGGGTATCAAGCAAAAATATGCTACAATATCCCCAGAGAGCAAAGCATGTCCCCAGAGTGTCCTGACCAAGGCAAGCATGTGCGCAGCAGCAAAAATTAAGAATCCGGAGCAGCCGAGATATGCCAAGTGAAGTACTAATAGATGCATTTCGTATTACCGACAGCTATATAGCGCAAAATTATACATATGGCCAGCAAAGAGCGATACATACCGAACTGCGTGTTCTGACAGCCAGCTTGGAAATGCCGGAAAACACCGGCATTCACCGTTCCGCCCGCTATTCTTATGAGGAGACGCAGCAGGCCCTGGCCTGTCTGAACGAAAAGGAATCCATCAGAAAAAATAAGGGAGTCTATTACACTCCCTCGGATATCGTACAGTTTATCCTGACAAACAGTGTGAAAATGGCCTGCATAAAGCGCAGGCCAGGCAGCCTTTCCGATATGGATCTGGGAGGCGTGTCCCACAGTGTTTTCTGCTATCGGAAAACCGTATACGACCCCACCTGCGGCACAGGGGTATTCCTGCTGGCAGCCCTGGAGATGAAACTGGACATGCTGGACCGGCATCAAGTGAACGCTACCCGCAGCAGGATACGGCAGATCGTATCTACGATAAAGGGCAACGATCTGAACGGGGATTCCATAGCCATAACCAAGCTCCGCCTGTTTCTCTGCGTGCTGCACCGCTATGGGGCGGCGAAGACAAAAGGGCTGGCAGAACTGTTGAATGACTGCTTTACCGTCTGTGACTTTGTGACCAACCCGCCGGACACGGGTGTCCAATATGACGTCATCATAGGGAATCCTCCCTATGTGGAAGATACGAAAAGCGATTCCGTACCGGAGGAAAAATATGGAAATATCTATGCCAATGTGCTGGAGAACGCGGCGCTGCGGCTGCGGCCGGGCGGCGTTATGGGTTTTATCATTCCGCTGTCCTATATATCCACGCCGAGAATGGAAAAGATACGGTATGTGCTTTGCCGCCATATTCCGGAGCAGTACATATTGAGTTTTTCCGACAGGCCCGATTGTCTGTTTTCCTCCGTGCATCAGAAACTATGCGTGCTGTTGGGCAGAAACGCCGGCGGCAAAAACGGTGGGGGCAGATCCATCTACACCGGGAATTACCGGTATTGGTATCGCGAAGAGCGCGGCGAACTGTTCCTCACCATCGGGGTAGTGAAAAACACTTTTGGGACGGAGGCCTATATTCCCAAGTTGGGAAATGGGTTGGATATCAGCGTCTATCAAAAAATTACTGCAAAGCCCACCCCGCTGCTGGAACTGCTGCAGGGGGGCAACAGTTTTGTCTATCTGAATATGCGGGCGGCTTTTTGGATCAAAGCCTTTTTGAATGCCCATTCAGGAGCCGAGTACAAGACCTTCGGATGCGTGGATGCGTCCCGTGCGAATTTCGCCCTGTGCCTGCTGCACTCCTCGCTGTTCTGGTGGTATTGGATCTGCGTGTCCGACTGCTGGCATATCACCCGGAAAGAATTGGAGGGTTTTAGAGTTCCCCGGATACCCAATTACGAGGAGACGGACGAACTGGCGGCGGCTCTGGAAAGACGTCTGGAGGAAACCAAGGTCTATGTGGGAACCAAACAGACTGAGTACGAGTACAAGCACAGGGACTGCGTGGAGGAGATCCACAGGATCGACGACTATGTGAACGCACTGTATGGGCTTGACGAGGAAGAGAGCCTTTATATCAAGAATTTTGCGTACCGCTACAGGATAAGCGGGGGAGTGGAAGATGGATGTAATTGATTTGTTCTCCGGATGCGGGGGATTGTCCCTTGGCTTTCGGCAGGCGGGCTGCCACGTTACAAGAGCCGTGGAATTAGACCCCGGCATAGCGGCCACCTACAGGGAAAACCACCCGGAGACGGACATGATCGTGGAGGACATACGAAATATTGACGGCGCGGGCGTGTTCCGGGAGGGCGACGCCGAAGTGATCATCGGCGGCCCTCCCTGCCAGGGCTTTTCCATGGCGGGGGCAAGGATCAGAGGGGGATTTATCGACGATCCCAGAAATTATCTGTTCAGGCATTACTTCAATGTGGTGCGGACAGTGAGGCCCGCAGTCTTTGTCATGGAGAATGTGAAAGGCATCACCACCATGCAGGGGGGCAGGATCTTTCAGGAGATATTGGGGACCTTTTCTGATCCGGAGCTGTCAGGCGGCAGGCCCTACCATGTGTATCCCAGGCTGGTCAGAGCCGTCAGTTTTGGCGTTCCGCAAAAAAGGGAGCGCATGATACTCATAGGGACCACTCGGGAAATAGGGGACATGGATGCCCTGTGGAGAGAGACGCGGGAGGATATTTGCAGGGAATATCCTCATTATTTCGATCCTGTGACGGTCAGGGACGCCATCGGCAATCTGGGAGCCACCACGGACGACGGCAGAGTGGTGAATCCGGCTCCCCAGACACAGTATCAGCGCTATCTGGCATGTGACAGGGAATATATTACGAACCACACCCGGACAAGGCATTCTCCCATTGCCACCGACCGGATGCACCGGGTAAAAGGCGGGGAGAATTTTACGGTGCTGGAGGAGACGATCCGGTCCGTTCACAGCGGCGCTTATGGGAGGCTTGACTGGGACGAGCAGGCTCCAACTGTCACCACCCGTTTCGACACCCCGGCGGGGGGACGTTTCATACATCCGGTGGAAGACAGGACGCTGTCGCCCCGGGAGGCGGCCCGCATACAGAGTTTTCCCGACGATTTTGTCTTCTGCGGAACGAAGACTTCCATATGTAAGCAGATCGGCAATGCCGTCCCGCCCAAGATCTCTTATTTTCTGGCGCGTTTGGTTGAGAAAATACTGTAGACATCAGGGAAGTTTCACAATTACTTATGAATTAGTTTAAATAGGCATTTGCGAAACGCAGTAACTTTGCCAGTGTCATTGTGCAAATTGTATACTCCAACGCTGGCACGCTCTCGCTCTGTCCTCACCGTAGCGGTACATAAGATGCCAAAATACGGCATCTAAGTACCGACGGCTGCGGAAGGCCAGCTTATGGAATATACAATATGCACAACTCGGTACTGGAAAAGGGGGGGGTTCGCAAACGCTTAAATTAGTTTAAACATAAGGAGGGACGGAAGATGAATCCGGTGTTACAGAATAAGTGGGACGAGTTGGACAGGGCCGGCGACTATGAATGCTGGTATCTGGTAAAACATCCCGTAGCCTTTGACAAGCTGTGCTACCTGGTTTCTTTTCTGGAGGAATATCAGGAACAGGGCGGGGAAGGAAATCTGAAACAATATGTCAGCCGGAGGATCGGGGAGCTAAATGCGGAGCGGCCGGAGATAGGGATCTCGGACAATTACCGCACCTTGCGGGTGGCGGCATTTTTCGGTCTGATCAAAATGGACTCTGCCCGGTATGAAAGCGCGGAGATTACGGAGACCTATGCGGAGATCCGGGACAGGTGCGGCGGAGAATTTGAAAACACGGATCTGTACGGGGATATCATTGAGAGACAGATAGAAAAGGTCTTTATCAGTTCCAGCATAGACGAGGAGTATGAGGGCGTCAGGCAGGAGTTTCGCCTGTACCCTGTGATGCTGCTGTACAAAGTGCTGCTGGAGCTGGGGCACTGCACGGGAGAGTACCGTATAACCATGCCGGAATACAGATATCTGGCGGCCACTGCAAAAGTATACGAGGACTATCTGGACACCTTGCTGCTTGTCAGGCTCTTTCGGGAGGAGGAGACGGCGGCGGGGGAGTTTGAGCGGTTCAAGAGTAAATTTGATAACCGGCTGCTCCAGGCGTTAAAGCTGCTGCCCGCCCTGCGCATCGAAAGGGACGGTATCACTCTGAGGGAAGAGTATGTGGAGGAAACGGCGGAGAAAGTCTTTCTGTATGAAAAGAACCCGAGGGTCTACGCGGACAAGGCGTATATTGATTTCCTGTGTTCGTCCCGGTCCTTGACCGAGCCGGAGCGGTTCGCCCCGGAAACCGGAGCAGGGACAGGGGAAGACGGTGCGGAGACAGAGGAGGACGGCGCAGGGACAGAGGAAGACTGGATCGACGGGTATGAGCCGGAAGAGGACAGAACCATCGACGAGAACACCCGGGTCAGCACGGGGGAAAATATTCTCCTGTACGGTGTGCCGGGCGCGGGAAAGAGCTGGACCATCGAGCATGAGTACTGCGATGACGACGCCTGTATGGAACGGCTGGTATTTCACCCGGATTACATGCACTCCGATTTTGTGGGACAGATCCTGCCGGTGGTACAGAGCGGGAGCAATAGGGTAACATATAGGTTTGTCCCGGGGCCCTTCACCCAGATCGTAAAGAAGGCCTATGAAAATCCTACAAAGTCTTTTTTCCTTGTGATAGAGGAGATCAACAGGGGGAACGCCCCCGCCATCTTCGGCGAGATCTTTCAGTTGCTTGACCGCCGGGCAGAGGACGGAGGAGGGTATAAAAGATGTACCAGTGAATACGGTATTACCAATTTCGACATGGCCCGGGAAGTGTACGGCGATGGGGACAGGAAGCTGCGCATTCCGGCGAATCTGTCCATCATAGGGACGATGAACACCTCCGACCAGAACGTATTTACGCTGGACACGGCGTTTCAGAGAAGGTGGATCATGCGCATGATCCCCAACTCCTTTGCGGATCATCCCTATGCCGCTGAAAAGATATTGGATACGGATGTCTCCTGGCGGCAGTTCTGTGAGGCCGTCAACGGGGAGATCCTTCGCAGAGACAATATATCCTCGGCGGAGGACAAGCGCATGGGGGCTTATTTTGTGTCTCAGGACGATCTGCGGCTGGAGCCTGTACCCACCGGCGTCAGCGAGCTTGAGAGAAAGAGAGTGGAGCGTCACAATGCCCGGTTTGCCGAGAAAGTGCTGAAATATCTGTGGGACGATGCTTTTCGATTCTCCCACGGGGACGCCTTTGATACCCAGAGGTACAGGAGTCTGGAGGCAGTGGTGGCGGGGTTCATGAGCGCCAGCGGTAACGAGCGTTTCAGGGTGTGCAGTGAGAATCTTCGCAAACTGATCTTAAGCGGTGCCGCAAGCGCCGACAACGCATTCCCCGGCGATGGTGAGGAGCCGGCTTTGGGCAGCTGACGTTCCGGCTACCAGTTTGGGCAAACAGTGCGGCGAAGGCAGGGATATGCGGAAAAGAGGAAGGTTTGGACAGAAATTTGGATTTGAAAGCCCGGTGCCATATAAACCATAACGGTACCGGAGACAGATTTGTGGGCATAAAGGCCGATGCGTCCCAGGTTACGGTCTGTTTTCCCATGGGATATGGTCTGCCGGAGAGCGAGGAGGAGATCAGGCAGGACATTCTGCAGTTGATCGACGTTCTCTCTATATTCAGCGACGCCAGAGAGAGCATGCTCGCCATGGAGGCGGCGGAAGAACCCCGGCAGGTGAATTTCCCGGTGAACGCATATATGAATCTTATCCGGCGTTTTCTGGAGCAGGGCAGTTACTATGCGGAGCGGGAGCAGATTCGGAAGACTGCGGACAGGGGGCGGATTGACTGGGCGGCGTCGCTGAAGAAAAACGTGGCTTTCTTTCAGGAGGACGGCTCCCCCTTTTTTGACCGATATACGGTGAAAGGCTCCCTGCCAAATGAAAACAACCTTATCACCCAGGTGCACAAATTCTGTGTGTATGAGAGTTTTAGGACGCTGGGATGGCTTTTTACGTCCTACATGCCTCCTGACCCTCACATTGAAAAGGATACCCAGCGGTTTCTCTATGTCCTGCGCAAAAAGGCGGGGGCGACTCATAACGACAACGATAAAAGGCTGCTGGAGGATATGATCGCGGTGGTTCTGTACTTAGGCGGCGAACAGAGCGACGGGCAGCGCTATTTTGGCACGGATAGATTTGAATATGTGTGGGAAAAACTGATCGATGAGATTTTCGGTATCCGGGGAAAAGAGGAGTTTTTTCCCAGAACAAAATGGAACCTTAAGTACGGTTCGGAGAGAGAGAATCACGCGCTGGAGCCGGACAGCATAATGAGGTGCGGCGGTAAGCTATACGTGCTGGACGCAAAATATTACCGCTATGGCGTCACCGGAAACAAAAGGCATCTGCCTCAGTCCTCGTCCATCAACAAGCAGATTACATACGGAGAATATGTGGCCAGGGAGGCCGAGGATGCGGGGGCCCCCCCGACGTCCGTCTACAATGCCTTTCTGATGCCCTACGACAAAGGCAACAATCCTTTTGGCATTCAGGGAGAGGATTTCGCCAACATCGGCGAGGCTACGGGTCCGTGGAAAGACGGAGAACAGTCCTATGAGAGAGTGCAGGGGATAGTGGTGGACACACGCTTTCTGCTGAAACATTACAGCGGTTTACACAAAAGTGAGATTCTGGAACTGGCAAAGATGATAGAGGACGCCCTGGCCGAAAATGCCGGAGCGGCGCTGCAAGACGGCGGACAACCATATTTGGAGTAGTGCCGCAGAGCTTTCAAGGGAGGAGAGACATATGGCAAACATGATCCGGCTGAGGGCAGGAGATTCGGAATATCTGCAGATGAGCAACGGACTGACGGACGTTTTTATCAATGTGCTGGTCCTAAGCGGCTCGAGAGAAGCCCGAACCACCGACGAAAAGCGTTTGATCGTCTGGCTGGCGGAAAAAGACCAGAGCAGGGTTGGCAGTGGGACAGTGGGTTTCGACCTTCCCGACATGCCCTGGAATAAGCGGACCTTTGAGGAAAATAGGGCTTTTCTTCTGGATGTGATCGCGGCTGCCAGGAACCGGACCGGCTGGGAGGTTCTGGAGTATACGCCAAACGAGAAAATTCTGTCTCCCTGCCTTGACAGATTTGCCAGGATCGTGTCCCGGATGGAGGCCGGGGACGTCTTGCCGGACCGCCTGGAACAATGGCTTGCGGCGGCGTCCGATTCCGACCCTGGGACGCGGGGTTTTCCCCTGTGCCCCAAACACCATGTGCTGCTCACGGAATTTGGATGTCATATCTGCAATAACTGACTCGGAGGAGGAGTTTTATGAGAACTCTATATGTGTCTGACTTAGACGGAACTCTGCTGCAGAGCAGCGCAAGAACTTCCCAGTACACCAACAAGACCGTCAACGCTCTCATAGAAAAGGGCATGCTGTTCTCTTACGCCACCGCCAGATCCTACCTCACGGCCTGCAAGGTTACGGCGGGGCTGCGGACGGATATTCCCCTGGTGGTCTATAACGGCGCTGCGCTGGTGGACGGCAGGGACGGAATGCCCCTGCTCAAGAATTTTTTTCGGGCCAGAGATCGGGGAAGTGCTGGAGGATTTATTTGTAAGTCACATATATCCCATTGTCTATGCTTATCTGGAAGGGCGGGAGGTTTTTTCCTACATCCCGGCCAGATGCACTCCGGGCATGGAGACTTTTTTAGCCGCCAGAAAGGGAGATCCGCGTACCCATCCTGTGGGAGATGCGGCCGGGCTGTGCGAAGGAGAGATATTTTACCTGACCTGCATTGATAAGCAGGAAAAGCTGGAACCTCTATATGAAAAATATAGGGACAGCTGCCACTGTGTATTGCAGACAGAGCTCTATACCGGGGAGCCTTGGCTGGAGATCATGCCTCTGGCAGCGTCAAAATCCCACGCCATAGAGCAGCTTAAAAAGCGGTTGGACTGTGAGCGGCTGGTGGTGTTCGGGGACGGCAGGAACGATATGGATATGTTTCAGACGGCGGACGAGTGCTATGCGGTGGAGAACGCAGTTCCCGAACTCAAGGCCATGGCCACTGCCGTCATCGGCGGCAACGACAGCGACGGCGTGGCAAGATGGCTGGAGGAACACTATTCCGGCGAATAACCATGCAGGAAAGGCCTGCCCGGGATCATCCCAGGTAGGCCTTTAACAGTGCGAAGGTATTGGCCACGCCGTCCCTGTGGGAGCGCTCGTAGCCGTGGGAGGCATAGACTCCCGGGCCGATGAGGCCGTGGCGCGCGTCCGCGCCCGCATCCAGAGCGGCGTCCGCGTCGGAGCCATAGTGCGGGTATACGTCTGTAGCATAGTCGATACCCCCCTCTTTTGCGGCCTGTATCAGAGCTTGCAGGGTTTCGTAGTGATAGGGGCCGTGGCTGTCCTTGACGCAGACGGATACCTGGCGTTCGGTACATTCCAGGCCGTCTCCCACACAGCCCATGTCCACGGACAGTACCTCCTCCACTTCCTCCGGCACGGAACCGCAGGCCCCGTGTCCCACTTCCTCAAATACGGTGATATGTTGATAGACCTTTCGGGACAGCTTTACGTTCTCCTCTTTCACATAGCGGGCATAGCCCAGCAGGATGGCGGTACTCAGCTTGTCGTCCAGAAAGCGGCTCTTGATATAACCGGACCCGGTGATCCGGGTGCGGGGGTCCATGCACACATAGCTGCCGTTGCCGATGCCCAGAGCCAGCACCTCCTCCTTGGAGCTGACGGGTTCGTCCAGCAGCAGTTCGACGGTATCAAAGCTGCGCTCCGCCTCCTGGTATTTTCCGTTGACATGGATGGAAGCGTCCATCAGCTGCACCGTTCCCTCATAGCTGCGTCCGTCCAGGGTGCGGACCACGCAGTTTTCCGTCTCCACATTGTTGGCGTTGAGCCCGCCCAGGGGGGTCAGACGCAGTCGGCCGTTTCCCTTGACCTCCGCTACCATGGCTCCCAGAGTGTCCACGTGGGCCATCACCATGACAGCGTTGCCGCTGCCTCCCAGGTCCACCAGCACGCCGCCTTTTTTTGTCTGCGTGGGAGTATAGCCCAGTCGGCTGTACTCGGCAGCCAGGTATTCACGTACCTGTCCGGTATAGCCGGTGGGGCTGTCGATGGCCAGCAGGTTTTTCAGCTGTTCCAGAATGTAGTCCATGTACTTATCGCATATCGCTTGCAGAGTTTCGTTCATACAGATCCCTCCATTATCAGAGTTTGGCACATCTCCGCGGGCAGGTATACAGAGTCGTTGCTGGATATTGGGTTGGTATGGCTTTTTTTGCGTATCCGAATATTCAACAATGGGCTGCCCGGAGATATGTTGTTATAAATGGTTCTTGGGTTATTATAGCAGAGAGAACTCAAAAATAACAGGGGAAAATCGGCAACTGTTTTGATCAATCGGCGCTAAATAGAGTTGCAAACAGCAAATTTGACAGAATTTTCAATCAAAATGGTTTTCATTTCCAAAAAAATATGTTATAATATCACGTACATGGAATCGAGAGGATTCTAAAAAATCTTAGGAGGGAAACAACATGATAAGTGCTTTAACAGAATTTCTTGGCAGAATTGTCGGCGGTCTGGGCTCCATCGTTGTTGCGGCGCTGATCCTGGTGGTCGCCTTTGTGGTGGCGTCCATCGTGAAGTCTCTGGTGCTGAAACTGATCGATAAGACCAAACTGAGGAATGTTCTGGCCAAGATCGACACGGAGGACAAGCCCGGCGGCGCTCGGGAGTTTATCGGCAAGCTGGTATATCTGCTGGTATTTTTGCTGTTCGTACCGGGAATCTTTTCCGCTCTGGGTCTGGGCAGTGTGATGGCTCCTATCAGCAATGTGCTGGATACTATCTGGGGCTATGTGCCTAATCTGGTGGCAGCTGCTATTGTTCTCATGGTAGGCAACCTCATTGCCAAGCTGGTCCGCCAGCTGCTGGTGCCTGTGTTTGACAAGCTGAATGTGAACAAATTGCAGGAGAAGGCCGGCATCGAGGTAAAGAACGCGGACAGGCTTTCCAACACTCTGGCGTACATTGTGTATGTGCTGATTCTGATCCCCACGGTGATTATGGCTCTGAACGTGCTGAATATCACGGTGATCTCCGTGCCCGCCGTGAGCATGTTAAACAGCGTGATCGGCTTTATCCCCAACATTGTGATCGGTCTGGTCATCATTGTGATCGGCTGTATGATCGGCAAATTGGTGGGGCAGATCGTGACCAAGCTGATCGCCTCCGCCGGACTGGATGCCAAGCTGCAGGGACTGTTGGATGAGAAAGCGCAGAAGTTCGTGCTGTCCAAGGTAACTGGCGGCGTAGTGTACGCTGTGATCGTTATCTTCTTTGTGGTGGAGGGTCTGAACGTACTAAAACTGGATGTGCTGACCAACGTGGGCACCTTTATCATCGCCTATATGCCTAACGTGCTGGCGGCTGTTCTGATCCTGGCCGCTACCATGATCGTCAGCTCCATGGTGGAGAAGGCTCTGCGCAAGAACGGCATGAGTACTTATGCGGTAGTGGCTAAAGTGGCCATCATCGTTGTGGGCGTATTCATGATCCTGAGTCAGCTGGGTATCGCTACCGCCATCGTGAACGACGCGTTTATCCTGCTGGTTGCCGCTGTGGCTATCGCGTTCGCAATCGCCTTTGGTATCGGCGGTAAAGAGTTCGCGGCCAAGACACTGAAGAAACTGGAAGAAAAGAAGGAAGACAAGGTTGAGTAAGCTTTGAATCGGCAGTGAATAAGTGGAAAGTCATATCCGCGGGATGATCCCGCCGGATATGGCTTTCTTTTTTGGCTCTTGTGTATACAGGGCACTATATTGATCACGAGCCGATGAGTAATATTGAGACCGACTGCGGTCGGACGGGATGCAGCGGCTGGCCGCCGCTGCCCAACGCCACCACGGAGGTCTATCGGGTCAGAGGGCTGGAACCGGAGGAGCAGGGCTGCGCTCCTGCCGGAGAGAGTTCCCTGTAACTTATGGAGCTGTGTTGCAGATGCCTTCGCCATGCTCGCTGCCATCGCACTTTCTCCTGCCGCACACATCACAGACAGTGTGATCGAGACCGTCACAACCATAGTGGCCGTCCACGCCGCATTCGGCGGGGGCATGGTTCAGAGACGCCGTGGAGGGGTCGCAGGTGTAATGTCCCGTTATCCCAAAACAATCTCCTGCATAATGCGCAGTCGCATCTCCAGTTACTACGCCACAGTTTTTACAGGTTTGATAAGCCCACTCATAGCAGCTTCCGGAACCTGTTCCGTGTGTGATTCCTTCCGGAAGTTCACTGGAACATTTATTGTAACCGCATGTAGTGCATAAACTGTGATCCATGGTATCCGCCGCCGTGTCACACAGATAATGCTCACAGCCCTCGGAACGTTTGCTGTGATTTAACCCTGCTACTGAGGCATCACACCTGTAGTGACCGCAGCTATTCCCAACATCGTCACTGTACAGGGTATGATCGCCGCCGTCGCAGGCGTAATGCCCGGCGATACCGCAGGCAGCGTT
>CAZGVI010000048.1:21577-28156 GCA_964529395.1 uncultured Acetatifactor sp.
CGCAGGCCAGAACTCCGTGGTTGCCGCCGCTGCAGGCAAAGTGCCCGCAGGCCAGAACTCCGTGGTTGCCGCCATCGCAGGTATAATGCCCTTCTACACCGCAGACCGCCGCATGTGTTTCTTCGCCTGTTAATCCTTGATGGCATGCGGGGCAGATTTTGTTCTGGAACACCGCCGTAACGATGGCGTCACTGTCGGCAACGGTCAGAACAGTCTGCGCAGCGGAAACGTTTTCAATCATTCCTGCCGTGGTCTCCCAATGGTCAAACGCATATCCTTCTTCCGCCTCTGCGGACAACTGTACTTTCGATCCTGCGCTGTAAACGTGGTCGGCGTTGGAGACCTTTCCCCTGCCGGACATCTTGAAAGTTACCGCATACATTGCGGTTTCCGCGAAATGCGCGGTCAGCGCGGTATCTTTATCCACCGCGAAACGGTATACGGTATCTGTGGAGACTAACTCGCCGTTTCGGTACCAGCCGATAAAGCTGCCATTCGCGACAGTCTGCGCCTTGACCTGCGCAAAGGTTCCGTCCAGGTATTGACCGCCGCCGTTCACAATGCCGCAGGCATTGTTCTGATCAACGCTGACTGTAAAGTATTTGACTTCCTTTCCTCTGTCTTCTCTCTGACAGGGGATGGCCTCTCCATCCTTTCCTGACAGACGATATTGGGTTGTAGAGCCCTGCTGTTTTTCATCAGTGTATTCCTTCTCGCTCAGGTCGGGGGCGCTGAGAGTGAATACATCCCCATTCTTAACGGCAATATTTGTATAATTCAGCACACGGGTAACGTTGCTGTGCGCCACATTGTATTCGCTTAGTGTGATACTGCCCACGCCGTCCGCGGTGGCCGTGGTTACAATGCTGTATTCCGCGTCCGCGGGAAGATGTATGATGATCTCCCCATTTTCATTGATGGAGCAGCCGACTACAGCGTTGGTGGTCATGGCATCCTGGCCGGTTATGCTGGCCACGAGATTGCCCTCGCTGTCATAGATCTCCACATCCACCGGGCAGTTCAAGCGCGCTATCCGCAGGGTCTCCGGCACCGCCATGGTAAAGGGCGTATCGGTATAATTGGGGTCTCCGGCACGCATCCATGCCAGCGTGATCTCCTCATAGTGAGCCTGCATTACTTTACTGCTTGAGAAAGCCAGCGCCACATCCAGCAGCTCCTCCGGATTATGCACTAATAGAGTACCTACAGCCTCAATCAGAGTAGCGGCAGTTTCGTAAAGATCGTTAAAGCCCTCCGGCTGCGGAAGAACTTCATGGAGACGCGCCACCACCTGCTCAGTGCGCTCCTCAGCGGAAGCGCCATTTATCTGAAAGATCGGCGTGAGCACATATTTCAGGTTTTCCCCGTTGTTGGCCGTCATCACTTCCCTGACTGTGGCCAAAACGGCATCCATCTCAAATCCGGTCTCATATCCCATGAGCTGATCCAGCAGATAGATCAGGTCTGCTTCCAGCGCGGCATGATAGTTTTCCCTGCCCTCAAGACTGTCCGCAAACGCGGTGATAAACTGGGTCAGAACCTCGTTCATTGTCTGACTCGTATCATCTACAATTTGAATGTCAACTATCGGATCACCCCCCGGGAGGAAATTCAGGGGGTTTACGCTCACATCGATTCTTTTCGCGTACTCGGAAATGTTGTATGCGGCCGCATCGGAGTCTGGTATCTCCGCACCGGCAAGAATCTGCTCATATTGCTCCAGCATAACGGCAAAAGCTTTTTCAAACTCCGCTGTGGTAACGGTGGGGAGCAGGCGGGAGGTGGTATTATACCGGGCAAAATCCCAATCCACAGGCGCTACCATAGGCACGATGTCATTGGGGTTTACGATGTTATGGATATTGGAATAATTGGCGTTTTCGTCCGTCATTTCAAGGAGCGCTCCCTGCGGCGGCTCGAACGCATAGCAGTACAAATCTTCAAATGCCAGAGTGGCGCCGTTGGGCAGTTCATTATCATTCAGATATCCGGCAACCATATTGGCCACTGCTCCGCCGCGGCTGTAGCCTACCACCCATATTTTCACACGTCCCGTAATATTGTGGTCGACAATATATTTCTCAAGAAATTTGACTGCGTTGTCACGTCCCTGGGCAAACCCCGTATGCGCGCCGGTAGTGCCAACTGCCACATTGCTTCCCCATTCGTTGTAATATTTACCGCCGCGGACAGGCAGCGCGATCAGTGTGCAGTCCGCAAGCTCTTTGTGGGCGGCGACTACGCCGATGGATTCTGTGGAAGGCGAGTCGATCCAGAACTCATTCTGGGCAAAATCCTCAAAACCGATTTCGTTCAGCAGTTTGCGGGCATTTTGCGTCTTCTCTGCCCAGACATCCGTCTCGTAGCTTGCCCAGGAGGACAGTTCAAGACAGAGGGACATGGTGGCCAGACTGGGATTATAGATGCTGGAGTCATAGTCAAAATACTGATCGCTGTAGGCATAGTCCACCACAATATCCTTTTCCCTGTTGTACTCACCCGGAAAAGCAACTCTGCCCCATGTCAGATCAAAGTCCGGGAAATCAAAACCCTGCAGGTTGCCGGAAATCTGCGCTGGTTCTGCGTCCGTATTTTGTTCATTCTTTGGGCGAATGATCAGAAATATTGATAAAACCAGAGCCGCAAGTCCCAATACCGAAACTATAACTGTAACAGGTATCCATTTTTTGCTTTTCATGTTCTTCATTGCCGATGATAATCTCCTTTTTGCCTGATTTTGTGATTTACGCAATTCCTACTATAATACATAAAATTTTAAGTTTTACAACCGTTTTGGCACGAAACGCACGAAAATGGCACGAATTGTTATGTGTGGGGTAGAAAAATCTGAGACTTTGTGGTTTAATTATTATGGATTGTTATCCAAAGGAGACCCGTAAACATGAGAATCGCGGTTGCTGACGATATTGCGGAGGAACGAAGAATGCTGCGGGACAGACTGGAACACAGTTTGTCAGATCATTCTGTTCATGCGGACATATATGAATTTGAAAATGGAGAAAGTTTCCTGGCCGCCTCCGAGAAAGAACGCTTTACCGTTGCCTTTAATGCTCAGAGGTTAGTCAGTGTATACGGGCGTTAACAACATTAAAAACAGGAGGTATCAACATGGTAAGTCCATACGACAAATGTCCCATTCTGGAAAATGAAAACTACATGCTGCGGCTGGTGGAGGCCGGGGACGGGCCGGATCTGCTTCGGGTGTATTCCGATGAAAAGGCGGTGCCCTTCTTCAACAGCGACAACTGCAACGGCGACGATTTTCACTATACGACTCTGGAGCGAATGCAGAGCGCCATTGATTTTTGGCTCTGGGCATACAGGGACAGGGGTTTTGTGCGTTGGGCCATCGTGGACAGACGTGCGGGGCAGGCTGTGGGCACCATCGAGCTTTTTAACCGCAGGGCGCCGGAGGGACAAAAGCCCAGAGACTATTTTAACGAATGCGGCCTGCTGCGGCTTGATCTGAGGAGCGATCACGAGGAGACGGAAAAGATAGGGGAGATTCTTTCCCTGATCGTGGAGTCGGCCTTTGAACTTTTTGCCTGTCAGATGATCGCTACAAAGATTCCCCCTGCCGCTGTCAGCCGGAAAGAGGCGGCGGAGCAGATGGGCTTTAGGCTCTCGGAGGAGAAACTGATTGGCGGAGACGACAATAAGGTTTATGGGGATTATTATGTGCTGCTGAAGGCGGAGCCCTCGTGCTAGAAAATGAGACATTCCTTGTGCCGCACGGCAGAGCCTTGGACTGGCTGATCCGCGCGGCACTTGTCAGACGTTCCCGTAGTCATAACATATGGTGGATTGTCTGCGGGAAAATATAAGGAGAGCGCAATGTATGAGATATATATGACCAAGGCGGAGGCCCGGAGATTTATCCTGCACAAGCAGGGGCTTTTGGGTGAACACAGATTCCGGGGAAAAGACGGGGTTCTGGACTTTGTGCGCCAAGCCGGATGCGTTCAGTTTGACCCCATCGACGTGTGCGGCAAAAGTCCGGAGATCACACTGCAGTCCAGAGTGGCCGGATTTACCAAAACCATGCTCTATGAGCTGCTGTATGAAGATCGAAAGCTGGTGGACTACTTTGACAAGAATCTGGCCATCCTGCCCGTGGAGGATTGGAAATACTTTGGCCGGGAGCGGGAGAATCACCGGGGCTGGGAGAAAAGCCATCAGGAGATCGGCCGGGTACATGACCGGATCGTTACCGAGATCACCGAGAGAGGGCCCCTTAGCTCCGCAGACCTGGATATCTCCGAAAAAGTGGACTGGTACTGGAGCGAGACTAAGCTTTCCCGGGCGGCTTTGGAACATATGTATTTCTGCGGTGAGCTGGCAGTACACCACAAACGGGGAAATATGAAATATTATGACCTGATCCGCAACTGCATTCCGGCGGATATCGTGGACGCGCCGGAACCCCTGTCCGAGGAGACGGCGTATCTGGAGTGGCGCGTGCTGCGCCGGATCGGCGCCGTGGGCCTGCTGTGGAACCGGGCCTCCGACGCCTGGCTGGGCATACCCTCGCAGTACAATTCCCTGAAGGCGAAGGAGCGGAACGGGATATTTGCCGGACTTTTGGACAAGGAGCGCATTCTGCCTGTCAAAGTGGAGGGGATCGCCCACACGTTGTACTGTCTGGCAGAGGATGGGGAGATCGCCGGAATCATTGGAGGACAGGAGCCTTTAAAAAAGCAGCGCTGTGAGTTCATCGCGCCGCTGGATAACATGATGTGGGACCGGAATCTGGTAAAGGAGATCTTTGATTTTGAATATAGATGGGAAATCTATACGCCCCAGTCCCAGCGCAAGTACGGCTATTATGTGCTGCCGATCCTGTTTGGAGATCGGCTGGTGGGACGGATCGAGATGGTGTATGACAGAAAAAGCACACAGCTCAATGTCTCCCATATCTGGTATGAACCGGGAGTGCGGGTGACGAAAAAGCTGGAGAGCGGGATAGAGGCCGCGCTGAAACGTTTTGAAGTTTTTTGCAGGAGCTGATTTTCAGCCAGCTTTTTGTTATGCCTTTGTAAACACTGCCGTGACGAACATATCCCCGCCCTGTATCTGTGCAAAGATCTCTCCGTTCATCCTGCGCATAAGCTGGCGGCTGATGTAAAGTCCCAGGCCGCTGCCGGATATTTTTTCGGCGTTTGCGCCTCTCCAAAAGCTGTTGAAAACGTGGGATAAGTCGGTATCCGCAAGGGTGCAGCCGCTGTTTCGGACTGTCACGAGTATGCAGCCGTCCTCCTCGGATATATTCAGCGCGATAGTATTTCCGTCACCGTATTTGACGGCGTTTTCCATGATGTTCTGCACGACCTCGACGCTGCGTTCGAGATTGCCGCTCAAAAGACAGTTGGAATAATCGGATATCGAAAAATGTGTACCTGTGAGGGACAGCTTTTCGGTATAGTACGCCTTTATCTCTGTCACGAGTTCGGAGAGATAAAACTCTCCCATAGTTACATCAAAACTTAAAAAATCTTCCTTGGACGCGGTGGCGATCTGCGAGACGTAGCTCTCTATCTCTTCGGTCCTGGCATAGATGCTCTCCGCAATCTCAAGCTGTTTATCGCGGCTTTCATACAGTCCCTTTGACAATGCCTTTGCGTACAGCTTTATCGCCGACAGAGGCGTTTTTATATCGTGGGAAAGGGAGAGCAGAAGGGTTTTTTTGTCCCGCTGCAAATCAAGCTCCCGCTTTTTCTGCTGCTCGATATATTCACGGAGCATATCCACCCCCCAGATAAAACGCCCGAAAAAGCGGTTTTTAGTCTCCTTTACAGGCACGGTAAGGTTTCCTTTTGACAATTCGTAGGGAACGTCCGCCAGCCGCTCAAACGGCGCGAGGACGGCAGATGCAACGTACAGCATAACGGAGATTACCAGGACGGCCATGGCGCCGAGTATAGCGTTTACGGTAAGGATAAGCCGTCTCCGGTCGGCGCTGCCCTCCGTTTCATAATCAAAGCGGTACAGATCGCCATTTATTTCGCGTACCGCATAGTGGCTGTCCAAATCATGGGGGCCATACGCCCCGTAAAAATTGTCGTCGCACCTGCTGTACCGTTCAATATTGGTTACATATTCGCAGCCTGAAATGTCGGCGCTGCCCTCTGTTTCCAGTTGTAGGGCAAGGCGGTTAATCTCCACGCGCCAGGGCTTGCCGCCGCCCGGACCGTCCGTCCACAGTATGATATTCGCCGTGGCAAACAGGAGCACCAGCACTGCGGTCACCACCGCGAAAAATCTGTTAAAAGTTCTCATAATTGTTACTGTTTTCCCCACAGGGAAAATGCGCCCTCCCTTCAAATCTGTAGCCTACTCCCCATACGGTCAGGATTTTTTTGGGGGCCCCGGGATCGTCCTCGATCTTTTGACGCAGCCATTTTATGTGTACCGTCAAGGTCTGCTGCTCCGAGAAACTGTCGCTGCCCCAGACCTGCCTGAAAAGATACTCCTTGCTCAGAGTCCGGCCCTTGTTTTCCGCCAAGAGCAGGAGCAGGTCAAATTCCTTGGCGGTCATTTCGAGTTGTCTTTCGTTTTTGT
>CAZGVI010000049.1:0-27954 GCA_964529395.1 uncultured Acetatifactor sp.
ATTCAAGGTTAATACTTGACATCCCCTGAAAATAGGGATAAAATGAGCCATAAATGCAGTATTTATTAAAGAAGAAAACGAGAAAGAGGAGTAAAATTATGGCGGCACCGTACAACCACCATGAGGTGGAACAGAAATGGCAGAAGATCTGGGACGACGAGCAGGCATTTAAGGTCTCGGAGGACTATTCAAAACCGAAATATTACGCGTTGGTAGAGTTTCCCTACCCTTCAGGCGCGGGACTGCATGTGGGACATCCCAGACCTTATACGGCTCTGGACATCGTGGCCCGCAAGCGTCGTATGCAGGGATACAACGTGCTATATCCCATGGGTTTTGACGCATTCGGACTGCCCACGGAGAACTATGCCATCAAGAACCATATCCATCCCAAGATTGTGACCAGGAACAATGTGGCGCGCTTTAAGGAGCAGCTCCATTCGCTGGGCTATTCTTTCGACTGGGACAGAGAGGTCAACACCACGGACGAGGAATACTATAAATGGACCCAGTGGATCTTCCTGAAACTGTTTAAGGCAGGACTGGCCTACAAGTCCGAGATGCCCATCAACTGGTGTACCTCCTGCAAGGTGGGCCTTGCCAACGAGGAAGTGGTGAACGGCGTCTGTGAGCGCTGCGGCAGTCCTGTGGTGCGCAAGGTCAAGAGCCAGTGGATGTTGAAGATCACTGCGTATGCGGACAGGCTGATCCAGGATCTGGATACGGTGGATTATGTGGAGCGGGTGAAAGTCTCTCAAAAGAATTGGATCGGCAAGAGCCAGGGCGCGGAGGTTGATTTTACCATCACCGGCAAGGAGGATAAGCTGCGTATCTACACCACCAGGCCGGATACGCTGTTCGGCGCCACTTATATGGTGGTGTCCCCGGAGCATCCTCTGATCGACAAATATAAGGACGAGATCGGCAACTATGAGGAGCTTTGCGCCTACAGGGAGCAGGCTGCCAAGAAGTCGGATTTTGAGCGCACCGAGCTTGCCAAGGACAAGACTGGCGTACAGATCCAGGGATTGACCGCCACCAATCCGGTGAACGGCAAAGAGATTCCCATCTGGATATCGGACTATGTGCTGATGACCTACGGCACCGGCGCCATTATGGCCGTGCCCGCCCATGACGAAAGAGACTGGGAGTTTGCCAAGAAGTTTGGTCTGCCCATCATTGAGGTGGTGGCGGGGAGCCCGGTGTCCGTGCAGGAACAGGTGTTTACGGATGTGGCTACGGGCACATTGGTGAATTCGGAGTTTTTGAACGGCCTGTCTGTTGCGGATGCCAAGGAGAAGATCATCGCGTTTCTGGAAGAGAAGGGCATCGGCGCCAGCAAGACCAATTTCAAGCTGCGTGACTGGGTATTCTCCAGACAGCGTTATTGGGGAGAACCCATCCCTATCGTAAAATGTGAAAAATGTGGCTATGTGCCCATTGACGAGAGCGAACTGCCGCTGACTCTGCCGGATGTGGAATCCTATGAGCCCACCGACAACGGCGAGTCCCCGCTGGCGGCTATGACTGATTGGGTCAATACCACATGTCCCTGCTGCGGCGGCCCGGCCCAGAGAGAGACGGATACCATGCCCCAGTGGGCGGGTTCCTCCTGGTATTTTCTGCGGTATACCGATCCTCACAACAAGGAGGCCTTAGCCAGTCAGGAGGCACTTAAATACTGGATGCCTGTAGATTGGTACAACGGCGGTATGGAGCATACTACGCTGCATCTTTTGTATTCCCGTTTCTGGCACAAGTTCCTGTACGATCAGGGTGTAGTGCCCTGTCCGGAGCCTTATCAGAAGAGGACCAGCCACGGCATGATCCTGGGGTTAAATCCTCACAGCTTTGTGAACCAGACTCAGGAGGAGCAAAAGCGTCTGGTGGAACAGTACGGCAGCGAAAAGGCGGCCCGCGCGGCGCTGGTAGAGGAGTACGGCGAGATGGCGGAGCATCCCATTGTGAAGATGAGCAAGTCATTGGGCAATGTGGTGAACCCGGATGAGATCGTGGAGGAGTACGGCGCGGATACCCTGCGTACTTATGAGATGTTTATAGGGGCCTTTGACATGTCCGCCGCCTGGAGTGAGGACGGCGTGAAGGGATGCCGCAGATTCCTGGAGAGAGTATGGAAACTGCAGGATATTTTGGTGGAGGGAGAGGGCTACAGCACTGATCTGGAGACTAAGATGCATCAGACCATCAAAAAGGTCAGCGGCGACTATGAGAGCTTGAAATACAACACCGCCATAGCGGCCATGATGGCTCTGATCAACGATATGAATAAGAAAGGGGCCGTGACTAAGGGAGAGTACAAAACGCTCCTGACCCTGCTCAATCCCGTGGCTCCCCATATCACCGAGGAATTGTGGCAGAACTGCGGCTTTGCGGGCAGGATCTACCAGACTGTCTGGCCGGAGTACGAGGAGGCCAAGACCGTTGAGGCCACCGTGGAGATCGCCATGCAGATAAACGGCAAGATGCGGGGCACGTTCTCCATTCCCCAGGATCTGGACAAGGAGGAGGTCATTGCCCGGGCGAAGGAACTGCTGGGAGATAAGCTGACGGGCACCGTCGTCAAGGAGATCTATGTGCCGGGCAGACTGGTGAATATCGTGGTTACTGGGGCAGTATAAACGGAATCATGCGGCGGGATATTTGATCGCAAACGGTATGGGGATTTCGGGCGCTTGCGATATACGGATATGCGGTATGGGATATGGCTTTGTTCTGTTGGGAAAGCCATATCCTGTACCGCATATCTGCTGAGAAAGGGTGAGGACAGATGAACGGCGAGAAGGCCGCTAATGTGCATTGTGATGATGGAATAATCGAAGAAAAAGGGATGAAAAAGGAGTTTGCCTGCGGGATCAGGGATGGTATTCCCATTGCCGTAGGTTATTTCGCAGTCAGCTTCAGCCTCGGCATCGCCATGGTGTCCGCAGGATTAAGCGCTGTTCAGGGGATGGTCATGAGCATTACCAATGTGACCAGCGCCGGCGAGTTCGCCGGCATCAGCGTCATTGCGGCGGGGGGAACCCTGGCCGAGATGGCATTGACCCAGCTGATCATCAATCTGCGCTATGCGCTTATGAGCATGAGCCTGTCTCAGAAACTGGACGAGACTATGCCCTTCTGGCAGAGATTCGTGATCGCCTTTGCAAATACGGATGAGATATTTGCCGTGGCCATGCACCATCAAAGGAGCCTGACGCTGCCCTATATGGCTGGTCTGCAGAGCCTTCCCATCCTGGGCTGGACGGCGGGAACCTTTTTAGGGGCGGTGGCCTGCAGCCTGATGCCCGCCAGCGTCAGCACCGCTATGAATGTCATGCTCTACGGTATGTTTATTGCCATCGTGTTTCCGGCGGCCAGAAAGTCCCGGCCGGTGCTGGGGGTGGCCGTTCTGGCAGTGCTTTTTAGTTGTCTGTTTCGCTATGTCCCTTTTTTGCGGGACATATCTGCCGGGATCGCCATTATCCTCAGCACGGTGGCAGCGGCGACAATAGGAGCGGTCCTGGCTCCGGTAAAGGAGGGGAAGTAAGTGCCGATCTATCTGTATATTCTGGTGATGGCTGTAGTTACTTATTTGATACGGCTGCTCCCGTTGACGCTGATCCGCAGGCCCATTCAAAATCGATTTCTGAAGTCCTTTCTCTATTATGTGCCCTATGCCTGTCTGATGGCCATGACCTTTCCGGCGGTATTCTATGCGGCGGACCATCCGGCGGCCGCGGTGGCGGGCGTGGCGGTGGCCTCTGTGCTGGCTCTGCGGAAAAAAGGGCTGGTGACGGTGGCAGTGGCGGCCAGCGTTACGGTGTTTCTGGTCTCGCGGGTGTTGGAACTATTGTAAAGAAGAAAGGGAGAAATTTAAAGAGGAGGAAGGCTGAAATGGATGAAAAATATTTTTACGTTTGTTTTACCCCGACGTGGGAGCATATGAGCTTGATCTACGATATCAATGATTTGTATGGAGAACAGGATATGGACCAGCAGGCGGCGCTGTAGCAAGCAACATTGGATAGAGGAAACAGAGGTATTACTGCTTGCCTCAGAGCATTGCGCTGAGATCATCAAGATCATGGAAAATTCGGACGAATTCCCGAATTTCGCAGGAAAAATGAAAGAAAGATTTGGGTTTGACTGGAACCAATCAAGGTATTTTCAGCATATGTTCATTCAGGACTTTAATAAGAAATCCCTCGAAGAGGCACGGGAAAAATTGAAGTTATTGACTGAGGAAAAAGAAATGTATGAGAAGATCCTGGAGAAGGAAGGGAAACGTGCAGGTTTATGAAAAATTCAAGTTTACATCGTCTCGACAACATCGTAGTACAAAAGAGCAGGGAATTAGGATTCAATCCCATAAAACGTGAAAATTCAGGCTCTGTGGTATCTATACTGCGGGATGACTGGCATTTGGCTATAGAGTTAAGCAGTCCGATCGTACCAACGATGCCTTTTCAGATGAGCATACGGACAGAGGGTTTAAAAATACGTATGCTGCTCTTTCCGTCTCCGCCTATCATTAAAAAAAGCAATGTCGGCGAATTTATCCATCTGGCCAATGCCGCGAACTGCTATTTATACCGCGGAACAGCGCTGGGAAGGTTTTGGGTGGACGAGGCCAACCTTGACTTTGCGTATGAGTTGAATTTGAAAGAAGAAATGTTGGAGCATTGTGAGGCGGAGGTGGCTGAGCAATTATTCGATATTCCATGGTCGCACTACAAAGCATTGCATACGCCGCTTGCAATGTTAGCCGGAGATATCTGGAAAGCGGATTTGGCGGTGCGCTTCTTAACGGAGCTAATGGAAGAGGGTCATGTTCATAACGAAGATTATGGCCTGTGGTGATTGCTTTGAGCGGGGAGCAAAATGGCGTGTATAGGTATGAAGGTAGAACATATTATCAAGCATAATGCAACACGTCAGGCAAAAAAGCGCATACAGGAGTAAGTACTTTTACGTTGTGGTGGGATTAGGAAGATACTCTGCTTTCGGAGATCAAAAAGTATTGTATTTAATGGCATTTTTCTGACTTGTCGACCAAGTTTATCGGCCAAGATCAAATTTTTCTTGCCTTTTTAGGTAAACCATGTTAAACTTAAGTCACATCCACATATCGGATGATCTGAGTATGGTATCTGATTCCCGGTTCTGCCGGGGATGTACGGGGTGTTTCTCTCCAAGTTTACCTAACACTTTATATGGCAGACAGGCGGGGAGAGTTTGTGTCGTTTCTGGTTTTGGCATGTGGTTTCACTGCCTTTCTGCGGCCAATGAGGCAGAAAGGAGTCGTTATGACCGAAAAAGAGCAGGGCGGCATCAATGCCACGATCATCAGCAACAGGAAACTGCGGGACAGCAGCAGTAAGGTAATATTTGGGGACAATACACTCAGTTCCCAATTTCTCCGGGACTATGCCGATCTGGATATACTGCGCCATATCCAGCCGGAAGACATCGAGGATGTATCCGGCCGTTATGTGCCGCTTTACAGTGTGGAGCGCAACAGTGATACTGTTAAGAGAGTGGATATTTCCAGGTATCTGCCGGCACAGGAGAGCAATAAGGATCAAGGGCTGCCGCTTTACATAATTTCTCTGGTTGAACATAAGACCCGGGTAGAGTATAATGTGATCATGCAGATACTCCGTTATGTAATCCATATATGGGAGGACTATGAGAAGGAAATGGAGAAAATGCATCCCGGTATCAGCAGGCGTAAAGATTTCAGGTATCCGCCGATCTTACCCATTGTATACTACGAAGGCACAGAGAACTGGACTGCGTCTACGGATCTTGCGGATAAGATATATCACGGAGAACTGTTGGGCCGATACTTGCCCCACTTTCAGTATCAGCTTGTGATGTTGCACGACTATAGCAATGAGGAATTGCTGGCAAAAAGCGATGAGATCTCTCTGGCCATGTTGATCAATAAAATGCAGACCTTTGAGGACGTATCTGCTTTTACGGAGCTGTCTGCTGGGGGTCTGGAGAATATTCTGAGGGAGACTCCCGATTATTTGTTGGGAAAAATTGCGGATGTGTTGCGGGCTTTGCTCCACCGGATGGAGCTGCCTGAAGATACAGTAGAGGACACAGTGGCTAAGATAAAGGAGCGAAAAATGGGTATACTGTTTGAAAACATCAAAATGAATATTCCGGAAGAAAAGAGGAAAGCAGAAATCGCCCGGCAGGAGAAAGAGATTATTGAGCGGGAGATTGAAGTCATCAAGCAGGAGAAGGAAACGATCCAGCAGGAAAAGGAAACGATCCAGCAGGAGCGGGATCAATATAAGTATGCTTTAGATATGACACGTCAGGGATATTCTGACGAAACGATAATGCAATCTTTGATGGAAGTATTTTCTTTGGAGGAGGAACAGGCAAGAAAGATTGTGTATTCGTAATAGGATACTATGGCATTCATAGGCCTTTGCAGGGAAATATGATACGGTGAACGATGGAAGGGGGCATGAAATAAGCCCCCATTTTTACAGACGAAAACCGCATGACAATATAGTTCGCGCAGTCAACCAACAGAGCCGTCCGTAGGTCTGGCCTCGCTGTTTCCCGCATTGTCTGTGGCGGTGCGGTAGATAAATACGGCCAGAGGATATTCCGTCTCAGGCAGATGGAGTGCGCCACAGTCCAGGGCGCATTTGCCCAGCAGTCCCACTGTGTCGAAAAACAAAGTCTTGCCCACTACATTGGGAACCAGTTTAGCCACACTGTCGGGGGCGTGGGATAACAGCAGCGTCCGCGCCAGAGAAACCATCTCTTCATACAGATCGGCCATAGCCCGGATCTGGGGCCTCAACAGATCTTCGGTTTCGGATAACTGTGTTCCTTCAAAGACTATATATTCCCCGGAACCTGCGTGGACGGCGTTTTTGACAGCCTGTGCGTCGTGCTGCAGATAGCGGTTCTTTTGGGGAAGTATGCCGAAGTCTGCGAAAGCGGCGGCATAATCTTCACTGACATAGGAGTATCCGGCAAAGCCAAAGGTGGTATAGGGGCTTTCATCCTCCGAATAATTGATTCCCACGTTGATGCCAGCAGCATGCTCATAGATCATCTGATAGGAGTATCGCTCACGGTTTCGCTGGTTAAAGAGAGTGTTTCCCCGGTGCATTACCAGCCAAAGCAGCGGCCAGAGCAGTCGGTCGTCCTCCAAATCTGTCCCCCTGAAACCGATGTTTCTGAGGGAGATTAGCTGCCCGCGCAGAGCGGATAGGATATCTGTCAGGTGCCGGATACAAAGGGGCGTTAGTTTTTCATAAAGTTCGCCCATGTATTCTTCCGTAAATATGACCATATTGGTCTGATAGCGATCCCGGCCGGACAGAGCCTGTCCCTTGTGGGCAGCGGCATCTCTGTCGGATGGGGAAGTGTTCCCGGAGCCGGTTTTGGGCGACAGTATGTTCAGCAGACCGTATCTGACCAGCAAAGCCACTTCATCCTCCAGATAGGGGGTGGGCACGCCTGTCTCCAGCGCCAGCTCCTGGATGGTCACAGGGGCATAATAGGCGCTGAGCAGGATATTGCCGGGCAGCAGCCGATCAAACAGATTCCGGTACTCTGGGTTGTAGCTGCCGGAAAACAGGGTTTTAAAGATAAATTTAGCGGGCTGATAGCTTTTTGTTCCGTATTCTCGTTCCATTCCAATTCCCTCTTTCAGTAGTTTCCTGGTTTTAAACAGGTAGTATTTGGTCATATCAAGAGAAATCCCCATCCTTTGGGCGGTTTCCCGGCAGGAAAGTCCCTCGAAGTAGTAGTGCAGTGTGCATTCCCGGTATTCCCGGGAAAGGAGGGACAGTTCCCGGCGCAGCCTTTTGAGCTGCTCCTGCCGGTCTTCTTCCAGCGCCAGTTCCAGCGTAAAATCCTCAGGATCCGCTATCTGCTCCAGGTTTTCATGGGACAGGTGCTCGGATGTCTGTTTGCTTTTTTTACGCAAAAACTTTTTATAGGTGTTGTTGGCTACAGACCACACAAATCCGTACAGGGCATTCTCGTCCCGCAGCCGGGAGGCGCAGGAGAGCAGTGCCAGCAGGATATCTCCGGCCAGATCCTCCGCATCCTCCCTGTTGGAGACTCGGGAGAGGGCGTATGCATAGATGGTTTTCATGTTTTCCTGCGCGAAAGCGACGATCAGGTTCTGTTCCATAACGGTTTTCCTCCGCAGTATGACCGTTGACAGTTTCGGTGAGAGAGCGGTATCATTCACAGGCCCGTGTTTTGCTCTTTCTGTCTATATAGTACCCGATGTTCGGCAGCGGTTAAAGTAATTTAAAAAAATTTTTGAAGGTTAATGTTCCTTGGCCTTGCTCATGATCTGGTCGATCTGGCGCAGTTCCTCCGGGGTACTGGCCTTGCGGATGGCGGCCACGGCGATCTGCAGTTCCTTTGGGGTGAAGGTCAGTCCTTTTTGCTTGGCCTGGGCCATCATGGGCATCAAAAAGGCCATCATTTCTTTTTGGGTCTTGCCCTGTCCCTGCTGGTAGAGCTGGGATAGAAAGGCAAGTTTTTCCCGGGGAATACTTTGGACGGAGGGGTCTTCCATCCAGCTTGGGATATCAGCGGCAGGTTCCATAATCAGTCCTCCTTGTTTTGGGTTTCTTCTTTCCTATTGGTATCGGAAACCGGTTCTCCTGAGGGAGTACCGGCCGATTGCATCAGATTCATCAGGGACATCAGTTGGGAGAGGTCAGGCATATTTTCCCCGAACAGGCTGCTCATACCCGCGGCCATCATATCGGGATTGCTGCCGCCCTCGGACGTCTCGCCATTTCCGCCATCGTCAGACATTTTAGATCCGGGAAAGGACATGCCTTCCGGAAACATTTCCTGAAACATCTTTATAGTCTCCATCATCTCCTGGTAATGGCTCATGGCCTGCAGCATGGAGACAAGCTGGTTAAGCTGGCTCTGCTCACTGGGACTGGAATAGGGAATGATCTCCTGACAGAGTTTCGCGGGGTCAAGGGAATCTTCCCGGGGAGAAGGGGAGACAGACAGCTGCGGGGAGCGCCGAAATAGCTCCATGGTATACTGTAGTTCCAGAAACTTGATATAGACCGCAAGCTGGCGCTGCATAGGGATGTCCACATAAGAAATTAAAATTTTTAATTTCTGGATCTGATTGTTGGTAAATAAAGCGTCAAAAGCGGTTACTTTATCCATAGTTTCCTCTTTTCTCAGTTCCCTGAAAAACTGTTTCACGGAAAGCAGGCCCCCCGAAAGGGACCTGCCTCCTCAAGTCTAGGTCTTAGCAGCGATTGCAGCCGCAGCTATTGTTGCAGCCACAGCCATTGTTGCCACCGCAGAAGCAGGACAGCAGCAGGATCCAGATCAGCCATTCACAGCCGTTATTATTGTTGTTTTCGCAGCCACAGCCACAGCCGTTGTTGCCAAAGCCGATGCCATTGCCGTTTCCACAGAATAATAAGAGCAGGATGATCCAGCAGCAGCTGCCGCCGCCGAACAGGCTGTTACCACAGCCACAGCCATTATTGCAGCTGTTGGTGGAGCAGCCGCAGTTAGTAGCAGTTAAGTCACTCATGATAGTGCCTCCCATTTTTTTTATAGTGTATTGTATGCGTATGGGCATGTCAAAGTTTCATGAGTCGCATATTTATTTCCACATGCATTGTGGAGGGCGTGAAATATTGCGATTCGGGCACGCTCCTACCTGAATGGAAATGCAGCGGCACGCAAAAAATTATTATGGGGGTTATAATCGAACAAACTTTCTGGTATAATGAGTGGAGAGTGGACTAAAGGGCACGAAAACATGAGAAAATGAGTAAAGCGCATTGACGTATAACTCTTCTGACGGGAGCGGCATTTATGTGTGGGAGATATTATATTGACAGTGATGTGGAAAAAGAGATATTTCGCATAGTACAGGAAATAGACGAAAGCATGAGGATGGAGAGAACAGGGGACATATACCCGTCACAGGAAGCTCCCGTTATCTATAGCAGAGGAGACAGGCTGCACGGAGGGGAGATGAAGTGGGGGTTTAAGGGGAGGGATAACAGGCTCCTTATCAACGCAAGGGCGGAGACGGCCATGGAGAGGCCCACATTTTCCGACAGTGTCAGACAGCGGCGCTGCGTCATCCCGGCAAGACATTTTTATGAGTGGAACAGGGAAAAGCAGAAAGTGACTTTTGGCTACAGACAAAAGAATACATTGTTTATGGCAGGCTTTTACAGGGAGCAGGAGGACGGCCCGCATTTTATCATATTGACAACGGGGGCGAATGATTCCGTGCGGCCGGTGCATGAGCGCATGCCCCTGATTTTGGAGGAGGAGGAAATACGTCCTTGGATAGGGGAAGACGCCGGAGTAGGTGGTTTTTTGAATAAATCTTCCCCTCTGTTGGAGCGCAGACAGGACTATGAGCAGATGAGCCTGTTTTGAATGGGCCGGAGCAGGTGCTGGAAGGGTGCTTATGGAACTTAAATCAGTAAGTACCCGAACAGTACCCGGAATCATCGCTGGCCGCGTTTAAGGACAGGGATGATTCCGCCGGAAAAGGTGCTGGAAGGGTACTTACGGAACTTAAATAGAAAGGAGAGTGCCAGCTATGGGTGAAAAACCGAGGATCTATATCGCCATCGACTTAAAATCATTTTATGCCTCCGTGGAGTGCGTGGAACGGCAGTTGGACCCTCTCTGTGTAAATCTGGTGGTGGCGGATGCGGAGAGAACGGAAAAGACCATATGTCTGGCGGTTTCCCCGTCCCTGAAAGCATGTGGCATACCCGGCAGGGCCAGACTGTTTGAGGTGGTGCAGAGAGTGCGGGAAGTCAACAGGGAGAGACGCAGGAATGCGCCGGGCGGACAGTTTAGGGGCTCCTCCTGCCACGCTCGGGAACTGGCGGAGCACCCGGAACTGGAGCTGGCCTATATCATAGCTCCGCCCCGAATGGCTTTTTACATGGAGTACAGCACAGTGATCTACAATATCTATCTTAAGTATGTAGCCCCGGAGGATATGCATGTGTACTCCATCGACGAGGTATTTATGGATGTGACGCAGTATCTGCATACCTACCATATGACGGCAAGGGAGCTTGCCTCGACGATCGTGGGGGATGTGCTGACGGCCACGGGGATCACGGCTACCGCCGGGATTGGTACGAATCTGTATCTGTGCAAAGTAGCGATGGATATCGTGGCAAAGCACACGGCGCCGGATGAGAATGGGGTGCGGATCGGAGAATTGGATGAGATAAGCTACAGACGACTGTTGTGGGATCACAGGCCGCTCACGGATTTTTGGCGGGTGGGCGGCGGCTATAAAAGACGCCTGGAAGAGGTCGGTCTATATACCATGGGGGATATTGCCCGCTGTTCTCTGGGAGGGGACAGAGACTTTTACAACGAGGAACTTTTGTACAGGCTGTTTGGCGTCAACGCGGAGCTTTTGATAGACCATGCATGGGGATGGGAGCCTGTGACTATGGAGATGGTAAAAAATTACAGGCCGGAAACCAACAGTCTGAGTTCCGGGCAGGTTTTGCAGCGGCCCTATGTTTTTGAGGAAGGGAAACTCATCGTTCGGGAAATGACAGATTTGCTGGTGCTGGATATGGTGGACAAGAAACTGGTGACGGATCAGATGGTGCTCACCATAGGGTATGATATCGAGAATCTGACGGACCCGGAGACGAGAAGGAAGTATAAGGGTGAAGTCACCGTGGACCGTTACGGGAGAAAAGTGCCCAAGCACGCCCATGGAACGGCAAATTTGGGCGAGAGGACTTCTTCTACCCGCAAGATCGTGGACGCCGTTATGGAGCTTTATGACAGGATCGTTGATCCCGCCCTGTCCGTGCGCAGAGTGACGGTGGCGGCCAACCGCCTGACAGACGAATCACAGACCGGGGAGGCACAGCAGTTTGAGCAGCTGGATCTGTTTACGGACTATGCGGCGCTGCAAAGAGAAAAAGAGGCGGAGAACACCCGACTTGCCAAAGAAAGGAAACTGCAGGAGACTATGATCGCGGTGAAAAAGAAATATGGAAAAAACGCTATACTGATGGGAATGAATCTACAGGAGGGGGCAATGACCATAGAGCGCAACCGCCAAATCGGAGGACATAAAGCATGAAGAAGGAGGAGCCGGGCAACTACGAGGATATCATTCATCTGCCCCACCATGTATCCGCAAGGCATGCGCAGATGCCTCTTGCGGACAGGGCGGCGCAGTTTTCCCCCTTTGCCGCACTCACCGGACATGACGAGGCGATCAGGGAAACGGCCAGGCTGACAGATTCCTATGCCGAGCTGGATGAGCAGCAGAGGGAAAAACTGGACGAGCGGCTGCAAATGCTCAGGGCGCAGGCGGGAAAAACCCCTTTCGGGGAACTTGAAGTCAGAGTTACCTATTTTAAACCGGATGCCGTGAAAGAAGGCGGGACTTATGTGTCGGTGAGCGGAAAGGTAAAAAAGGTGGATGAGTATGGGCGGCAGATATTGTTTGCGGACGGGACAGTCATCCCCCTGGAAACGCTTTTTTCCATAGAGGGAGAGCTGTTCAAAGATATGGACGGCTAGAGTTTCAGGCCGGACAGTCGCCATTCGTGAGCAAAGTAATTATACCAAAGGCGGAAAGTTTTTCCCAGGCCGTATATCTGGGCGGAGCAGGAAAAAGTGGCGCCTATGCGATTTCTGCCCTGATCCTCCGACAGCACTTTATCTATTGTGACCGTGACGATCTCTCCGTTTTTGTCCCGGAACCGGAATCTGATCGGGGTGATCTTCCCGTCCGTGTCGGTACAGGAGATCATCTGCACTGGAATATCGACACACAGTATGCTTTCCATGAAACTCCTCCTTATACAAGATAGAACTATTTTATCACATCGAACATATGTTTATGGCGGAAAATTCTGGAACACAGAAACGCTGCATTCTCATCCATAACCCAATGTTATGAAAAATATAAACAATATCTATTTGAAGAATAACAAAGTCTGTGCTATACTGGATGAAATAATCCCATTTCATACCCATAAGCAATGTGGACTTTGATAAAGCAGCGTGCGACGGGCCGTGGGAAATGGAGAGTGTGAGACGCAGGCGGGGCCAAAAGATCGGTTCCGGATGCGCGAAGGAGGAGAGCATGGAACTGAAGATCACCTGTATTCCCGGCGACGGAATCGGGCCGGAGATCGTGGCGGAGGCCAAAAAGGTATTGGAAAGGGTGGCTGAAAAGTACGGCCATGTGATGAAGTTTACGGATATCCTGATGGGAGGAGCGTCCATCGACGCGCACGGCGTGCCTTTGACGGAAGAAGCCGTGGCTACGGCCAAGGCTGCGGATGCTGTGCTGATGGGTTCCATCGGTGGCAATACCACCACTTCCCCCTGGTATAAACTGCCGCCTGATCTGCGCCCGGAGGCAGGGCTTTTAAAGATCCGCAAGGAGCTGAACCTGTTTGCCAACCTGCGTCCGGCGGTACTGTATGACGAGCTGGCCGCGGCCTGTCCCTTAAAGGAAGAGATCAGCAAGGCAGGTTTTGATATGATGATCATGCGGGAGCTCACCGGGGGTCTGTATTTCGGCGAGCGCAGGACCGTGGAAGAAAACGGTGTGCGCAAGGCTATTGACACTTTGACCTATGATGAGAACGAGATCCGCCGGATCGCCATTAAAGGCTTTGACATTGCCATGAAACGCCGGGGGAAAGTGACCAGCGTGGACAAGGCCAATGTACTGGATTCCTCCAGGCTGTGGAGAGCGGTGGTGGAAGAGGTGGCAAAGGATTACCCGGAGGTGACGCTGGAGCATATGCTGGTGGACAACTGCGCCATGCAGCTTGTAAAAGATCCTGCCCAGTTTGACGTGATCCTGACGGAGAATATGTTCGGCGATATCCTGTCCGATGAGGCCAGTATGGTGACGGGTTCCATCGGCATGCTGGCCAGCGCCAGCCTAAACGATACGAAGTTCGGCCTGTACGAGCCCAGCGGCGGCTCCGCACCGGACATCGCGGGCAAGGGCATCGCCAATCCCATCGCCACGATCCTCAGCGCCGCCATGATGCTGCGGTATTCCTTCGATCTGGATCGTGAGGCCGACGCGGTGGAGGCTGCGGTGAAACAGGTGCTGGCAGAAGGATACAGAACCATCGATATCATGCCCCAGAAGGGGGAGAACCCGGTGGGGAATATCACCCAGGTGGGCACTGCGCAGATGGGCGACCTGATCGCGGAGCGTGTGTAGGACGGAGATTCAAATGAGGAGATCAGAAGATGGATTTTCGTAAAACATTTGATAAAATACCAGAACGCTTTGACAAGTACAGACCAAGATATTGTAAAGAGTTATTTCAAGAACTGGAGATGGTATGCGGATTAAATCCGGAAAAGAAAGTACTTGAAATCGGACCTGGAACGGGTCAGGCAACAGAGCCCATATTAAAAACAGGATGTGACTACACTGCAATTGAGCTTGGAGAAAATTTCACTGCTTTGATGAAAGAAAAGTTTGGGGAGTATGAAAACTTTCATATTGTAAATGCGGATTTTGAAAATTACAATTTTCGTGAAAATGAATATGATTTAGTATATTCTGCAGCTACAATACAATGGATTCCCGAAGAGATAGCATTTGCGAAGACATATAGGATGTTAAAGCCGGGAGGCTATCTTGCTATGTTTATGACTCGCTCGGATGAGACAAGCGCGAATCCGTCTTTAAAAGATGAGATTGACAAAGTGTATGATAAATATTTCCGTGTAAAGCAAAGATATAGTTGTAAGTTGGTCTATGAAAATGTGCTTAATTATGGGTTTGAGGATTTGAATTATAAAGAGTGGAAAAGTGTGCGCAAACTGAATGCAGACGAATATATTTGCTATATTAGCACGCACTGTGAACACATTACTTTAGAGGAGCCGTATAAATCGAATTATTACGCAGGTATTAGAAAAGCAGTCGTGGAGGCAGGAAATGAGATTGTTATTACAGATACGATACCGTTATATTTAGTGCGGAAACCTCTGTAAATTTCTGCTTGCCGACAGGAATCAGACTTGTAACCGTTTGGTTTGCTGCCTGTATCACGATCCGAGAAACGGCACGCACAGGATAAAAAGGCAAAACAATAGGAATATTTCCCACAAAGGGATTACCAGGAGGAGGAACATACTATGATGACAAGCGACAATGCGAGGGCCGGAATGCAGCAGGCTCCGGCCAGAAGCCTTTTTAACGCGCTGGGATTCACCCAGGAGGAGATGAAGAAACCCATGGTGGGTATCGTCAGCTCCTACAATGAGATCGTCCCCGGCCATATGAATATCGACAAGATCGTGGACGCCGTAAAGCTGGGCGTAGCGGAGGCGGGCGGCGTGCCCGTGGTGTTCCCCGCCATCGCCGTATGCGACGGTATCGCCATGGGCCATGTGGGGATGAAATATTCCCTGGTGACCCGTGACCTGATCGCGGACTCCACCGAGTGTATGGCCATCGCTCATCAGTTTGACGCCCTGGTGATGGTGCCCAACTGTGACAAGAACGTACCGGGCCTTCTGATGGCGGCGGCACGCTTAAATCTGCCCACAGTGTTTGTGTCCGGCGGTCCCATGTTGGCGGGGCATGTAAAAGGGCAGAAGAGAAGCTTGTCCTCCATGTTTGAGGCGGTGGGCTCCTACGCGGCGGGCACCATGACCGAGGAGGATGTATGCGAATTTGAAAATAAGGTATGTCCCACCTGCGGCTCCTGCTCCGGCATGTATACCGCCAATTCCATGAACTGTCTGACTGAGGCCCTGGGCATGGGGCTTGCGGGCAACGGCACGATCCCGGCGGTGTACTCTGAGCGTATCAAGCTGGCGAAACATGCGGGCATGGCGGTGATGGAACTGCTGCGTCAGAACATCCGTGCCAGAGACATTATGACCAAAGACGCCATCATGAACGCTCTGACCGTGGATATGGCTCTGGGATGTTCCACCAATTCCATGCTGCATCTGCCCGCCATCGCTCATGAGATCGGATTTGATTTTGACATAAGCTTTGCCAACCCTATCAGCGAGAAAACCCCCAATCTGTGTCACCTGGCTCCCGCAGGCCCCACTTATATGGAAGATCTGAACGAGGCGGGCGGCGTGTATGCGGTGATGAAGGAATTGGCGGATATAGGCTTGCTGAATACCGGCTGTATGACTGTCACCGGCAGAACCATCGGAGAAAATATCGCGCATGCGGTGAACCGCAATCCCGAAGTGATCCGCCCCGTAGAAAATCCTTACAGCAAGACCGGCGGCCTGGCTGTGCTGAAGGGCAATCTGGCCCCGGACGGTTCCGTGGTAAAACGTTCCGCCGTGGTGGAGGAGATGATGGTACACGAAGGTCCGGCCAGAGTGTTCGACTGTGAGGAGGACGCCATCGCGGCCATCAAGGGCGGTAAGATCGTGGCCGGGGATGTGGTGGTGATCCGCTACGAGGGCCCCAAGGGAGGCCCCGGCATGAGAGAGATGCTCAATCCCACCTCCGCTATTGCGGGTATGGGTCTGGGTTCCAGCGTGGCGCTGATCACCGACGGCAGATTTTCCGGCGCGTCCAGAGGAGCCTCCATCGGACATGTGTCCCCGGAGGCGGCAGTGGGAGGCCCTATCGCCCTGGTGGAGGAGGGAGATATCATCAGTATCGATATACCCGGCCTGAAATTGGATATCAAGGTATCCGACGAGGAGATGGCCGCCAGAAAAGCCAAATGGCAGCCCCGTACCCCCAAAGTGACTACGGGTTATCTGTCCCGGTACGAGAAGATGGTGACCAGCGGCAATCGGGGAGCCATACTGGAAATCTGACAGAAAAATAAAATGAAAACAGTGTACCTCCGAGCGGTATAGCGCATGAATACGCGCATAGATGCGCGGGAATATCGGAACGTCTGCGGTCCGAAACGGCTCTGGGGATATTAGGCCGGAGGAGATACACGGAACTTTAAATATGGAGGAACACACATGCAGTTGACAGGTTCGGAAATAGTAATCGAATGTCTCAAGGAACAGGGCGTGGACACCGTATTCGGCTATCCGGGCGGGACCATCCTGAATATTTACGATGCTCTGTATAAGCACAGCAATGAGATCCGCCATGTGCTGACCAGCCATGAGCAGGGCGCGGCCCACGCGGCGGACGGATATGCCCGCGCCACCGGCAGAGTGGGAGTCTGTATGGCTACCAGCGGCCCCGGCGCTACCAATCTGGTCACGGGCATCGCCACCGCCTATATGGATTCCGTGCCCATGGTGGCGATCACCGCCAATGTAAATCTGCCCCTGCTGGGCAAGGATACCTTTCAGGAGGTGGACATCGCGGGGGTGACCATGCCCATCACCAAGCACGGGTATATCGTAAAGAATGTGGAGATTCTGGCGGATACCCTGCGCAAGGCGTTCCATATCGCCCGCAGCGGCCGTCCCGGCCCGGTATTGGTGGATATCACCAAGGACGTCACGGCCGCCCTGTGTGAATATACACCCGCAAAGCCCCGGGAGATGGAGAGGATCGACCGCTTTACCCAGCAGGAGATCGACCGGGTGGTGGAGCTGATCGGCCAGGCAAAACGTCCCTATATCTATCTGGGCGGCGGCGCGGTGATCTCCGGCGCCTCCCAGGAGGTGGCTCGCTTTGCGGAGCTGGTGGACGCCCCGGTGTGCGATACCCTGATGGGCAAGGGCGCGTTTGACGGCAACAGCGCCCGGTATACCGGTATGATCGGCATGCACGGCACCAAGACCTCCAATCTGGGAGTGAGTCAGTGTGATCTGCTGATCGCGCTGGGAGCCAGATTCTCTGACCGGGTGACAGGCAATCCGAAAAAATTCGCGGAGGGAGCTAAGATCGTCCACATTGACATAGACGCGGCGGAGATCAATAAAAATATCCGGGTGGACGCCTCTCTGATAGGGGATCTGAAATCCGTACTGACAGCTATCAACGCCAAGCTGCAGCCTCAGACCCATTTTGAGTGGATGAAACAGATACAGGAACTGAAGAATACGTATCCGCTGAAATATGATAAGGAGGGGTTGTCCTGTCCCTACGTGATCGAGGAGATAGACCGGATCACCGGAGGGGAGGCCATTATCACCACCGACGTGGGACAGCATCAGATGTGGGCGGCGCAGTATTATCACTATACACAGCCCCGCACATTCCTGTCCTCCGGGGGCCTGGGCACCATGGGATACGGACTGGGGGCCTGCATCGGCGCACAGGTGGGGCAGCCGGACAAGATATGTATCAATATCGCCGGAGACGGGTGTTTCCGGATGAATATGAATGAGTTGGCGACGGCCAGCCGTTACAACATTCCCATTATCCAGGTGGTCATAAACAACCATGTGCTGGGAATGGTGCGCCAGTGGCAGACCTTGTTTTACGGAAAGCGTTATTCACAGACCGTCTTAAATGACAAGGTGGATTTCTGTAAAGTGGCAGAGGGCCTGGGGTGCAGCGCCATCAAAGTTACCACCAAAGAAGAATTTGCTCCCGCGTTTCAGAAGGCACTGGCTTTGAAAGCCCCGGTGCTGATCGAGTGCGTGATCCCGGAGGATGACAAGGTATTTCCCATGGTGCCTGCCGGAGCACCCATCAGCGAGGTGTTTGACGGGGACGATCTGTAAAACGGAAATTGCCCGGACTTTTTTGGCAGGAAAGGCACGGCGGAAGCAGATACGGAATACTATACTCACGAGCGACAAAACTTGTCGGTATGTTCACCGAACCTTTCGCTCGTGAGCCGGGTTCGCGGCAAGTTTTAGACCGCGAATATAGATAAAGAATAGACGATTGTATCACGGGGATGTTTGTGATACATATGGTGACTGTAATGAAAAAAACTCTTCGCATATGCCTGTTGACGCTGCTCGGTCTGACTTTTCTGACGCTTGGCGCTTTTCTGGCACTGACCTGGTATTACAGCAAAACCTTTGTGGTAAATACCTGGATCAACGGCGTATATTGTACGGGCATGACGGTGGAAGAAGTGAATAGGGAGTTGGTCCAGGCAGCGCAGATACCGGAAATGGTTATTATCGACGACCAGGGGCAGCGCTGGCCTGTAGATCTGTCCCGGGTGGATTACCGGGTGGATTACACGGCGAGTCTCAGAGAGTATTTAAGGCGCAGCGGCCAGGGATCCTGGTTCAGCCAGGAGGAGATAACGCAGCAGCATCTCACTGCGCAAAGCAGTTGGGACCGGGAGAAACTCAGGGAACTGGTGATGGGTATGGACTGGGTGCGTCTCGCCGAAGTACAGAGCCCGGCGGTGGAGATCAGGCCCGGTGAGGATGAGGGGGAGCCCTACATCCTTTTCGACGGGAAGAGCCACCGTCTGGATTCCGATAAGCTCTGCGACTATGTGCAGCAGTGTCTGGAGAGCGGGATCTATGAGATCGAGATCGGACAGGGGGAATGTTATGCGGATCTGGAGTATACGGCGGAGGATATGCGGCAAAAAGCGCGATTCGCGCAGTTGCAGTCCTTTTTTCACAGCAATCTGATCTATGATATGGGAGCGGAACAGATAGAGCTGGGACCGGAGATCATGGCCTCCTTTCTGCGCAAGGGCAGCGACGGCTGCCCCATGTGGGATCAGGAGGAACTGCTGGTCAGTGCCGGAAATATCCGGGAGTGGGTGGAAGGGCTGGCAAGGCAGTATGACACGGCGGATACCACCAGAGATTTTCAGACCACGGAGGGAAGGGTGGTGCAGGTGACATACGACACCTACGGAACCCGTCTGGATGTGGAAACGGAGGTGGAATTTCTCACCCAGGAGCTGGCCTATGAGCGTGAGGAACCTCTGATACACAGACCGTCCTATCTGCAGGAAGGTTTTTGCAGGGGATTGGACGATATCGGGGACACTTATATAGAAGTGGATATGGGACAGCAGCATATGTATTATTATGAAGACGGGGAATGTCTGATTTCCGTGGACGTGGTAACGGGCAACGCCCGGCGCAGATGGGATACGCCGGAGGGGATCAATTATGTCTACAACAAGCAAAAAAACCGTATCCTGCGGGGAGAGGGCTATGCCACGCCGGTAAAATACTGGATGCCGGTGGTGGGCAATGTGGGGATACACGACGCCGACTGGCGCAGGGAGTTCGGCGGGGAGATCTACCGGACCAACGGTTCCCACGGCTGTATCAACACGCCGCCGGAGGTGATGAGCGAGCTGTACGAGCTGGTGGAGATCGGCACGCCGGTGGTGACGTTTTACTGAGGAGAAAACGGGATTATTTTAACATAGTAGTTGACTAAAGCAAATTTTGGATATAAAATAAGTGAAATGTTTTACAGCATGTTTCCGAAACATGCGGAACTTATACTGCATAACGCCAGAATTTACCGTACTGCACTGATAAATGAATATGGCTGGCGTTATGCAGTCAGGTTGCTCGGAAATTTTAGCTGTTAAACAGTATAAATAATGAGGAGGAAAAGAAAGTGTCGAGAGTTTACAATTTTTCAGCGGGCCCCGCAGTTTTGCCTGAAGAAGTACTAAAAGAGGCTGCAGAGGAGATGTTGGATTACCGGGGAACCGGTATGTCCGTGATGGAGATGAGCCATCGCTCCAAAGCATACGATACCATCATCAAGGAGGCGGAGGCCGATCTGCGCGAACTGATGAACATCCCTGACAACTACAAAGTGCTGTTTTTACAGGGCGGCGCCAGCCAGCAGTTTGCCATGATCCCCATGAACCTGATGAAGAACAAGGTGGCTGATTATATTGTAACCGGTCAGTGGGCCAAGAAAGCTTACCAGGAGGCTTGCATCTACGGCAAGGCCAACAAGATCGCATCCTCGGAGGATCAGACATTTTCTTACATACCCGATTGCTCCGATCTGCCCATCAGTGAGGACGCGGACTATGTATATATCTGTGAAAACAACACGATCTACGGCACCAAGTTTAAGACGCTGCCCAACACCAAGGGCAAGACTCTGGTGGCGGATGTGTCCAGCTGCTTTCTGTCCGAGCCTGTGGATGTGACTAAGTACGGCGTGATCTACGGCGGTGTGCAGAAGAATATCGGCCCTGCGGGCGTGGTGATCGTGATCATTCGTGAGGATCTGATCACGGAGGACGTACTGCCCGGCACTCCTACCATGCTCAAGTACAAGATCCACGCGGACAATGATTCCCTGTATAATACCCCGCCCGCATACGGCATCTACATCTGCGGCAAGGTGTTCAAATGGATCAAGAAACAGGGCGGCCTGGAGGCCATGAAGGTCCGCAATGAGAAAAAGGCGGCGATTCTGTACGATTTTCTGGATCAGAGTAAGCTCTTTAAGGGCACGGTGCGCAAGGAGGACCGCTCCCTGATGAATGTGCCCTTTGTCACCGGGAACGAGGAGCTGGACGCGAAATTTGTCAAGGAGGCCAAGGCGGCGGGCTTTGAGAACCTGAAAGGCCACAGGAGCGTTGGCGGCATGAGAGCGTCCATCTACAATGCCATGCCCATAGAGGGTGTGGAAAAGCTGGTGGAATTTATGAAGAAATTTGAGGAGGAGAATGCCTGATGTACAAGATCAACTGTCTGAATCCCATTGCGGATGTGGGATTGAAAAATTTTAGCGACAAATACCAGATCACGGCGGATGTGCAGGAGGCGGACGGCATCCTGGTGCGCAGCGCCTCCATGCATGAGATGGAGATTCCCGCCAGCCTGTTGGCGGTGGCCCGGGCGGGCGCAGGCGTGAACAATATCCCTCTCGACAAATGCGCGGAGAAGGGCGTGGTGGTGTTCAATACCCCCGGCGCCAATGCCAACGGCGTCAAGGAGCTGGTGCTGGCGGGCATGCTGCTGGCGGCCAGAGACGTGATCGGCGGTATCGACTGGGTCAAAGCCTCCGCAGACAACGCAGACATTGCCAAGGCAGCGGAGAAGGAAAAGAAGAACTTTGCCGGGACCGAGATCATGGGCAAGAAACTGGGTGTGATCGGTCTGGGCGCCATCGGTGTAAAAGTGGCCAACGCCGCAGTATCCCTGGGCATGGATGTATACGGTTACGACCCTTATCTGTCTGTCAACGCGGCCTGGAACCTGAGCCGTTCCGTTAAGCATGTGCTGAATGTGGACGATATCTATGCGGACTGCGACTATATCACGATCCATGTGCCCCTGCTGGATTCCACCAAGGGCATGATCAATGCGGTATCCATCGCCAAGATGAAAGAGGGTGTGGTGCTGCTGAATTTTGCCAGAGATCTGCTGGCCAATGAAAAGGATGTGCTGGAGGGGTTGCAGAGCGGCAAGATCGCCCGCTATGTGTCCGATTTCCCCAATCCTACCACGGCGGGACAAAAAGGGTGTATCGTGATCCCTCATCTGGGCGCCAGCACTGAGGAGTCCGAGGACAACTGCGCAGTGATGGCTGTGGAGGAGATCATGGATTATCTGGAGAACGGCAATATCCGCAACAGCGTGAACTATCCGGCCTGTGATATGGGTGTATGTACCAAGGCAGGACGGGTAGCCATCTTCCACAGGAACATTCCCAACCTGATCACCCAGTTTACCGCCGCGTTCGGCGTGAAGGGCATCAATATCAGCGATCTGACCAACAAGTCCAGAGGGGAGGTCGCTTACACGATGATCGATGTGGAGAGCGCTCCTACAACGGAGATCATTGAGGCGCTGGAGAAGATCGACGGAGTGTTCCGGGTGAGAGTTGTGAAATAACCGTCAGGTCTACGGATAAAACGATACGGATAGGACAAAAAAGCTCCTGACTCATGGGCCATAGCCCGGAGTCGGGAGCTTTTTGCCGATGCTGGATCTGGTCTGCTCACCGGATCAAAATCGGCATACCGCTGCCGTCATTCAGATCCTGCAGGTCCTCGGACAGTTTCTGCTGGGTGGCGCAGGAGGCTTCAGACTGAATATCCATGTACAGGATAAACATGTCCTCCAGAGAGATCTGTTTCTCGTCAGCAATCTCCTGCAGGATGGGTTTCAGTTTCTCAATCTGTGCGGAAACCTGAACTTTCTGAGGATCGATATCTCCCATCACCTGCTCCGCGTAATCATTGATTCTCTTTAAAACAGCGCGATTTTCGTCTGTCATAATGTATCACTCCTCGCAAAATTTTTTTCTATTATACCACTTTAGTGCTTGTGATGCATAGCTATTTTTGATATGATATTGGAAAAGATGTTACACAAGGAGGAAAATAATGGCGGATATCAGACCATTTCAGGCATACAGACCGGCCAAGGGACTGGCGCAGGAGATCGCGGCGCTGCCCTATGACGTGTATAACAGGGAAGAGGCGGCTGCGGAGGTGAAACGGCATCCCGGCTCTTTTTTAGCCATTGACCGTGCGGAGACGCAGTTCGGTCCCGATGTGGACACTTATGCGGATTGCGTTTACCAGAAAGCCCGCGATCTATTGCGGCAGTGGATGGAGGAGGGAAGATTTATCAGGGAGGACAGGCCCTGCTATTATATTTATGAGCAGATCATGGAGGGGCGGAGTCAGAAAGGGATCGTGGCCTGCGCCTCTATCGATGATTACCAGAACCAGGTGATCAAGAAACATGAGAATACCCGGGCTGACAAGGAGCAGGACAGAATCCGCCATGTGGATGTCTGCAATGCCCAGACCGGCCCTATTTTTCTTGCTTACCGCAGTCAGACGGCTCTGCGGCAGGTGATAGACCAGGTTACGGCAGGGGAGCCGCTGTATGATTTTACCGCCCAGGACGGGATCACACACAGGGTGTGGGTGGTGGCGGACGCTTTGCAGATGCGGACCATCCGGGACACCTTTGCCGGTATGCGGGAGATTTATATCGCGGACGGACATCACCGCTGTGCCTCCGCGGTAAAAGTGGGACTGCGGCGTAGGGAGGAGAACCCCGCCCACACGGGGGAGGAGGAGTACAATTTCTTCCTGTCGGTGCTGTTTTCGGCGGACGAACTGAAGATTTTGGACTATAACCGGGTGGTAAAGGATCTGAACGGATATGATAGGGAGACTTTCCTGAAGAAAGTAGGGGAGAGATTTACCGTGGAATGTGTGGGGGAAACGCCTTTAAGTCCCGAGAGAAAATATGAGTATGGCATGTATCTGGAAGGGAAGTGGTACCGTCTTACGGCCCATGAGGATATTCGCAGCCGGGATGAGGTGGACGGGCTGGATGTGTCCATCCTGCAGGATCATCTCCTGGCGCCTGTACTGGGGATAGGAGATCCCAAGACCGACAAGCGCATTGATTTTGTGGGGGGTATACGCGGGCTGGAGGAACTGGAGAGAAGGGTGCACACCGATATGAAGGTTGCTTTTTCCATGTATCCCACTTCTATTTACGAACTGTTTGCCGTGGCGGACGCAGGGAGGCTGATGCCCCCCAAATCCACCTGGTTTGAGCCAAAGTTAAGGAGCGGTCTGTTCATACATACCCTGTGACGGACTTTGCGGCATGGGCTCCCTGCGTCAGTATGGCACACGCAGCATGAGGGCACAATGAATAAGAGGAAAGCCATACAGAAAAGAGGCGACTATGGACAATAAGCTGTATAAACTGATGAACTGGCCAGCCATCGAGGAAATCGTATATTCAGAATGCGACCATCCCCATGATCTGCTGGGTCCTCATAAGGTGGGCACTCAGGTGCTGGTGCAGGCTTTCTATCCGGGAGCGGTGGCGATGACTCTACAGCTCCTTAAGAGCGGCAGGGAGTATCCCATGGACAGGGCGGACGAGGAGGGGTTCTTTGCCGTGCTGGTTCCGGAGAAGGAGATGGGCAAATACATTTATGAGGTGACGGACTGGGACGGCAACAAGGTTCAGGTGTCGGACCCTTACCGCCATGCGCCTCTGCTCACGAAAAAGGATACGGAAAAATTTGACGCCGGAATACACTATACCATCTATGAAAAACTGGGGGCGCATCCCTGCGTCATGGACGGCGAGGAGGGAACCTATTTCGCCGTGTGGGCGCCTAACGCCATGCGTGTCAGCGTAGTGGGCGACTTTAACAGTTGGGACGGCCGTGCCCATCAGATGCGCCGTCTGTGGGACAGCGGTATATTTGAGATCTTCATTCCCCAGGTGGCGGAGGGCAGTATCTATAAGTTTGAGATCAAGGCCCGGGGCGGACTTACCTTTTTAAAGGCCGATCCCTATGGAAACGCGGCCCAGCTGCGGCCGGACAACGCCTCCGTGGTGGCGGACCTCAGCCGTTTTAAATGGGAGGATGAGGAGTTTATCAAAGAGAGGAAGAATTTTCAGGGCGGCAATGCCCCCATCAGCGTCTATGAGATGTATATGGGATCTTTCGCGGAGCCGGAGGAGGGCAAGCCTTATGCCAACTATCGGGATATCGCCCCCAAGGTGGCGGCATATGTGAAAGAGATGGGCTATACCCATGTGGAACTGATGCCGATCATGGAGCATCCTTTCGACGGTTCCTGGGGCTATCAGGTCATCGGCTATTACGCGCCCACTTCCCGGTATGGCAGCCCCGAGGACTTTATGTATTTTGTGAATGAACTGCACAAGGAAGGCATCGGTGTGATACTGGACTGGGTACCGGCCCATTTTCCCAGAGATACCCATGGCCTGTCCGGTTTTGACGGCACCTGCCTGTATGAGCACCATGATCCCCGTCAGGGGTTCCACCCTCACTGGGGTACGCTGATCTACAATTACGGACGCCCCCAGGTGTCCAATTACCTGATCGCCAACGCATTGTTTTGGGTGGAGAAGTTTCATGCGGACGGTATCCGTATGGACGCCGTGGCCAGTATGCTGTATCTGGATTACGGCAAAAAAGACGGGGAGTGGGTGGCCAACATCTATGGCGGCAAGGAGAATCTGGAGGCCATGGAGATGATCAAGCATCTGAACTCCGTCCTGAAAAAACGTGATCCCGGCGTGCTGTCCATCGCGGAGGAGAGCACTGCATTCCCGCTGATCACCGAGGATCTGGACAAGGGCGGACTGGGCTTTGACTTAAAGTGGAACATGGGCTTTATGAACGATTATCTGGGATATATCCGGATGGACCCCTATTTCCGCAGTCACCATCACGGAGAACTGACATTCAGCATGATCTACGCCTACAGCGAAAAGTTTATGCTGGTGTTCTCCCATGACGAGGTGGTGCACGGAAAGGCCACCATGGTGGGGAAAATGCCTGGCAGCAGGGAGGAGAAACTGGCCAATCTGCGACTGACTTATGCCTATATGATGACCCATCCCGGCAAAAAACTGCTGTTTATGGGACAGGAACTGGCGGAGTTTGACGAGTGGAACGAGAACAGGAGAGTGGAGTGGGAACTGCTGAGTGTGCCGGAGCATAAGGGCGTGGCGGAACTGTACAAGGATCTGAACCACCTGTACCGCAGGGAGACGGCGCTCTATGAACTGGACCAGGAGCCGTCGGGCTTTGCCTGGCTCAACGCCATCTCCGGCAACGACTGTTACCTAAGCTATCTGCGCAAGGGCAGCGACGCTGCCGACATGCTGGTGGTGGTGGCCAATTTTGCCGGGGTGGCTCAGGAGATCCGCACAGGAGTGCCCTTTGACGGCAAGTATAAGGAGATACTGAACACGGACGAAAAGATATACGGCGGCACGGGCGTGGTGAATAAGCGCGCTTTGGCGGCCCAGGATATAGAATGGGACGAGCAGGCGGTATCCATCAGCGTGAAACTGGCGCCTTTGTCCCTGAGCATTTTGCGTTTCGAGCCATATACGGAGGCGGAACTGAACCGGGTCATCGAGGAACGCGTACGCAAAAAGCTGGCTCTGATCAAGGAAAATACACCCAAGAAGACGGCAAAGAAGGGAACCCGCAAACCCGTGGCAAAGGAAGAGGAAAAGTGCAAGGTCAAGGAAGGATAAGCGGTCATGCTGCATATAAATGTGATAGGTACAGCGCAAAATCAGACATCCATTGATCCCGGCGCCATAGAGAAACTGCTCTCCGGGCTGCCGGAGAAAGCGCTGAATATGGGATTGCGTATTCTGCTGGCCCTGGCGGTGTTCCTGCTGGGGATGCAGGTGATCAAGTTGGTACGCCGGATCGTAAGGAAATCCCTGATCCGGGGCAAGGTGGATGTAGGCGTCCTGCAGTTTACGGATTCTTTTGTAAAGGCCGTGCTGTATATCCTGTTGATCTTTATGATCGCAGGGGGCTTTGGCGTGGACGCGGCAAGCGTGGTGGCGCTGCTGGGATCCGCCGGAGTGGCCATCGGTCTGGCGGTGCAGGGCAGTTTGTCCAATCTGGCGGGGGGAGTGCTGATCCTGATTCTGAAACCCTTTTTGGTGGGCGATTATATCATTGACGGGAGTGGAAAAGAGGGTACGGTGACGGAAATCCAGTTGTTTTATACCAAACTCCTGACCCCAGACAACCGGACGGTGATACTGCCCAACGGTACTCTGGCCAACGGCAGCCTGATCAATATAACCACAGACAAGTATCGCCGGTGCGATATTTCCGTGGGCATCTCCTATAACGCCGATATCGGCGCGGCCCGGGAGACCTTGATGAATTTGCTGGCGGAGGATGAGGCGGTACTCAAGGACAGGGAGATGCGGGTGGTGGTGGATCAGCTGGGAGACAGTGCCGTGGAGCTGATCGTTCGCTGCTGGTTCACCAACGAAGACTATTGGGACGGACGCTACCGCCTGACAGAGGGTGTAAAGTACGCCCTGGACCAGGCCGGTATCCAGATTCCCTACCCTCAGATGGATGTGCATATGCGGTAGGTGATTATACAATGGATGATTGTAGAATTGTTTATTGACGGTACTGAATTGTGCATATTGTATATTCCATAAGCTGGCCTTCCGCAGCCGTCGGTACCTGGGGTTGCGAGCAACCCCCGATGCCGTATTTTGGCATCTTATGTACCGCTACGGCGAGGA
>CAZGVI010000050.1:0-26849 GCA_964529395.1 uncultured Acetatifactor sp.
GCGATCCACAGCTGTCTGAACTGACGCTTTCTCTCTTTTCTGCCGGCATAGGAGCTGGCCAGCGCCCTCATAACGGACTGCTTTGCCACCCTGTACTGCTTGCTCCTGGCTCCTCTGTAGCCCTTAGCCAGCTTTAATACTCTATTGTGCTTTTTCTTAGCGTTTAAGCCGCCTTTAATTCTTGCCATCTTTACTCTCCTCCTAACCTGATTATAAATAAGGTAAAATCTTCTTCATTGTCTTAACGTTTGTTGCATCCGTGATTGCAGGTTTTCTAAGATTTCTCTTATTCTTAGTCGTCTTCTTGGTTAAGATATGGCGCTTGTAAGCCTTATTTCTCTTCAACTTACCTGTTCCAGTCACTTTAAAACGCTTAGCTGCTGATCTGCTTGTCTTCATTTTGGGCATAACGGTTTCCTCCTAAACTTTTCTTAATCTATTTTAACCAATGAGCTTACCGCTTCTCAGTTAAAAACATGGTCATGCTTCTGCCTTCCACCTTGGGTGGTTTCTCTACTACCGCGATATCAGACAGACTTTCTGCAAAATCATCCAGAATATGTTTGCTGTTGTTCATATGGGCCATCTCACGCCCTCTGAAACGCAGGGTGATCTTCACTCTGTCCCCCTTACTCAGAAACTTTCTGGCGGCGCTAATCTTGGTGTTCAGATCGTTGGTGTCAATGTTGGGCGACAGCCTGATCTCCTTGATCTCAATCACTTTCTGTTTCTTTTTGGCTTCCTTCTCCCGGCGCGCCTGTTCATAGCGATATTTGCCATAGTCGGCAATCTTACATACCGGCGGCTTGGCTGTAGGCACAATCTTGATCAGATCCACACCGGCCTCCTCCGCCAGCGCCATGGCCTCCCTTGCCGACATTACTCCCAGCTGCTCGCCATTCTCCCCGATTACTCGTACTTCCCGATCTCTGATTTGTTCATTGATAAATAGTTCGCTAATGGCTTTACCCTCCATAAGAAAAAAGTGGATAGCATAACTATCCACTCAAAAGTCCAATCCAGAAACATACACAACTCCTACAGCTGCATATTTCAGCGAATCTTCCTATGAACGCTTACCAGCCTACGCCGTAAGGTGAGAGCGGATACTCTGCTTGATTGTTTGTGCTATACACACTTAGCTAGTATATCAGACTTCCTTTGGATTGTCAATAACTTTTGATAAAAATATCAAAAAAATATCAAAAGAAATTAAAATTGGACCGAATTCGTGATGTCAAATACCAGATCCTGCAAAGTCGCAAGCGCGTCTTCGGAGGGATCGGACAAAGCGTTAAAACTTACCGTCGCCTGGAATATATGTACATCTGTTGAACAAACTACAATATAAGCATAACCCGCATTATAAATCTTACGGTTCATACCGTTTTCATCTGTAGTATCCAGAATAGGATCTCCATACTCAAGATAAGAGTAAGGGTTGGCATACTGCTGCGCCAGCATGGAAAACTCCAAACTTATATAGTACTTTTTCCCATTGTCATCCAGGATACTGTCCACATGGCGATCCCGCGAAATCGTACCCGGGATCTGCCTATATGCGGACACCCATAGCAGGGATACATTGTGGGTGTCCGATGTTTGCCCATTGGGAACCTCTTCAAAAGAAATCGTCGTCAGATCCTCCCGATTGCTTTCCTGGATACTCCTTCCGATTTCAAAGCGGGAGATCGTCTGCGTATTTTTATCAACAGAAATTCTGATGCCATAGTACATATCTGATTTGGAATCTCCGCTCCGTCCGTACATATAAGTCAAATTCTCATCAACGGATGTCGCTTTACCCAATTTTTCCTCAATACTGCCGTAAGGATCACCAAATGTCAGGCCGCCGGGAAAATACATGGTGACTGTTTCTGGTTTCCCCCACAGAGTGATCACCTCGATCACCGGATCCATGTCTGCCAAAGTCTCCGGAGTTTCCGTCTTTTTGGTCAGGTTTATATTTCCCAACGTTTCTCCGTTATACATCAGCTCCGCTCTGACCAGTTCGTTTTGCGTAAACAGGTAGTCCTTTGATTTATGGCCATAATCCACTTCATAATCCAGACCCATATCAACCCATTCGCTCAGATGAACAGGCAATTGAACCAGCTTGTCGTCGATCTGAACCAATCCGCTGTCCCAGGCCGCGTCAATAATTTCCTGTTTTGCCTCAAAAGAACCTGCTGCGGCGGCCGTTCCCTGCTCCACCGTATTGGCGGATTCTTCGGCGGACTCTAACGCAAGCAGCGCCTCCTCCAGTTCCTTTTCCGTCATGGTTTCCAGATCCTTCTCTGTCATGGGTCTGTCCGTGTCATTCCCACATGCGGTGAAACCTAGAACCAAACATAGTACAGTAACAGATAAAATAAACTTTTTCATAAGTGCCCCCTTGTATTTGTATAAAAACAATATACCTTAATTATGTACGCTTTAGCGCACTCCCTGTTCAATAAAGTTAAATACAGAGTGCTTTGTTCACTATAACACATATCAAAATTTTATGCAAATTTAAATGATTATATGTTTTCATATTTCAGGTATTTTCCTGGGTTCATCTAAAATAAAAAGGGGCACAACGCGACGGCGGCATATATCCCTGCAGAATATATGCCGCCGTCTCTCACCACCTGCAGCCAAAATTACATTTCCTTGAAAGTTGCGCAAAGAGTCTCTTTGCAGTCGCAGGCGCCGCAGCCCTGGATGTCCACATGCTTTGCCGTACACTTATAATTCTCATTATAGGTACACTTGGCCGCCTCACAGTCGATACTGATATTGTTGGTGGGGTGGCAGGTACAGTTGGTGTAAGAATTGCTGGCTCCCTTTCTGGGAAGAAAACTCTCACAGCAAGTCTCATTCTCACAGCAGGCATGTTTTCCGCCCACCATAATGTCACCTTTGGAACACATTTTTTCCTTGTTGTAGGTACAGTTTTCAACAGTACACTTTAAATCTGTCATGGTTTCCTCCATCCGCCCGCTCCGGCGGGCACTTTCATCAACGCCGCGGGAACATTAATGTCCCTTTCATCAGTATGGACAGAGAAAACATTTTTTATGCATTTTTATTTTTCTTCCGAAACCTCTTCTTTTCGGATCGTCTTGGTGCGGATCTCCTCACAGATCTGGTCTGTGAACTCCGCCAGAGACTTCTGGCCCTCGTCCCCTGCGAAACGGCTCCTGACAGACACCAGACCGTCGGCTGCCTCCTTTTCACCTACCACCAGCATATAAGGCACTTTGGCCAGACGGGCCTCCCGGATCTTAAATCCAATCTTCTCGGAACGGTTATCCACCTCCGCCAACACACCGTTTTTCTTAAGCTGTGCCCGGACGGACTGGGCATAGTCCTCATATTTTTCGGATATAGGCAATATGCGCACCTGCTCGGGGCAAAGCCAGGTAGGGAATTTGCCCGCGTATTTTTCCACCAGCCATGCCAATGTGCGCTCATAGCAGCCCATAGATGTCCTGTGGATGATATAAGGGCGCACCTTGTCGCCGTTTTGGTCGATAAAATACATGTCAAACTGCTCCGCCAACAGGGCGTCCCACTGGATCGTGATCATGGTGTCCTCTTTACCGTACACATTGCGGGCGTTGATGTCGATCTTGGGGCCATAGAAAGCGGCTTCCCCCACATCCTCCACATAGGGGATCTGCAGCTCGTTCATGATATCCCGCATATGCTGCTGGGTCTGTTCCCAGACCTCCGGCTCCCCGATATATTTTTCCCGGTTCTCTGGATCCCATTTGGACAGATGATAAGACACGTCCTCCTCCACGCCCAGAGTCTGCAGACAGTATTTTGCCAGAGCCAGACAGCCCTTAAACTCCTCCACCATCTGATCGGGCCGGACGATCAGATGTCCCTCGGAGATCGTGAACTGACGTACCCTGGTCAGACCGTGCATCTCGCCGGAGTCCTCATTGCGGAACAATGTGGAAGTCTCCCCATAGCGCAGAGGCAGGTCGCGGTATGAGTGCTGGGTGGCCTTATATACATAGTACTGGAAGGGGCAGGTCATGGGACGCAGGGCAAATACCTCCTTGTCCTTCTCCTCATCCCCCATAACAAACATGCCGTCCTTGTAGTGATCCCAGTGGCCGGATATCTTATACAGATCGGATTTTGCCATCAGCGGCGTCTTGGTGCGGATATAGCCCCATTCGTTGTCCTCCAGATCCTCGATCCATCGCTGCATGGTCTGGATGATCTTGGCTCCCTTGGGCATCAGCAGCGGCAGGCCCTGGCCGATCACGTCCACGGTGGTAAACAGCTCCATCTCACGGCCCAGCTTGTTATGATCCCGGCGTTTGGCGTCCTCCATGCGCTCCAGATGGGCGGCCAGTTCCTCCTTTGTGGCATATGCCGTGCCGTAAATACGCTGCAGGCGGGCCTTGTTGGAATCTCCGCGCCAGTACGCCATAGAGGAAGAAGTCAGCTTGAATGCCTTCACCCCCTTGGTATTCATCAGGTGAGGGCCCGCGCACAGGTCAACAAACTCTCCCTGCCTGTAAAAAGATATCTCCGCGTCCTGTGGCAGATCCCGGATCAACTCCACCTTGTAAGGCTCGCCCTTCTCCTCCATGAAACGGATAGCATCCTCTCTGGGGAGCAAAAACTTCTCCAGACGGGCTCCCTCCTTGACGATCTTCTTCATCTCCGCCTCCAGCTTATCCAGATCCTCTCTGGAGAAAGCCTCGTGGTCAAAATCATAATAGAATCCCTCTTCAATGCTGGGACCGATGGCCAGCTTAGCCTCCGGGAAAACTCTCTTTACCGCCTCCGCCAGCACATGGGAAGTGGTGTGGCGCAGAGCCGCCAGCCCTTCCGGATCCTTGGCCGTGCAGATCTCCAACCTGCAATCCTGCTCCACCACCGTGCGCAGATCCACTACCTCGCCGTCCACTTTGGCGCAGCAGGCCGCTCTTGCCAAACCCTCGCTGATATCCAGGGCAATGTCGTAAACGCTCCTGCTCTCTGCGTATTCCTTTACCGAACCGTCTTTCAATGTAATTTTCATAATTCTCCTTTCCGCGCGATACATCCGTGCTATCCGTTACTATTTGCTGCTCCGCTCACTGCTCCTTGGCCGCTTCCGCAGTATTCTGTTCTTCCTCTCTTCTCTGACCGTTTCCGCTGTTATTGCCGTTATTGTTTCCGTTGTTGCTCCCGATCATCACCCCGTGAGTCATGGGCGCGGTCTTAAGACCATACACGATCCCTCCCAGCAGACAGGCGGCCCCGATCAACCACAGCGTCGTCTTCTGTAGGGTCAGTTCCCCCTCAAAACAGTGTCTTGCCAGCCCTTTCAGTTTCTCTTTCATATTCGCTCCTTTCCCGGCCGTAGCCGCCATACACACAAAAATCCCCTGCAATATCTCTATTGCAAGGGACGTAAATTACGCGGTTCCACCCTTGTTGCCGGATTCGCGTATACATTAGACCAGACTGCATATCTGACCTATGACCGATCTCCGACCACCTTTATTCCTCCGTAACGCAGAGCAGCGGGCTTGATTAGAGCCGCTCCGGGGCGGTCTTCCCCTGTTTCCCTCCGAGCCGGCTCGCACCATACGGCATACGCCGCAGCCGCCCTCTCTGTGGACTTCCACCGGGTACTCTTCCCATCAACGCTTTATCTATGGCTTACGATAGCACTTTTTTTCCGAAATGTAAAGAGGAAATTTTGGAAATTTGCCTGCTAAACGGCAATAACAGCAAAGTGGAAACCAGATTGAAAAATAAATGCAGATTGGCGATCTGCATGGCAGGATTTCCCGGCGTCCAGGATCCGACCCAGGCAGTCAATGGCAGCACACGGTCAACCGCCAGAAAAAACGCGGTACCCAGCAGATTGATGAGCAGGTGCAGGCGGGCGCAGCTGCGGGCAGCAGGACTGAGACGGGCGCTGGCCCACAGGGCTGTGGCACAGGTACCGATATTTTGACCATAGACGATATAGGCGCTCTGCCGCAAACTCACCATGCCCTCCGCCGCCATGGATTGCAGGATCGCCACCGATGCGGAGGAGGACTGGATCAGGGCCGTAAACACGGCGCCTCCCAGCACGCCGCGCACGGGATGCCCCAGACCGCTCAGCAAACGGGTAAGCCGGGGCAGGCTACGGCAGGGAACCATGGCCTCCTGCATCAGTTCCATGCCCAGCAGCAACATACCCAGCCCCATGGCAAGGGCTCCGATCCGCTTTATATCGTCAGCCCGACCCGCTTTCTCCCAGCCTGTTCTCCCGCCGCCGAACCGCTTTGCCGCAGAACCTGCAGCCAGCACCGCCAGGGCTCCTCCGATCAGCAAAAGCGGCGCCAGCGACCGTATGGGCAGCGCCGCCAGCACTCCCGTCCCGGCGGTTCCCACATTTGCCCCCAGGATCACGCCCGCTGCCTGTTCCAGCGTCATGATCCCCTTATCCACCAAACTCACCGTCATCACGGTGACGGCTGTGGAGGATTGGGTCAAAGCCGTTATGACTGTTCCGGTCAATGCACCGATCCAGGGGTTGGCGGTAAATCTCTTTAAGCTTTTTTCCAGAGCCGGTCCCGTCAGTTCCTCCAGAGAGTCTCCTATAATATGCAGGCCATACAAAAAAATCCCCACCCCGGCCCCCAAACGCACCAACACGCCCAGCAATATCCCCATCTCGCCCCTGTCTTATGTCCGGCTTTCTCCCTTAATTGTATGGAATCGGGAACAAAAATATGAGAGGAGCCATCGCCCCTCTCTCAGATATATACCTCTTTTATTTCATCACAGAACCCATGACTGCGAGCACTTCCTTGCTTTCAAACGGCTTTGTGATAAACTTCTCCGCTCCCAGTTTCAGCGCCTCTATGATCTTTTGCTGCTGTCCGGCGGCAGTGATCATCACCACTTTGGCCCCGCTGTCGCAGGCTTTGATCTGTTCCAGCGCTGCTATACCGTCCATTCTGGGCATTGTGATATCCATTGTCACCACCTCGGGACAGTATTGCCTGTATGCCTTCAGTCCTTCCTCCCCGTTGGCGGCCTCCGCAACCACGGTGTAACCTCCCTCTTCCAGAATCGTGCGCAGCATCTTGCGGGACATCTTGGAATCGTCCACCACCAGGATCCCGCCCTTTGAAAGGCCCGTGTCCTGGCCGTATACCAGACACTCCGCCGCCGTGTTCAGGGGAGTCTGGCCCAACTCCACCCTGCTGTCCACCGCCATCAGCAGTTCCAGCCTGTGGTCGGCTATGTACACCGGCAGCGCGTATACCTTGCCCGTCACCTTCTGATCTTCATAGACAAACGTTGGCTCCATGTCCAGTCGGATCCCTCTGTTGCTCACCTCCGAGGCAAACAGACCGCTGTTGCAATTTATAAACTCACACACCGCGTCATATACATCCATATCCGCCTGTCCAAATATATCTCTGGCAAACCCGGACGCCAATGCGGCAAAACCGCCGTCCTCCGTCTCGGCCAGGGCGATATACACATCGTAATCCCCTGTGGTGCGCTGTCCCGCCAGGCGCCGATATTGCAGTTCTTCTACATGGCGAATCGGCCCCATATAAAAATCTCCGGTCACAAAACGATTGATATTGCGTATGACCAGACCCGCGATATCCGTCACAAAAGGCTTGGAGGAAAAGGCGAATATGGGCATCAAAGCGTCAAGATCGTCATTTTTGAGAGCCGTCATGTCCGCGTCGGAAAACCCTTTTTCCCTTTGGAACGCCCCGAGCCCTGCATCCACCTGGGCTGCGGTCACTTTACCGGATTCCAGCAACACCTGCAAAAACTGTAAATACGGATTTCCCTGTTTTTTTAACAGATGCTCCACCTGCTCCTGGGTCAACAGTCCTTTCTCCACAGCCAGATCCCCGAAACGTCTGTCGCACTGCATCTGCAGCTTGTTCAGCATCTCCACCTGTTCCTGAGTCAGCAGATTCTCCGCTACGGCGATAGTACCCAGTTTTACACGCACATCCAACTGCTTTTTTATCACTTCGCGGTAGTCCTCCGGACGTATCACCTTCCTGTCCACCAGATAATTTCCAAATAGCTGACTAAACATCCAGTACCTTCCTCTCCCCTTCTCCTACATACTCTCCGGTTCCTGACCGTAATAAGCGAATTTATTCTTACCGCTCTTCTTAACCTGATACATGGCCTTGTCGGCACACACAATCAACTGTTCTACAGTTCCGGCGTCCTTGGGATAAGTGGCGATACCGATACTTCCCGTAATCTTCTTCTTTGCCCCGCGGATGATAAAATCTTTGGCAAACACCTGGCGGCATCCGTAGGCGGTCTTCTCCACGATCTTGCCCTGTTCGCTGAGCAGGATCATGATAAATTCATCTCCCGCATAGCGGTATGGCGTCAATATCTGAGAGGACATTGCCTTCATGCGGTCCGCAACCTGTTTCAGAGCCTCGTCACCCGCCGCGTGTCCGTATACGTCATTAATATTTTTAAAGTCATCTATATCCAGCATGATCACCGTGCATGGCACTTCCTGCTCGATCATCTGGGTCAGGTCCTCCACAAATTTACTGCGGTTGTGCAGTCCGGTCAGGAAATCATGCTGGGAGGCCGACTCCAATATGCTCCGTGTACCTTCCAGTTCTGCCATCAATTTCCTGCGGTGAAGATTGTCATAGACCACTATACCCAATATCACGATCATGGATACCGCGAAGACCAGCATAGGCGCCACGATGTTTTCATATTTTTCAAAAAAGGTGGTACGGTGATTGATGATCTCCACATCTTTGGGGAGCTTGCCCATACTCATACCGTACTTATCCATCACTTCTTCATTAATGTAATACACATTGGGACTGTCAGCCACCTCTATCTGCGCCGGATCCGTGCCTCCGACAATGGAACTTGCCATCTGCCCCGCTATCTGCCCCGACTTTCTCATGGATACCACATAACCGCCCAGCAGTCCCTCTTCGATCCTGCTGTCCACCATGCGCATCACCGGAATCTTTGTATATTTCACCAATGTCTGAACCGCCTCCAGATTGGTGTATATCTTGCCGCTCTTATCCTCGGACAAGACGATGAAAAGCAGCGCGGTATCGCCGTTTTGCTGCCACAGCCGGGTACGAAGATCTACCGTGCTGCACTGCGACACATTGATCTCTCCGAATGTCAGATCCGGATACTGATCCTGCGCCGCATAAAAATTCTGACGCTCCGCCTCTCCTGTCAGAGAATCGTCCAAGATCGCTATGATCCTCTTTGTCTGGGGCCGCAGCTGCAAAATGAGGTCAATATTTTTCTCAAGGGACAGTTCTTCCACCACGCCGGTGATCAGCGGATCCTGCTGAGCCAGTTCCCTGGCGTACTGGACATTGTTGATTCCCTCAAATACAATGGGAATGCCCGCGAACAACTCTTCTCTGTAATCCACCGCAAACTTCAGCGCCGCGTCATCCCCTACTATTATCACGTCATAGGGCGGCACCACGGAAAGGGCGTAAGACAGTCTGTCATAAAGCATCTGCTCCGCCACCTCTGCATCCAGCCGCTTGGTGTCCATAAACTCAAAGTCCACTGCGATCCCCGGCGCCAGTCCCTCCATCAGACCGTCGATCTGCAACTGCACCGTATCCCATCCATAGGAATAGGAACTGATAAACAGCACTCTTCCCTGCTCTCCCTCCGCCCGCGTCTGCTGGGGCGCGCCAAGGAAAAGAAAAAGGCTTGTTACAAAAATCAGTACTCCATAGAATCTTTTCATGTGTATGTCCTATTCCTCCCCCGATACACTTACTTAAAACTGTTTCTATTATAATATATTGTCTGAATTTTTGCAAGCTTTGAATGACTTGTTTGTCACTTTTGTCAAAAAAACACGCCCGACGCCGGTTCCTTTCCCGGCAGTCGGGCGCGCTCTCTTTATGATCGCACTACGGCCTGAGTCCCAGACCGCCCTCCAGAGTGACCGTCTCACCCGTCATGAACTTAAAGTCCGGCGATGCCAGCTGCACGCACACCCTGCCGATCTCCAGCTCCGGGTCTCCCAGGTGCCCCATGGGAGGAATGTGTACATTCTTCTCATAGGCCTCGGGATATGCCTGCTTGAACTGCTCCAGCTGTGCGGTCCAGGCCAGAGGACACACCACGTTGACATTGATCCCGTCCTTCCCCCACTCTGTCGCGGCCACACGGGAGAGTCCCCGGATGCCCTCCTTGGCGGCGGCATAAGCACACTGTCCGTAATTGCCAAACAATCCCGCGCCGGAGGCGAAATTGATCACCGAGCCTTTACTCTTGGCCAGATAAGGGTAGCATGCCTGCATATAATAGAACGCGGCATACAGACCGGAATACAGCGCCAGATCAAACTGCTCCGTGGTGTGATCCGCCAGCGTTACCCCCGAGGCGGAGGCCTGGGCGTTATTGATCAGTACGTCGATGCCTCCGAAGGTATCCACGGTCTGCTTTACCACATTTTCCACCACGGCCTTGTTGTCCGCCCCCGCGCACACATCGGCCTGTACGCACAGCACCTTGACGCCGTATTTCTCCTCCAGTTCCTGCTTGGCATCCTCCAGTTTCCTGACATTGCGTCCCGTGATCACAAGATTGGCTCCCTCTTTCGCATAGGCCGTGGCAATACCGTATCCGATGGAACCGCATCTTCCATCGCTCAGCACGGCTCTTCCCGCCCCTGTGATGATCACTGTCTTTCCGTTAAAATTGCCCATTGTATTCTCCTTTCCGCAAAAACATTGCCCGCCTTCACTATACCTCTTTTATCGGGACAAGTCAATAAAAACTACCTTCTCTCCAGCACCTGTATGCGGTAGCGCCTGAGCAGACTCCCCCTGTAGAGTTCCTGCGCCCGGCGGTAATTCTCCAGCGCCTGCTCCCGTTCACCCCTGACCTCGCAGAGATACCCCTGCAATTCAAACATCTCCGCGCAGGCGCTATGGGAACACTTCGCGCACAGAGGCTTTGACCTCATCCATTGCAGATATCGCTCCGCCTCCCCCAGATTGCCCCTGGCGATTTCGCACTGCGCCAGATTGCAGGCATTCTCAGACCAGCCATGTATATCGTCCAGGTACTGCGCTACGGCGCTCTGCTCCCGGTTGTAGCTGTATGTCTCCTCCAGCTCATGATAGAACATCTCTGCGTATCTGGCGGCATTCTCCTGATCTTTCAACATCACATAATATCGCATCAACACCAGCAGCAAGCCCCTGTTGTCCCACACTTTCCCATTTTCCCCGGCTTTCTCCAGAGCCTTCAGGGCGGCGGCCAGGGCGGCTTCCATATCTTCCGGCCCGTATTCGTAACACTCCGCCAGAGTCCACCAGGCGGTGACGGAATCATATTTTTCCGTCAGTTTTACAGCCCGTTCCACATAAGAATATTCTCCCTGTATCTCCAGGAGCTGATCCAGCACCAGGCAGTCTGTCTCATAATCCTCCTCGTCAAATACCCCGTCTTCCCAGCCCTGTCGACAGATCTCCCTGGCTTTCTCAAACTCTCCGATCTTGCGGAGCATCCAGTCCAGCTGAGAGTACAGCCCCTTATCCGGCTCTTTGCGATACAGCTCTATTCCCCGCAGCAGCCACTCCCGAGCCTCGGCGTATCTGCCCATACTGCACAGGCAGTTGCCGCCTTCCCAGTACACGCCTGAATCCGTGCGGCTGCCCCCCAGTTCTATGGCCTTGCGCAGACAGTCCAGCGCCTCCTCATGCCTTCTCAGATTATTCAGCGTCTTGCCTTTTCCGTTATAGGCAAACTGGCTCTCTTCCAATTCCAGGGAACGCTCAAAGGCTTTCAGCGCCTCCTCATACTCCCCCATATCCCGCAGCAGCCAGCCCCGCCGCCGGGTATAAAACGCGCTGTCCGGAGTCAGTTCCATCTGGCGGTCGCTGTAGGGCATCGCCAGCCGCCCATAGTATTTATTCCCGCTGTCCCACATCATATTGCGGTAGAGGTTCGCAATGGCTCCGTTAGCCTCCCTGTTTTCCGGATTCAGCGCAAGGGCCTTTTTAAAATACTCGATAGCCTCCTCCCTTTTTTCGGCGGAGCGGCTACAGCGGGCGGCATTGATATAAAAATTCTCGGACAGTGTTTCCATCTTTTCTGTTTCTATCTTTTCATATGTATGATACTCTTTCAGCGCTTTTTCATATTCGTCCGCGTCAAACAATGCATTGGCCAGCAAATAGTGACAATGGGGACGGTCCTCGTATTTTATCGCACGGCGGAAATACCCTGCCGCCTCCTTAAAGTGTCTGCGGTTTCGCTCCGCCAGCCCCAGTTCCTCAAACAGCAGGCACATATCCGCCGCAGGCTCGGGATTTTCCCTGTATTTCGCCTTTACGCTTTTTATCAGAGCCGTGAGTTCCTTATCCAGCCGAAACTCCCCCATCCGGCCCTGCTGCCGCAATTCCGACAGACTGCGCTCCTCCTTGCGGCTTAGGCAGCGCAGTTTCAGGATGGACAGGCCGATGCTGTCCGCGCCGTCCTCCTGGGCCATCCGAAATATACTCTCCGCATCCGCGTACTGACGGTATCGGATAAATATGTCCGCCGCCTTCTCATAGATCGCCGCCTCCCCCGCATGGATCCTGCGGGCGGCGTAAAAGCAGTCCACCACTTCCTGCGCCCGGCCCAATTCAAAGCAGGCCATCTGTTTCTGCACATAGGCCGGATACTGCCGGATGCCGGACGCGATCAGCTCGTCCGCCAGCCGGACCGCCTCCTCATAGTTTCCCAGCTCCACTGTCAGTTCCAGGATACGCTGCCGGTAGTCCTGATTGCCAGAGTCTGACTGGGAGGCCTGCCTGTACATTTCCAGCGCTTTTTCACCGGCCTCCCGGTCGCCTGCCATACCCATCCGGTACAGAGCCTCCCCCGTAAGGTATATGGTTGTGAGCGCCTGCTGTTCGCCCTTCTGGGTATGCATCTCTCCGCTGCTCACCAGTTCTTCCGTCCACAGACGGCCTTCCTCCAGCACATCCTCGTAGCGTTTCAGTTGAAGGTACAAAACCATGCGGCAGTGATGAATGTCCTCCATCCGCTCCGCCCGTTCAGGATTGCGCTCCAGATAGTCCAGCGCCTCCTGCGCCCGCCCGCTGCGCTCCAGGACACTCACGTAGCAGTTCACATCATTTTCATCCAAATTATCTTCCCGTTCCTTTTGGGCAAACTCCTCCAGATATTTGTCATACAGCCTCTGCATACATTCCCGCAGCTCCACGCCCCTGCCGTCCCGCATGGCTCTCTGGCAATGGAAAATGGCATCCTTCAGGTTCCCGTTCTCCTCCTGGCAGAGACACAGGTATTTTTCCACCTGATAGTAATTGCGCTCCCGATATGGCTCCAGCTTTTCCATGGCCTCCTGGTGAAGACCGCATCTATAGAGGATCTCGCCGCCCTGCACCTGGATCCGGTCAGTGTCCGGATGAGCCTCCATCAGCGGACGGATAAGGGCGAGGGCTTCCTCATATTGTTCCAGTAACAGACAGGTAAATGCTTTCAGCAGCTCATACAGGGGATGGGATATCCCATAGCGATCCATGGCCTGCACGGTCTGCATGGCCGCTTTGCCGTCCTCATTGTCCACATGGACCTGCAGTTCATGGAACATCCTCATAAAGCCGTCGTAATCGGCGTCTTCTTTTCCACGAAAGCCCGCATAATCAAAGTCTGTCGCTCCTTCCGTATCCCGGACTTTGCGCAGCAGGTACTCCACGAAGTTCACTGGCAGATGTTCTTTATAGACCTCTGCGTCCCTCTCAATATGAAACTCTTTGTCCAAAATCCGGAATATATAGCTGGGGAGCTGATAGTGCTCTGCCAGGTATCTGAAAAGCCGCCATCTGACCTCCTCAGAGTAGTCCAGCGCCACGCAGACGTCTTCTTTGAGCAGTTTTTCCCATTCGCTCCCGTCCAGCCGCCTGGGCAGGGAAGAGTAGACGGCCCTGACCTGCTCCATCCAGCGCCCCACGGGACTATCGTCCACAGGCTGCCGCTCTTCTTCCTCCGGCGTCTGCGCATACCGCAAGGCCGCCTCATACGCCTCCCGCAGACGCTTAAATCCCTCCGGGTCGTCTTCTGGGTTGACCTGCCGCAGCAGACCGCGGTAAGCTCCCCGGATTTCCTCCTCATCCCTGGTAATGTCGATACCAAGCACCGCAAATATCCGGTTTTCATCCATAACTCTCAGCCCCTTTCCGAGTCGGCATAAACCAGCCCTGCTCAATATGCTTTATCACCCGGTTTGGGTCAACCAGCACACATATGATGTCTCCGTCACTACCAAGCCTTAGGACGGAAGAGTTAAACGCAAAGCGTTTTACTAAGTATACCTTGGAAAGACGTTTTAGGCAACAATTATCAGGAAATCTATATAGTTTTATGGAATCTGTTGTTGGGTAAAATATATCTGCCGATACTGTCTATGAAAATCTAATGAAAACCACTTGATAAGAAAAACATGAAAAGCGCATTTTTTTGCGCACTAAATAGACCAATCAGGCCGTTCTCTTCTCTAATTCTGAAACTCTTCTTTCCAATTCATCGATCATTTTTAAGAGAAGTGCCGTATTGTCATTTTCCAGCTTTGTTATTGTATAATACTGATGAAACTCTTCCAGATTTCTCCGCACCTTATCAATCTGTTTTTCAAGAATATTTCTGGTGCGTTCCATCTCTTCCAAAACCAAATTCTCAGATTTGGCAATCTTTGTATCCAGCACGGTTCCGAACTGTTTCTCCGTTTCCGCAATCCTCGTATCCAGCATGGTTCCGAACTGTTTCTCTGTTTCTGCAATCCTCGTATCCAGCATGGTTCCAAACTGCTTTTCTGTTTCACCGATCCGGCTGTCCAGCATGGTTCCGAACTGTTTCTCTGTTTCTGCAATCCTCGTATCCAGCATAGTTCCAAACTGTTTCTCTGTCTCTGCAATCCTCGTATCCAGCATGGTTCCGAACTGCTTTTCTGTCTCTCCGATCCGGCTGTCCAGCACGGTTCCAAACTGCTTTCCCGATTCGGAAATCTCCTCCTTCAGTATCTGTTTAATTGCGTCTAAATCTTTTCGTTCTAACATTGTACCTTCCTTTCGTGTTTTATTAGTGTTTTTATTATACCAGATTACCAGACGTTTTCAAGCAGAATGTTCAAAAAAACTGTTGACTTCCTTTTCCATACGTCCTATACTGTCTATAACATTAAATAGTGCATGATCTGTGTTTGCGAGGGAACTGAACAAGTTGAAAAAGGTTAAGACCTGACCTCTGGACCTGTCGGCTAATACCGGCGTAGGGAAGCAATTTCTTACGCCGTTTTGCGTTTGAAAGGGCTTCCGATCTGATACGGAAACTCTATTTTTGTTTAAAGTGGCAACATTACGAGGAGGAAATGATATGTCATTTATGGAAGAAATTTTGGATCGCAACATACCCATCTGGGACAGGTGCATTGCCACTCCGTTCGTGCAGGGCATAAAGAGCGGAAACCTGGATCTGGAAAGCTTTAAGACCTATATGATACAGGACAGCATCTACCTGAAACACTATGCCCGCATATACGGAAAAGCCATCTATCACGCAGCCACCCTGAAAGATATCCAGTTCTATCACTCTGTTCTGGCCTTTGTCACTGATGCGGAATCAGCGGTGCGGCTGAAGTATCTGAACCAGTTCGGCATAACGGATGCGGATATCGAGTCCGTCCCCCCATTGCCGGAGACTCGCAGCTATATCGACTTTTTGTTTCAGGTGGCAGAGCGGGGAGACAGCCGCGAGATTTTGATGGCTCTGCTCCCCTGTATGCTGAGTTACAGCTACATCTTTCGCTGGATCGCGGCGCAGCCGGAAAGCCGGAAGTCGAGATACTGGGATTTCATACAGGATTACGCGGACAGCCAGTATGCCCGGGACTGTCAGAATATGTGCGCTTACGCGGAACAAAAATGCATGGGGCTCTCCGCCCCAAAGTGCGCAGGGCTACGCCGCGCCTTTGAACAGGCAAGTCTGCTGGAGCTGGATTTTTGGAACATGGCCTGTCGCCGGGAGGGAGACAAAACATGAAAAAAGTATTGAGTATTGCCGGTTCCGATTGCAGCGGCGGCGCAGGAGTCCAAGCGGACCTAAAGACTTTTTCCGCCCTGGGCGCATATGGAATGAGCGTCATCACTTCTGTGGTAGCGGAAAACACCTGCAGAGTACTTGCCGTTTCAGACGTTCCTCCTGATATGGTCGCGAGACAGATCGATGCCGTCTTTGAGGACATAGAGGTGGATGCCGTCAAGATCGGTATGCTGCCCACCCCCGGCTGTATGCGGGAAGTGGCTGCGAAACTAAATCACTACCGCCCCACAAATATCGTGATAGACCCTGTCATGTACGCCAAAAACGGCTGCCCGCTCATGGAAAGAGACGCGGTTCTGGCGTTAACCAAATGGGTCATACCGCTGGCCGACGTACTCACGCCCAATATTCCGGAAGCAGAACAGATCACAGGGAAAAAAATCCATTCCGTCCGCGATATGGAAGAAAGCGCAAAAGCGATTCATAAAATGGGATGTAAAGCCGTGGTCGTCAAGGGCGGACATTCCACCCAAAGCGCCCTTGACATCCTGTTTGACGGGAAAAGAATCCGGCATTTTGATGCTGCCCGGATCAATACCAAAAACACCCACGGAACCGGCTGTACTTTTTCCTCAGCCATCGCGGCGCTGCTCGCGGAGGGTATGTGTCTGGATGCCGCGGTGCAACAGGCAAAGACCTATGTGACCATAGCGATCCAGCACTCTCTGGATATCGGAAAGGGACACGGCCCGACACATCATTTTTATAATCTTTACGAATATGGGCTGGCGGAAAGACTATCTGGATCGGCACGTATGACCAATTAATACCGCATCACAGCCAAAGATGCTTTGAAGACAACAGATACTCCCACGGAGGTACATATGAAATCAATCACGAATATCGATTATTCCTTATATCTTGTAACGGATCGCTTGCGGATGCGTACGGCAACTCTGGTCGAGGCAGTAGAACAGGCGGCCCTGGGCGGCTGCACCATGATACAGCTCCGGGAAAAAGATATCGGCACCGGAGACTTTTATGACCTGGCGCTGGAGATCAAAAGAGTAACAGACCGGTACGCTATCCCTCTGCTCATAAACGACCGCGTCGATATCGCTATGGCTGTGGGTGCGGCGGGGGTACATATCGGCCAAAACGATATGCCCGCCGCCATCGCCCGCAGGGTCGTCGGCAGAGACATGCTGCTGGGCGTCTCCGTCTCCTGCGCCAAAGAGGCAAAAAGGGCAGCAGCCGCAGGAGCCGATTATCTGGGCGTGGGAGCCATGTTCCCGACGAAGACAAAGCCGGACGCGCCTTTTGTTTCCTTGGAAGAGCTGAAAAAAATCCGCCGGGCCGTGCCTCTCCCCATTGTCGCGATCGGCGGCATCCACCAGGAAAATGCAGGACTCTTCGCTCCTATGGGCATCAACGGTCTGGCGGTCATATCCTCTATTATCGGGCAGCCGGATATAAAACAGGCCGCCGCCCTTATGCTGGAATGCTATAAGGGGCAGCGACCCGCAAACTCAATTTGACGCCAATGTAAACTGACCCACCAACTGCTTTAAGCTGGCCGCCTCGGCCGACAACTGTTCGCTGGCGGCGGCGCTTTCCTCGGCAGTAGCGCTGTTGCTCTGTACGACCACGGAGATCTGGGTGATCCCTTCAGAAACCTGCCGCACCGCATCCGACTGATCGTTTGCCACATTGGCGATATTGTCAATGGACACCACAACGCTCTGAATGCTCTCTACTACACCCAGCAGGACGTCCGCCGTATTTTTGACGATCTCCATACCGGTATGTACCGCCTCCGTGGAGTTACCGATCAGTTCCGAGGTATTTTGGGCAGCCTGGGCTGATTTGCCTGCCAGACTGCGCACCTCCTGGGCCACAACGGCAAAGCCCTTCCCGGCCTCGCCGGCTCTGGCGGCCTCCACCGCAGCGTTCAAAGCCAGTATATTGGTCTGGAACGCGATATCGTCTATTGTCTTTAAGATCTTCTCGATCTCAACGGAGCTGGTCTGAATCTTCTCCATGGCCTCCACCAGATCCTGCATCTTCTGATTACACGTGGACACTTCTTCCCCGGCTCGATGGGTCTGGCTGCGCACGTCCTGAGCGCCGCTGGCGGTACTCTGGGCCTGTTCGGAAATCTCCCGAACCCTCGTCGCCAGTTCCTCCACGGAACTGGCCTGCTCCGTGGTTCCCTGGCCAAGCATCTGCGCGCCCGAGGCCAACTGATCACTGGCAGAGGACACCTGCCCGGCGGAGTTGTTGACCTGGCGCATGGCGTTGCTGAGCTGCACCTTCATATTGCGCATGGAAAGCAGGATATTCCGAAAACTCCCCACATATACTTCCTCGTGTTTTGTATGTACGTCCAGATTCTGATTGGCCATCTCCGTCAACAGATAACTGATATCGTTGATAACGGTGCTGAGACCCTCGACCAGAGCAGCGGTGGAATTTGCGAGCATACCCGTTTCATCCTTGCTGTGGATCCTGGGCATCGAGGTTTCCAGATCCCCTTCCACCAGCAGTTTCATCCGATCGGCACAGGCTTTCATGGGCCTGCTGATATTGACAGCCAATATCAGGGCGATCACTGCGGAAACCAAAATGGCAATGACGATCACCGCAATGTTGATCACCATGGCGTCCCGGGTAGCCCCCAGATAATTTAACTGTGGCGCCGTGACCGCGAGACTCCAGCCGTCCGTATCCTTAACCGGCGCATAAGCGGCAAACATTTTGTCTTCCCCGCTGGTGTACTCTCCGAATCCGTTCGCTCCCCCGCGCATGTCGGCGTGGATCGCCGCCAATTCTTTCAGGGACGGATCGCTCTGCGCCTCGTCCTCTATATTCTGAACCGTGATCGTGTCAAGGGTGATATCGGCGATGGTATCGCCGGATTTATTGATCATATAGGCTCTGCTGTTCTCTCCCACCTGGATAGCGGACACGATATCATTTAAAAAAGTCTCATGAGGGACAAAATATACCACGCCCACAATGGACGAACCGTATGCGCCGTCCTCATAGATGGGGGCTGCGACCATAATGGACAGTTCCCCGGTGATCTTGCTGATCAGCGGCTCCGACACGTAAACATTGCCCTGCATGGCCTGCCGCACATATTCCCGGTCCGAATAGTCTTTTCCGTCAAAGATGCTGACGCCGTCCATGCCGATGATATTTCCCCTCTGAAAATCATGCATGGAGACACGCTCGTCAATGATCGTCTTTTTTTCATCCACGGATACACGCGGGTCAGATAACTGCGGGATGCACCCCACTTCCATGACTACGTTCTTGTAAGCCATCAACTCCTGCTCAACGCGCCCCGCCGCAAGAACCGCGGTTTCTCTCATCATCTGTTCCACCGTCGACATAGTGCTGTTGTAATTGGGTATGATGCCGGAAATCCCAGATGCAACCAATCCTACCAGAACAGTTAAGATGAGACATAAAGTGATTTTGGTACGAATACTTTTCATTTCATCACTCCCTCTGTTTGATAATTGTTTAACAGCTATAAAAATCTCCTGTCCCAATACTATGATATAAGCTTATGCCCGTTCAGTCAAGACCCAAGTCAGAAAAACTCCGGGTTCATAAACAGTGCTGTCAGTGTTTTTTCGCTGTCCGCAAAATCTGATCCACCGCCGCCTCGGCGTGTACAGGGAGATCCGCAGCCGCGCCGGTTTCCGGTTTTTCCGCACCCGTATGGAAAGCTTGCAGAGCATATCTGGCCAGCAGGCCCGAGACGCGCCCCCTCTCTACGGAGTCCTCCGTGCCCAGAACGATGACTACCAGATCATGCTCCGCGAGCCCGTCCCCCGCAGTCAGGGACGTGACCAGACAAGCCCCGGCTTTGTTGGTGGTTCCGGTTTTCAGCCCGGTGACTTCCGGCATATTGCGCAGGAGGGGATTGCTGTTGCGCACCTCCAGGTCAAGAGATTCCAACGTGGCCTCCTGCCGGGAAGTGATGTCCGTGATCTGGGGATAGACCCTCAAAAGATAGGATACCAGCCGGAACATATCCTCCGCGCTCATGCGGTTTTGACGCTTTGCCGGAACAGGATCCTCCGTGTAGGAGGGCAGGCCGTGGCTGTTAAAAAAGACCGCCTGGGAAAGTCCCAGTTCCCGCGCTCTCTCGTTCATCATCCCCACAAAAATTTCCTCCGAACCGGCCACCGTCTCGGCCAGAGAGAGGGCGCACTCGTTGCTGGAGGGCAGCAGGGCGCCCAGCAGGAGTTCCCGGACTGTGATCTGTCCCCCGGCCTCCAGGGGTATCACCCCGTCATTGGAGGCGGCCAGCGCCTGGGCAGCCTCAGAGACCGTGATCTGCTGCTCCAAAGAGATCTGCCCCGCAGCGAGGGCCTCCATGGTCAGAAGACAGGTCATCAGCTTGGAGGTGCTGGCTATGGGGTAGGATATATCAGACTGATATGTGTAATAAAGCTCCCCTGTGGTGGCGTCCCCCACCAACACGCCGTTGACCCCGTAAAAATACCCGGCCTGTTCCAGAGCGGCAGGGGAGACGCAAAACGGCTCCTGGGTGCGGATCTCCAGAAGGTCTTCCCCGGGAACGGCCACATCCACATCCAGGATCATAGCCAGATCCGCGGCCATCATGAAACAGTCATAGTGACCAGAGGGCAATTTTAAAATAAAGGTATAGTAAAATACGTCCTGTCCGTTCACCTTGAACTCGTTCCGCCGCAGGGTGACATCCTGTTTCTCACTGCTCTCCCAGGACGCGTTTTCCACCCCCACCGACGTGTAGGCATTTCCCAGTTCCATGGAGACGGCGTTTCTCGTGATCTCCAAGGAAAAACTTTTGTCCGTGTCCTTGAGGAGCATAGCTATGTCCCGCAGGGAAAAATACGTGTTGCGGGCGTAGTCATGGTCCAGTGTTTTTACGGTGCAAACAGTCCCGGTGTCCGTCTGTGCCTGGCAGATGCCGGGAAGGTCATACCCCGCGGATACCCTGGCGGGCAGCAGGGAACATAGCAGGAATACGGCCAGTATAAGGCAGCTTATTTTTTGCCGGATCTTTTTCATCAGGTTTCCTCCCATGGCTTATTGTCCGGGTACGTGCAAACCGCAGCGCGCCCCATTGTATGTCAATACTACTGTGCTTTTTTTAAAGCGTACAATATCGGATAATGATCTGGAAAAACGCCGGGAATGGCGGTTTGATCCTGCTCTGCCAGGAGCAGACTGTCCCCTTTCCGAATATAGTGTTCCCTCCTGACGGCGCCGGGCTGGCCGGATTCAAACTGCCTGGTCAAAATCTCTTCCTCCGCCGCGTAAGTACCGCTGCCGTCATACTCTGCCTGCAGATCCTCCAGCGCGGGCAGCAGCTTGGGGCCGTAAGCCATCAAATAGGAAACCGTGGACATGCCAAACGTTTCAGCCACCAGCCTTTCCACACTCTCCCTGTCCGTGCCGCCCGTATAATCCGCCATACGCAGCCTCTCGGCCAGGAGGTTTTGAAAGACCTCAGCCATGCCCTCATAAGCCGCCTGCTCACAGGCATCGTAACTCTCCGACAGCACATTGCAGCGAAAGGTTCCCTCTCTGGGAGCCGTCTGCTCCAAAACCATAGCGACCTGCACGGTCAACTCCGGCATACATGCCTGCACATCCTCCAGAGAGACGGAAACTGCCTCAATATCCTGCAGCCAGGCAAGGGCAGCGACTGCGGCCTCGTCCGTCATATCCAGTTCTGCGACCCACTCCCCGGACAGGTCGTTGTCTTCCGGCGCGAAAAAGTGCAGATAGGCCAGCAGGGCGGTGGAAACGCTTAAAGTCAGTATTAAAATGGTAAGTATGGTATTTTTCAGAATCTTTCTCATCGAGACACCCCCCCTGCACGAAACGGTAGATATGTACGGCGCAGAGTATGCGCCTTTTATGAGAGACCGCCGCGCGATTTCTCACAAGCTATATTTAGGGTAACGCATTTGGGGCAGGTTGTCAACGGTTCAAACAGCCCCGTTTACCTGATATCCACAGTCTTCAAGGCCCGATAGATCACGCTCCACACTGCCAGGGCGCAAACGCAGAGAATGCCTTTGCTGATGATCCATGCAGCATCCCGCACTCCCGCAGACCGGGCAAACGGATAGACATACCTTACAAACGGAATCCGCAGTAAGCTCCGCATCATCAGCGCTGCCAGCCATACCACACCACAGGCCATTGACGCCACATGCTCTTTTTCGGAAAATAAGCCAAACAGCGTGCTCAGGGAAGACAGTAAAAACGCCGTAGGAAAATACGCAAGCATCAGTTCCGCCAAAGGCATTTCCCCACGGATCATCCATACCATTACCATGCCTGCTGCCGTGAACAGGCTTACCACCCCCGCAACAGCCGTATACCGGATCGCAAGCCACCCAAAAACAGACCTGCTTTGCGCCGCGATCACCTCATAATTATCGTCCGCTCTCGTCCTCCCCCATTCTCCTGCCCCAATGGCGGCATAAAAGGGAAAGATCACTTCAAACTCCACACAGCTCACATTTATAAGATCTCCCGCCAATATGGCGATAAGCACAAGAGATACCGTCAGCACTGCGGAGAGGATAAAAAAATCACTTCCCATGATCTTCCATTCGCTCCTGACCCGGTCGGTCAGCACTCTCCATTTACTCATTCCGCCCTCCAAAATCTTCGCTTTGCCGCCGCCAGACAGCCCCAGGCCCCAAATCCGCAGGCCAGCAGGAAGACCAGGTTCGCCCGCACGCTCTCGTGATCGATATGCGGCCATTTGGGATGCACCCAGATAAGGCGAACCAAGTCGCCGGATGTAATCAGATAAAACGGAGATGCGTCCGCGCTGTTCACATAGGAGATATTCAGGATAAACAGCATTCCAGCCAGCAGATAAAACAGCCTCATATCCATAAAAACCGGAAAAGCCACGGCAGAAAAGGCCACAAATACACTGACTGGCAGGATGGATATGACCGCCGCCTTACAGACGCAGACAGCCGTCTCAACAACTGACACGCCCCCGGGAAGGGCAATGGAATATACCAGCACCCCGGCCAGCAGAAATGTGCATAACATCGTGTAAGAAAAGCAGAACGCGCCGATCATTTTTCCCGCGATATACTGCCACTTCCGCAAGGGCGCAGCCATCATCAAAGGTTTAACCCCTGCTTTTTCATCAACGGAGATACGGTCCGACAGCAAAAATACCAGGCCAAAAGCCATGATCGCCCCATCCATACCGATGGAACGGTAAATAAAATACTCTCGCTGGGATAAAAACTCCAGCCGGGCAAGATTTCCCGCCGAAGGGAAATTATCTGCCAGAGAAATCAGCAGCGCCGCAAACAGCACTGCCCAGGCGGCTGGCCGCCTGCTCTGCAGTCTATACTCATAGTAAACAATCGATAAGACTTTACGCATTTTCCTTTCCTCCCATACAATATACATAGGCATCCTCCAGCGTTGCCGCCACAGCCAGCCTCTGCGGATATACTCTGTTCTCATCCACAAATCTTACCGCCAGTCCCCGGCTTTCATAGGAAACGGACAGAACAACCGCCTGTTTCCGCAGTTCCGGGAGCTGTTCTTCTTTTTCCAGCCGTATTATTTTTACCTTGCCTTCCACACGTTCCAAAAGCCCTGCAGACGTACCTGCGTAGAACAGACGCCCATTCCTGAGCACTGCCAGTTCTTCACAGATTCGGCAGACGTCCTCAACGATGTGCGTAGATAATACTACCGTTTTTCCGCCCTTGGCGTATCTGGACAAAACGCCCCGGAAACGCACCCGCTCCTGGGGGTCAAGGCCTGCGGTGGGCTCGTCAACTACAAGGACTTCCGGTTCTCCCACCAGCGCCTGGGCGATACCCACCCGGCGTTTCATCCCCCCTGACAGCTGTCCGATCTTACGCTTGGAAAACTCCCACATTTCCACCTGCTCCAGGACTCCCGCAACCGCCCTTTTATCATACACTCCCTTCAGCTGCGCCATATATTTCACAAAATCAAATACAGACAGGGACGGGTACATGGTTAACTCCTGGGGCAGATACCCAATGCGTTTTCTGACCTGCTCCCCCTGCGTTACCGTGTCATAACCGCAGACGCGGACAAAGCCGCCGGATGGCTTAAGAACCGTCACCAACGCTTTCATCAGCGTACTCTTTCCCGCGCCATTGTGTCCCAACAGTCCGAAGACCCCTCCGCCCGCGCGAAAACTGATGTTATCCAGGGCTGTAACTCCGCTTTTATAACGCTTTGTAAGATGTTCAACTTCAATATTATACATTGCAATCTCCCTTCTTTTAAACTACATATGTAGATTTATCGAGTAAAATTTTTCCACTCTTTATTAATATTCGGGCATCTGCGTCCGGCGCATACCGTCCCCGCAAAACCGAACCTATTACCGCTGCATATAAGACTGATTGTATTCAATCCCCCTGTAATAAGCAGGATATGGGTAAAAATGTCCGCGGCTCATCACGGCAGAAAAGTAAATGACCGTTATGACAGCCACTGCCAAAATAACCTTTGAAAAAATACCGGATCTCGCGGACTGCTGGTTCATGATCAGTGCCACGCGCCGTTTGGCTGCCAGAAAGCCCGACACGCTCAATCTGCTCCCGCTTACGCTGACGCCAGCTGCTGCCTGCTCCAGGAGTCGCAGCATGGTCTGCGCGTATTCCTTATGATCTATACTTCCCCTTAGAGCCTTCAGCGTATGTTTGTCGCAATCTATTTCACACAGAACATCAAATTCTTTTTTTGCCATCCATACGAAGGGATTCGGCCAGTTCAAAACACATATGCAGGCGAATATTTTGCCCAGAACCATATGCCCGCATTTAATATGCATGATCTCATGTCCCAAAACCGCTGTGAGCTGTGTATCCGTCAGTCCGGCCGCGACTTCCCTGTTTAAGAGGATCTTCGGCCGCAAAGTTCCAACCACGCACGCTGGGTCATCCAACGCACCAAAGTAAATCTCGGGAATCCTTTTCAGGCCCGCCATCGCGGCACACCGCGCGCAGATCACACCGATCGATTCCTCGCCGCAGGGCCGACAACCGCTTATGGCCTGGCGCGCAAACAGTATCCTCAGCAGGCTGTAAGGGACAAATGCCACGATCCCACACGCCCAGACCATGCTTGCCGTCTCATACCCTTTCAGCCAGATCTGCTCTTCCGGCGAGACCAGAAAAAGCCCCGGTGAAAGGACAGGAACCACATACAGTGCCATGCCCAGAACACCAGACCAAAGGGGCAGCGCAATGTGAAATACACGATTCATTAAAAGGCATAGCAGCGTAAAGACACTCCCGATCATCGTGGTAAACAGAATAATGTAAAAAGCATTATATAGGATCTCCATCGGTTTTCTCCTGTTCCTCGACCAGCTCTTTCAGTTCCTTCCACTCCTCGGCAGATAGGTTGCCGCTTTTTACAAATCCCCTTACCATTTGCGACAGCGAGCCGTTGTATACCCGGTTTAAAAAATCTTTGCCCTCAGATATCTGACAATCCGTTTCCGACAATCTAGGGGAATACAGATACCCCTTTCCCTGCCGCTGTGTAGAGAGCGCCCCCTTCTTAACCAGACGCGCCAGATAGGTCTGAATCGTAGTGGTGCTCCAGCCAGTGTGCTTTAGGGAATTTAATATTTCCGGCAGAGTCTTTGAGGAGTCTCCCCATATGGTTTTCATAACGATCCATTCGGATTCTGAGATTGATATTGACTTTTTCATGGATTCTCCTTTAGTTGATTCGTTGTAGTTTAATGATAGTTCAAAAACTACATGTTGTCAATCAATAAATATCAATTGTTCTCTTTCTGCGATGCTGGCAAAATGGAATAAGCGTGACAAGGGAAAGCTGGCGGGCTTAAAGGGGAAATAAACAGCCCGCTTTTCCCAGGGGACAACATACATCCAGCCCTTTCTGACCGGCCTTTCGCTGTCCATTTATATTATATATTGCTTTATAGCACAAAGCAATAGCTTTTCTGCAAATAATTTATGCTTTTCTTTTCCGGAGATAAAATAATACAAATGGGAGGTATGTTATGCCAAATAATCATATTACCTTTGATAACAGGGATTACTATATCGAAATTGGGCTGAATATAGCATTTTACCGTAAACGTGCAGGAATGACGCAGGACGCCTTGGCTGAGAAAGCGGGATTAAGCCGCTCTCATCTCAGCGCCATCGAAGCGCCTAATATCATCCGGCCCTTTTCCATGGAAATGCTTTTTAATATTGCCCGTTCCCTGAATGTGGAACCGTGTAAGCTGCTGGAATTCAGGGATTAAAATTTGTAGATGTTCTGCCTTTTCCGTTTTTGTCGTCAGACAGACTTTCGGTTCTATGAGTTGCTACTCTAAGGTCCCTCAAAAAGTTCCTATCCGTTTCCTTTGTATTGGTCGTGATCAGATAGTATATTCAATCGATGTCTTTCTCTATCCGTTGATTTATCGTACGGTTTCACTCCCTATACTTTCATTCTTCGTCCACTATATGTTTCACCATTTTCGCGCACAGTACTATTGCCCTATAGGTTTTCAAGGAAAATTCTTTCTATCTAATCCACAATGTCTCTCCATAACTTGGTAAAATCTCATTAATTTTTTGCAAGTATAAAGTCAGATATAAGCTTTCTAACTCATTCTTGTGCTCTCACTGCGTTAGCTACTTACATAAAGGAGGCTGTCGTAATATTTTGCCGATTTAGTAGCGATAATACCAGATTATCAGCTAAAAGGAGAAAAC
>CAZGVI010000051.1:0-25079 GCA_964529395.1 uncultured Acetatifactor sp.
AGAGCGATACGTTCGCAACGTATAGGTCACGAGTTCGAGTCTCGCTATCTCCATTATCCGTTTTCAGAGCCTGTTTGCCGCACGGTCATACAGGCTTTTTTATTCCCATGTCTTATACCGACAGGGTAAAAAGGCGCGGCAGACCCGCGCGGAAAAGAGGTACATATGGTTAAACAGGAGATATCCGAGATCAAGAAACTGTTCACGCAGAATAACTGTTCCATCACCCGCATATGCGGCTGTTATGTGGACGGGGAAAAAAATAAGAAGGCTCAGTTTAAACAGGCTTTCCTGGCTCTGCCCGAAGAAGAGATGTTCAAATATTTTGAGATCCTCCGAAAGACTCTGTCCGGCTCCATAGGGCGCAATCTCCATACATTGGAGTTCCCTCTTAAGGCCGAGGAGGAGGGAGGCACCCAGGAACTGCTGCTGCGTCTGCGGGACAGCAAACTGAAGGATGACGAACTGCTGGATGCGTTTTACACCAATATCATTGACTCCTACGAGTTTGTGGGCAACTATCTGATCCTGGTGATCCATGACGCCTACGATGTGCCCGGACGCACCCGGGACGGACTGGAGATGGAGGATGCCTCCGACGAGGTCTACGAATACATCCTGGTCAGCATCTGCCCGGTCAACCTGTCAAAACCCGGTCTATCCTATGACGCGCAGGAGAACAGTTTTCACAACCGTATTCGCGACTGGGTGGTAGGCGCTCCGGACACCGGCTTTCTGTTCCCCGCCTTCAATGACCGCAGCACCGACCTCCACAGTGTCCTGTACTATTCCAAGGATGCGGAAGAACTGAAAGAGGCTTTTGTGGATCTGCTGTTGGGCTGCCCTCTGCCCCTGTCCGCCGGAGGACAGAAAGAGACTTTCCAGCTGCTGGTGGAAGAGACACTGGGAGAAACCTGCAGTATAGAGGCGGTAAAGAGCATTCATGAGAAAATAGTTGAGATGGTGGAGGACCACAAGGAGGATGTCGCTCCTCTGGTCCTGGATAAGAACGAGGTCAAGACCGTGTTCGCGGACAGCGGCGTATCCAACGAAAAGATGGAAACTTTCGATCAGTGTTATGACGCCGCCGCGGGGGATGATGCCCGGCTGTATGTGAGCAATGTGTACAACAGCCGTTCCTTTGATGTCAAGACGCCCGAAGTGGTGGTAAAAGTGGATCCGGGACGCACGGACCTGATCTCCACCCGGATCATTGACGGTCGGGAATGTCTGGTCATTGAGCTGGGGGCCAATGTGGAAGTGAACGGCATCACCGTACGGGGCAGCATGGACACCCGGCAAGCCGCCGAAGACTGATGCTCCCTGTATAAATGCTCATATGCAGAAGAAACCTCTTCCGCAGCAGCACATATTGCAGATCATATTTGCCACACATAGTTTCATACACATATTGCCGTCGCCCATAGTGGGATATCCGTATCCCGCCTGGCGCTGACGGTACCAGCTCCCTCCGTTTTCCAGAGTCTGCTGCAGCTGTCTGTAGTCCCCGTTTCCCGGTTCCAGCGACACCGCTTTTCTGGCGTGTTCCAGCGCTGCCACATTGTTGCCCAGACTGGAATGGGCAATGGCGCTGTAATAGTACCATCTGGCATTTCTCTCGCCGCTGTCCATCTGATCCAGCGTAGTCCGTGCCTCCCGGTAATAGCCGTTGCGGATATAATTGCCCGCGGCACGCAGATGAGGCTGCTCCTCATAGCCGGTGCTCTGTCTCTGGTCGTAACCGTAAAATCCAAAAGGACCAAACCCGAAACCTCCAAAGGGATCCTCCTCCCGGCCGCCGCTGCCGCTCTGTCCGTATCCCCCGGCATAACCCCCGGTCTTCTCTTTCATCACCTGCTGGTACGCCGCCTGGATCTCCTTGAATTTCTCCTCCGCCTGCGCCTTATTGGGATTGTTCACATTGGCGTCCGGGTGGTATTTCCGACTCAGGGCACGATATGCTTTTTTGATTTCCTCTTCCGTGGCGCCGCGGGGTACCCCCAGCACCTGATAAGGGTCGCTCATACTGTTCTCCGTCTTTTATTTTGTCGTCTCCGCTTTCTGTCTTCTGTCGCAGACCGCCTTATACCGGCTCCATACGCCGGAATACAGAATATTGCGCAGTATCTCCACATTGTCCAATATGGGGAGCTGCTCGAACTCCCGGCAGCAGGCCGACATCATCATCGTCAGTATGTCCTGACAGCTCTGTTCAAAGTCGGGATCCCGATACCGCTCTTTCAGGGGATTGTAGCGGTTCCTTTTGATATCCTCCTCCAAATCCTCATAGGCGTCCAACAGATAGATAAATTTTCCCAGATAGAATCCGAAACGGTGCAGAGTATCCGTCCACTCATCCTCCCGGCAGGCCACGATCTGAGCCATCACCTGTCCAAAGTATCCCGCCATACAGTCCAGATCCGTCACTCCCTGTTCTTCTGCCCGGGACAGTTTCTCCATGGAGGCGGCGATCCGCTCCAGCTTTTGGGCGTACCGCCTTTTACTCTCCCCCGTCCTGTGACCCAATATCCGGGCCGTCATCAGACTCAGGCGCTTTCTGTCATCCTTCCAGTCGTCCAGGCATTTGTACTCCGTGAGCAGCATGTTCATATCCGCCGCATACTCTGTCAGTTGGTTGCAGCGGTACGCATGTTTTTTACCCGGATGCATGATACAGCGGCTCTCCCCGCACTCTGTCTCCGGCTCGTACAACCCGGACAGCAACATCAGGACAAAGGTCATGTCATAGCTTAAGGTGGTCTGTCCCACCCGGCCGTATTTCTCCTTCAGCACCCGGCACAGGCCGCAGTAATAGGAATGGTACGTCTCCCACTCCCTGATGCGCAGTTCCGGCTGATTCACTACGATATATCCAAACATAGGCCCATCTCCCCGCGTCAGGTCTTCCTGATGAACTCTGTGCCGCATTTTCTACATGTGATGGCGATACGGCCCCTGTTTCTGGGGACGCGGATCTTCTGCCTGCAGCTCGGACATCTATAGATACGGTGCGTCCTGCGCTGGGCCAGAGCCTGCTTTCGCCCCTGCAGTTTCGCCCGCAGTTTCCACTCCAGCCGCAGATATCTCTGATTTTCCGCCGCGCGCTTGCTGATCTGCCGTGAAAACATGCGGTAATATGACAGGATCAATATCACCAGACCTACGGTGGAAATAAAGGGGATCCTGAACAGGGACAGCACCACACAGACCAGCGCCAGCACCAGCATCACCTGTCCCAGCCTGTCGTTTCCGTATCTGCCCTGCATAAAACGCATCATCTTTTCTCTCATACGATCTTCCACTTGCCTCTCTGTCCTGATCTTACGGCGGCTGTATCCGCCTTTTCTTATAATCCTACGCTCAAATCAAGGCAAATACAATATATTCTTTCTAAACAATTCTAAAGAAAACATTAAAAGCGCCACTACCAAATCTACAGATAGTGGCGCGTACTCTTCTAATGGTTTAAGCCTGTGCGACATCCTTCATGGAAAAACTGATACGTCCCATCTTATCCTTGCCCAGACATACCACAGTGACTATGTCTCCAAGAGTCAGCACATCCTCCACGCGGTTGATCCTCTCTCTGGCGATCTTAGAGATATGAACCATACCTTCCTTGCCGGGAGCGAACTCGATGAATGCGCCAAACTCCTTGATGCTGACTACCTTGCCCTTAAAGATCTGGCCCTCCTCAAAGTCCGTGGTGATCATCTTGATCATCTCCACAGCCTTGTCCATCATCTCTCTGTCGGTTCCGCATACAGATACCTTGCCGTCGTCAGTGATATCGATCTTAACGCCGGTGCGGGCGATGATCTCATTGATGGTCTTGCCTCTCTGTCCTACCACATCACCGATCTTCTCAGGATCGATCTGGATGGAGATGATCTTGGGCGCGTAAGGGCCAACCTGCGGACGAGGAGCGGATATAACGGGTTTCATACAGTTGTCCATGATAAACACTCTGGCCTCGCGGCAGCGGGCGATGGCCCCCTCCACGATAGGTCTGGTGAGTCCATGGATCTTGATATCCATCTGGATCGCGGTGATACCCTCTGTAGTGCCGGTCACTTTGAAATCCATATCGCCGAAGAAATCTTCCAGTCCCTGAATATCCGTCAGCAGCACAAAATCGTCGTCTGTCTCGCCGGTCACCAGACCGCAGGAGATACCGGCCACCATCTTCTTGATGGGCACGCCCGCTGCCATCAGGGACATGCAGGACGCACAGGTAGACGCCATGGAAGTGGAACCGTTGCTCTCGAAAGTCTCGGAAACCGTACGGATCGCGTAAGGGAACTCCTCCTCGCTGGGCAGCACGGGGATCAGCGCTCTCTCTGCCAGAGCGCCATGACCGATCTCACGGCGTCCCGGTCCTCTGGAGGGCTTGGTCTCGCCCACGGAATAGGAGGGGAAATTATAGTGATGCATATATCTCTTGCTCACCTCGTTCTCATCCAATCCGTCCAGTTTCTGCTGCTCGGACAGGGGAGCCAGCGTACACACATTGCAGATCTGGGTCTGTCCCCTGGTGAACATGGCAGAGCCATGTACTCTGGGAATCAGATCCACTTCCGCCGCCAGCGGACGGATCTGGGTGATCTCACGGCCGTCGGGACGCTTGTGATCCTTCAGGATCATCTTGCGCACGGTCTTTTTCTCATATTGATATATTGCCTCGCCCAGGATAGCCAGCCATTCCTCATTCTCGGCAAAAGCCTCCTCAAGCTTGGCAGTGATCTGCCGTATATTCTCCTCGCGGGTCTGCTTGTCGTCGGTGAAAACAGCCACCTCCATCTCCTCGGGAGTAACGATCTTCATGATCTCGTCAAACATCTCCTGAGGGATCGCGCAACTGGTGTAGGTATGCTTGGGCTTGCCCACCTCCGCCACGATCTTATCGATGAAAGCAATGATGGTCTGGTTGATCTCATGGGCCTTGTAGATGGCCTCGATCATCCTTGCCTCGGGAATCTCGTTGGCGCCCGCCTCGATCATGATCACTTTCTCGCGGGTAGACGCGACCGTCAGATTCAGATCCCCCCTCTTCCACTGCTCCTGAGAGGGGTTGATGATAAACTCGCCGTCTATCATACCCACCTGGGTCATGGCGCAGGGGCCGTCGAAGGGAATATCAGAAATGCAGGTGGCGATCGCCGATCCCAGCATGGCCACAAGCTCGGGACGGCAGTCGGGATCAACACTCATCACCATATTGTTAAGGGTCACATCATTGCGGTAATCCTTGGGGAACAGGGGACGCATGGGCCTGTCGATGACACGGCTGGTCAGCACCGCGTTCTCGCTGGCCTTGCCCTCTCTCTTGTTAAATCCTCCGGGAATCTTGCCCACCGAATACAGTTTCTCCTCAAATTCCACGCTCAGGGGGAAGAAATCAATGCCCTCCCTGGGCTTTTCAGACGCCGTCGCGCAGCTCAGCACCGTTGTCTCACCATAGTGCATAAACGCACAGCCATTAGCCTGTTTACCCACTCTGTTGATATCCACCGTCAGAGTGCGGCCAGCCAGTTCCATTGAATACGAATTATACATTTTCAGCCTCCATTTTCTCATTCTTCTATAAGTAGTCTTCTATGGCAAAAAGGCGGAGTGCCGTATACGGCTGCTGCTCCGCCTTCCCAAAGTCTTACTTTCTAAGACCTAACCTGTCGATCAACTGACGATATCTCTCGATATCCTTGCTCTTTAAATAAGCCAGTAAACCACGTCTCTGACCGACCAGTTTCAACAGACCTCTGTTGGAATGATGATCCTTGGGGTTGGCCTTCATATGCTCGGTCAACTCTTTGATCCTCTCGGTCAGCACTGCGATCTGAACCTCAGGTGAACCCGTGTCGCCAGGAGTTCTGGCATACTCATTGATGATTGCGGTCTTTTTCTCCTTAGAAATCATGTCTTTTTCCTCCATATTCTCTTACCTACCGCACACTAAGACCGGGTCGGAGTGTCCCGTATCTGAGTGTCGGCGAACTCATACCGATATAGGATAACACATCCTACAGTATTTGTAAACACCCAAATTGCATTTGTTTCGTCATTCGCGCAATATCCTCACATATTTCACAGGCGTGCGGTAATTGTACTTATTGATCCTGATACCGCTCTTGGGGTTGCTGGCGCTGATCACCTTTCCTCCCCCGATATATATCGCCACGTGATTGATGGTGCCGCTACTGTTGGCATAGAACACCAGGTCGCCGGGCTGTATGTCGGAGTAGGAGATCTTGGTCCCCTCGTTCGCCTGTGCCCGTGAACTGTGGCTTAAGGAAATGCCGAAATTCTTATATACGCCCATGACAAATCCCGAACAGTCTGTACCCTTGGTCAGACTGGTGCCGCCCCACACATAGGGATTGCCCAGAAACTGTTTGGCGTATTCCACCAGATCCACGCGAAGATCCGATATACCTTGTCCATACAGCAGTTCCGCCATGGTGACCGCCGTATCCAGCCGCTCCTCCACATGGGAATACTCCGCGGATACAAACAGGTTGTCCCCGTCTATATCCACCTCGTACCAGCCCTCCAGAGTGGCCACATAATCCATCTCCTCATCCTCCGGGACCTGGGTATATACAGCCCCGTCCGTGCTGGCCTCATCCCGCACCCGCAGGCCGTCCGTATCCGCTACCACCACAGTCCGCACCAGATCGTTGGCCCGCAGCCTGGCCTCGGGACCCATCAGCAGAAATTCCGTACTCACATATCCGTCCACCTCGCCGGACTTGATATGCGCCCAGCCGATATCCGAAAACACCTCCAGCACCTCGCAGGCCGAACCCTTGGGCATCTTCCCCACCACCTTGCCGCTGGTGGACGCCTCGGCCCGCACATTCAGATTGCCTGATTCCACATTGGCGATCCCGATATTGGTGTAGCCCCAAGACGCCCCCTGGGCCTCCTGCGCCGCCGCTATGTATTCCTCTTCCGTGAGGGATACATCGATCATGGACGCGATGCCTGCCTGCTGCAACACATCCTTGGCGCTGCCGCTCTCCGACGCCTGTACGTTCAGCGGCAGCAACAGAAAGGCCGCCATACAAACACCTATGGTTCTCTGTACTGTCTTTTTTCCTTTTCGCATGTCTTCCTCTTTTCGCATAGCAGAAATCTTTTCAAACCATTTTCAAACCGGTTACATTCATTACAAACTTGTTACAAATTTATTAACTATTTGAATTATAAACACATACCCGCCCGTTTGTCAACAGTTTCTGCGAATTTCCTTGTTTTTCCTGCAAAAAGTCATCAGACGTTCTCCTCGTCCCGGATCGCGAACGCGATATTGGTGGCGTGATCCGCCACTCTCTCCAGACCGGAAACGATATCGGAGAAGATCATACCCGCCTCGGGAGTACACTCTCCCCGCGCCAGACGCTCCACATGGCGCTGCTGCAGCTCTCTCTCCTTGTTGTCCACCTTTTCCTCCAGAACGACCACGTCATTCATATGGCGGTCGTCGCTCTTGGCGAACATCTCTATGGCGTACTGAATGATGGTGTTGACCATATCCAGCATCTCTCCCAGCTCTTTCTGGGCTTCCTTGCTGATATGTATGTCCCCCTCCCGCCTCTGTCTGGCGGCGTCCGCCACATTCTCCGCGTGGTCGCCTATACGCTCGATATCGTTGACCACATGGAACAGAGCGCCCAGGCTCTTCAAGTCCTCGATGGGCAGCGTGGTCTGATTGATCTTGACCAGATAGTTTGTGATGGCGTGATTGAGGAAATTGATGTTTTTCTCCACCTCATAGACTTCCTCGATATCTTCCTCGTCCAGAGTGATCAGAGCGTTCATGGCGCGGTTCAGGTTCTCGCTGGCCAAAGACGCCATGCGGTCCAGCTCCTTGACGACCTCAACCACCGCCGTAGCCGGATTGAACACCACTTTCTCGCCTATGTATTTCAGTTGGTAACTCTCTCTGTAGCCCACCTTCTTGTCCTCTCCCGGGACGGTGATGCTGGCCAGTTTCACGATGGCCCCCGAGAAGGGAAACAGCACGATCACCTGGAATACTTTGATGATCGTATGGGCATTGGCCACAAATCTGCCGTTGTCCGCGGATATGGACTGTATCATACGGATAATGGGCTCCTTGGCGAAAAACAGGATCACATAGATCAGAGCCGTTCCCAGCACATTGAACCAGAAGTGGATGAGAGCCGCCCGCTTGGCGTCCTTCTTACCGGGCAGGGAGGCGATCAGCGCCGTGGCGCAGGCGCCGATATTGCAGCCCAGGATGATGTACACACATATTCCCAGATCCAGAAATCCCTGGTTGGCCAGCAGCAGCACGATGCTGACCGTCACGGAAGAACTTTGGATCACCGCCGTCAGCACAGTGCCCACCAGTGTGGCGAACAGGGGATTTTTCAGCGATTTCAGCAGATCCACCACTTCCGGCACATTCTTCATCTCCGCCATTCCGCTGGACATGGTGCTGAGGCCGGTGAACAGGATGCCGAATCCCACAATCACTTCCGCGAATTTCTTCACTTTTTCCTTTTTGCTGAACATCATGACCAGCACGCCGCACAGCAGGATCACCGGCGCCGCGGCTGAAAGATTGAGGGATACGAGCTGGGAAGTGATGGTGGTGCCGATGTTGGCTCCAAATATCACTCCCGCCGCCTGATACAGATTCATAAGCCCGGAATTGACAAAGCTGACCACCATGGCCGTACAGGCCGAGGAAGACTGGATGATCCCGGTAAACACAATGCCCACCAGCATGCCGGTAAAACGGTTGGTGGTAAAGATCTCCAATATACGGCGCAGCCTGGCGCCCGCCACTTTCTCAATGGAGTCGCTCATCAGGTCCATGCCAAACAAAAAGAGGCCCAGACCGCCGGCCAGCGATAGTAAAATGCGTACATTCATACATTTATTCCCTTCATTCGTAACAAGATCCTGTCTTTGTTTTCCCCGAATTCTGCTAAACACGCATACGGTTCTATTTTAAGGGATAATATGAAAACTGGCAACCTGTTTTTTATAATTTTTTAAGAATTGTTACATTTTTCCCAGTATTCCCTGCCAGCCTCCCTGTCCAGACGCAGTTGCTCTTTCAGCGCCGACACCGATGCAAAGCGCTGCTCCGGCCTGTGAAATGCCAGGAGCTGTACGGAGATTTTCTTTCCGTACAGATTCTCTTCAAAATCGTACAGATATGTCTCCACGCCGACGCATCCGGCATCTGTGACTGTGGGCTTGCAGCCCACATTGCTGATGGCTGCGCAGCTTTTATCCCCCAGTAATACCCTTGAGAAATAGACGCCGAAGGGGGGAAGGATCCTGTCCTCCGGAAAGGGAAGATTGGCTGTGGGCATACCAAACCCGGCCCCCTTTCCCGCTCCGTGGAGTACTCTCCCCTCCACGGTATAGGGAGTTCCCAAAAGCCGCGCCGCCTCCTCCATTCTTCCGTTCTCCACACAGTTTCGCACATAGGTGGAACTGACCTCCCGCCCGTCGATCCGGATCTTTTCGATGGTCTGCACCTCATAGCCGCACTGTGCGCCCATCCGGCGCAGCAACGCCGCGTCTCCCGCTCCCCGGCTGCCAAAGGACACATCCTCCCCCGCCGCCACATAGGCGCATTTGAGCCGCCCCACCAGTATCTCTGTTATAAAAGTCTCAGGAGGCATGGCGGCGGTTTCTCCCGTCAGAGGAAACTCTATCAGCACCTCCACCCCCATCTCCTCGAAAGCCCGGCGCTTTTCCCATCGGCTCATCAGTTCTTTGCCGTCGGAAAATCCGAAAAATACGGCAGGAGACGGATCAAAGGTGAACACACAGGGGGCAAGTCCCCGGTCTCTCTGCTCCAGGATCCTGTACAGGAGTTCCCTGTGCCCCACATGCAGACCGTCAAACTTGCCCATTGCCACCGCCGTATCCCTATGCAGTTGAAATTCCAGTGTATTTGTTATAATTTCCATCGTTTTGTCATTCCAGAAACATTTTTACCGGCTGATATCTGCCCTTTCCCTCGTCATAGGCATAGATGCCCGCAAAGCGGTTATCAGGAAAGCAGACTCTCACCCAGCGTCCCTGCGTATACCGCTCCTTTTCCGCCGTTTGCTCCACCGTCAGCGCGTTGCCGTTTTCCAGCAGCCTGACCAGATCCTCCCGCACATGCAGTACCGGACAGTTTTGAAACACGCTCTCCACCGGCAGTATCGCCTGTGAGAGCCGCCCCTGATCTTTCAGATCCTGCAGCTGTGTCAGAGTAAGCGCCTCCTCCAGAGAGAAGTTTCCCACCCGGGTGCGCACCAGACTCTCCATGGCTCCGCCGCATCCCAGTTTCTGCCCGATATCCGCGCACAGAGTCCGAATATAAGTGCCCTTGCTGCACACCACACGCAGCCGTACCAGGGGCAGCGTCATGGCAAGGATCTCGATCTCCCCGATCCGTACCTCCCGGGCCTGCCGCTCCACCACCTTGCCCTCCCGGGCCAGCTCGTAAAGTTTCTTGCCGTTTACCTTGAGAGCCGAGTACATGGGGGGCGTCTGCATGTAGCTGCCCTGAAAGGACCAAGCCGCCTCTCTCACCTGCGGCTCGCCCACCTCCACCGGACGACTGGACAATACGGTTCCTGTCATATCCTGGGTATCCGTCTCCACCCCCAGGCGCAGCAGCGCCACATATTCCTTGTCCCGCTCTGTGAGCATATCGCAGAGCCGGGTACCGTTTCCCAGACATACGGGCAGCACTCCCGTGGCCTCCGGGTCCAGCGTGCCCGTATGGCCGATCTTTTTCTGGCCGCAGATCCCTCTCATCTTCGCCACCACGTCATGGGAGGTAAATCCTTTTTCCTTATGAACGATCACAATTCCATGATACATCTTCCGCTGTCACTCCTGCCTTTCCATCTCTTCCTTGATACGGAGAGACAGATTGTTCACGCAGTCGTGGAAAGTGCCCCGCATGGTGCAGCCCGCCGCCCGCTTATGTCCGCCGCCGCCAAAAAATGCCGCCACTCTGGACACATCCACCCGCTCGTCGGAGCGCAGACTGACCTTGTATTCCAGCACATCCGTCTGATACATAAAGATCGCGCAGTGGATTCCCTTGATATTGCGCAGATGATTTACAATTCCCTCCAGATCCTTGTTGCCCACATCATAAAAGTCCATGGTCTTACGGTCCAGACAGCTCACGATACAGCTCCCGTCCATGAAACGGATACTCTCCAACAGAACTCTGCCCAGCACCTGACTCTGCACATAAGTTCTCTGATAAAAGGTCTCCAGGATCAACCGGGAAAAATCAAAGCCGTACCCTATCAGTTTCGCTCCGATCTCCATGGTCCTGGGAGAAGTGTTGGAGTATTGGAACACGCCCGTGTCATGGATAATGCCTATGTAGATCGCCATGGCCATATCCGCGTCTATCGCGCTTTTGTCTATGAGCTCATAGATCAGTTCCGCGGTGGAACTGGCCTCCGGCACCACCCAGGACAGGTCGCCCGCTCCCTCATTGCTGATGTGATGGTCGATATTGATGGTCTTTAACGCCTTGTCATAGATTTTTTTAGCCGGCTCCATCATACGCTCCGGAACGCTGTCCAACACGAAAAAGACATCATAGGGATCGGTGTCCTCACACACGCTGTCTATCCGGTCATATCCCCTGATCTCTGAAAAAATATCCGCAGGCCGTTCCAGATATACCTGAACCTGTGCCTGTGGCATCCTCTTTTGCAGATATTGAAAAAGCGCCAGGCAGGAGCCCACGCAGTCGCCGTCGGGCCGGACGTGTCCGGTGATGGCGATGCGGGACGCTCCCTGGCATTCCTGTATGATGTTCACGTATCTCCTCCTGCATTGCCTCCTGCGCCTGCCTCTTCATCGGCGCTGATAACCTCGTCGATCCTCTTGGACATATTCACACCGTACTCGATGGACTGATCCATCACAAAGGTTATCGTGGGAGTATTGCGCAAATTAATGCTTCTGGCCAGTTGGGAGCGGATATATCCCTCGGCGCTCCGCAGCCCCTGATAGGTGGCCTGCCTGGCTTCATCGCCGCCCAAGACACTGATCCATGCCTTGCAGCTCTTTAGGTCAGGCGCCACCTCCACGGCTACCACGCTGGTCAGAGGGCTGATGCGGGGGTCCTTGATGCCGCTGCGGATGATCTCCGCCAGGGCACGCTGAACTTCTCCGTTGATACGGGTATTTTTAATACTGTTTTTTCTCATAACTCTCTCCCTAACTTCTGGGCACCTCTACCATGATATACGCCTCGACGATATCCAGCTCCTGCATCTGGTCAAATCCGTCAAACACAAGACCGCATTCAAACCCGGCCTTGACTTCCTTTACGTCGTCCTTAAACCTCTTTAAGGATGCCAGACTGCCCTCGTAGATCTGCTCTCCCTCCCGGGTGATGCGGATCTTGCATCCCCTCTGGAAGATACCGTCCAGAACGTAGGAGCCGGCAATATTGCCCACTGCGGAAGCCTTAAATATCTGGCGCACCTCGGCATGACCGATGACCTTCTCCTCATAGATGGGATCCAGCATACCTTTCATGGCTGCCTCAATATCCTCAATGGCCTGATAGATGACCTTGTACAGCCGGATATCCACTTTCTCCCTCTCGGCTGTAGCCTTGGCGGTGGCGTCCGGGCGCACGTTGAAACCGATGATAATGGCGTTGGAGGCGCTGGCAAGGGCCACGTCCGACTCGTTGATGGCGCCCACGCCGCCGTGGATACACTTCACCACGATCTCCTCGTTGGTCAGTTTCATCAGAGACTGTTTCACGGCCTCCACACTGCCCTGCACATCCGCCTTTACGATCAGGTTCAGTTCCTTTAAATTGCCCTCCTTGATCTGAGAGAACAGATCGTCCAGAGACATGCGGGATTTGGTGTCCTCTATCATTTTTTCCCTGTTTTGCGCTAAATATGTCTCCGCATAGTTTTTCGCGGTCTTATCGTTGTCATGGGCGATAAACACTTCGCCCGCGCTGGGCACGTCGTTGAGTCCCAGAATCTCCACAGGAGTGGAGGGAAGGGCTTCTTTGACCCGACGTCCCTTATCGTCGATCATGGCCCGAACCTTGCCGTGGCTGGAACCCGCGGAGATAAAATCTCCCACCTGCAGGCGCCCCTTCTGCACCAGAACCGTAGCCACGGGGCCCCGGCCCTTATCCAGTTCCGCCTCGATGACCAAGCCTCTGGCCCTTCTGTCAGGATTGGCCTTCAGCTCCAGAATATCCGCAGTCAGCAGAATCGTCTCCAGCAGGTTCTCGATCCCTTCGCCGGACTTGGCGGATACGGGTACAAACTCGGTGGTTCCGCCCCAATCCACGGGAATCAGTTCATGCTCCGTCAGCTCCTGTTTCACACGCTCCACATTGGCGCCCGGCTTGTCGATCTTGTTTACAGCCACAATGATCTCTATGCCCGCTGCCTTGGCATGGCTGATCGCCTCTATGGTCTGAGGCATCACCCCGTCGTCCGCGGCCACCACCAGAATGGCGATATCCGTGGCATTGGCGCCCCGCATACGCATAGCGGTGAAAGCCTCATGGCCGGGAGTGTCCAGGAATGTGATCTTGCGATCGTTGATGGACACAGTATAAGCCCCGATATGCTGAGTGATGCCGCCGGCCTCCTTGTCCGTGACATTGGTCTTACGGATCGCGTCCAGCAGGGAGGTCTTGCCGTGGTCTACATGTCCCATAACACAGATGACGGGAGGACGTTCCACCATGTTTTCCTCCGACTCCTCATCCTCCTTGAGCAGTTCCTCGATCACATCCACCTTTACTTCTTTCTCGCAGAGAATATCGTACTCCATGGCGATGTTTTCCGCATCCTCGTAGGATATCTCCTGATTCACGGTGACAATCTTACCCTCCAGGAACAGTTTCTTGATGATGGCTGCGGGCTGCAGTTTCATCTTCTCCGCCAGTTCCTTGATGGTGATGGACTCAGGCAGGACGATGACTTTGATAACCTCCTCCACGGCCTCCTCCCGTTTCTTTTCGGGCTTTATGAATCGGCCGGGCTTATTCTTCAGAGCCTCGTCCTCCTCGTACATATAGTCCTTGCGGTTGCGCTTATCTTTCTCCTGGCTGATACGTCTCTTTTCTTCTTCTCTGTGCTTTTCATTGTCCTTGCCGGGCGTATCCGCGGCAAAACTCTTGCCGCCCTGCTGCTGGCCACGGAACTTATCGCCCTGCCCGGGTCTTCCGCCGCCAAAGGAACGTCCGCCGTTTCCGTCCTTGTTAAACGCCGGCCGGCCTCCGGGAGCCGCGTTTCGTCCTCCAAACTGACCGCCGCCCGGACGGCTGCCCTGGAAACTGCCGCCTCTCTGGCCGTCACGGCTGCCCTGATAGCCGCCTCTGGTCTGACCGTCACGGTTTCCCTGGCGATTGCCCTGGAAACCGCCGTCTTTCTGGCCGTCACGGCCCCCTTGATAGCCGTTTCTCTGCCCATCTCTCTGACCGTCACGGCCCCCCTGATAACCGCCGCGCTGGCCCTCTCTCTGACCGTCACGACGCTCCGCGCCATGCCCTCCGCGCTCGGAACTTCTCTCCCGCTCTCTGTCAGCGCCTTTGCTCTGCTCCCTGCGGTCGCCGTCCTGCGCAGGCCTGCGCTCCTGTGTCGGCGTCTCTGTCACGGCAGGTACGGGCGCCGCATTCTGTGCTGCCGGTGTCTCCACCGCCTGCTCCTCCACGGGTTTCTTGGGCTTGGGCTGAGGTTTGGAAACCACCATCTGCACACTGGGAGTAGGGGACGGGGGCGTCAGCGGTTTGATCGGCGTTCTGGGAGCGGGTCTGCCGCCATTGTTGCTGCCATTGTTACCGCCACGGCCGCCCTGTCCGTTTCTTCCCTGACCCTGCTGTCCGTTGCCCCTGGCTTTCTGTCCCGATATTTTGGAGTTCTGCGGATTGCTGACAACGATAATGGTCTTTTTCTTTTTGGGCACATTCTGCCGCTCCGCCTGCTTTTCCGTTCTCCCCTCGGATTCAGCTGCTTTAGCCGGCGCCTTGGCAACAGCCGACGACTCATTCTGCGCGGTTTTCTCCTTGTTGACCTCCCTATTGACCTCTTTAGAGGCTTTCTCACGAGTCTCTCCCACCTGTGTGTCTCCCTTTCCGCCAAAAGCCTTTCGCACCAGCTCCACGTTCGCGTCGTCCACTGAACTGTTTGCCGCCTTGGCTTCTATTCCTTTTTCCTGCAAAAATGCCACAATTTCCTTGCTTGACTTGTTTACTTCCTTCGCTAACTCATGTACCTTCATTTTTGCCATGCTCACTACCTCCCTTTACCCGGCAGGCACCTTCCTCATCCAGTGCCCTCATGACCGCCTGTGCCAAACCTGCATCGCATACTGCCAGAGAAGACCTCATTTCCTTTCCAATGGCGCTGCCCAAACTCTCCTTAGTTCCGTAACAATACACCGGAACGCCATAATAGGAACATTTGTCTGTGAATAATTTTTTGGTGTTCGCTGACGCATCCTCCGCCACGATAACCAGCATAGCGTGCCCGCTCTTCACTGCGTTCTGAGTCTGAAACTCACCGCTTACCAAATTGCGCCCTCTGATTGCCAGTCCGAGCAATGATAATACTTTATTTTGCCTCAATATCTTCAAACTCCTTGTTCAGGTTCTCATATACTTCCTCGGGAATACTCATCTTGAAGGAACGCTCCAGCCCTTTATTTTTGCGGGCCTTTTGCAGGCATTCTCTCTGTGTACAAATATATGCGCCCCTGCCGTTCTTTTTTCCTGTGACATCCAGGCAGATCGTCCCGTCTGTGGCTTTCAGGACCCTCATCATTTCCTTCTTACTTTTCATCTCTCCACAGCCGATACACTGCCGCAAGGGAACTTTCTTTGCCATCGCGCCGCCCCCTTACTCCTGATATCCGTCGTCTTCGGCATATTCTCCGTCCTCGCCGTCATATTCCTCTATATAATCCTCGTCATCGTCATACTCGTCGTCCACATAGTCCTCGTAGCGGAAACCGGGAGCATCCTTGGCCTGCGTCTCGGACTTGATATCGATCTTGTACCCTGTCAGTCTGGCGGCCAGGCGGGCGTTCTGTCCCTCCTTGCCAATGGCCAGAGACAACTGATAGTCCGGCACTACCACCTTGGCGGTCTTTTCGTCGGGATCCGCGAAAACGGCCACAATCTTGGCGGGAGACAACGCGTTCTGTATCAGATTGCCGGGATTCTCGTCCCAGTTCACGATATCGATCTTCTCACCCCGCAGCTCTTCCACTATGGCGTTGACTCTCGCGCCGTTCAGGCCCACGCAGGCGCCCACCGCATCCACGTTGGGATTGTGGGACCACACAGCCAGCTTGGTACGGCTGCCGGCCTCACGGGCAATGCTCTTGATCTCCACCGTGCCGTCCTTGATCTCCGTAACCTCGGACTCAAACAGTCTCTTTACCAGTTCCGGATGGGTACGGCTCACATTGATGCGGGGACCCTTGGGTGTGTTCTTCACCTCCAACACATATACCTTGATACGCTCGGTGGGCATAAACACTTCGCCCCGCACCTGCTCGCTCTCACTGAGCATCGCGTCCGCCTTGCCCAGATTAATGCTGATATTGCGACCGATATAGCGCTGTACCACGCCTGTCACAACGTCCCTCTCCTTCTCAAAATACTGATTATAGATGACGCTGCGCTCCTCCTCCCGGATCTTCTGCAGGATGACGTTCTTGGCATTCTGCGTGGCGATACGTCCAAACTCCTTGGACTTGATCTCTACGTTCAGGATATCGCCCACCTGGGCCTTCTGGGAAAGCTCCCGGGCATCCTCCAGCGCGATCTGCAGCACGGGATCTTCCACATCCTCTTTGGTCTCCACCACCTCTTTTTCCATGTAACACAGAAAATCACAGGTCTCCCGGTCGATCTCTACCTTGACATTATCCGCCTTGCCGAAGTGGTTCTTGCAGGCAGTCAGCAGAGAGTTCTCTATCGCCTCAAACAAAGTCTCCTTGCTGATCTCCTTCTCCTTCTCCAGAATGTCCAGTGCCTCCATCAGTTCCTTATTCATTTTCTACTTTTCCTCCATTCTGCCCCAACGGGCAATTCCTGTTTAAAAGTCAAGCGCCAATCGAATCACCGCTATATCGTTCCTCGCAAAGATACGGTCCATCGTCCCCTCCGTTATCACGACGACGCCCTCGTCAAAAGATTTCAGCACTCCCGCGTACTCCTTGGTCCCATCAAGCGGCTTGTACAGTTTGATCTCCACTTCCTCACCGATGCTGCGCGCCAGATGCCGATCCTTCTTCAGCGTGCGCCCCAGACCCGGACTGCTCACCTCCAGGATATAAGCGTCGGGAATAAAGTCCTCCCGATCCAGCGCGTCGGACAGCGCCCGGCTCACATTCTCGCAGTCCTCGATATTCACGCCTTCCGCCTTGTCAATATAGGCCCGCAGATAATAGTCGCTGCCCTCTTTCACATACTCCACATCGTAGATCTCCACGCCCTGCGCGGCAGCTATGGGCTGCAGCAGCGTTTCCGTCCTGCTCTCGTAATCCTCTCTCTTTGACATATCGCTTTCCCCTTTGGCTATAACATCAAGAAAGAGTGGTCAGCAACCACTCTCACTCTAGTAACGATCTTTAATTCTACCTAAGTATATGCCTTCACACGGTGCTTGTCAATACATTTTTTCATTTTTACCTCTTTCCCGCATACCGCAGGCCTTGCCTGCGGTATTGCACCAATCAGTATTTGAAACGTCAGTTTCAAACTTGTTCATCCAGATACAGCTGCACCCTGTTCTGCAGCACTCCGGCCACTTCCCATGGGTCCCTGTTCCCCTCGTAATAACCGGCAGTCTCTTCCGAGATAATATCCTGGATTCCATTATACCGATTTCCCACTGCTTTACTGTTTAATAAAAGCTCCCAATAATACTGAATCTCCTCCTCACCAGGTATCCCGCTGTGAGAAGAGGCCGCCTCCTGTCCGTCAGACAAAATTCCGACAGATTCCTTCATGACCCGCTCAAGCAGTTCCCTGTCTACTGGCAGATTCCCCGTCTCCTCCCACCGTTCCCACTGCACCTTAGGAGACATCAGGTATTCCAGAAAGGCCTTTGCCCCGTCTTTACAGGTGGAAGAACGGTTGATGGCAAATCCCCATCCTTCGACAAAGCTGCCGTTTCCGCTTTCTGTCGGATACCCAATATAGACACAGGAGCCTCCCAATTCCTCCAGGTTTGTATAATAACTTTCCAGAGTGGCAGGAGTGCGCCACAACTGCTCCACCAGCGCCAGCCTGCTAATAAGCTCCTCTTTCCCATAAGCCACATCACGGTTTTTTCGCATATCCGCCCATGCTCCGGAACATTCCAGCAACGATACAAATTCTTCCGTATCAAAATGGCAGATCCCCTGTTCCCAATCCACAAAAGCCGTATTTTCCTCATCCATGCCAATCATACAGTACAGTACGTCCTGCCCGGACGCTCCGCCGTAAAAAAACTCCGCCGGGCGCTCTGCCATGACCTCCTTCATCTCCCCCAGCGTCCACTGGGTACGCTCTCCCGCGATCTCGCGTGTAGTGATAAGAGACTGCAGAGAAAACTCATAGGGAGCGATATAGCAATGTCCCTCCACCCTGCCGGATTCCACGGTCTGCGGCAGAAGCCGATCTTCCGGCAGCCAGTCGTCCAACGGCTCCAGAACACCACTCTTTGCATAACTATATATGGGAACAAACAAATTGTGAATAAGATCCGGCCCGTCGCCCGCGATCATCTCCGCCCGAAAACGCTCCTGCAGATCTGTGAAGGATTCCTGATAGCAATCTCTGACCACCACCTCATAATTCTCGCTCTGTCTGTTAAATTCCTCTATGGATTTCTGTAGGGACGGCGTCAGGTATGCCGCCAGCACCACCTGCTGTTTTTCCCGCGTCCGGCTTTGCTCTCCGTTTTCCACCTTAAACAGCCTGCGCCTGCCTGGCGTTACGTCCGCCAGAATCATGTGATCCTCCGATTCGGCCCATAGCATCAGCGCGTCACTCAGAGATATTCCATAGGAAGACCAGAACAGCAGTTCTTCCCGCTCTCCGTCCTCCTGCCGGTATAGCGCCTGGGCATCCGCTGTATAAATATTTTCCCCCGTATCAGCAACCGGCAGAGCATCCGTTTCCAGCCATGTACCTTCCCGCAGGATAAAAATATATTCTTCGTCATTGCCGCCGCTGTATATAAAGTATACATTGCCGTCCTCTGTTATACCCCGCTGCTTGACCGTCACCTCCCTGTCCCCCAGATCCGGCAGAGTCTCCAGCAATACTGTATCCCATTCTTCATAGGGAGCCGACAGGCTCTGCAGATACCAGCGAACTTTACCCTCGTTCTCCCGAAAAACCGTTGCCAGCCGATACAGCGTTCCCGATACCAACCTGTAATCGTCCTCCATAATATAGGAAAAATCCTGCGTAAGATCCTCATCCGGCTCCGGTATGGATATCTCCTGTATGGAATAGGCAAGTATGGGAGCATGTTCCTCCCCATCCGTCCTGCCGCATCCTGCCAGCAGTAACAAAAATATGAATACTGTACAAAGGACGATTTTATTCTTCATACAAGTTCCTCTTTCAAAAACCCATCCCTGCTTTTATTACCAGGAATGGGTTCTTAATAAATTATTGTGGATTATGTTCGGTACGTTCACGTGTCGTATAACTTCCATATTCCTTACAAGTGATACAACGCAGGCCATACTCTTCCGTATAAATCGTATCAGTACACCGTCCCCACTCCAGCACATTTCCTAGATCGTCTACACTCTTAGGATAAGCGTGAGTACCGCCAGCACGCACATTTACTACCCTTATAAATTCCCAGTCTCCTACACTGGGGTTAGACGGCATAACATGCGTATGAGTAGCCGCATATACCGGCAAAGATATACTCACCAACGATACACATAAAGATAATAAAACAATTCCCCTCTTCATTAACGCCACCTCTTTCTGTTATTTTTCATCATGCTATCATCAAGCAAGTGCTTTGTCAATAACTTGTCCCCTTTTTTTATCATGTTTTACAAACGCTAAAATTATAATGTATTTGATTTGAACTATATAAATTATCCAATTTATCATTCGTTTAGTTTATGTTTCATGAAGTCAAAATTTTCCTACATTCTATAATACTATTCCATTTTTTCAAACATGTGTTATAATATACCATAAATCAACAGAAAACGACATAATCATAGACAAAGCAATATCACAGGTCGGTCTGGGGTATGCGGAAATGAGGGGAATATGGATTTCGGGGAAAAATTGTACCGTCTACGGGTAGAAAGAGGGATCTATCAGAAACAGTTGGCCGTGTATCTGCATGTGTCGGTGGGCACTATCTCCAATTATGAGAACGGCATACATTCCCCGGATCTCAAGACTTTATGCAAGCTGGCCAACTATTTCAATGTGTCGGCGGACTATCTGCTCGACCGCACCCAGTACGTCTCTCCCATCGACAATCTGAACCGGGAACTGGTAGACCGCTATACCGCCAGCGATATCATGAACAGTATCATCGAACTGACGCCGGAGAGTCAGCAGGATCTGGTGAAGTATCTGACCATGCTGTCCATGTGCGACAAACAGGACAGGCTCATGTTGCCGAGAAGAGTATCCGTGCCGTCAGAATTTTAGATATGGTAAAAAACAGAGGGGCCGCTTTGGCCCCTCCACTTGTGTCTCTATCGTTCCGCCCGCATGGGATTGTGCAGGAAATCCTCGTATGCCAGACGTATGCCCTCCTCCAGTTCCGTGTGGTACTGCCACCCCAGCGCCTTGGCCTTGCTGACATCCAACAGCTTTCTGGGTGTTCCGTTGGGCTTGCTGGTATCCCAGCGGATCTCTCCCTCATAGCCCACGATCCGGGCCACCGTCTCCGCCAGTTCTTTAATGCTCAGCTCCTTGCCCGTCCCCGCGTTCACCGTCTCATCACCACTGTAATGATTCATCAGGAAGACGCAGAGCTGCGCCAGATCGTCCACATAGAGAAATTCCCGCAGGGCGCTGCCGTCCCCCCAGCATGTCACATGGGGAAGGCCCTGCTCCCTGGCCTCGTGGAACCGCCGTATCAGCGCGGGCAGCACATGGCTGTGAACCGGGTGGTAATTGTCGTTGGGCCCGTACAGATTGGTGGGCATCACGGAGATATAATCCGTACCGTACTGTCTGTTCAGATACTCGCAATACTTCAGACCCGAGATCTTGGCCAGCGCATAAGCCTCATTGGTCTTTTCCAGCTCGCTGGTAAGCAGACAGCTCTCCGGCATGGGCTGGGGCGCCAGCCTCGGATAAATGCAGGATGAACCCAGGAACTCCAGTTTCCGGCAGCCGCATTTCCAGGCGCTGTGGATCACGTTCATCTCCAGCATCATATTGTCATACATAAAATCTGCCTGGGCGCTGTCGTTGGCGGCGATCCCGCCCACCCTGGCCGCGGCCAGAAACACATAGTCGGGTGCCTCTTTCCGGAAAAAATCTTCCACCGCCTGCTGGCTGCGCAGATCCAGCTGCCCATGGGTGCGGGTAACGATATTTTTGTAGCCCTGGCGCTCCAATTCTCTCACAATGGCAGACCCCACCATTCCCCGGTGTCCGGCCACGTATATCTTCGCATTTTTATCCATCATAATTACGGCTCCGTCTATCCTTCCTGATATTTTATACTCACTGCGTCTCTTCTTAAAAAGTATTTCGGTTTTTCCCTGTTTCTATTACAGCAACATCATGTAGCATCATTTTTACAGGGATGCCCTGCCCGCAGTATACAAAAGTTAAGCCCCATGAGAACCGACAATATCTGCGCCTTTCTCACAGGACTTAATATATCCCTATCTATGAAAATTGTCAAGACCCGCTCTGCCATGCCGCGTCCGTAAAGCGGATGCTCCTCGCCATGGCAATGGCCTCCTCTCTCGTATAATACCGCTCTGAGAGAAACAGGATATAACCGTAGGGCACATCCTCCCTGGCAAAGCCGATATACCAGATATTGGCGGTGGTCTCCTCCTCCGGTACCGGATGCCCCGCCTCCTCCAGGTCATACAGTTCGCTGACCGTATACAGGTCATGGTTCATGGACAGAAGAACCGCCTGCTCCTGACAGCCCTCCAGGATCTCCTTCTGCCTTGCGCTGTCAGTATTTTCATCACTGTGGTTCGCCATGATCCTCATATCCGTGAGCCGTCCGTCAGAGTCAAAGAAAAACGGCGGCGTCCCAGATCCCTCCATCTCCTCTTCCCGCCATACCTTGGCAAAGCCGCCGGCGCTCTTCCAATCCTCGGGCGCCCACATCTCCTCCAGATTACGGCTCTCCGCTTTCCAGGTAAACAGAACGCCTCCTCCCAGATACAGATCCGCCCGGTAGGGACTTATCTGTACCTGTTCCTCGTGGGGAAGTTCCCAGCCGCTCACCCAGTCGTCAAGCTGTTTAATGTCCCGGCGAAAAGCGTCGATCTCCGTATAGCGCCAGAGTCCCCCTCCTTCCGCCACCCTGTCGTCATACAGCAGCCGCATATCCCGGTCGCTCTCCCGATACAGATATACGCTGCTAAGTTCCAGATCTTCCTTATCATAATATATATCCAGGCGGTAGCTCTGTCCGCTGTCCCTATCCTCCAGGTTATAGACCAGGCGACGGCTGAGGCCCAGATCCTCCTCCGGCCAGACCGCCCCCGCGTATCCGGCGTAATCTTCCAGCCGGGGGTTCTTCTGCTCCACCAGCGTCTGCAGCAGCTCCCAGGTCATCTCGCCGCCCCGATCCATCTCCTTCAGACTTTCCAGGCCGCTCAAGGGTTCCTCATCAGGCGTACCCTCCTGCTGCGGGCTGTCAACGATATAGATAGAGCCGTCCTGTCTGTCCACTCCCGACGCCTCGTTCCCCCGTACAGCACCGCCTGTGTGCTCCATCTCAGTCAGTTCCCGTTCCTCCAGACTCCCGCCTATGCCTGAGGCATTTTCCGTTTCCGGCTGCACCTTCGATGCAGACTGGGGCTCCCCCGCATCCTCCGCGCCGGTCCCTTTCACATCCGTCATCAGCATCAGCCCCAGGGCCACGAGCAGAGCCGCCAATACCGCTCCCGTGCCGATCTTCACACCGCGGTACGCCAAGATATTCTTTACTCTCCTGCGGATATCATTCTCTCCAAAACCAAGAGGCGTAACGGTCAATACCCGTCTGCGGACCCCCTCCCCAGAGATGCCGGATATGGCCAGCAGCGCTTTGGAATATGCCTTTTTGCTCCCCTCTCCCAGCCGCCGTATCACCCGCTCGTCGCAGGACATCTCCATATCCCGCACCATCAGGCCATAGGCCAGCCACACCATCGGATTGAACCAGTGGAGAGACACCGCCAGCCATGCCAGCGTTTTGACCAGATAATCCCTCCTCTTTAAGTGTACCAGTTCATGGGCAAGCACATATGCCCTCTCCTCCTGTGGCAGCCCCATGGGCAGATAGATACGCGGATCAAAGATACCCAGCAAAAACGGCGTATGGATCCGTTCGCTCTCATACACATCCTCCTGTATCCGCACCGCCTGTCTCAGGCGTCTGCGCAGCAGCAGGTAGGATACCAGACTATATCCCAGCAGTATCGCTGCCCCGGCTCCCCAGACCAGACTGCACACAATCACCCATGTCCGCTCCTGGACCAGCACCTCGCTGCGGCTGTACCGCCTGCTAACCTGTGCTCCTGTCTCCGAAAGACTGCCTGCCGCCCGATCCATACCCGGATACGGATCCGAGAGCACCGGCACAGGTTCCTCCCCAAAAGTATCTGCCGCCGCCGTCCCCATCCTTCCATGGCTCACGGAAGTCTCCACAGTACCGTCCTTACGCACCAGTATCTGGTACCATGCCACTTCCTGTTCGTAGGCCGCGTTTTCCAGTCTCTGCTCCATATTTCCCAGATTCAGACCGAAATAATGGCTTTGCAGGGTAAAAGGGCACAGCAGCCGCAGAAAGACCACCATCCACAACACATAGGAAAAACTTCTGGGTTTTCTCCGCAGGCACAGGCGCAATGCCAGCACGATCACCATGCAGGCGGTTCCCCTGAGACTCATCTCCAAAATCTTTAAAAATAGATCCTCCATATCGCTCCCCCTATAAATGGCCGTTTCGCCTGCTCAGTCCCGGTACTCCTCGATCAGCCGCCGGATCTCCTCCGCCTCCTCGGGCCGCAGCTTTCTGCTCCTGGTAAAAGCAGCCACAAACTGCGGCAGGGAATCGGAAAAATTCCTGGTAACGATCTCCTGGCTCTCCGCCTCCTGTACCTGCTCCCTGGAGATCAGAGAAGTCACCACGGCTTTTTCCGATCTGACCACGCCCCGCTCCGTCAGCCGCTTGATGACCGTGTAGGTAGTAGACTTCTTCCATCCCAGCCGCTCCCTGCACAGCTCCACCAATTCCCCGCTGCCGATGGGCTCTTTCTCCCACAGGATCTCGCAGAAACGATATTCGCTCTCAAATATTTTAGGTATGTCCATCCGATTTACTCCTTTTTTCGCAAAAAATTCTAATGCGTTAGACCTATTATCAGTCTAACGCATTAGACACTCTTTGTCAAGTCCGTTTCCTGAATAAAAAATGCCCGAAACAAATTGTTTCCGGCACTTTCGGGTTGGGCTATTCTGTTAAAAGAATAACAGCTGATAGGGGAATCGAACCCCTGTTTCCGCCGTGAGAGGGCGGCGTCTTAACCGCTTGACCAATCAGCCATAACTGTTATCCGCAATAACTGTGAAAGAAAGCAGCTGATAGGGGAATCGAACCCCTGTTTCCGCCGTGAGAGGGCGGCGTCTTAACCGCTTGACCAATCAGCCATAACTGTTATCCGCAATAACTGTGAAAGAAAGCAGCTGATAGGGGAATCGAACCCCTGTTTCCGCCGTGAGAGGGCGGCGTCTTAACCGCTTGACCAATCAGCCATAACTGTTATCCGCAATAACTGTGAAAGAAAGCAGCTGATAGGGGAATCGAACCCCTGTTTCCGCCGTGAGAGGGCGGCGTCTTAAC